>NZ_CACSLH010000016.1 GCF_902706605.1 Enterococcus sp. CSURQ0835 | reverse complement strand
CCATGCGTAGGTCCTTTTTATTGGTCTTGGATAAGTCATCCGAGAACAGTATAAAGGATTTTTTTGTACATGAATAGCTTTATAGCAATGCTTTTAATGATTTGAAGTTCTTTGCAACACTAGTGGAATAAAATAAAAGAAAAGGGATACATTTTGTTAGAATATTTCAGCTAAAATTGTTGTATCAAAAGTAAAAAAATGGTAACCTTTAGAAATGAAGGGGTGTTAAAGCCAAGCTTTGTCACGAAACCCTAACATAACTAATTAATTTTCTTATATAAAGGAGAACGGTCAATATGGAAAAAAAAGATTTTCACGTAGTAGCAGAAACAGGGATCCACGCACGCCCAGCAACATTACTAGTGCAAACTGCAAGCAAATTTAACTCAGATATCAACTTAGAGTATAAAGGAAAATCAGTTAACCTAAAATCAATCATGGGCGTTATGTCTTTAGGTGTTGGCCAAGGTTCTGACGTTACGATCTCTGCTGAAGGCGCTGACGAAAAAGAAGCAATGGAAGCAATCGTCGAAACAATGAAGAAAGAGGGACTATCTGAATAATGGTTGAAATGCTAAAAGGTATTGCCGCTAGTGACGGGGTTGCCGTTGCGAAAGCTTACTTGCTAGTTCAACCGGATTTGTCTTTCGATAAGAAAAGTGTGGAAGATACAGCTGCCGAAGAAAAGCGTTTAGCAGATGCTTTGGCAGCTTCTTCTGCTGAATTACAAAAAATCCGTGATAAAGCAGCAAAAAGCTTAGGCGAAGAAGAAGCACAAGTTTTTGACGCGCATTTAATGGTTCTTTCAGATCCAGAGATGATCGGTCAAATCAATTCACATATTAAAGACAATAAAGTCAATGCAGAAGCCGCTTTAAAAGAAGTGACTGACATGTACATCGGCATGTTCGAAGCGATGGATGACAACGCTTATATGCAAGAACGTGCAGCCGACATCAAAGACGTGACCAAACGTGTGATGGCGCATTTATTAGGGGTAACGTTACCTGACCCTTCAATGATTGATGAAGAAGTAGTCGTAGTAGCACACGATTTAACACCAAGTGATACGGCGCAATTAGACAAAAATTTTGTTAAAGCGTTTGTAACTGATATCGGCGGACGGACTTCCCACTCTGCGATCATGGCGCGTTCATTAGAGATCCCAGCGATTGTTGGGACTAAAGAGATTACAGCCAAAGTCAAAGTCGGTGATCAGTTAGCTGTCAATGGGATCATCGGTGAAGTCATCGTAAACCCAACTGACGAGCAAGCAGCTGAGTTTAAAAAAGCTGGCGAAGACTACGCTGCCCAAAAAGCAGAATGGGAGAAATTAAAAGAAGCTGAAACCGTGACCGCAGATGGCAAACATTTCGAACTTGCGGCTAATATCGGAACGCCTAAAGATCTTGAAGGTGTCCATAACAACGGAGCAGAAGCAATCGGCTTGTACCGAACTGAATTCCTTTACATGGACTCACCGGACTTTCCAACTGAAGAAGATCAATTCGAAGCGTACAAAGCGGTTCTTGAAGGCATGGGCGACAAACCAGTCGTTGTGCGGACGATGGATATCGGTGGCGATAAAGAATTGAACTATTTAAAATTACCGCATGAAATGAATCCATTCTTAGGTTACCGGGCGTTGCGGATCAGCTTGTCTGAATTAGGTGACGGCATGTTCCGGACACAATTACGTGCATTATTGCGGGCGTCTGCATTCGGAAACTTACGCATCATGTTCCCAATGGTAGCGACGTTGAAAGAATTTAGAGCAGCTAAGAAATTGTTTGATGAAGAAAAAGCAAAATTAGTCAAAGAAGGCGTGAAGATCTCTGATTCGATCCAAGTTGGGATCATGATCGAGATTCCAGCAGCCGCTGTGTTAGCAGATAAATTTGCTAAAGAAGTTGATTTCTTCAGTATTGGAACGAATGATTTGATCCAATACACGATGGCAGCTGATCGAATGAATGAACAAGTTTCTTACTTGTATCAGCCTTACAATCCATCGATCTTGCGTTTGATCAAAAACGTGATTGACGCAGCTCACGCTGAAGGTAAATGGGCTGGTATGTGTGGCGAGATGGCCGGCGATCAAACTGCGGTACCGCTTTTGATGGGAATGGGCTTAGATGAATTCTCAATGAGTGCGACTTCAGTGCTTAAAACACGTAGCTTGATGAAAAAACTTTCAACGACTGACATGGCTGAACTAGCTGATAAAGCCTTGAAAGAATGCGATACGATGGAAGAAGTCGTTGCATTAGTCGAACAATACGTAAAATAAAACTAGATTAGTTGGGGCTGAAACATTTAGCTCCAACTTTTTTATTTTTTAGAAAAATGGCAGAAGATCCGTTCTACTATTGATTTAAGATTTAAGTTTGATAAAATAGCCAAAGTGCTGTGTTATAATAATAGGCAGAGTAAAAGGAGGCGCGGCAGTGAAAGTTTTATTGTATTTTGAAGGCCAAAACGTGATCGGAAAATCTGGAATCGGAAACGCTTTGAAACATCAAAAACGAGCGTTAGCGACAGTCGGGATCGATTACACGACCGATGCTGCCTGCACCGATTATGACCTGTTACATATCAATACGTATGGCCTCAAAAGTTTATTAAAAGTCAAGCAAGCTAAAGCAGCTGGCAAAAAAGTGATTTACCATGCGCATTCAACTGAAGAAGATTTTAAAAATTCATTTGTCGGTTCAAATCAATTAGCGCCTTTGGTCAAAAAATGGTTAGTTTATTTGTATGAGCAAGCGGATCACTTGATCACCCCGACGCCCTATGCTCGGCGCCTGCTGAAAAATTATGGCATCAAACAACCGATCGCTGCGATTTCAAATGGGATCGATCTACAAAAATATTATCCAACTGAAAAAAAAGAAGCAGCGTTTCGTACTTATTTTCACTTGCAGCCAAAACAAAAAGTCGTGATCAGTGTCGGGTTGTTTTTTAAACGGAAAGGCTTGCTGGATTTTGTTGAGATCGCGCGCCAGTTTCCAGACTATACATTCATTTGGTTTGGGGAAGTCCCATTGTATTCGATCCCGCGAGACATCCGTCAAATCGTATTGCATGATCATCCGCAAAATGTCCTTTTTCCAGGCTACATCAGTGGCGAGATCATTGAAGGAGCTTACTCAGGTGCAGACTTATTTTTCTTTCCTTCTTATGAAGAGACAGAAGGAATCGTCGTCTTAGAAGCTTTAGCCAGTAAGCAGCAAGTTCTAGTGCGTGACATTCCGGTTTATGAAGGCTGGCTAGTTGATCAAAAAAATTGCTATATGGGTCAGACAAATCAAGACTTTATCGATTTGATCGCACGATTGACGAAACAAAAAGATCTTCCTGTAGCCCAAGCAGGTTTTAAAACGGCACAAAGTAAAAGTATCCAAGAGATCGGTCTAGAATTGCAAGCGGTCTACCAAAAAGTTTTGGGACGGGGATATGATCAAGCGATTTACGAAAAAGTCATGAGATAGTTTGGAGGAATCAGAGTGCGGATTGGTTTTTTTACAGATACTTATTTTCCACAAGTCAGTGGCGTGTCGACTTCGATTAAAACACTCAAAGAAGAATTAGAAAAGTTAGGCCATGAAGTTTATATTTTTACGACGACTGATCCGGATGCTGACGAATTTGAAAAAGATATTGTGCGGATGCCAAGCGTCCCGTTTGTGTCATTCAAAGATCGGCGGATCGTCGTGCGGGGGATTTTTTTTGCTTATCAAATCGCAAAAGAATTACAGTTGGATATCATTCATACTCACACTGAGTTTGGCGCAGGTTTTTTAGGAAAAATGGTAGCAAATCGGTTGCATGTACCCGTCATTCATACGTATCACACGATGTATGAAGATTACTTGCATTATATCGCCAACGGAAAAGTGGTCAGACCCTCTCATGTGAAGCGCTTCGTGCGAATTTTTGTCAATCACTCAACGGGTGTGATCTGTCCGAGTAAACGCGTAGTAGAAACATTAGCGCGTTACGGTGTGGATATCCCGATGCGAATTATTCCGACGGGGATCGAAGTAGAACGTTTCAAACGTCCGGAGATCACCCTCACGCAGACTAGCGCATTGCGGCGTGAACTAGGTATCACACCAGAACAAAAAATGATCTTGTCTTTGAGTCGCGTCTCATACGAAAAGAATATCCAAGCGATCGTACGTGAGTTTTCTAAAGTAGTGGCTAAAGAGCCCGCTGCTCGCTTAGTGATCGTGGGGAAAGGGCCTTATCAAGAAGCGTTGCGACAGTTAGTTGTGGCAGAAAAATTAACTGAAGTTGTCCAGTTTACCGGTGAAGTACCAAATGATCGCGTCGCCTATTACTATCGGGCTGCGGATTACTTTGTCAGTGCGTCATCTTCGGAAACACAAGGTTTGACGTATGCTGAATCGATTGCGTCCGGAACGCAGTGTGTCGTCAAAGGCAATGATTATTTAGATCAGCTGATCGACGATGAACACTTAGGAGTGACGTTTACTGCAGACGAAGAGTTTGCCTCGACGCTACTAGCTTATATGGAACAAGCGATTCCATTTGATCTAGCCGTCCAAAGTCAGAAATTGCTAGAAGTTTCCGCTGAACATTTTGGCAAGCAGGTGGAAGCATTTTACTGTGATATGTTGAAATACTACGAGACGCAATGTAAAGCGGAAGATTATGAAACAACGACGCGGCGTAAAATAAAACTAGCTTTAAAAAATCCAGAAAACAAATGACAGCTTAAATCCACCGCTTACGTTATACTAGAGGTGGATTCTTTTTGATGAGGAGGATATGCAAATGAAATTAGGTTTTATCGGAACAGGTGTGATGGGCAAGGCGATCGTGAAAAATCTGTTGCAAGCCGATCATGAAGTCGTAGTGTACAATCGAACGAAAAGTAAAACCGCCGAACTAATAGCACAAGGAGCTGTTTGGCAAGATACGCCAGAACAAGTTGCACAAGCAGCGGAGATTATTTTTACGATGGTGGGGTATCCACAAGATGTTAAAGAAGTTTATTACGGTGAACAAGGGATCTTTCAGGCGGAAATAAGTGGCAAAGTACTTGTCGATTTAACGACTTCTACGCCGACGTTAGCCAAAGAGATCCAAAAAACAGCGGTTGAAAAAGGTGCGGATGCACTAGATGCACCAGTCTCTGGTGGTGATGTTGGCGCGAAAAACGCAACGCTCACCATTATGGCAGGCGGCAGTGAAACAGCGTATCAAAAAGTATTGCCGCTTTTTAAAGTCATGGGAAAATCGTATACCCTTCAAGGAACAGCAGGACGCGGTCAACATACGAAGATGGCCAATCAAATCATGATTGCCGGTACGATGACAGGCTTGACTGAGATGTTAGTCTACGCGCAAAAAGCGGGACTTGATTTAGAAAAAGTTTTAGCAACATTGAGTGGCGGCGGTGCCCAAAACTGGTCGATGGAAAATTATGTACCGCGGATCTTAGCGCAAAATTATTCGCCGGGCTTTTTTGTCAAACATTTTATCAAGGATTTGAAGATCGCACTAGACGAAGCTAAAAAAATGGAGCTGGATCTTCCAGCAACGGCTTTAGCGGAACAACTTTATAAAAAATTAGCGGATCAAGGTTTTGAAAATGATGGGACCCAAGCATTGATCAAATTGTGGTGGCCAACTGGTGCGCCGAAAAAATAAACCGCGGAATTCAATCTTCGCGAAAAATTAGAAAAGATTTTAATGAAAAAGAATGCAAGATCGCGACCGATTTGATACAATAAAACAGAATTATTGGAAGGGAGGCATCTAGATGCAACACTCACAGTTAGTTGCCATCATTAGACGCTTAGAAGCGATGACGGAATCGACCGACAACGAAATACAAGTTCGCCGTTTTGAAAAAGAAGGCGTTGAGAAATGTACCGTGACCTATGACAGTTCAACTGAGACTTTTGAATTGACTGAAAGTGACAGTAAGCAATCTTATCAGTTCGACAATATCGATATTGTCGCAATGGAAATTTATGATTTGATTCAATAAACGGGGAGACCCGTTTTTTTTATTACTTCAAACTAGCGACTTCTATTCCAAAAACTGATCATATCATTTGAACTTCTGACGATTTTGGCGGATGATAAGGAGTAACCAAAATTTGCGGGGGGAAATTATGTTAGACAAAGAAGTTTACAATCAACTATTCAAACCATCTTTTTCTAAAAAGACGGAGGTCACGTATTGGGATGGCTCAGTCAAAGAATATGGTGAAGGGGAAGGCGAACCGGTCTTCAAAATTATTTTTCATGAAAAGATTCCAGTCAAAGAGTTATTGAACAATGCTTCGATCGCACTTGGGGAAGCTTACATGGAAAAAAAGATTGAGATCGTCGGAAGCTTACAAGAGCTGATCTACGATGTCTACAATCAGGCGGAAGGTTTTTTACACAACAATAAGTTCAAAAAATTCATGCCGAAAGAAAAACACACGAAAAAACAATCAGCTGCCGATATCCATAGTCATTATGATTTAGGAAATGATTTTTATGAGCTGTGGTTAGACAACACATTGACGTATTCGTGTGCGTATTTTAAAACGCCGCAAGATACATTAGAGCAAGCCCAGATCAATAAAGTGCACCATATTTTAGATAAATTATTTATCAAACCCGGTGAGACTTTGTTGGATATCGGTTGTGGGTGGGGCACATTGATCTTAACGGCAGCAAAAGAATACCAAGTCAAAGCGACTGGGATTACCTTGAGTGAAGAGCAATACCAGCATATTCAAACGATCATTCAGCAAGAACACTTGGAAGATCAAGTGACCGTACTGTTGATGGATTACCGTGATTTGAAAGATTATCAATTTGATCACATCACCAGTGTCGGAATGTTTGAACATGTCGGGCCTGAAAATCTACAAGAATACTTTGACGTGGTGGAAAAAAATCTAGCGAAGACGGGAACGGCTTTGATCCATGGCATCAGTCGACAACAAGGCGGTGCGAAAAATGGTTGGATCAATAAATATATTTTCCCCGGTGGCTATATTCCTGGGGTGACTGAATTAGTCGACCACATTACAAAAACGAATCTGCAAGTGATTGATCTAGAAAGTTTGCGGCGTGATTATCAATTGACACTGGAACATTGGACGAAAAATTTCCACGCGGTCAAAGATCAAGTCATTGCTGATAAACAAGAAGATTTTTATCGGATGTGGGATCTTTATTTACAAGCTTGTGCGGCATCTTTCCAAGCTAGTAATATCGATGTGATCCAGTACCTCTTAGTGCATCCGAATAATAACACGATCCCGATGCATCGCAATTAAAAAAGTGATAGCCAGTTAAAGCGTGTTAGTCAAAAGCCAGACTGAGTCAAGATCAAATGATCCTGAGTCAGCCTGGCTTTTTTATTAGGCAGATTTTGCTAGATTAAATTGTGTGGCATGCAATTTAGCGTACAGACCATTTTGTTGTAAGAGTGTTTGATGATCCCCTTGTTCTACTAAGCGGCCTTTTTCTAAGACTGCGATCTGGTCGGCATCTCGAATCGTTGACAGCCGATGTGCGATCACGATACTAGTCCGATTTTCTAATAATTTATCCATCGCTTTTTGAACATAGCGTTCAGAAAGCGCATCTAAAGCCGACGTTGCTTCATCTAAAATCAAAAGTTTTGGATCTTTTAAGATCACGCGAGCAATCGCTAGTCGTTGTTTTTCGCCACCGGATAAGCGAACGCCGCGATTTCCGACTTTTGTTTCAAAACCAGCTGGCAGTTGGGTGATAAAATCATAGATATACGCAGCTTTTGTAGCAGCGATCAATTCTTCTTCCGTTGCTTCTGGTTTAGCGTATAATAAATTTTCACGGATCGTCGTATTGAATAAATACGCTTCTTGAGTGACGACGCCGATCTGTTGACGTAAATCAGCCAGCGCGTAAGCTGTGAGTTTTTGACCAGCTAACAAAATTTGGCCTTGCGTGGGATCATACAGTCGCGGGATCAAATTAGTCAAGGTTGATTTTCCAGCACCCGATGGTCCGACTAAAGCTAATGTTTGCCCCGGTTTGACAGTGAGCTGGATATGTTGCAACGCCCATTCATTTTGATAGCGGAAGCTGACATCTTGAAATTCCAATTGAAAATCTTCAGTCGAAAGCGTTTGTGGTTCCGTTGTTTCTTTGATCGGAGAAGTTTGATCCAAATAAGCGAAGATCCGATCAAATAATGCAAACGAGCTCATAAAATCGACTTGGATGTTAGACAGTTGGATCACCGGATTGTACATCCGAGTCAATAAACTGGCAAACGTGATGATTCCCCCAAGACTGATCTGGCCTTGGATGAGTAAGTAACCACCTGCTAAGTAAACTAACATCGGACCGATCGTGGTGAAGACAGCTAGTGTCATGCGAAACCAGCGGCCGGCTAATGATTCTTTTAGTTGTAGAGCAGTGACAGCTTGGTTGATGGTTTTAAATTCACGCAACGCTTGTGGTTCGTTGGTAAACAATTTCATCAAGGTGCTGCCGCTAGTGTTCAATGTTTCTTGAACGTGTTGGTTTAATTGGCTCAATTTTTTTTGACTTTTCGCAGTCAATTGCCAGCGAACTTGCCCAACTTTTCGAGTCGGTAAAATAAATAATGGTAACGTCAACATGCTAACTAGTGCTAGCCATGGATTCAAATGGATCAAAGCTATTAGTGATGTCGCTAAAATAAAAACACTGGTCAAGGCATTGACGACAGTCGTTTGGAAAATTTGTTGGATCCCATCGACATCGCTAGTCAGCCGCGTGATGATCTCGCCTTCTTTAACAGTCGTAAAAAAACTTTGTGCTTGGTGACTTAAGTTAGCATAAAGTTGATTTTTGATATTGTAAGTGATTTTTTTGGCTACCCAAGTGCTGAGATAACCTTGCGCGACTTGCAACAAGTTCAATCCGATCGTTGCGGTGATGGAAAAACCGACGAGCCAAAACAACAGCTGCAAATTTTTGTGCGGTAACGCTTGGTCGACGATTTTTTGCAATAATAAAGGGGGAACCAACCCTAACAGTGAGATACCAAATGTCAATAAGATGATCCCGGCTAGTTGCAGTTTGTAGTGTTCAAAAAAGTGTAAGATGCGTGAGACAAATTTCCAGGAGAGTTTCGGTAAGTCTTGTGGTTTACTAAAATGCATTCGAGGCATAACAACACTCCTTTAGTTGAATGGTTTAGTTAATCGAGTAGAAAGATATTTAGGTACCTAAACATTATACGAAAAGCGAATGAATTTGTCAATTATTCAGGTACCTAACTAATTGACGAGTAAAATTTTTTTCGGTACACTAATAAGAGCAGGTAAAAGTTTTTTCTTTGAGGAGGGACGGGTATGGTGACTGCGACAGATTTATTTGATGAATTCCAACGAACGAACCGCTTGATCCGCCGTGAATTATTCCAAGCGCGAGAACAAGTCGAAGGCCAAGAATTTTCCCATGGCCAAAATCGAGTCTTGCGGATGTTACTAAAACACGATGGCTGCTCACAAAAAGAGTTAGTCACTCAATTGAAGATCCGGCCTGCATCAGTTAGTGAGTTGTTGACGAAGCTAGAAAAAAAAGGTTACGTGCGCCGACAACAAAATGAAACCGATCGGCGAGTCACTAACTTTTTTTTGACTGATAGCGGCCGTGCGTTAGTCGCAAATTTTGAACAAGTTCGCTTAGAGTATGGCGAAGAGATTTTTTCAGTCCTAAACGAAACGGAAAAAACACAACTGGCTCAGATCTTAGCAAAACTGAATCAAAATTTCCGCTAGACCTTAAAGTAAACGAAGCCGATCAGTTTCGTTTATTTTTTTGCGCTATTTTTTAGCTGGTCAGCTTAAAGGAGGAAACAATTACTTTGTAAATCAAACTATTTTGAAGTTGAGTAAAAAAAACAAATCGTTGTTTTAACTCTTAATTTTATTTAAAGCCTAAAAAAGTGGTTGCATTCAAAAAAAAAATAAGATATAGTTTGAACATCAAATGATTTGAAAGTCAAACTA
This sequence comes from Enterococcus sp. CSURQ0835, assembly GCF_902706605.1. Taxonomy (GTDB): domain Bacteria; phylum Bacillota; class Bacilli; order Lactobacillales; family Enterococcaceae; genus Enterococcus_A. The sequence goes on along the minus strand of NZ_CACSLH010000016.1, from coordinate 52,595 downwards.
ATTGGGTGAAGAGATGGAACACAATTGGGAAGAAACCAATGATTACTTAGTTTCGATCTTTAACGACGTGTTATGGATCGAAGAAAAACAATTGAAAAAATCACAGTTCAATGATTTAACTATGACTGAGATGCATACCATCGACGCGATTGGGATGTACAAAAAAAAGACTACGACAGAAGTCGCCCGAGAGTTGCTCGTCACCGTCGGCACACTGACGACGTCGATCAATCGTTTAGTTAAAAAAGGCTACGCGGAACGGATTCGTAGTGAAGATGATCGCCGAGTCGTAAAACTTGCTTTGACAAAAAAAGGTCGTTTGGTTTATCGAATCCATCAGCACTTTCACCGGGAGATGGTCAAACGAGCCATTCAAGATTTGAATCCCGATGAACAAGAAGTCTTTTTACGAGCACTCAAAAATCTATATGAGTATTTAGAGGAGATCAAATAGTCCCATGCGATATGGAAAAATTACAGCAACGGCTCGTTACTTGCCAACTAAAGTCGTGACCAACGATGCATTAGCACAGTTGATGGATACTTCTGATGACTGGATCCAATCACGAACTGGTATCAAAGAACGGCGAATCGCAGAAGCTGAAAACACTTCGGATCTGTGTTTGAAAGTTGCGCAACAATTAATCGAAAAACAAACGATCGCTCCAGAAACATTAGACTTTGTGATCGTCGCGACGATGTCGGCGGATTACACATCGCCTTCGGTTGCTTGCCAAGTCCAAGGCGCTTTGGGAGCTGTGAATGCACTGGCTTTTGATGTGACGGCTGCTTGTTCAGGATTTGTCTACGCGTTAGCGACTGCGGAAAATTTCATTCGTTCAGGTTTAACGCGCGGGCTCGTGATTGGCGGCGAAAAAATTTCGAAGCTGATCGACTGGCAAGATCGCACGACAGCCGTTTTATTCGGCGACGGAGCTGCGGGAGTCTTATTGGAAGCTGCGGCGAAACCTTCTATTATAAAGCAAGTGTTAAAAGCTGATGGAACGCGTGGTGATTCATTGACCGCAGGGTATCGCGTCACAAAGACAGCCTTTTATCAAGAAGCCAATGAAAAAAATAAATTGGCGATGAATGGCCGAGCGATCTATGATTTTGCTTTGAACGACGTTACGAAATGTTTGAAGACCTTCGTCGGTGAAGAAACGATCGATTATTATTTGTTTCATCAAGCCAACGAGCGGATCATTCAAAAAATGGCGCGTAAATTAAAAGAGCCGATCGAAAAATTTCCGATGAACCTTGCCAATTATGGCAATACATCGGCTGCTAGTATTCCGATTTTATTGGATGAACTAGTAGAAGCCGAAACGATTCGATTAGATGGCACCCAAAAAGTGGTATTCACAGGTTATGGCGGCGGATTGACATGGGGAAACCTTTTGTTAGAACTGTAAGCTCCTGTATACAAAATAATTAAAACTGAAAGTTAGCGGAGGAATTTATTATGACATTCGAAAAAATCCAAGACATTATCGTTGAAGAATTAGGCGTAGAAAAAGATGAAGTAAAATTAGATACAAACATCCAAGAAGATTTAGAAGCAGATAGCTTAGATTTATTCCAAATCATCAATGAGATCGAAGACGAATTTGATGTGAAAATCGAAACAGAAGAAGGCATCACAACCGTCAAAGATTTAGTTGACTACGTTGAAAAACAACAAAATGCATAAAAAATGGAAAGGTTAGGCGTGAGCCTGGCCTTTCTTATTAGGAGATTGTCATGAGAGCATTCTTATTTAGCGGGCAAGGCGCCCAATATATCGGCATGGGAAAAGAATTGTACAAGCAAGAAAAAATCGTACGCGAAACATTTGAAGAAGCCAGTGAGTTACTAGGCTATTCAATGGCCGATCTATGTTTTACAGAAAATCAAAATTTAAATGAAACAGAGTTCACTCAACCGGCGATCCTGACAGTCAGTACGTCCTTTTTACGGGTTGTAAACGATCGAGGGATAACAGCAGATGCAGTCGCTGGTTTGAGTCTTGGTGAATATACAGCATTAGTGGCAAGTGGTGCGTTAGCTTTTTCTGACGCAGTGACACTTGTTCAAACTCGCGGGCGATTAATGAGTGCCGCAGCTCCAAGTGGTAGCGGTAAAATGGTGGCGGTGATGAATACGCCGGCTGAAGTGATCGAAGCAGCTTGTAAAGAAGCGAGTCAAGTCGGGATCGTCTCACCAGCCAATTATAATACGCCTCAACAAATCGTGATCGGCGGCGAGGTCAAAGCAGTCGAGCAAGCAGAAGAGTTATTAAAAGCACAAGGTGTAAAGCGCATGATCCCACTAAACGTTAGCGGACCATTTCATACTGCACTTTTACAACCGGCTAGTGAAAAGTTAGCTGAAGTTTTACAAACGATCGATTTTCACGAAATGAACATCCCAGTTATTTCGAATACGACGGCTCAAGTGATGCCACAATCAGACATCCGATCGTTGTTAGAAAAACAAGTCATGTCACCTGTTCGTTTCAGCGACAGTATCGAGACGCTGAAAAGTTTAGGCGTGACGGAGCTAGTAGAAATCGGTCCAGGTAAAATATTGTCTGGCTTTGTGAAAAAAATCGATAAGACGCTAGCGCTACAGCGGGTAGAAGACAGTGGGACGTTACAAAAATTACTGGAGGCTTAAATGGAATTAACCAATAAAAATGTATTTATTACCGGCAGTAGTCGTGGGATCGGTTGGGGCATTGCGCAGGCATTTGCTAAAGCCGGTGCGAATATCGTATTGAATGGTCGCAAAATGATCTCTGAGGAAAAAATCGCTGAGATCAAAGCACACGGTGTCAACTGCATCAGTGTTTGTGGTGATATCAGTGATTTTACAGCTGCGGGCGAGATGATCAAGCAAGCACAAGAGCAATTAGGTTCGGTCGATATTTTGATCAATAATGCTGGGATCACCAACGATAAATTATTGTTGCGGATGACCCCGGAAGAATTCGATGCGGTGATCGATATCAATTTAAAAGGGACGTTCAATATGACCCAAAAAGTCTTGAAGCAGATGATGAAACAGCGCAGTGGTGCGATCATTAATTTGACGAGTGTCGTCGGATTGATCGGCAATGTCGGTCAGACGAACTATGCAGCTAGTAAAGCTGGCGTGATCGGGTTTACTAAATCAGTAGCGCGTGAAGTTGCGCCTCGAGGGATCACGTGTAACGCGGTTGCCCCAGGTTTTATCAAAACAGATATGACTGCTGAATTAAATGAAAAAGTGAAAGAACAAATGGAAAACCAAATCCCATTGAAACGATTTGGTCAAACAGAAGATGTTGCCCAAGCAGTCGTCTTTTTAGCACAGAATCCTTACATCACAGGACAAGTGTTAAAAGTTGATGGCGGCATGGTCATGTAAAGAAAGGACAGACAAAATGAATCGAGTCGTAATCACAGGTTATGGAGTGACCTCACCGATCGGAAACGATCCGGAAACTTTTTTAGCCAGTTTGAAAAATGGAAGTCATGGCATCGGTGAAATCAAACAATTTGATGCCTCGGAAACCGGTATCACGTTAGCTGCTGAAGTCAAAGATTTTCCACTAGAAAAATATTTCAAGAAAAAAGATACGAAGCGCATGGAAACTTATTCCTTGTACGCGATTTACTCAGCATTAGAAGCCATTGAAATGAGTGGTTTGGAACTTGACGCAATCGATCGTGAGCGTTTAGGCGTGATGATCGGTTCTGGTGTCGGCGGATTAGGCACGATCCAAGATCAAGTTTTGAAGATGAACGATAAAGGGCCAAAACGTGTCTCACCGATGTTTGTACCTATGGCGATCGTCAACATGGCTGCAGGAAATGTGGCTTTGCGGATCGGCGCGAAAGGAATTTGTACCAGTACCGTGACAGCTTGTGCTAGCGGAACGCATTCCATTGGTGAAGCTTTCCGGAATATTAAGCATGGCTATTCGGATGTCATTTTAGCCGGTGGTGCAGAATCTTGTATCAACAAAATCGGGATTGCAGGTTTTGCTTCATTAACTGCATTGAGCGATGCAACAGATCCTGATCGGGCTTCCATCCCATTTGATACGGAGCGCAATGGCTTTGTGATGGGCGAAGGTGCGGGAATTTTAGTGTTGGAATCACTTGAACACGCACAAAAACGCGGTGCGAAAATTTTAGGTGAGGTCGTAGGCTATGGTGCGACATGTGATGCTTACCATATGACTGCTCCAGATCCAAAAGGGGAAGGTGCTAGTCGCGCGATCAAAGAAGCAATCAACGAAGCGGGGATCACCCCAGCAGATGTCGACTATGTGAATGCACACGGAACAAGCACACAAGCAAATGATAAAGCTGAAAGCCAAGCGATTTTAAGTGCATTGACGGAAAAGGCGTATGTCAGCTCGACTAAATCATTAACGGGGCATTTATTAGGCGGAGCCGGCGGAGTGGAAGCTGTTGCTAGCTTGTTAGCACTCCAAAACCAATTCATCCCGCCAACGATCAATGTGAAAGAAGTTGATCCTGAGATTAAAGCGAACATCGTGATCAATGAAGCTAAAGAAACTGAAGTGAATTATGCAGTCAGCAATTCTTTAGGTTTTGGCGGACACAATGCGGTGATCTGTTTGAAACGTTGGGAGGATTAGCATGGACATCAATGAAATCAAAGACTTGCTGAGCCAATTCGACGGGTCAACACTGACTGAATTTGATTTGCGCGAAGGCAGCTTTGAGCTTTACATGAATAAAAATGAAATGAGCCGGCAGACTAATCAAGCTCCTGTTTCGCCAGTTGAAACAACGACTGAATCGCCTGCATCGACGTCTGTCAAAATTGAGTCGAGCAATCAAGCTGTTTCAGCAACCAAAAGCGAGCCAGCTGCGGCAACTGTCGAGTCAGTTGGCCAAGTGATTACATCACCGATCGTCGGTGTCGTGTATTTGCAGCCGTCACCGGATCAGCCAGAATATAAACAGATCGGAGACTCAGTTAAAAAAGGTGAAACGGTTTGTATCATCGAAGCGATGAAATTATTAAATGAGATCGTTAGCGATTATGACGGTGTAATCACAGAGATTTTAGTTGAAAATGAAGACGTGGTTGAATATGGTCAGCCGCTATTTCGCATTAGTGAGGAGTAAAAAAGATGTTAACAATCGAACAAATCAAAGAAATCATCCCGCATCGGTATCCGTTTTTATTGATCGATCGAGTGGAAGAATTAGAACCTGGTAAACGTGTGAAAGCGAAGAAAAATGTTTCGGTTAATGAACCTTTTTTTCAAGGTCATTTTCCTCATGAACCTGTTATGCCTGGCGTATTGATCGTCGAAGCAATGGCACAAGCTGGGGCGGTCGCGTTACTTAGCTTAGAAGATTTTAAAGGTAAGACCGCTTATTTTGGTGGGATCGACAAAGCTAAATTTCGGAAAAAAGTCGTTCCTGGTGATACCTTGATCTTAGAAATTGAATTGACCAAAGTCCGGTCAGCAGCTGGAGTAGGCAAAGGCATCGCATATGTCGATGGCAAAAAAGTCGCTGAAGCTGAACTGACCTTTATGATTGGATAGATGTCTATGTTTTCAAAAATTTTGATCGCTAACCGTGGCGAGATCGCCGTTCGAATCATTCGTGCTTGTCGCGAACTGGGAATCCAAACAGTCGCTGTTTATTCTACAGCCGATAAAGAAGCACTGCATACAGAGATGGCAGATGAAGCGATTTGTATCGGCCCTGCTCGCTCAACGGATTCTTATTTGAATATGCAAGCGATTTTGAGTGCGGCGATCGTGACGGATGCTGAAGCGATCCATCCCGGCTTTGGCTTTCTGTCAGAAAATAGTTTGTTCGCTTCGATGTGTGCGGAATGCAATATCAAGTTTATCGGACCGAGCGAAAAAACAATTGATGAGATGGGGAATAAGATCCATGCCCGTCAATTGATGCAACAAGCTGGTGTGCCAGTGATTCCCGGCAGTGACGGGGCGATCACGACGTTAGAAGCAGCTGAAAAAATCGCCGATGCTGTGGGCTATCCGGTCATGTTAAAAGCAGCCGCTGGTGGTGGTGGCAAAGGCATTCGAAAAGTCAAAACGAAAGCTGAACTAGAAAAAAATTTCTTAGCCGCTAAATCAGAGGCTAAAGCAGCTTTTGGCGATGACGCGATGTATTTAGAAAAAATCATTTATCCTGCGCGCCACATTGAAGTTCAAATTTTAGGCGATCAGTTTGGGAATGTGATCCATTTAGGTGAACGTGATTGTTCATTGCAACGGAATAATCAAAAAGTATTGGAAGAAGCGCCCTCGGTCATTATTTCAGCTAAAAGTCGAGCAGAATTAGGTGCGATCGCCGTCAAAGCTGGCCAAGCCGTCAACTACGAAGGTGCGGGAACGATCGAATTTTTACGTGGTGAAGATGGTCATTTTTATTTTATGGAAATGAATACTCGAATCCAAGTTGAACACCCAATCACTGAGATGATCACAGGGATCGATATCGTCAAAAAACAAATCAAAATCGCAGCCGGAGAAGCACTGGGCTTAGAGCAACGAGACGTGACTTTTCGGGGTCATGCGATCGAATGCCGTATCAATGCCGAAAACCCAGCCTTTAATTTTGCGCCTTCTCCCGGTAAGATCAACACGCTACTTTTACCAAGTGGCGGCTTAGGTTTGCGAGTGGACAGTGCGATGTATAGCGGTGTGACGATCCCACCGTATTATGATTCTATGATCGCAAAAGTCATCGTGCATGGGGAAAATCGCTTTGATGCTTTATTGAAAATGCAACGCGCATTAGGCGAATTTGTCTCAGAAGGCGTCATCACGAATGTTGATTTCCAAATGGATCTGATCTCTCATGCAAATGTATTAACGGGCGATTATGATACGAGCTTTTTACAAGAAACCTTTTTACCTGAGTGGCAAAAAAGCGAATAGGAGGCAGATGAATGGGTCTATTCAATAAGAAGAAAAATTATATTCGGATCAATCCTAACCGCGATGCCGCACCAACTAAAAAACCAAGTGTACCAGATAATATGTGGGCGAAATGCCCTAACTGCAAACGAACGCTGTATAAAAAAGAGATGGGGATCGCTAAAGTTTGTCCTCATTGCGGCTATGCCTTTCGGATCAGTGCGTGGGAGCGAATCGCGATCACGATCGATGAAAAAAGTTTTATCGAATGGGACGCAGGTTTACCTGAAAAAAACCCGATCGACTTTCCAGGCTATCCTGAAAAATTGGAACGAGTTAAAGCTGCGACTGGATTAGATGAAGCAGTGTTAACAGGTCAAGCGTTGATCTGCGGACGAGAAGTCGCGATTGGCGTGATGGATGCAAACTTCATTATGGGCAGTATGGGAACGGTCGTTGGTGAAAAGATCACGCGTTTGTTTGAAAAAGCAACGACCAAAAAATTGCCGGTCATCTTATTTACGGCTTCTGGTGGAGCCCGGATGCAAGAAGGTATTTTTTCACTGATGCAAATGGCTAAAATCTCGGCTGCGGTGAAGCGTCATAGCAACGCTGGACTGCTTTACCTCACTGTTTTGACTGATCCAACTACCGGCGGTGTCACAGCGAGTTTTGCGATGGAAGGCGATATTATTTTAGCGGAACCACAGAGTCTAGTTGGGTTTGCTGGTCGACGAGTTATCGAGCAGACAATCCGCCAAAAATTACCCGCTGATTTTCAAAAAGCTGAATTTTTATTGGCACATGGATTTGTCGATCAAATCGTCCCACGGCTAGAGTTGCGAGCAAAACTTGAGCATTTGCTGGCACTTCATCAACAGAAAGGTTGGGGATAAGATGACACTTTCAGCAGGAGAAATCGTAAAAATAGCTCGCCAGCAAGATCGCATGACCAGTTTAGAATTTTTTGCACAATTGTTTGAAGGCTTTGAAGAATTTCATGGTGACCGTTTATTTGGAGATGACCCAGCGATCGTCGGCGGGATCGCTTTATTGGCGGATAAGCCTGTAACAGTGATCGGCATTCAAAAAGGCGCGACCTTAAAAGAGAATATGGACCGTAACTTTGGACAACCTAATCCTGAAGGCTATCGTAAAGCGTTGCGTTTGATGAAGCAAGCTGAGAAATTTCAGCGGCCAGTCATTACATTGATCAACACAGCGGGAGCTTACTGTGGAGTTGAAGCCGAAGAACGGGGTGAAGGTGAAGCGATCGCCCGCAACTTATTAGAGATGTCAGATCTCAAAGTCCCGATCATTGCCATCATCACGGGCGAAGGCGGAAGTGGCGGTGCTCTGGCTCTAGCACTGGGAGATGAAGTCTGGATGATGGAACACAGCATCTATGCGATCTTATCACCAGAAGGCTTTGCGTCGATCTTGTGGAAAGACGGTAAGCGGGCCGACGAAGCTGCCGAGTTGATGAAAATTACCGCACCAGAATTACATGAACTAGCTGTGATCGATAAAGTCATTCCCGAAACGTTAAAAGGTCAAGCACTAGAAAAAGAAAAAATCATTCGAATGATGCAAAAGTCATTGATTGAAACATTGAATCGTTTGAGTAAGCTATCAATTGAAGAACTATTGGAACAGCGTTATGCTCGTTTCCGCAAGTTTTAACAGCAGAGTGATCTGCTGTTTTTTTGTTTTAATATTCACACTGATGCGGTTTATTTAAATAAATATACAAAAATAACTAGACTTTGTGCAAGAATATGCTATACTAAATTCAACAATTTGAAGGTTGAATCTAATTAGGAGGCATTTGTATGAAGAAAAGTTTATTGATTTTACTAGCAGGTGTTACATTACTAGGCTTGGGGGCATGTGGCAAAGCGGAAAGTTCACAGGACAAATTAACAACGATCAAAAAGGAAAAAGTAATCAAAGTTGCCACGTCACCAGATTATGCACCATTTGGCTTTCATACTGATATCAAAGGAAAAGATGAGATCGTTGGTGCTGATATCGATCTAGTTAATTCAATCGCTAAAAAGATGGGTGTGAAAGTGAAGTGGCTGGATATGAGTTTCAATTCAGTGCTGGCTGCGGCTAAAGAAGGCAAAGCTGATATCGCTGTCTCCGCAATCTCGGTCACGCCAGAGCGAAAAAAAAGTTTTGATTTCACCGATGAGTATTACGTTTCGCCGCAAGTCGTCTTAATCAATAAGAAAAACGAAAATAATTTTACGACAGTTGATTCACTGGCAGATAAACAAGTCGGTGCACAAAAAGGTACGATCCAAGAAAATGTGGTTAAAGAACAATTGAAAAATGCTAAGCTCGTCTCCATCGAAAAATTACCGAACATCGTCTTAGAAGTAAAAGATGGGTCATTGGATGGACTGGTCGTAGAAAAAACGATCGCAGAGTCTTATGTCGCGCAAAATCCAGAACTTGCGATCTCAAAAATTCCGTTGAAAAGTTCAAAAGAAGATGCCTTTTCGATCGCGGTACCAAAAGGAAATCCAAAGTTAGTTAAAGAGTTGAATCAACACATCAAAGAATTGAAAGCTCAAGGTGAAGTTGAACAAATGGTCGCTAAGAATAATAAAATCGCGCAACATTCAGAAACTAAATAGCGATATTTATTCAATATTCATGGATATAGCTCGCGTTTATACATTATATTTAAACAATTTTAACATTAATTAATAAATATACATCTTATGACTAGCTTTTTGAAAATTTCATGCTATAATGAAGCCATTCAAAGAAAAAAATATGTATATTTATGTGGGAGGAAACAATGATGAAAAAAATTACCGGCGCAATCGTTGCTTTAGCCGCACTGGTTTCTCTAGCTGCATGTGGCGGCGGAAGTAGTGACAAAGCAAGCAACTCTTCTAGTAGTGCAAAAACAGAACAACAAGGCGACCAGCTGGCAGCAATCAAAAAAGCGGGAGTTTTAAAAGTTGCAACATCTGCTGATTTCGCACCATTTGAGTTCCATACAATGGTTGATGGAAAAGATAAGATCGTTGGTGCCGATATTGATTTGGCGAATGAAATCGGAAAAGAACTTGGCGTGAAAGTCAAAGTCAGTGATATGAGTTTTAATACGGTATTAGCTTCGGTCAAAGAAGGCAAAGCAGATATCGCGATCTCTGGTGTTTCTGCGACTAATGAACGGAAAAAACAATTCGACTTTACCGATAATTACTACAATCCGCCTCAGGTCGTTGTGATCAATAAAAAAAATAAAGATAAATTCAAAGACGTAGCGGCTTTAAGTGGCAAACAAGTCGGCGCGCAAAAAGGTTCGATCCAAGAAGACGTCGTGAAGAATCAATTAAAAGGTGCTAAACTTGTTTCCATCGAAAAAGTACCGAACATGGTCGTTGAGGTCAATCAAGGCTCATTAGATGCGTTAGTCGTTGAGAAAACGATTGCGGAATCTTACGTGGAACAAAATCCTGATTTGATGATCGCATCTGATATCGCATTGAAACCATCGTCTGATGAAGCTTTTGCCATCGCTTTACCAAAAGGACAAACTAAGTTACAAGGTGAAATGAACAAAATCATCAAAAAATTGAACGATGATGGTAAAATCGAACAGTTCGTCAAAGAAAACAATCAATTAGCTGAGAAATCAGCGAAAGAATAGAGGTCAGATAGTTTGGATTTTTCATTTTTAGGTAAATACCTATCGTACTTTGTCTCTGGTACCGGGGTAACGGTCGTCATTTCTTTAGTGACGGTCGTGCTCGGTACCTTGATCGGTTTATTGATGGCACTACTCAAATTATCAAAAAATAAACCATTGCATTGGTTAGCAAATATTTATATCGAAGTATTGCGGGGCACACCGATGTTGCTTCAAATCATGATTGGTTTTTTGCTGTTGCAAGGATTGTTTTCTTCAAAAGACATGAACTTCGGCGTGTTGACGGTTGACCTTGGTCGTTTGATTCCCGGAATGATCGTGTTGTCACTAAACTCAGGGGCGTATGTCGCAGAAATCATCCGTGGTGGGATCACCGCTGTGAACTATGGTCAAAGTGAAGCCGCCTTTTCACTTGGTTTACGACCAGGCCAAACGATGCGGTATGTCATCTTACCACAAGCCTTACGGAATATTTTGCCGCCATTAGGGAATGAATTCATCACCTTGATCAAAGATTCTTCTTTACTGACTGCAATCGGGATCAATGAACTGATGGGCTCGGCTCAAATCGTCATCTCTAATTCGTATATTCCATTAGAACCTTATTTTGTAGCAGCCGCGATTTATTTTGTCATGACTTTTGTGACCTCGCGTTTGTTGAATCTATGGGAGAAAAAATTAGGGAAAGGCTATCAACGCTAGGAGGACTTTTTTATGAGTGAAGCATTAGTTCAGGTTGAACATTTAAATAAAAAATTCGGTGATAATGAAGTTTTAAAAGATATTTCTGCTGAGATCACAGCTGGTGAAGTTGTCGTGATCATCGGGCCGTCTGGTTCTGGGAAAAGTACGTTCTTGCGCTGTATCAATTTATTAGAACTGCCAACTTCAGGAACGATTTCGTTTGAAGGCAAAGATATCACGGCTAAGAAAAATGATATTTTCAAGACACGTGAGAAGATGGGAATGGTGTTTCAACAGTTCAATTTATTTCCTAACATGACCGTCTTAGATAATATCACGTTGTCACCGATCAAAGTCAAAGGGTTATCAAAAGCGGAAGCCGAAAAGATCGCACAAGAGTTGCTAGAAAAAGTCGGCTTGTCTGATAAAGCTTCGGCTTATCCGCAATCACTATCAGGTGGTCAACAACAACGGATCGCCATTGCGCGAGCTTTAGCGATGCAACCAGATGTCATGCTCTTTGATGAACCAACTTCTGCCCTTGACCCTGAGATGGTCGGCGATGTGCTAGCGGTTATGCAGCAATTAGCTAAAGAAGGGATGACGATGATGATCGTCACGCATGAGATGGGGTTTGCCAAAGAAGTCGGCGATCGGATCATTTTCATGGATGGCGGCGTGATCGTCGAAGAAGGGACTCCCGAAGAAGTTTTCGATCACACGAAAAATCCACGGACAGTCGACTTCTTATCAAAAGTATTATAAGTAGTTTAGATCAGGTAGTGTGCCTGATCTTTTTTGTTGTTTAAGCCAAGCAGGCGAAAAAAATTTTTAAAGCGTGCGGCCTAGTTGTTCAACCGTTTACGAGTCACGATAATTTTTAGCTTGTCTGCAGGCAGTGCCACTTCCCTTATGGTGTTTTTAGGTTAATTGCGTTATAATCTTCATTTGAGAGTGTAGAAAAAAAGCTAGGAGTTCGTATGTTTAAAAGTTATAAACCAACTTGGATGGTAGACGCGATCTACCAGATCACCCCAGAACAATTAGAAAGTCATGGAATCAAAGCGATTCTGACGGATTTAGACAATACGTTGATTGCTTGGGATAATCCCAATGGTACGGGTGAATTATTTGATTGGCTGCGGGTAATGGATCAAGCGAAGATCCCAGTCGTCGTCGTTTCTAATAATAAAGCTAGTCGGGTCGCCCGAGCATTGGAAAAATTTGAATTGGATTATGTCGCGCGGGCGATGAAACCTTTTTCACTTGGCATCCGATTAGCTCAAGAAAAATTAAATTTACCTAACGATCAGATCGTGATGGTGGGGGATCAATTGATGACGGATATCAAAGGAGCAAATGCCGCGGGTGTTCGTAGCATTTTAGTCAAACCGATCGTACCCAGTGACGCATGGAATACTAAGATCAATCGTTTTTTTGAAAAGAAAGTCATGTCCCAACTGTTGAAGAAAAATCCTGAGATGGATTGGAAACGGGGAATTTAAGGAATGGAAGAAGAATTATTTTGTATCGGGTGTGGGGCGAAGATCCAAACGACACAACCTGATGAATTAGGTTATACACCACAGTCGGCTTTAGAAAAAGGGTTGGAAAGCGGTGAGTTGTATTGCCAACGGTGTTTTCGGCTGCGGCATTATAATGAGATCCAAGATGTTCAACTGACGGATGATGATTTTTTACGATTGCTAAATGAATTAGGACGTAAAGATGCCTTGATCGTCAATGTGGTGGATATTTTTGATTTCAATGGTTCACTGATCCCAGGACTGCATCGTTTTATCGGAGACAATCCTGTTTTACTTGTCGGAAATAAAGTCGATATTTTACCGAAGTCATTGAAAAAAGGTCGCTTGATCCAATGGATGAAAGAGCGCGCGTATGAAGAAGGCTTGCGTCCTGAAGAAGTGCTTTTGACGAGTGCGCGTAAGCCGCATCAAATGGACGAGCTATTAGCGGCGATTGAAAAATATCGTGAAGGCCGCGATGTGTATGTAGTCGGTGTGACCAATGTCGGCAAATCGACTTTGATCAATCAGATCATCAAACAAACAGAAGGAATTAAAGATTTGATTACGACTTCGCGTTTTCCTGGCACGACGTTAGATAAAATCGAAATCCCATTAGATGATGGTAGCTTTTTATTTGATACGCCGGGGATCATTCACCGCCATCAAATGGCTCATTACTTGGGTAAAAATGATTTGAAGATCATTGCGCCTCACAAAGAGATCAAACCGAAAGTCTACCAGCTAAATGCCGAGCAGACTTTATTTTTAGGTGGGTTAGCACGTTTTGATTTTATCCAAGGCGAGCGCAGTTCGTTTATCGCGTATGTCGCAAATGAGATCATGATCCATCGAACAAAATTAGCTAAAGCCGACGCCTTTTACGAAAAACATGTTGGTGGCCTATTGCAACCGCCGCGACCAGAAGAAGTCGAGGATTTCCCTGAACTGGTCCGCTTTGAGTTTTCGCTCAAAGAAAAAACGGATATCGTCTTTGCTGGACTCGGCTGGGTGATGGTTCCAGGACCGGCAGTCATTGCTGGCTGGGCCCCTAAAGGTGTCGACGTCTTGACGCGCAAAGCATTGGTTTAAAATCGCATTCAAAGGAGAATTTGATGGAATTACGAGGAAAACAAAAAAGATTTTTAAGAAGTAAGGCGCATCACTTGCAACCTATTTTCCAAATTGGTAAAAATGGAATAGGGGATGCGATGGTCGCTCAGATCAACGAAGCGTTGGAAAAACGCGAGCTGATCAAAGTAAATTTATTGCAAAATACAGATGAGATCGCCGAAGAAGTCGCGCACGTTTTAGAAAATAAGATCGATTGTACGATCGTGCAGATCATCGGCCGCGTATTAGTTTTATACAAACCATCTACCAAAGAAAAGTATCAAAAACTTTCAAAAGAAGTCGCTGGGATCTAAGGGCCACGATTTTTTGGAAACCTAGTCTTTGAAATTGTAAAATGAGGGGGAGCTCCGGTGTATCAAAGTGTATTGACGATTCCTAAAGTGATCGCGATGACCGAGTTAAAACGAAAAAAAAAGCAAGTGGGGCTGTTAGGTGGTAATTTCAATCCAGTCCATCAAGCGCATTTGATGATCGCCGAACAAGTTGGACAAAAGCTAGGCTTTGAGCGGGTCCACTTGCTCCCTTCTTTTTTACCGCCGCACGTAGACGAGAAAAAAACGATCGACAGTCAAATGCGACTAGAGATGTTAGAGCTAGCCACGGAAGACAATCCGCATCTAGCAATCGATACGCGTGAATTGACGCGGCAAGGGAAAAGTTATACCTTTGATACGATGAAAGAATTGACGGCTAAAAACCCTGACACGGAATATTATTTTATTATTGGTGGCGATGAAGTCGCGTATTTACCTAAATGGTACAAGATCGATGAACTGGTCAAGCTAGTGAATTTCGTTGGCGTGAAGCGACCAGGTTATGGCTTGGAAAGTCCTTATCCGATCATTTGGGTGGATGTGCCTCAGATCCAATTGTCGTCTAGTTACATTCGCCAGCAAGTTGCCGCTGGTGGTTCCATCCGCTATCTCGTACCGGAAAAAGTTCGGGAATACATTTACGAAAAGGGGCTTTATCGTGAAATTTGATCCGTATACACCGCAACAACGAGAAATATTGATGCAAAAAGTTCAGATGCAAATGAGCGAACGCCGCTTTAAACATGTCTTAGGAGTGGAAGAAACGGCGATCGCCTTGGCAGAAAAATTTAAGGTCCCTTACGCTAAAGCCAGCATCGCTGCGTTGACCCATGACTATGCCAAAGAACGGTCGGATGATGAATTCACAACGATGATCACCGAAGGAACGTATGAAAATAAAGCGGAGCTGCTAAAATTTGGTAACGCGATCTGGCATGGTGTGGTAGGCGCGGACTTTGTTAAACGAGAACTAAAAATCACCGATGAAGAGATCTTGAATGCCATTCGTTTACATACGACCGGTGCCGCTGAGATGACGACACTTGATAAGATCATTTATGTCGCTGATTTTATCGAACCTGGTCGTGACTTTCCTGGAGTCACTGAAGCGCGTGAGTTAGCGTTAGTCGATCTCAACGAGGCAGTGGCTTATGAAACGAAACATACGTTACAGTTTTTACTCGAACAAGAAAAAGCTATCTACCCGAAAACCATTGAAACTTACAACCGGTGGGTAGCCGGTTTAAAATAAGGAGGAATTTATCATAGTTAGTATTGAAAGTAAACAGATGTTAGAAATCGCCGTAAAGGCCGCAGATTCCAAACGAGCCATGGATATCGTCGCACTAGATGTCTCAAAGGTCTCACTGTTAGCGGATTATTTTATGATCTGCTCAGCTAACTCGGATCGCCAAATCAATGCGATCGTGGATGCGATCGTAGAAGAAGAAGAAAAAGAACAAGTGGTTATCAAACGGATCGAAGGAAAAGATGGCGGCAAATGGGTCTTGATCGATCTCGGTGATGTGATCGTGCATGTCTTCAGCCACTCCGAACGTGAATTTTATAATTTAGAAAAATTGTGGTCAGATGCACCACTCGTTGACATTGAGGCTTGGTTAGACTAATGGCTTATGAAACATTTGCGTTTGTCTATGATGCGGTGATGGATGCTACTTTATATCAAAAGTGGTTGGCTTTTTCATTGCGTCATCTGCCGCAAACGAAAAAAGTTTTAGAATTAGCGTGTGGTACGGGCGCTTTGGCGGTGGAATTTGCGAAAGCCGGTTTTGAAGTGACCGGTCTGGATTTGTCAGAAGAGATGCTGACCTTAGCAAGTGATCGGGCTTTTGCAGCCGATGTTGCCATCAATTGGATCGCAGGAGACATGTTAGATTTGACTGACATCGGCCATTATGATGCGGTGACTTGTTTTTCTGATTCGTTGTGTTACATGCCGGATGAAGAAGCCGTTGCAAAAGTTTTTCAAGGTGTTTATGACTTGCTTGAAACCGGTGGACGTTTTATCTTTGATGTGCATTCGACTTATCAGATCGATACTATTTTCCCAGATTATAGTTTTCACGACCAAACGGATGACTTTGCTTTTTTGTGGGATAGTTATGCAGGAACTGCCGCCCACAGCATCGAGCATTTTTTGACGTTTTTTGTCAAACAGTCAGATGAACGTTTTGAACGTTTTGATGAGTTGCACCATGAACGAACGTATCCACTGGCGACTTATCAGCAATTGTTGAAACAAGCAGGTTTTAAAACGATTGAAGTTGCAGCAGATTTTACGGATGATGCACCGCAAGCGGATAGTCGACGTTGGTTTTTTGTCTGTGAAAAATAAACGAACAGCGGGGACTTGCCAAAAGGTAGGTCTCTGTTTTTTTCGAAGAACGTTAAAGGTCAGGAGGAAATACGATGCGCAGTTGTGGAATCATCGTTGAGTATAATCCGTTTCATAATGGTCATGCCTATCATGCACAAAAAGCGCGCAAAGTAAGTGGCGCTGAGGTAGTGATCGCCGTGATGAGTGGTAACTTTTTACAGCGAGGCGAGCCGGCGATCATGGACAAATGGCAGCGTGCAGAAGTCGCGTTGCAAAATGGTGTCGATCTAGTGGTAGAGTTGCCATTTGCTTGGGCAGTCCAATCAGCCGATTATTTTGCAAAAGGTGGAGTCAGACTGCTGCAAGCTTTGCAGTGTGATGCTTTGTGTTTTGGAACGGATGATGAGACAACATTTGATTATCAAGACTACGGTAATTTTTTTAAAACGAATCAAGCATTGATCGATCAAAAGTTTCAGATGTTGCCAACTGGACTCAGTTACCCAGAAAAAATGGCGGCGGTGATCCGTGAATTGTATCCGCAAAGTGAGCAATTTCCCCCGAATCATATTTTAGGCTTGAGCTATGCTAAAGAAAATGCCGACTATCTGCGACCAATGGAACTTTTCCCCGTGAAACGAAAAGATAGCGGGTACCATGAGACGCTGCTCCAACCCCAAAAGTTTGCTAGTGCTACGGGGATCAGAACAGCTTTTTTTGCTGGCGAAACTTGGCAGACCTTTGTACCACAGCAAACTGTTGAATTATTACAGCACGGAATCGACTGGACGGATTTTTGGCCGTATCTCCAATATCAATTGACAGTCGATTCCCTAGCACGATTGCCCCAGCTCTACCAAATGAAAGAAGGCATTGAACATCGACTCAAACAAGCGACGAGTGCTGAAACTTTTTCGGCTTGGCTTCAACAAGTCAAAACAAAGCGTTACACTAAGCCGCGATTGCAACGCTTAGCACTTTATACGTTGCTGCAAATTTCAGCAGACGAGATCAAACGCGAGCAAGAACAGACGCTGTTACATGTGTTAGGTTTTACCAAAGCGGGACAGCGATTTTTGAAACAAGAACGCAAAAATTTTACGCTACCGCTAGCGGCTAAAATGGGACAAGCAGAAAGTCAGCAACACTTTTTGACGACTCGCGCCGATCAAGTTTATCAGCTAGTGACTGGCGTTGAGCAAAACTTTGGTCGGACACCTTTACGATTTTAAAAAAAGCTAGGCAAAGACCGACCCGGTAGGTATAATGAAAAAGGATTAATTTTAGAAAGTGAAGTGAGACTATGGGCCGTAAATGGGCTAATATCGTAGCAAAGAAAACTGCAAAAGACGGAGCAAACAGTCGGATCTATGCGAAGTTCGGTATTGAAATCTATGCTGCTGCGAAATCAGGTGAACCTGATCCGCATGCGAATCAAAAATTACGCTTCGTGATCGAACGAGCGAAGACGTATAACGTTCCCAAACACATCATCGATCGCGCCATTGATAAAGCCAAAGGAGCTGGCGATGAACAGTACCAAGAATTACGTTATGAAGGCTTTGGTCCAAACGGTTCCATGGTGATCGTGGACGCGTTGACCAACAATGTCAATCGGACGGCTTCTGACGTTCGAGCTGCTTTTGGAAAAAATGGCGGGAACATGGGGGTCTCTGGTGCGGTAGCCTATATGTTCGATAACACGGCGCTCTTTAGTTTTGCGGGGGAAGATGCCGATGATATTTTAGAATATTTGATGGAGCAAGACCTTGATGTTCGTGACGTTGTAGAAGAAGATGGACAAGTTGTCGTTTACGGCGAACCGAGTGACTTTAATGCACTTCAAGATGCGTTAAAAGCAAAAGGCATCACAGAGTTTACGATGGCTGAAATGCAAATGATCCCCCAAAATGAAGTGACATTGACCGGTGATGATTTAGAAAAATTTGAAAAAATGATCGATGTACTGGAAGACTTAGAAGATGTGCAACAAGTGTTCCATAACGTTGAAGAATAAAGCTGTCCTTGTGACGGCTTTTTTTGTACAGCAAAAAACCTCAGCTGTCATAATTTAAGCAGCTGAGATTTAACAGATTAAAAATTTTCCCGTTGATACTCATCTTCAGGGATCGTTTCTAAGAGTGGGCTTTGTTGTTCGATCGTTAAAAGATTTAATTCGTGCATCGCCCGTGTGCAGACCGTGTACAAGATCAGTTTGTCTTGTTCGGTGTGATAGTTTTGTGGTGAGACATTCCAAGCGAAGACTCGATCAAATTCTAATCCTTTGGCTAAAAAGGCGGGGATGATGATCAGATTTTTTTTCATGAAATCTTCTTCATTGACGAGCAATTGGACGTGTTTTTGTTGCTGTGTTGCTAAGGCATCATACAAGTTTTGTGCTTCGTCCACTGTTTTACAAATGATCGCAGTGCGCCAATATTTCGCAACTTCCGCACTTTGCTGTAAAACTTTTTCAATGCCTTCGATCATTTTTGAACTTTCCGCAGCATAATAAATCGTGGGGACATCTCCCTTGCGAGCAGTCAATTTCACGCGTTCTTCTTGCGTCAAAAATTGATTGGCAAAGTTAGTGATCTCTTCAGTGGAACGGTAGCTAGTGGTCAGCTCAAAGTGTCGGATCTCTTGTTCGGCAAAGATCGCATCAAAAGCTGTTTCCATACTTTCATTGCCGAAAACTTTTTGATTAAGATCGCCACAGAAGGTGTAAGTCGCTTTCGGGTATAATTTTTTTAAGAGTGCGACTTGCGCAGGAGCAAAGTCTTGCATCTCATCAATAAAGATGAACCGCGCTTTTTGTTTGACATCCAGTGGATAGATCGCCTTCATCAAGAGAAATAGTAGTGTGGCATCTTCTAAACTGAGATCACGTTTTTTGAGATCATGTTTGACTTGTGTGATCGCTTGCTGCCAGTCAGTGGGACTTAATTGATAGGCGGCTAAAATAGCAGCTGGGATATTTTGTAAAAAGTGCACGTACTGTTTAGCGTAATTGATAAAATTAAAACGCATGATCCGACGTTTGATCGGCCGTAATTTTTGGCGGACGACTTTTTCAGTCAACTGCCGGCGTAATTTTCGTTCGCCTTTTTCTGTGTCATCCAGATTGGGGTTGTCCACGTAAGTTGCTTGCAATAATTCTTCCGCGGCGTCTTTGGCCCATTGTTTTTTCATCTCATCTTTTTGGATACCGCCTAATTTTTTCAACAGCTTTGTTTGTAACAGTCGAATGCGTTGGTACATCGGAAGTTCTGGATTCATTTGATGGTAATAAGCGCGAATCTGTTCTTTTGTAAGAATCGCTTGCTCGCCTAATTTCAAATCCCGAAACAGCGGTCCAAATTCAGTGATGGAACGCGTGTAGTGTGTCAAGTGATCCACTAATGCCAAACTGCTTTTTAAGCGCAAGACACGATCATCTTGACCGGATAAGAACACTTCTTCGTGACCGGCTTCGGTATGGATCTGATAATGAGGCAACAGCTGGTTCAAGAAACTTTTGAAGGTCTCAGTAGGGATTCCACTTTCACCTAATGAAGGTAAAACCGTTGAGATATAATCAGAAAAAATATGGTTTGGCGAAAACAAAAGGACTTGCTCATTGTCCAGCCATTTACGATTGCGGTAAAGTAAAAATGCGACTCGTTGCAACAACGCAGATGTTTTTCCGCTTCCAGCGATGCCTTCTACAACGAGCACTTTTGAGTGGGTATCGCGGATAATCTCGTTTTGGGCTTTTTGGATCGTTGAGACGATATTTTTCATGTGATTCGAAGAGGATTCGTCTAAGATCTCTAATAAAAAATCATCATTAATGGCTTCTGAAGTATCTACCATCGATAAAATTTTGCCATCACGGATCTTGAATTGGCGTTTTAATAAAAGTTCGACAGGCAATTCCTCACCTTGAGATTCATAGTGGGTCGGACCGAGTTCGCCTTCATAATATAAATTAGCGATTGGTGCGCGCCAGTCGATGACGATCGTTTCTTCGTCTTTGTCACGCAGTGAAGCGATCCCTAGATATAACGTTTCGGTTTCATTTTCTTCTTTGAAATCGATCCGAGCAAAGTAAGGATTATCTTTCATCAAACGTAAGACTTTTTGGCGCTTTTCTTGAGAAGCTAATGTTTGATAACGGATCATCAATTCTTGTTCGTGCTGGCGATAGTCCGCAGCTGATTCAAACATCGCTTCATTGGAACCTGTCCGAATCTCTTGATTTGTCGTCTCGAGTAAATTTTCTTCAAACTGGGCTTGATTTTTTTGCTTTTGCTGTTTTAAAAAAGTCGCTTCACGATCGATCAACGCGACCGTTTCGGTGACATGTACTTGTTCTTTTTCTCTGGCATTCATCAGGCATCCTCCTAACGCTAACGGCTAAATATTATAGCATGAAAAGGGCGGTAAAGTAAAAGGAATACATCTACTTGGCCTGAGTGTAATCTTTTCTTAATCGCTTGACAAAAAAGCTAAAGAAGTGAAACCGTTCCCTTTGGACGAGTGACTTCATTTAGCGTATAATGAAGCCGAATAATTGAAAAAACTTAAGGAGGAAGAGCAAATGCCATTTGTACATGTTGAATTGATCGAAGGACGCTCGAAAGAACAAATCAATCAAATGATGGAAGACATCACCGATGCAGTCACTAAAAATACTGGGGCACCAGCTGAACACGTGCATGTGTTCGTCAAAGAATTGAAAAAAGGCGAGCAAGAATATGCAGCCGGTAAAAAGTGGGTTTAAAAAAACGATTTTTATACTTGCTTTTTAGGAAGCTCCCCGTTTATAATGAACACAATAATTGATTGAAGAAAAAGACACCTGAACTTCACAGCCCGTTTGTTAGAGAGGAAAAGCTTGGCTGAAACTTTTCCAGCGTGGCGTAAGGGATGACCACTTTTTCAAACTTTTGGCCAAACCGAAAGCGTCTCGGCTACGTTACTTGCCGCTAAAGGAGCGAAAGCTCGAAGATTAGGTGGAACCACGTTTATTCGTCCTAGTACCATAGCGGTACTAGGACTTTTTTTATTGGCGCGGTGTCTCTTAGCTTTGAGTTCAGGCAGGCTTACTTCAATCGATTGATAAAATTTTAGGAGGATCAATTCATGACAGTAAAAATTTCATTTCCTGACGGTTCAGTAGATGAACTGCACGATGGTGTGACTGGTTTAGAAATCGCTGAAGGCATTTCAAAATCATTAGCTAAAAAAGCTCTGGCGATCGTCGTCAATGGTACGTTAGAAGATTTGAATCGGCCGATCACAGAAGATGCCGAAGTACGTTTGGTGACACCAGATGATCCTGAAGCACTTCACTTGATGCGTCACTCAACTGCGCATTTGATGGCCCAAGCGATGCGTCGCCTGTATCCTAATATCCACTTTGGGGTCGGTCCAGCAATTGACGATGGTTTTTATTATGATACTGATAATGGGGAACATCCGATCTCAGAAGAAGATCTACCAAAGATCGAACAAAAAATGAAAGAGATCGTCAAAGAAAACTTACCGATCGAACGCAAAGTCATGAGCCGCAAAGAAGCACTCGATTTCTTCAGCTATGATCCTTATAAAGTCGAATTGATTTCTGATCTGCCAGAAGATGAAGTCATCACCGCTTACACGCAAGGCGAGTTCACTGACCTTTGCCGGGGACCACACGTGCCTTCAACTGGTCGGATCAAAGAGTTCAAATTATTATCAGTTGCCGGTGCGTACTGGCGCGGAAATTCAGATAATAAGATGATGCAGCGGGTCTATGGGACAGCCTTTTTCAAAAAAGCCGACCTTGAGCACTTCTTAAAAATGAAAGAAGAAGCGAAAGAACGGGATCATCGTAAATTGGGTAAAGAACTTGATCTCTTTATGATCTCACCAGAAGTTGGCTCTGGTTTACCATTCTGGTTACCAAAAGGCGCTACGATTCGTCGCGTGATTGAACGTTACATCGTCGACAAAGAAATCTCAATGGGCTATGAGCATGTGTACACACCAGTCTTAGCTGATACTGGTTTATATAAAACTTCTGGTCACTGGGATCATTATAAAGACGATATGTTCCCAACGATGGATATGGGTGAAGGTGAAGAATCATTAGTCTTACGTCCGATGAATTGCCCACACCACATGATGATCTATAAAAATCATATCCATTCTTATCGCGAACTCCCAATTCGAATCGCAGAACTTGGGATGGATCACCGCTACGAAAAATCGGGTGCGTTATCTGGCTTACAACGAGTACGGGAAATGACGATGAACGATGCCCATATCTTCGTTCGTCCGGATCAAATCAAAGAAGAATTCCGTCGGACACTCGACTTGATCTTAGAAGTGTACAAAGACTTTGGTTTTGAAGATTATCGTTTCCGTTTGAGTTATCGTGATCCAGAAAACACAGAAAAATATTTTGATGATGACGAGATGTGGGAAAACTCACAACGACTATTAAAAGAAGTTATGGATGAATCTGGCTTTGATTATTTTGAAGCTGATGGTGAAGCCGCATTTTACGGTCCAAAACTTGATGTGCAAGTTCAAACAGCACTGGGGACTGAAGAAACACTTTCAACGATCCAATTTGATTTCTTATTACCAGAGCGTTTTGAATTAGCTTACATCGGCGAAGATGGAAAAGAACATCGCCCAGTTGTCGTTCACCGCAGTGTCGTGTCAACGATGGAACGATTCACCGCTTATTTGATCGAACAATACAAAGGCGCATTCCCAACTTGGTTAGCTCCTGAACAAGTGATGATCATCCCGGTTTCACCGGAACATCACGGTGACTACGCGTATGAAGTCAAAGACCGTTTAATGCGTGAAGGTGTACGAGTTGAAGTAGACGATCGCAATGAAAAAGTCGGCTACAAGATGCGCCAAGCCCAAACGCAAAAAATTCCGTACATGTTAGTTGTCGGGGATAAAGAAGTCGAAAATGCTAGCGTCAACGTTCGCCGTTACGGTAGTGAAGAACAAGAAGCCCAAGAATTGAATATTTTTGTGGATGCGATCAAAGACGATATCGAAAATATGAGTCGTAACCGCGACTAATAGTTTAACTGACCGGCGATCTTAATTGATCGCTGGTTTTTTTATGGTCATTTTTAAAGCGACTTAAAACAAAAACATGAGGCTTCTTGAATGCGAAGATTTACGTCGAGTTATCCACAAAATTGGTCAGAAAAAAATGTTTCACACGCAAGTTGAATTATAATCTCGTTGAATTGCGTATTTTTATCAATACGAAAAATTTTTTTATCGTGGGCGTGAAACAGAAAACGTTAAAATCTTTTTAACTGGTTACGAAGTTTTTGACTAGGACTTTTTTAATCACCGTTTTTCCGCTACAATAGAAAAAGGACAATTGCATGCATGGAAGGAAAACAAATTCAATGAGAAAAAAACATAATTTTGGAAACTGGCTGAATAAATTAAAAAAGGCGGATGCGGCAAATCAGCAAAGTAAAAGTCATCTTCCATTTCGTTTAACGATCCTTTTTTATATCGTATTGGGACTATTCGTGGTTTTGATCGGACGGCTTGGTTATTTACAAGTGGTCAATGGAGATGCGATGCGAAAAGAACTAAAATCATCGACTACGATTAAAGTCACCGGTTCAACTCCACGAGGTGTGATTTATGACGCTAATGGGACGGCGTTAGTCAGTAATGAAGCAAATCCTGCTATCACATTTACCCGTGGCAACAATATGGAAGGCAAAGATCTTTACAAGTTAGCGAATCAATTGAATCAATTGATCGATGTGCCGGCAGAAGATCTCACGACGCGTGATAAAAAAGATTATTGGTTAGCTGATCCAAAACAACTGGAAGAAGCCCAAAAACGTTTGAGCTTTAAAGAAAAAGGATTAGAGTCAGCTGAGCAATATGCAGCGCTAGTCCATCACGTGACAAAAGATGAGATCCAGTTCAATGAAACAGAAATGAAAGCAGCGACGATCTTCAAAAAAATGAATTCAGCGGCGACATTGAATACGGTCTACATTAAAAGTAAAGGCGTCACTAATGAAGAGTTAGCAACGATTGCAGAACGTTCGGCTGAATTGCCTGGGGTTTCTACTGGAACAGACTGGCAACGTTCTTACAATGATTCAGCTGACAGCTCATTGAAAAGTATTTTAGGAACCGTTTCGACTGAAAAGCAAGGCTTGCCTGCTGAAGATGCGGCTAAGTATTTGAAAAAAGGGTACCAACGAAATGATCGCGTCGGCATCAGCTATTTAGAAAAAGAATACGAAAGTGTCTTGCAAGGTAAAAAAACAGAGTATCAAGTCTCGTTGAATCAGCAAGGGAATATCACCGGCCAAAAAGAAATCAAAAAAGGATCAAAAGGCGATAATCTCGTGTTGACTATCAACAGTGATTTTCAAAAACAAGTCGGCGATATTTTGCGCAACCACTATCAAAATCTCGTCAACAATGGTCAAGCGATCTATTCACCGGGAGCTTACGTCGTGGCGATGGACCCTAATAACGGACAAGTCTTAGCGATGGCTGGCTATTCACACCAACCGGGAAGTCGCGAGATCCAAGAAAATACATTAGGAACGATCAGTAGTGCGTTTGAACCGGGCTCAGTCGTCAAAGCGGGTACGATCACGGCGGGTTACGAACAAGGTGTGATCAGTGGGAATGATACGATGATCGATCAGCCAATCAAGCTAGCAGGAACAGCGGTGAAAAGTTCCATCTTCAACCGCAATTCGACGATCCCGATGAATACGGTTAAAGCATTAGAGTGGTCATCGAACTCTTACATGATGCAGATCGTTTTGCGGATGTTAGGTGTTCAATACGTGCCGGAGATGAGTTTGCCAACTAGTGCAAGCTCAAAAGAAATGTATGACAAATTACGAAATGCGTTTGCTGAATATGGGATGGGTGTGAAGACAGGGATTGATCTACCAAATGAATTTGCTGGTTACATCAACAAAGATTTTGGTGATGACAAATACGCTCCTGGCGGCGGTAATTTGCTCGATTTATCTTTTGGACAGTATGATACGTATACACCGATGCAATTAGCTCAGTACGCGTCAACGGTAGCAAATGGTGGAACTCGAATCGCGCCTCATGTAGTTAAGGGAGTCTATGGCAATGATGCCAATGGAAATCTTGATAAAAATAAAGTGATCAAAACAATGAGCGGCGACAAGCTCGGTCAAGTCAAGATCTCTGCTGAACAGATGGGGATCATCAAAGAAGGATTCTATCAAGCAGTTCACGGTCATGACGCGTATACAACAGCGACAGATCTGCAAGATGCGGAACTCAATCCTGCTGCTAAGACCGGGACAGCCGAAACATCAGTCCCAATCGATGGTCAAGTCGTCAATACGATCAATAGTAATCTCGTAACTTATGCGCCTTATGATAAACCACGAGTAGCTATCAGTGTGATGCTGCCAAATCTTTCCGTTGATCACGATGACACGAACAAAGCGATCGCCAAAGATGTGATCAACGCTTTTGCTCAAACATATGGTAAATAAAAAATTGCGGACCTGAGTTTACCTGACTCTTGTCCGCAATTTTTTTAGTTTGAAGCAGATGATTCGCACGTTTTTAATACGCACGATAAAATGAGGCAGACCCAAAATAAGGAGCGGATAAGATGAATACGATCTATGATTTCAACGTGAAACAAACCGATGGCAGCTTGAAGGATTTAAATGACTACGCAGGTAAAGTCTTACTGATCGTTAACACCGCGACCGGTTGTGGTTTTACGCCACAATATGAAGGTTTACAAAAACTCTATGATGAATTTCAACCAGCTGGCTTTGAGATTTTAGATTTTCCGTGTAATCAATTTGGTCACCAAGCACCTGGATCAAATGAAGAAGTCGCGGAGTTTTGTCAGTTGACATATCACACGACATTTGAGACGTTTGCTAAGATCGAAGTCAACGGTGAAAATGAAGCACCACTGTATCATTTTTTAAAAACTGCGCAAGGTGGTTTACTTAACAATGCGATCAAATGGAATTTCACAAAGTTTTTGGTTGATCGAAAGGGAAACGTGGTAAAACGCTACGCATCAAAAACGAAGCCGGAAGAGATTGCGGCAGATATCAAAACTATTTTAGCGTAACGTCAAGTAGAACTACTTAACGAATTTCGCAAAAAGACTAGTCAAATGAAAACAAACATGGTATGATAACTTAGTCTGAGAATTATCTTAGCATTTTAAAGCAGGGGAGGGAAAATCATGCGCGTAAACATCACTTTAGAATGTACTTCTTGTAAAGAACGCAACTACTTGACCAGCAAAAACAAACGTAACAACCCTGATCGCTTGGAAAAGAAAAAATACTGCCCACGCGAACGTAAAGTTACTTTGCATAAAGAAGTCAAATAATGAAACAAAAACTAGCAGCTTGCAAGCTGCTAGTTTTTTTTGAACAAGTCTTCATAATTTACAGGTGCACTTATTGTTACCAACGCGTCAAAGTCAGCGGTTAATTGGTTAAATTCGATGAAGCGAGCTTGGCGTGACCATTCTTTGCCTTGATGGAAAATCAAAACGGCCGGAACCGTCAGCACTTCAAAGATACTGGCTAAGGCGGGCTCGTCCATGATGTCTAATTGGTAATAAGGTAAGTGGGACTGTTGTGCTAACGCCCGTACGCGTGGCTCATCTGCGTGACAGATGCTGCAAGTGCGGCTAGAAATAAAAACGACGACTGTTGGCTGATTTGTAATAGCTGTTTGCACTTTGTTTAAAGTCATAGCGTCACCTCTTTTCTTAAATGTAGTCGGCGACTGGTCGAAAGTCAAAATTTTTGTTTATAAACTACTTGTGTCGCGACTAGAAGAGAGGTATAATACTTTTTGTTGAGATTTGCGGGTGTAGTTTAGTGGTAAAACAGAAGCTTCCCAAGCTTCCGTCGCGAGTTCGATTCTCGTCACCCGCTTAATTAAAAAATGCGACCAGTCAGCTGAATGCGGGCTGGTTTTTTTGTAGTGCTCAATCTTTTTTCAAATTAAAAAATAAGTTCAGTGGGGAACTAGGCAGGCTGGCTTTTTCTTTGTACAATGAGCACACAAGGAGCTGATTAGAATGAAAAAGATGCCTTGGTCAGTTGTTATGATGCTCGTTTTTGTTTTGCTTTTGCTGTTAGGGCGTCAGACGCTTTGACAAACGAGTACAGTTGGTTTTATTTCACTGTGTGGTGGTGGCGTCATCCTGATTGATTTGATTGGAAGTTTATTCAGGGGATCACGCTCGCAAAAAAGAATTTTTTTACCACGTACGATTGAGTATGGTTGGAGGTTAAATCCTTATCAGCCGATCGGGTTAGCGATATATTTGATGATGATCGGGCTATTATTTGTTTTAGCTTTCTTCCGTTAAAAAAAGTTTGACCCAATTACGCGGTCAAACTTTTTTAGTTAGCTCGTATGAATACCAAAAAGACTTAAAATCAATAAAAGCAAGGCAGGCAGCATCGAGTTGATGGAGTTGAAGATCCAGTGGACCATCAAGGAACCCCAAATATTTTTAAAAGCTAAGTAGATGAGGCCGAAATAAATGCCAATCACCATGTAAGGAATCGTAGCAAAAACATTGCCGTTAAAGTTATTGATGTGAATCAAACCAAACAAAATTCCTTGGACAAAGAGCATCACGACCTTTAACAACTTGCCGGGGATTTTTCCTAAGAGCAAATACCGAAACGTCAGCTCTTCGGCAAAAGGCGCGATAAAAGGTGGGATCGCTCCGATGAAGCCTATCCACGCCGTTGCTTTTAAAGCACTGGTGGGGTTTTGCGTCGCGCGTTGAACGAGTAAGTCAGCCGGGATGAGTTTACGCGAAAATTGTAATAATAAGACGGCTCCCACCACTAAGACTAAACTGATCAAAAGATTGCGAACTAGATGTTGCCGGTAGTTTCGCCACTGTTGGGCTAAAAAACTTTTGAACAATAAAATCATTGTCAAAAAACCGATTACGAATACGCCAGTCGTTAAGTAAACGCCTAAAAGCGGATGTTCTTTGATGGGAAAAAGCGGGACGACGAGGTTGCCGATGATCATTTCTAGCGGGATGACCAATAATCCCAACCATTGTTTTTTTGAATTTTCCATAAGTGCCTCCTTAATTACGATCAGAAAAGATCGGGTTAATTGAAAATCAAAGTCACCGCGTTTTGCTCAGTGTGCAAGTAAAATAAAAAATAAGGGCAACTGATTGGCCGCGATAAAAAAGTCAACGGGCTAAGACTTTCACCTCTCATCCTAGAGAAAGACCTTGAAAAAGTAAAGTTAGAAGTCTGACGAAAAAATGTGACATTTAAGATGACTTTTAGATCACGGCAAGCTATATTAGAGGTAACCTTTTTCAAAGGAGACAATTCATAGTGGACAAAATCCGAATCAACAATCTCAAATTTTATACTAAAAATGGTGTGTTAAAAGAAGAACGTGTCTTAGGCCAGCAGTTAGAACTCGATGTAGAACTTGAACTGTCACTAGCCGCAGCTGGCAAAAGCGATGACGTGAACGATACGATCAATTATGCTGCCGTCAATGATTTGATCGCACAGCGGGTTGCAACTTCAAGTTTCAATTTGATGGAAGGGTTGTTAGCAGCGATTTTTGATGACTTAGCAAAACAATATAGTACCCAATTACACGCAGCGACATTGCGCGTTCGAAAGTACAGTGTGCCGATGCCAGGACTATTTGATAATATCGAAGTCGAGATGCAAAGAAGGTTTGACCAATGATCGCGTACATCGCTTTAGGCAGTAACATGGGTAATCGCTTAGCTTGGTTAAAGGCCGCACGCGAAAAAATCGCACAACTTTCTGAGGTCACGTTGCGAGCCTCATCAAAATTATATGAGACAGCGCCTTATGGCTATACACAGCAAGCAGATTTTTTAAATGCTGTCATCAAAGTAACGACCACCTATTCACCGCATGAATTGTTGGAACAGTTACAACAAATCGAACAAGACTTAGATCGGGTGCGGGAGATTCATTGGGGCCCGCGAACGATTGATTTAGATATTTTGCTAATGGATGAGCTCAAAGTGAACGAACCAGATCTTGTGATTCCGCATCCTGAACTTTTGAAACGTTCTTTTGTTTTAGTTCCATTAAAAGATGTGCACCCAGAAAAATTGTTTGAACAAACGGTGACTAAATGGATCACCGAAACGGGCAACCAAGTAGATGTCCGGTTAGCAAAAGAGGAGTGGTAAGATGGAGATCGAAAAAAGGCAGCAGATCGAACAAGCAGTCAGTCAAATTTTAAGCGCGGTGGGAGAAGATCCAACCCGACCAGGTCTGCAAGAAACGCCGCAACGGGTCGCGCGGATGTATCAAGAAATTTTTAGCGGCTTGACGGAAGAATTTACCGACTATAAATTATTTGAGGCCAATAATCAAGGTGAGATGGTAGTTGTCAAAGATATCCATTTTTATTCCATGTGTGAGCATCACTTGCTACCGTTTTTCGGCAAAGTCCATATCGCGTATATTCCGAAAGAAAACAAAGTGATCGGCTTGAGCAAATTACCGCGGCTCGTTGAGTATTGTGCGAAACGTCCCAACGTCCAAGAAAATTTGACCGTCATGATCGCAGAGTTATTAGCTGAACATGTTCCGGTGGAAGGTGTGGCTGTTGCGGTGGAAGCGAAACACATGTGTATGGAGATGCGCGGCGTACGCTCGCCCGACAGTAAAACTAAAACGTTTCATTATCTTGGAGCATTCCAGCAGC
Organism: Enterococcus sp. CSURQ0835; assembly: GCF_902706605.1. Taxonomy (GTDB): domain Bacteria; phylum Bacillota; class Bacilli; order Lactobacillales; family Enterococcaceae; genus Enterococcus_A. The sequence goes on along the minus strand of NZ_CACSLH010000016.1, from coordinate 22,243 downwards.
GAGAATGGAAACAAGATTTTTTAGCGGCGATCAATCATGCTTAAACTGATTGCAGCGACTAAAAATCATGGGAAGTTGCAAGAATTGCAACAAGCTGCCCCACCAGAGATCAAACTTATTCCGTTACCAAAAGAGCTTTCTGCGCCAAATGAAAGTGGCACAACGTATTTAGCTAATGCAATGTTAAAAGCCCGATTTTATTATCAAAAATTACAACGACCCGTGCTAGCCGATGATGGCGGGTTGGAGCTGGCTGCTTTTCCTGACATTTTAGGGTTGAAGACGCAGCGTTTTTTTACCAGTTCAGATCCCAAACAGCAAAACGCTCAGCTGCTCGCACTGCTTGCAGCTCAGCCGGAAGCCTCCCGCGCGTTTACGTTGCAGGCAACATTAGTTTATTTTGATGGTCAAGCGCTTTTGACTAGTCACGCGCAATTGACGGGACTTGTGACGGATGCGCGAGGCACGCAAGGATTTGGTTTTGATCCGATCTTGTATGTACCAAATGAACAACGAACGCTTGCACAATTGACAGCAACACAACGGGCAAAATATAGTCCGCGGGTCCAAGCGTTTCGAGAGTTGAGTCAGCAATTAAAAAAACGGCAGTTGATCAAGGAGGAAGATGATGGTTGATTTCACGAAAAAAAATCAGATCATGGGAATTTTGAATGTGACGCCCGATTCATTTTCAGATGGCGGTCGGTATGCCGAAGTGAGTCAAGCAGTTGCTCGCGGCAAAGAATTAGTAGCGCAAGGTGCCGATATTTTAGACATTGGCGGACAATCGACACGGCCAGGGTATGAAGCGATCTCACCGCAAGCTGAATTGGAACGGATTTTGCCGGTCATTGAAGAATTAAAAAAGGCAGTTACGGTTCCCATCTCAGTGGATACATTTTATCCAGAAGTAGCTGAAGCAGTGATAGCGGCTGGGGCGGACATCATTAATGACATCAAAGGATTAGATTTTCCGGGGATGGCGGAAGTTTTAGCAGCTCATCCGACAGTTGGGATCGTACTCATGCATTCACGTAAACGAACAGAGCGCTCGTTGATCGAAGATATCCAACGATTTTATGATGAAAAGATCCAACAGTGTCAAACCTTTGGCATCGACCAAGCACGGCTTTGTTTTGATCCGGGCTTAGGTTTTCATAAAACGCCGGCTGAAAATTTAGCGATCTTAAAAGAGCCGGCCGGATTTCGCTACCGGGATCTGCCGCTTTTATTTGGGATCTCTCGGAAGCGGACGATCGGAGCGGTGACCGGAGAAACCGTGGCGGAAAAACGTGATTACGCTTCCGTTCAAGCTTCTTTGTTCGCGCTAGAAAAAGGTGTTGAGATCGTGCGGGTCCATGAAGTTTTTGGTATGAAGCAAGCTTTGGTAATGCAACAAACATTAGTTGAAGGGGATGAATAGTTGGCAGATTATCAAATGAAAAAAGCGGTGGGGAAAATTTTCCGTAGTCAGACGAGTGCTCAGACAGGTTTAGTTCGAATATTGGGCAGTTGGTATGATTACAAAGTCGTTTCCGGCATGCCAGAAGTCGGCGTGTTGCTGGAAGTGGTCGATTTTACGAGCCGTGAGTTGTTAGTGGTTGTGACGTATGAAAAAGACGAAAGTGATGTGAATTATGTTGGTAGTATTTAATATTATTTTATTTATCCTCGTACTAGTGGTGATCCTGTTTGTCATTACGCGGATGGTAGTGATTGTGCGGCAAGGAGAAGTCAAAGTCGTGGAAAGTTTTGGGAAATATGTGCGCACGATCGATCCGGGTCTACATTTTTTAATCCCCATCTTATACAATGTTCGCCGCAAAGTGTCCTTGAAGCAAACACCGATCCAGATCCCGCCGCAAAGTGTTATCACGCGAGACAATGTGATCGTCGAGATCGATGAAGCAATCAAATACCATGTGACGGATGCGCGAGCGTTTGTCTATGACAATGAAGATTCGGTGACTTCCATGATCCAAGATTGTCAGTCAAACTTGCGCGGGATCATCGGGAAGATGGAATTAAATGAAGTTTTGAATGGTACTGAAGAGATCAATTTGAGTTTGTATGAGAGCGTCAAAGATATCACAGCCGGTTACGGACTTTCCATCGATCGAATCAATATCGGGGAGATTTCCGTTTCAGATGAGATCGTCAACTCCATGAACAAATTGATCACCGCCAGTCGTGATAAAGAGTCGTTGATCACGATCTCAGAGGGGAAAAAACAATCAGTCATTTTAGAGTCAGAAGCCAAAGCCTCTGAGATGCAAATTGATGCAGAGGCGCGAGCAAAACAAACGAAAATCGATGCAGAGGCTCGTGCTGAGCGGACGAAGATCGACGCTGATGCCGAAGCTGCGCGCATCGCTAAAATCACCGAAGCTGAAACAGCGCGCATCAAAGCTGTCAATCAAGTGATCGCTGAAAGTAATCTCACAGATGAAATGATTGCTTATCTAGGCATCGAGGCATTCAAACACGTGGTGGAAAATAATGCGAACACTGTGATCATGCCGAGCAATTTAACCGAAGTAGGCAATGTCCCGATCGTCAAAGAATTGTGGGATAAAACCAGCCAGCAAAAATAAGCTCGCTAAAGCAAATAGCCGCGCTGATCCAAAAGATCAGCGCGGCTATTTATAATTTCAAATTAATTGTGGCTCTTAGTTCAATGAGCTGCTGTTTTCCATCACTTCATCAATCAAACCATATTCTTTTGCTTCTTGAGCGGTCATGTAGTTATCACGATCGGTATCTTTGACGATCACATCTAAAGGTTGACCTGTTCTTTCGGCTAAGATGTTGTTCAAACGATCACGGGTCTTCAAGATATGTTTAGCTGCGATCTCAATTTCAGTTGCTTGACCTTGTGCACCGCCAAGTGGTTGGTGGATCAAGATTTCAGCATTTGGTAATGCGAAACGTTTGCCTTTTGTTCCGGCAGTTAATAAGAAGCTACCCATTGAAGCTGCTAGGCCTAAAACGATTGTTTGGACGTCAGCTTTGACGAAATTCATCGTATCATAGATCGCAAGACCAGCTGATACGCTCCCACCAGGAGAGTTGATGTACAAGTAAATATCTTTTTCAGAATCTTGTGCATCTAAGAAAAGTAATTGCGCGATGATAGAGTTGGCCATATCGTCGTTCACTTCGCCGCTCAACATGATGATGCGGTCTTTCAATAGACGAGAATAAATGTCGTAGGCGCGTTCACCGCGAGATGATTGTTCAATGACTGTAGGAACTAAATTCATAGGAAAGTCCTCCTTAAAAGTTGTTCATTTAATAGTAGTTTAGCACAAAGTATAGCTAAATCCTAAAAAGAAGTATAGCGCAATGGTCAACGAAGGTCAAATGAAATGATTCGACCGATTTCCCGGTCCGTTGCTATCCGTCTGTTAAAAAAATATGGTACTATGGATAGGCAAGCAGAGTCGTTTGATCTTCAGTCGAACTTGAAATTTTCAGCGGCGGACTTGACGCGTGAAAAAATTTTTTCACCGCAGAAAATTGGGGGGATCTTTATGTTGTGGGTCGGCTTATTGGGCGTGGTCATCGGTGCGTTGATCGTCTTAGTCGCATTACTTATTTTATTTAAATATTTGGAGCGCCAAAAAGCCCGGGAAAATGAAATAGCACATAAAGTCAAAGAAATCACCACGTTGCAACTGCTCAATCAAAAAATCAACGAGATCTTGAGCAAGCGTAATTTGTATCGCAGTGAGTATGTCAGCTTTGACGCGTTTGACGATTGTTACATCACGATTGACGATTATATTTATTTGCAGTCTTTTACCGCGCAAAATAATTTTTATTTACCTAGTTACTTAGTAGAGGAATTTTTCAAAAATATCTCGCATCACAAAGTCGTGTTACCACCAGACGAAACGGCACGGATGGGTGGCTACACTTATAAAGGTGGCCGAATCATCATGGAATCTTTTTCTGATCGTTTGATCGAATTAGCAGATGAACGACGCGCGCAACTAGAAAAATTAACGAAAGAACCGCTGCGACATTTTGATGTTCAGTGAGATGGGAGGAAAAAATCGTGACTTTGATAATGGCTCACCGCGGCAGTAGCGGAAATCGGCCAGAAAATACATTGCCAGCTTTTGCGGAAGCTGTTCGAGCAGGTGCTGACGGGATCGAGTTGGATGTTCATTTGACTAAAGATCAAGAACTCGTCGTGATCCACGATGAAAGTGTTGATCGGACCACTAACGGTAAAGGCTTGATACGTGAGCTGACGTTAGCAGAATTAAAAGAATTAGATGCTGGCAGTTGGTTTGCTAAAAAATATCGCGCTACGAAGATCGCGACTTTGCAAGAGGTGTTGAACTTGTTGTTACAGATGCAATTTCGCGGTTTTTTAAATATTGAGTTGAAGACGGATAAATTTCATTACCCTGAGATCGAAGCTAAAACGTCGGCGTTATTAGCGCAACGCAGCTGGCCGTTCACTCATTGGTATTCAAGTTTTAATTTAGCCTCGCTCACGATCATGCACCAATTGGAGCCTGAGGTGCAATTGGATCTGATCTTGAAAGACTCGGCTAAAAAAATCGCCGCCGCTCGCGATCTGGATTACATCGAAGGCATTCATCCTAGTTATGAGTGGGTAAAGAATAATCGTGCGCAAGTTGAAGACTATCCAAAAGCGATTCGGCCGTGGACAATCAATTTGTACCAAACGCTGTTGAACTGTTTTGATTGGGGCGTAGCCAGTGTGATCACTGACTTTCCTGAAAAAGCGGGTCGGGTAAAGAATATGGTGCGGCGATGAAAAAAGTGATTGCGATCGTCGGACCGACTGCGGTTGGAAAAACTAGTTTGAGTATCGAATTAGCGAAAAAGTTCAACGGTGAGATCATCAGCGGTGACTCGATGCAAGTTTATCAAGGATTAGACATTGGAACGGCTAAAGTGACACCACATGAGATGCAAGGGGTCCCGCATCACTTGCTCGATGTTCGAACCCTCACTGAAAATTATTCAGCTGCCGATTTTCAACAGATGGGTCGGCTGGCGATTGCAGATATCACGGCTCGCGGTAAATTGCCGATCGTAGTGGGCGGGACTGGACTTTATATCCAATCGTTATTGTGGGATTATCAGTTGGGCAGTCGAGAAGAATTAAAAGCCCAAGCGTTGCGGGAACAGTATACCCAGTACGCGCAAAAAAACGGCAATGAAGCTTTATGGCAGTTGCTTGCGAAAAAAGATTCGTTAGCGGCTGCTAAGATTCATTTCAATAATCAAAAAAAAGTGGTGCGGGCATTAGAAGTGTTTGAGTTGACGGGACATTCCATCGCAGAACCAAAAGAAACGCCTAAACCGTTGTATGATTTTTATTTGATCGGACTAGATACTGACCGTAAAGTTTTGTATGACCGAATCAATCAGCGGGTCGATCTGATGGTAGAACAAGGCTTGTTGATCGAAGCTGAAAAATTGGCGGCGACACCAACTGTGCAAGCGGCACAAGGCATCGGCTACAAGGAATTTTTTCCGTATTTCAAAGGAGAACTTTCGTTAACTGCAGCGGTGGAACAAGTCAAACAACAATCTCGCCGCTATGCGAAACGTCAATTGACTTGGTTTCGTAACCGGATGCCCGTTCATTGGTATGATCTAGTATTGCAGCCAACCGAATTAACAACAATCGAAACGACAATCGCCACGTGGTTACAGGAGGGATAGTTTTGTCAGAAAAAGTGATTTTAGTTGGAGTAGAAACAGAAGACAATAAGAAAAATTATTTGGAATCGATGCACGAGTTGGCGGGACTGACGAAGACGGCTCACGGTGAGATTGTCTTTTCACTCACTCAACACCGGCCTAAGATCGATCGGCAAACCATTATCGGAAAAGGTAAAGTACAAGATCTCGCCGAATTAGTAGTCGCTCACGAAGCGGATCTAGTCATCTTCAATCATGAATTGACACCGCGGCAAAGTCAGACACTAGAAGAAGTACTGGCTGTAAAAGTGATCGATCGGATCCAATTGATCTTGGATATCTTTGCTTCGCGTGCTCGTTCAAAAGAAGGAAAATTGCAAGTTGAGTTAGCCCAGCTGAGTTATTTGATGCCACGTTTGATGGGGCAAGGCCAAAGCTTGTCACGCTTAGGCGGGGGGATCGGTACGCGGGGACCCGGGGAAACAAAATTAGAAACGGATCGCCGTCATATCCGTCGCCGCATCTCAGCGATCAAAAAAGAATTAAAATCAGTGGAAGCCCATCGCCAAAGAAGTCGGCAAAAACGACAAGACTCAGCGATTTTTCAAATGGGACTGATCGGGTACACCAATGCAGGCAAGTCGACGATCTTAAATTTATTGACTAATGCTGAGACTTATTCAGAAGATCAATTATTTGCAACGCTTGATCCATTGACGAAACGTTGGCGCTTGCCACAAGGAATGGAAACGACGATCACCGATACAGTTGGGTTTATTCAAGATTTACCGACACAATTGATCGATGCTTTCCATTCAACGTTAGAAGAGAGTCAAGGGATGGATCTATTATTGCATGTAGTAGATGCTTCAGCTGAAGATCGGCAGTTGCAAGAACAAACGGTGCTCGATTTGTTGAAAGAATTAAAGATGGAAGATATCCCGATCTTGACGATTTATAACAAAGCTGATCGGATCAATCCGAATCACTTCACGCCGACCCTTTTTCCCAGTACGTTGATCTCAGCTAAATCAAGTCAGGGAAAAGAAGTGTTGGCTGAAGCCATCAAAAAAGAAATCATGGAATTGCTGGAACCTTACTTAGTGCATTTAAAAAGTGATGAAGGTCAAGCTCTCAGTGCCATCAAACGCGAGACACTTGTGCTGAGCCAAGACTTTGATGAAGCGCAAAATAATTATGTGATCCGTGGCTTTGCCAAAAAAGGTTCCAGCTGGTTAAGGAGAATGAATGATGAGTTGGACAAATAATTTTGCACCGGAATTAGTAGAAAAAATCGATCGGGTCGATCAAAAAATCGAAGCGCGGTTAAAGGAAATTCGCGAAGTCGCTTTATCTAATCAAGCAAAAGTTTTGGCGGCTTTTCGTGACAATCAAGTCTCAGAGACCCATTTTTTACCGTCGACTGGATATGGCAATGATGATTTAGGTCGTGATGTGTTAGAAGCTGTGTACGCGCAAGTCTTTGGTGCGCAACAAGCATTAGTCAGACCTCAGATCACTTCTGGGACGCATGCGATCGCCACAGCACTTTTTGGGGTGTTGCGCCCCGGGGATGATCTGCTTTATATTACCGGCACACCGTACGATACGTTGCTTGAAGTGATCGGAGTGGCTGGCAATGGGATCGGATCATTCAAAGAATATAATATCGGGTATGACAAAGTTGATTTAAAAGCTGATGGTCAAGTAGACTTTGAAGGACTAAAGGCTAAACTAACGACCAAAACTAAAGTCGTTGCGATCCAACGTTCGCGAGGGTATGCAGCGCGTCCTTCGTTTACGATCGAGCAGATCAAAGAAATGTGTGATTTCGTTAAGTCCATTGCACCAAATGTGACCATCTTTGTAGATAATTGCTATGGCGAGTTTGCAGAACTATTAGAGCCTACCCAAGTCGGAGCGGATCTGATGGCAGGCTCATTGATCAAAAATCCAGGCGGCGGGATCGCTAAAACTGGCGGCTATCTCGTTGGCCGCGCAGATTTGATCGAACGTTGTGCGTATCGTTTGACGACACCGGGCGTGGGTGCTGAAGGTGGCGCGATGTTGGGGACGGTTTATGATATGTTGCAAGGTTTCTTCTTAGCTCCTCATGTTGTGAGTCAAGCAATCTCTGGAGCAGTCTTTTCTTCGGCGTTACTGGCGGAATATGATTTACCTTCTACACCGAAGTGGGATGAACCACGAACTGATTTGATCCAACTGATTGATTTTAAAGATCGAAGTGCCATGATCAAGTTTTGTCAGTCGATCCAAAAGTATTCGCCGATCGATGCCTTCGTGGCTCCTGTGCCTTCTGAAATGGCCGGTTATGAAGACGAGATCATCATGGCGGCGGGAACTTTTGTGCAAGGCGCTAGTATCGAGCTGAGCGCAGATGGTCCGCTGCGAGAACCATACTCATTATATTTACAAGGTGGTCTAACCTTTGAACATGTTAAGATCGCCGTCTGCAATGCTGTCAATGATGTTTATCATGCGTAAAACGTCCTAGTTAGGGCGTTTTTTTTGTTGGCAGCACTGACTTTCTCATGATGTTAGAAAAAATTTATTTCTCATGTGATAAAATCTTACATTTAGGATTGACAAGTGGTCTATGTCTTGGTATTCTATTCACATCTTAGAAATGAGGAGGATATGAGATGCGGGAAAAAGAATTACGACGTTCGCTTGCCGTTTTTCCAATCGGTACAGTGATGAAGCTGACTGACCTGACAGCCCGGCAGATCCGGTATTATGAAGAACAAGAATTGATCCATCCCGAGCGCAGCGAAGGCAACCGTAGAATGTATTCTCTAAATGATATCGATGTCTTGTTAGAGATCAAAGATTATTTGTCCGATGGGTTGAATATGGCGGGGATCAAGCGAGTGTATGAGATGCGTAAAGCTGAAGAAAAAGCCGCAAAGGAAAAACTGCCACTGACCGATGAAGATGTCCGCCGAATTTTCTATGATGAGATGCTGACCCAAAGCGGGTTGAACCAAACACAGCCAAATCCATATCAATCGCAAGGCCCCAAGCTTTAAGATTGTGGAATATAAAAAAATGAAGTGTGAGGAAGGGATACTATGCCTAGAAGAGATTTAACTGGTGAAGATATTAAACGAATCGTTGAGGAAGAAAATGTCCGCTTTTTACGTTTGATGTTCACAGATATCATGGGAACCATCAAAAATGTAGAAGTTCCAGTTAGCCAAATCGATAAAGTGTTGAGCAATAAAATGATGTTTGACGGATCGTCCATTGAAGGGTTCGTTCGGATCGAAGAAAGTGATATGTATTTGTATCCAGATGTGTCGACTTGGATGATCTTCCCTTGGGAAAGTGATCACGGGAAAGTTGGGCGCTTGATCTGCGATATTTACAATCCGGATGGGACGCCATTTGCAGGAGATCCACGAGGGAACTTAAAACGTAATTTAGCGAAGATGAAAGAACATGGCTTTACTTCCTTCAACTTAGGACCTGAACCAGAATTCTTCCTATTTAAAATGGACGAAAATGGTGACCCGACCTTGGACTTAAATGATAAAGGTGGCTACTTTGATTTTGCGCCTACTGACTTAGGTGAAAATTGCCGTCGCGATATCGTATTGGAATTAGAAAGTTTAGGCTTTGAAGTAGAAGCTTCTCACCATGAAGTGGCACCTGGCCAACATGAGATCGATTTTAAATATGCTGATGCAATCGATGCTTGTGACAATATCCAAACGTTCAAATTAGTCGTTAAAACGATTGCTCGTAAACATGGCTTGCATGCGACCTTTATGCCAAAACCATTATATGGGATCAATGGTTCTGGAATGCACTGCAACATGTCATTGTTTAATGATGAAGGCAATGTCTTTTACGATGAAGATGGCGAAATGAAATTAAGTGACACTGCTTACCACTTCTTAGCTGGTTTGATCAAACATGCGCGGGCATACACGGCTGTTTGTAATCCGATCGTCAACTCTTACAAACGTTTAGTACCTGGTTTTGAAGCACCGGTTTATGTGGCTTGGTCTGGTCATAACCGTTCACCATTGATCCGCGTACCCGAATCACGTGGCTTATCGACTCGTTTGGAATTACGTTCAGTCGATCCAGCGGCTAATCCTTACTTAGTGATGTCAGTCTTATTAGCTGCCGGCTTGAATGGGATCGAAAATAAATTGACGCCACCAGCTGCAGTAGATCGCAACATCTATGTGATGAGCGAAGAAGAACGCAAAAAAGCGGAGATCCATGACTTACCTTCTACGATCCACAACGCGATCAAAGTTTTACGAGAAGATGATGTCATGATCGAAGCATTAGGCACGCACATCTTTAACAACTTTGTGGAAGCGAAAAAATTAGAATGGGCTGCTTTCCGACAAACTGTTTCTGATTGGGAACGTGAACAATACCTCGAATTATATTAAGCTTAGGAAATAAATTGAGCGACAGACACCGAGTCTGCCGCTTTTTTGTTATAATCAAACAGAAGGTGAAAAAATGGTTCAAGATATTTTACTGGTGATCGACATGCAACGAGGTGTGTTGGAAAACGATGGCCAAAAAATTTACCACAAAGAACAATTGCTTGAAACTGTCAACGAACGAATCAAAAAATATCACGAGGCAAATTTGCCGATCATTTTTATTCAGCATCACGATTCGGGTTTGCTGCGCGCAAGTGACCCGTGGCAGTTTGATCCGGCACTTGCGATCACTAAGCACGATCAAGTCATAGAAAAAAATCATCCCAATAGTTTTTACCACACGAGTTTACAAAAAAAATTGGACCAACTACACGTCCAGTCGATTGAATTTTGTGGTGCGCAAACAGAATTTTGTTTAGATGCGACGATCAAATTTGCTCATGGCTTAGATTACCAAGGGTTTATCAAAGCGGATGGCTATTCTACCTATGATGATCAATTTTTAACGGCGCCGCAATTGAATGCTTTTTATCGAATGATTTGGCAAAATCGTTTTTTGACCGTTTTCTAAGAAATATTATTTTACAATTTGGTGAACAAATGCTAAAATGCGGCTTCAATGTTTGTAAGTTGCCGTTTCTTTTAGTAGAATAGAGTTTGAATAATGAGAGGAAGAGGTGTGAGTCTATGGGTTACACAGATGAAACGGTTCGCTTTGATTTTGATGACAATCGAAAAAAAGAAATCAGCGAGACGTTAGCAATCGTTTACAACGCACTTGCTGAAAAGGGATATAATCCAATCAACCAGATCGTAGGTTACTTACTTTCTGGCGATCCTGCCTATATTCCTCGTTATCAAGACGCTCGGAATCTGATCCGTCGTCATGAGCGAGATGAAGTGATGGAAGTCTTAGTCAAGAGTTACTTAAAAGATCACGGAATCAACGTCAAATGAAGCGAGTGATGGGATTAGATGTCGGTTCGAAAACCGTGGGGATCGCAGTGAGTGATCCATTCGGTTGGACCGCACAAGGCGTAGAGATCATCCGCATTGATGAGACAAAAGAAAATTTTGGCTTTGATCGTTTAGCAGAGTTAGTCAAAGAATATCAAGTCAGCCGTTTTGTTGTCGGTTTGCCGAAAAACATGAACAACACGATCGGTCCTCGTGCAGAAGCTTCAATGGCATATGGCGAAAAAATCAAAGCGTTGTTTGAGCTGCCGGTGGACTATCAAGATGAGCGTTTGACGACCGTGCAAGCGGAACGGATGTTAGTGGAACAAGCAGACACTTCCCGTTCAAAACGTAAAAAAGTTATCGACAAATTAGCTGCTGTCATGATCTTACAAAATTATTTGGATCGGACCAGCAATAAATTTTAAGAAAAGAGGAACAGCAAATGGCAGATGAACACAATCATACACATGACCATGATCACGATCATGAACACGAAGTCATCACGTTAGTGGACGATGATGGTAACGAAACACTTTATGAGATCTTATTGACGATCGATGGACAAGAAGAATTCAATCGGAATTATGTCTTACTTTATCCAGCTGGTGTACCAGAAGATGAAGATGTTGAATTACAAGCTTATGCTTACGTTGAAAATGCAGACGGCAGCGAAGGTGAATTGCAACAGATCGAAACGGATGAAGAGTGGGATATGATCGAAGAAGTCTTCAATACGTTTATGACTGAAGAAGAATAATCACTTAAAGATAGAAGCTAATCCCTGCTACAATTGGGATTAGTTTTTTTATTTTGTTAGAATTGGTACTAGTTTACTTAGTCGGAATAAAAATTTAAGCACCATTTTTAGTTCGAGCTTTTCATTTTGAGGATTTTGTGGGCAAATTTTACTCTTTTCTTTATTTTTCTTATGGCAAGTTGTAAAGCAACTACTTTTTGGCATATAATGGACTAGTGTTTTTTAACAATAACGAGAGGGGTAGACCCGTGGTTCAAACTAGATATAAAGCAAAAGTCGGCGATCAAACGTACACGATCATCGGAAAAGAAACGAAACAGCATATGGATCTGGTCATTAAAGTCGTAAATGAACAATTAGCGGAGATCCATCAACTGTCACAAGATATCGATCAAGAACAAGCAGCGATCTTACTTGCGATCAATGCAATCTCTGATCAAGTCAAAAAACAAGCGGAGATCATCACGTTGCAAAAGAAGATCACCGAATTAGAAAAGCAAGTGGAACATCTGCCAGAATTAGAAAATCGCGTCAAAAAAATCGAAGCCGTCGAAGCTGAAGCAAAAGAAATTTTGCGTAAGCAAGGCCAAACAGATGTTGAACTAGATAATCATGTGACCGCGCAACAGATCGTCAATGAAGCGCACAAAAAGGAAATCAAAAAGAAGAGATAAGCGAGGAATTTTATGTTATTGAGTGTGTTGATTGTGCTCGCGTTGGTGCTAGCTTTTTATGTGGGCTATCGGCGTGGGACCGTGTATCAGCTATTTTTTACGGCGGGCTATGCGTTGTCATTTGTCGCAGCATTAGCTTTTTACAAAAACTTGGGGGAGAAGTTGCAGTTATTTGTCCCTTATCCATCGGTGACGAGTGATTCGAAGATGGTCTATTATCAGATCCCGAAGTCATTTGACTTAGATGAAGCATTTTACGCCGGGGTTGCGTTTATGATGATCTTAGTAGCTGGCTGGGTCTTGACGCATTTTTTAGCGTTGTTTGTCCGCGAGTTGTTGTATGTGGTAGCTTTAAAAGGATTTGACGGGATCGTGGGCGGTGTTCAATCATTGATCGTCTGCTACATCGTGATTTTTCTACTATTGAAATTAATCAGTTTTGTTCCGATGCAAAGTCTGCAAGACAGTTTACGCGCAAGTGGCTTATCGCGGCTGATCATCGAACATTCGCTGTTTTTAAGTCAGCGTTTCGACCATCTGTGGGTCACACGAATCATTGGGTAACCGAGACCTTCTTTACAGGTTTCGGTTTCTTTATTAAGAATTAGAAGGTGAAAACATGAATGAACGCATCCTAACGACTTTAGGATTTGATAAAGTCAAACAACAAGTTGCGCAATATTTGGCGACTGATCAAGGAAAGCAAGAATTAACTAAATTAATGCCGGCACAAGATGCGGAGACAATCGAAGCGTGGCTAGCAGAAACTGAAGATGGCTTGCATGTGCAACGATTACGCGGTGGCTTGCCGGTCCCTAAATTGAATAATATCGCACCGCATATGAAACGCATCGAGATCGGGGCGAATTTGAATGGCTTAGAGTTAGCTGAAGTGTCACGTGTCTTGTCCACGACAAGTGAGCTGGCCCGTTTCATTGCTGATTTGCAAGATAGTGAATTAGAATTTTTACGCTTATACTATTGGGCAGAGCAACTGGTCACCTTACCAGAGTTAAGTGGCAAGTTACGCCGTTCAGTGGAAGAAGACGGCTCGATCAAAGATGAAGCCTCACCAGAATTGCGAACGATCCGGAGTCAGATCCGCCGCAGTGAACAAAATATTCGCGAGCAGTTGGATGGATTAGTCCGCGGAAAAAATGCAAAATATTTAAGTGACGCCATCATCACGTTGCGAAATGATCGCTATGTCATTCCCGTCAAACAAGAGTACCGGGGAATTTTTGGCGGTGTCGTGCATGATCAAAGTGCTTCTGGTCAAACACTCTTTGTTGAACCAAAACAAGTGGTAGATCTAAACAATCGTCTACGCTCGCAACAGATCGCTGAACGAACAGAGATCGAACGGATCTTGGCGGAACTTTCAGCGGAACTCGTTCCCGAACGACATGCCATCATTCACAATGCCTATGTGCTAGGACGTTTCGATCTGATGAATGCCAAAGCTCGGTTTGCGAAAGCGATCAAAGCTGTCGTACCTAAAATCAGTTCTGAAAACCACGTCTATTTAAAACAAGCTCGGCATCCATTATTGGATCCTGAACAAGCGGTAGCCAATGACATTATGATCGGAAAAGATTTTCAAGCAATCGTCATCACTGGTCCCAATACAGGTGGAAAGACCATCACCTTAAAAACGTTAGGACTTTTGCAGCTGATGGGGCAAAGTGGGTTGCCATTGCCGGTTGAAGAAGAAAGCCAGATGGGGATTTTTGATGAGGTGTTTGCTGATATCGGGGATGAACAATCCATCGAACAAAGCTTGTCGACTTTTTCTTCACACATGACGAATATCGTGTCGATCTTAGATAAGATCGATGCAAAAAGTTTAGTGTTGTTTGATGAGCTAGGTGCAGGGACTGACCCCCAAGAAGGTGCGGCACTGGCCATTGCGATTTTAGATGCGGTGGGAGCAAAATCAGCTTATGTGATGGCGACGACCCATTATCCTGAATTGAAAATCTATGGTTACAATCGTCCGAATACGATCAATGCCAGTATGGAATTTGATGTGGATACATTGAGTCCGACGTATCGCTTATTGATCGGGGTGCCAGGGCGCAGTAATGCGTTTAAAATTTCCAAACGGTTAGGACTTGATCCGCAAATCATCGACAGTGCTAAGCAAATCATTGATGGCGAGAGCCAAGATCTAAATGAGATGATCTCAGATTTGGAAAACCAACGGAAAATGACGGAAACCGAATATTTGGAAGTTCGGCATTACGTGGATGAAGCGGAAAGTTTATACCGCGATCTAAAAAATGCGTATAGCTTGTTTTTTGATGAACGAGAAGTTGAGATGGACAAAGCTCGTAAAAAAGCTAATCAGTTGGTGAATGACGTCGAAGAACAAGCGGATAAGATCATCAAAGACATTCGGCAAATGCAATTAGCGGGACAAGGCTCAGTCAAAGAACATCAATTGATCAATGCCAAAACCCAGTTGTCGAGTTTGAAACAGCCGGAACATTTGAAAAAAAATAAAGTCTTACAAAAAGCCAAAGCGAAAAAACAATTTAAACCGGGCGATGAAGTCATGGTGGAAACATATGGGCAACGCGGGACGTTGATCGAAAAAGTCGGCAATCATGATTGGCAAGTGCAACTGGGAATCTTGAAGATGACCGTTTCAGAAGATGAATTGAAATTTGCTCAACCGATCGAAGAACCAAAACGGACGGTGATCACCGGCGTTCGCCGTGGTGGAAATACTCAAGTCAAAACCGAATTAGATTTGCGCGGGAAACGTTACGAAGAAGCTTTAGCGGAAGTCGATCATTATATCGATGCGGCGTTACTTGCTGGTTACCCACAAGTCACGATCATTCACGGAAAAGGAACTGGCGCTTTGCGAAAAGGGATCACGGAATATTTGAAGAATCATCGCAGTGTCAAAAGTTTTGAATTTGCACCGGCAAATCAAGGCGGGAATGGTGCGACGGTCGTGCATTTTAAATAAAGTTTACAAGTGTAAGCAGAACAATAGCCAGCAGTGAAGTGGGATGCTATAATACTCTCAGATAAAAAATAGGGGGTCAATCAGATGGCGGAAGCAATTACAGATAAAACATTTAATGAAGAAACAGATCAAGGATTAGTTTTGATCGATTTTTGGGCAACTTGGTGTGGTCCTTGTCGGATGCAAGCACCGATTCTCGACCAATTAGAAAATGAATACGACGAATCAGAATTTAAAGTCGTGAAGATGGATGTCGATGAAAATCCTGAGACACCAGCTTCATTTGGGATCATGAGCATTCCAACGTTGATTTTGAAAAAAGACGGACAAGTCGTCGATAAATTGGTCGGTGTGCATTCAAAAGATCAATTACAAGAAGTGATCGGGGCACATTTATAAGCGAAACGAATGATTCTTTTTCCAATCAAACTAGTCGGGCTTTTTAGTCCGACTTTTTGTTTAGCAACTTTTTTTAAAGGAAGTGACTGCATGAACGAACGGATCAAACAAAAGTTGGCACTGCTGCCAGATCTGCCTGGTTGCTATTTGATGAAAGATCAAACGGGGACCATCATTTATGTGGGAAAAGCGAAAATTTTAAAAAATCGAGTGCGCTCGTATTTTACTGGCAGCCATGATGCCAAAACGGAACGCTTAGTTAGTGAGATCGCGGATTTTGAATATATCGTCACCGAATCAAATATTGAAGCGCTGGTCTTAGAGATCAATTTGATCCAAAAAAACGATCCTAAGTACAATATCATGTTGAAAGATGATACGTCTTATCCTTTCATCAAGATCACGAATGAAACTTATCCCCGCTTACTCATCACCCGAAAAGTTCTGAAAGACAAAGCACTGTATTTCGGGCCTTATCCGGATGTGCGAGCTGCCAACGAGACGAAACGTTTATTGGATCGGTTGTTCCCGCTGCGCAAATGTAAAGTTCTCCCTAAAAAGGCTTGCTTGTATTATCATTTGGGGCAGTGTTTAGCTCCGTGTATTTTTTCGATTGAGCCGACTCGTTATAAGGAATTAGTTTTAGAGATCAAACGCTTTTTAAATGGCGGCCATCACGAGATTGAAAAAACATTGACGACGAAGATGTACGCCGCAGCTGAGAAATTAGAATTTGAACAAGCCGCAGAGTATCGGGATCAGATCCGAGCGATTGAAACCGTGATGACTAAACAAAAAATGACGGACACGGATCTAGTGGATCGCGATGTGTTTGGTTACGCGACGGATAAAGGGTGGATGTGCGTGCAAGTCTTTTTTGTCCGCCAAGGAAAAATGATCGAACGCGCGGTCTCGCTGTTTCCTTTTTACGGCGAGGCAGAAGAAGATTTTTTGACGTATCTTGGTCAGTTTTATCAAGAAAATGAACATTTCATTCCAAAAGAGATCTTGGTGCCCGATGAAATCGATCAGCCGAGTGTGGAAGCGCTGCTTAAAACAAAAGTATTGCAGCCAAGGCGCGGTAAGAAAAAAGAATTAGTCCAATTAGCTAGTAAAAACGCGACGGTCGCCCTCCACGAAAAATTTGATTTGATCCAACAAAAACAAGAGCGGACGATCGGTGCGGTAAAACGTCTAGGCGAGGCGCTGAACATTCCGGCCCCGATTCGGATCGAAGCATTTGATAATTCGAATCTCATGGGGACCTCACCCGTTTCTGCACTAGTCGTCTTTGTTGATGGCAAGCCAGCTAAAAAAGAGTATCGTAAATTTAAAATCAAAACAGTGGTGGGCCCAGATGATTATGCTTCAATGAAAGAAGTGATCTATCGGCGCTATGCCCGGGTATTAAAAGAAAATCTTCCCTTGCCGGATCTGATCGTGATCGATGGCGGCAAAGGTCAAGTCGCAGCCGCTAAAGATGTATTAGACAATCAATTAGGCTTAGACATCCCGATCGCGGGGCTGGCAAAAGATGAGCACCATAAAACAAGTGAGTTATTGTTTGGTGATCCATTATCTGTAGTGCCGTTAGCGCGTAATTCAGCCGAATTTTTCTTGTTACAACGCTTGCAAGATGAGGTCCATCGTTTTGCCATCACCTTTCACCGTCAGTTACGCAGCAAAAATAGTTTTGCTTCGAAACTAGATGGCATCGCAGGTCTAGGTCCTAAGCGGAAACAAAATCTATTGAAGGCCTTTAAGTCGTTGAAAAAAATCGAAGCAGCTTCCGTAGCTGAATTACAACAAGCTGGCTTGCCCCAACAAGTCGCAGCTGCGGTCTACACGCACTTACATCCAAAAAAATAAACTTGAACTAGTCGCTAATGTTTGACGGAGCGGCTAGTTTTTTTGTTAGGCTAGTAGCAAAAAAAGCGCCTTGTTTTTTGAGAATAAAACGAGTTCGCTTAGCTTTTCTTTGGTAGAAAACAACTGGTGAGCTTTATCCTGCAAGTCTAGCATGCTATACTTTTCTAGCAGATGAAAAATAAAATCGCTGAAGGGTAGAACGTGCTAGCAGTTACAAGGACTAGCAGATCATCAGCAGCTTTAAAGCAGTGATGGATTTTTGATTGGAGGAGTGGAAAAGATGTTACAAGTGGAGCGTTTGAGCAAAACATTTGGAGATTACCAAGCGTTGTCAGAGCTATCCTTTACGATTGAAGATGGTCAGATCTTAGGGCTGATCGGACAAAATGGTGCGGGAAAGACGACGACCTTTCGCTTGATCTTAGATTTTTTGACCGCTGATACAGGGCGGGTGTTGTGGAATGGACGGCCGCTAGGAGAAAAAGACTATGATTTGATCGGCTATTTGCCTGAAGAGCGTGGCTTATATCCGAAAATTTCGATTGAAGAGCAACTTTTGTTTTTTGCTTCTTTGCGCGGAAAAACGAAACAAGAAATCGAACCAAAAATCGATGTATGGATGGAAAAATTCCAAGTCAAAGGGAAGAAAACTGATAAAGTGAAATCATTGTCAAAAGGCAATCAGCAAAAAGTCCAGTTGATCGCGACGTTGATCCATGAACCGAAATTGGTGATTTTAGATGAACCGTTTAGTGGTTTGGACCCAGTCAATGCGGAACTATTGAAAAATGGGATTCTGGAATTGAAACAACAAGGCTCGTGTGTGATTTTTTCTAGTCATAACATGGACAATGTCGAAAAGATCTGTGATCATTTGATCATGTTGCGCAATGGTGAGACGGTCTTAAATGGCAAGGTTCGCGAGATCAGAGAATCATTTGGCAAAACGAAATTATATTTAGCTTCGCATTTGACCCAAGCCCAGTTAGCTGAGATCCATGGCATCAAACAAATCAAAGCCCAAGAAGATGAAAGCTTTGATCTGACTTTGAACGATCCGATGGCAGGTAAAGTGATTTTTGATTTGGCAACCAAAGACGGCTACATTCCGATGTTCAATCAGCAGCCGCCAACGTTAGAAGAAATTTTCCGTTTGAAAGCAGGTGCGACGCATGAGTAAATTTGCGATCATCGTCAAAGATGTCTACAAAAAAAATGTTAAATCCACTGCGTTTTTAATCATGATCTTAGCGCCCTTTTTTGTAATGGGAATCTTTTATTTATCCCAACATTTTTTTGGGGAGATGAATGAGATCAACAAGATCGGGATCGTCTCCAACGAACCGCAAGTCAGTCAACAATTAGCGCAGGGCAAAGGCAAAGATTATCATTTCAAAGTCATGAAGAGTCAAAAAAGTGCCCAACAGCAACTGGAAGCTGAAAAACTAGATGCCTATTTAAAATTAGAAGTGGGCCAAAAAAATGTTTACGGCAAATTGTACAGCACTTCAAACCTCGGGACCAAAACCGAAACGGCTTTACAGCAAATCTTGACGAATCTCCAAATGAATCTGCGAGCGCAAGCGTTGCAACTTTCAACTAAAGATGCACAAGCGGTGATGGAGCCAGCAAAATTTGATAGTGCGAAGGTCAAATTTGAAGCCGGTAAAATGGAAACTGATGATGGAGACAGCAATGTTCAACTGGGCTTGAGCTTTTTGACGACGATCATCATGTTTTTATTTATCATGACGTATTCCACCATCATTGCCCAAGAGATCGCTTCTGAAAAAGGCACGCGGATCATGGAAGTTTTATTGTCGAGCATGAAAGCCAAGACTCATTATTACGGTAAGTTGACGGGTGTTTTGTTAGTGGCACTGACGCAGCTATTGATCTACAGCGTGGCGATCGTCATCGGCTATCAGCAATTCAAAGATAATCCGCTGGTCAAAAACTTTTTGAGCAGTGTTTCAATCAAACATCTTTTAGGCGCAAATGTCGTGATCATCGTCGCGTTCATGTTGATCGGGATCTTTTTGTATGCGGTGTTGTCGGCATTATGCGGCTCGCTGGTCAATAAGCCTGAAGATACAGCTAAAGCGATCCAGCCGGTGACCTATCTTTCAATGATCGGCTATATGTTGGGCTTGATCTTAGGTGCAGCTGATCCGACAAATGTCATCATCAAAGTCACGTCTTACTTGCCGTTTCTATCGTCTTACAGTATGCCGCTGCGTTTAGCTAGCAATACCACTACGACAGGCAGCGCGGTCCTGTCGCTATTGATCTTGATCGTCTTCACTGCGCTACTGACGCTGTTTTCAGCGCAACTTTACAAATCGAATGTCCTAGTCTATAGCGAAGGCGGTCTGTTTAGTGCGTTGAAGCAATCGATCGCGATTTTAAGAAATGAACAAACAAAATAGTTGACCAAAAATTTAAAGACCGCCACAATGAAAGAAAAAGAGGAGGTCTTTGGATGATGGAAAAGACAAAGAAATTGGCGAATGGAATTGAGATGCCCCGTTTAGGTCTAGGTGTTTGGCGAGTAGAAGATCAGGCAGCGACTGATTCTGTTCGCTGGGCTTTAGCAACGGGTTATCGTTTGATCGATACAGCAGCGATCTATAAAAATGAAACAGGAGTCGGTGAAGGGATTCGGCAAGCTGGCTTAGCACGGGAAGATTTATTTGTGACGACTAAACTTTGGAACAGTGATCAAGGATATGAATCGACACACCAAGCATTTGACGCTAGCTTGAAACGGCTCGGGTTGGATTACGTCGATCTGTATTTGATCCACTGGCCGGTAGAAGGAAAATTTGCGGACTCTTGGAAAGCGATGGAAGAAATTTATGCTAGCGGTCGAGCTAAAGCAATCGGTGTGTCGAATTTCCATCAACATCATTTGGAAGAATTGATGCAAACCGCTAAAGTCAAACCAATGGTGGATCAGATCGAGTTGCATCCCACACTGACGCAAGAGCCATTGCGAAACTATTTAGCTAGTGAAGGGATCGCAGTCGAAGCGTGGTCGCCATTAGGACAAGGTACGATCTTAAAAAATGAGACGCTGGTAGCTATCGGGAAAAAATATCAAAAATCAGCGGCTCAAGTCATCATTCGTTGGCATTTGCAAAGTGATATCATCGTGATTCCAAAATCGGTCCATGAAGAACGGATCAAAGAGAATTTTGATGTGTTTGACTTTGAATTGACGGCAGAAGAAATGAAACAGATCGATAGCTTGAATATCGATGAACGCCTTGGCGCTGATCCTGATCATTTTGATTTTTAAAAACAATTTATCAGTCGAGTAGACGAAAACAGGGAGTGGAACGCAAAGACGTTCCACTCCCTGTTTGTAGTTTGTTATAGTTTTTGGACAAAATAATCAAAGAGAACTTGCTCTTTTTGATCTGTTTGATGGGTCAGCTCAGGATGCCACTGCACACCAAGGATGCGTTTCGCTTTATTTTCTACAGCTTCGATGATCGCATCCGTAGACCAAGCAACTGGTGTTAGCTCCGGTGCTAGTTTTTTGATCGCTTGATGATGGAAAGAGTTGACTTGGGTCTTCGTACCAAAAATTTTGGCTAGTGTCGAAGTAGCTTCTAAGCTGATACTATGGAGACCAAAAGCTGGCGGAGTCGGGAACATGTCATGTTTGACGCGCCAGTCGGGGTAAAGCGATAAATCTTGGTACAAGTTACCACCGAGAGTAACATTTAAGAGCTGTGTGCCGCGACAAACAGTTAAGATCGGTTTGTTTTGTTTGAGGGCTTCTTTAAGTAAGGCAGCTTCAAACAGATCGCGTTCGATACTTGTCGGTCCAAGTTTAGGGTGAGGCTCTTCATCATACAGACACGGGCTGATGTCTTGGCCACCTGCTAAGACTAATTTGTCGATCTGACTGATGTATTGCGCTGCAGTCTCGATCGGTGCGATGGGTAAAAGCATAGCGAGCCCACCTGCTTGTTGGATACCGGCGATAAAACCTTGTGGCGTATAGGTGAAAGGCTGGTCAAAAAATTCTGCATTATTCATATAATGTTGATTTGCGGCGATGCCGATAATGGGCTTCATGGAAAGACTCCTTTGTCATTAATTTTTCGTTAGTTTGTTCTTATCATAGTGCTGTTTTTTATGCAAATAATTAGTTTTTTTAGCTGTGCTCGAACTTGTTAAAAGTAGCTGTCTATGTGTTTATTCACGTTGCTTTCAAAATAAAAAGTGCCGAATCGAGTAACGCAGACGAAGGTTCAAACTAAAAGAGCGTGAAAGTTTTTTATGAAAATTCCCTTTTTATTTTTAAGCAAGTTTGTTATACTTTAAAAACATTATATTGTATATCACTAGTGTTGCACAAATAATTTCAGAAAAATCTGAAAACTATGTTTCATTCAAAATTGCAAAAAAGTCGAATGCTTACGCAGCGGATGACTTTTATTCCAGAAATTGTACGTTTTATTAAATT
>NZ_CACSLH010000015.1 GCF_902706605.1 Enterococcus sp. CSURQ0835 | reverse complement strand
GGTCAGGAGTGGAAGTGCAGTGATGCATGGAGCGGACTGATACTAATCGATCGAGGACTTAACCAAAATGATTTTCGGTTGTTTAAAGTTTCTGAATCCAGTTTTGAGTGAACGAAGTTTACTCAATCAATAGTGTGGTGGCGATAGCATGAAGGATACACCTGTTCCCATGTCGAACACAGAAGTTAAGCTTCTTAGCGCCGATCGTAGTGAGGGGTTGCCCCTTGTGAGAGTAGGACGTCGCCACGCTAATCATTATGGGGGTTTAGCTCAGCTGGGAGAGCATCTGCCTTACAAGCAGAGGGTCAGCGGTTCGAACCCGTTAACCCCCATATGAGCCGTTAGCTCAGTTGGTAGAGCATCTGACTTTTAATCAGAGGGTCACTGGTTCGAACCCAGTACGGCTCATAAAAATATGCGGGTGTGGCGGAATTGGCAGACGCACTAGATTTAGGATCTAGCGCCGCAAGGCGTGGGGGTTCAAGTCCCTTCACCCGCATTATAAGAGTTTGCCGGCTTAGCTCAGTTGGTAGAGCATCTGATTTGTAATCAGAGGGTCGAGGGTTCAAGTCCTTTAGCCGGCATCGTTTTTCATGCGGAAATAGCTCAGTGGTAGAGCACCACCTTGCCAAGGTGGGGGTCGCGGGTTCGAACCCCGTTTTCCGCTTACCTGAATGACCAGGGACAACGCCGGGGTGGCGGAACTGGCAGACGCACAGGACTTAAAATCCTGCGGTGAGTGATCACCGTACCGGTTCGATTCCGGTCCTCGGCATTAACTTAATATGCGCCCATAGCTCAACTGGATAGAGTGTTTGACTACGGATCAAAAGGTTAGGGGTTCGACTCCTCTTGGGCGCGTTTCGGGAAGTAGCTCAGCTTGGTAGAGTACTTGGTTTGGGACCAAGGTGTCGCAGGTTCGAATCCTGTCTTCCCGATTATTATGGGGCCTTAGCTCAGCTGGGAGAGCGCCTGCTTTGCACGCAGGAGGTCAGCGGTTCGATCCCGCTAGGCTCCATTTTATTATTATTTTCGCGGTGTAGCTCAGCTGGCTAGAGCGTCCGGTTCATACCCGGGAGGTCGGGGGTTCGATCCCCTCCGCCGCGATTTCATCGAGCCAGGACCTTTAGCTCAGTTGGTTAGAGCAGACGGCTCATAACCGTCCGGTCGTAGGTTCGAGTCCTACAAGGTCCATTGTGACTTTATAAGACAAATTGATTAATGGAGGATTACCCAAGTCCGGCTGAAGGGAACGGTCTTGAAAACCGTCAGGCGGGTAAAACCGTGCAAGGGTTCGAATCCCTTATCCTCCTTTGCTGAAATTTATCAGCACATTATATTATCGCGGGATGGAGCAGTCTGGTAGCTCGTCGGGCTCATAACCCGAAGGTCGTAGGTTCAAATCCTGCTCCCGCAATTAAAAACTAATAACAATACGGTTCCGTGGTGTAGGGGTTAACATGCCTGCCTGTCACGCAGGAGATCGCGGGTTCAAATCCCGTCGGGACCGCCATGCGGGTGTAGTTTAGTGGTAAAACCACAGCCTTCCAAGCTGTTGTCGCGAGTTCGATTCTCGTCACCCGCTTGTTAGTTTTTAAGTTTTTAAGGGGCCTATAGCTCAGCTGGTTAGAGCGCACGCCTGATAAGCGTGAGGTCGATGGTTCGAGTCCATTTAGGCCCATAAAAAATCTTCTTGATTTTTTTGGGGAAGTACTCAAGTGGCTGAAGAGGCGCCCCTGCTAAGGGTGTAGGTCGGGAAACCGGCGCGAGGGTTCAAATCCCTCCTTCTCCGTTACGTTTATATCTGGCCCGTTGGTCAAGCGGTTAAGACACCGCCCTTTCACGGCGGTAACACGGGTTCGAGTCCCGTACGGGTCATTGTTTTTTTGGAGGATTACCCAAGTTCGGCTGAAGGGAACGGTCTTGAAAACCGTCAGGCGGGTAAAACCGTGCAAGGGTTCGAATCCCTTATCCTCCTTTGCTGAAATTTATCAGTATATTATATTATCGCGGGATGGAGCAGTCTGGTAGCTCGTCGGGCTCATAACCCGAAGGTCGTAGGTTCAAATCCTGCTCCCGCAATTAAAAACTAATAACAATACGGTTCCGTGGTGTAGGGGTTAACATGCCTGCCTGTCACGCAGGAGATCGCGGGTTCAAATCCCGTCGGGACCGTCATTTTTTTTTGGCTCGGTAGCTCAGTTGGTAGAGCAATGGATTGAAGCTCCATGTGTCGGCAGTTCGATTCTGTCCCGCGCCATAGCTTGCGGGTGTAGTTTAGTGGTAAAACCACAGCCTTCCAAGCTGTTGTCGCGAGTTCGATTCCCGTCACCCGCTCTTTGTTAGTTTTTAAGTTTTTAGGGGCCTATAGCTCAGCTGGTTAGAGCGCACGCCTGATAAGCGTGAGGTCGATGGTTCGAGTCCATTTAGGCCCATTACATTTATATTTTAATCTGGCCCGTTGGTCAAGCGGTTAAGACACCGCCCTTTCACGGCGGTAACACGGGTTCGAGTCCCGTACGGGTCACTTTGCTAGAGATACGTTGGAGTGTCTCTTTTTTTTGCTTAATTTTCACGGGTTTGGGCGGTAATTTAGAAAAAAATGGTTTCTCTTTGGTTTTTTCTGTTATAATCAGTTCGTTGCAAGTTCCCGATAGGCTCTGGAAAATTTTCAGAGATGCCTTGTAACCGAATAAAAATTAGGGGGAATCATTCATGAAAGAACGTCGTTTATTTACATCAGAATCAGTCTCAGAAGGCCATCCAGATAAAATTGCCGATCAAATCAGTGATGCGATTTTGGATGCATTGTTGGAAAAAGATCCTAAAGCTCGAGTTGCTTGTGAAACGTCGGTGACGACTGGCTTAGTTTTAGTTTTTGGCGAAATTTCAACAACGGCTTATGTCGATATTCAAAAAGTAGTCCGCGACACGATCAAACGTATTGGGTATACGGAATCTAAATTTGGCTTTGATGGGGACAATGTTGCGGTCTTAGTTGCGATCGATGAACAATCACCTGATATCGCACAAGGGGTCGATGAAGCGTTAGAAGCTCGAAAAACTAAAGAGGATATCTTAGATGAGATCGGAGCCGGAGATCAAGGCTTGATGTTTGGTTTTGCAGTTGATGAAACGCCTGAATTGATGCCATTGCCGATTTCATTGAGTCACCGTTTAGTGAAACGGTTAGCTGACTTGCGTAAATCAGGTGAAGTACCTTATTTAGGACCGGATGCGAAATCACAAGTTACAGTGGAATATGATGAAGCAGGGAAACCATTCCGAGTTGATACGGTCGTCATCAGTACGCAGCACAAAGATTCAGCCGAAAATGATACGATCAAAAAAGATGTGATGGAAAAAGTGATCAACGCAGTTATTCCAGCTAATTTATTAGATGAAAAAACGCGTTATTACATCAATCCGACTGGACGCTTTGTAATCGGTGGCCCACAAGGTGATGCAGGCTTGACAGGGCGTAAGATCATTGTCGATACGTATGGCGGTTATGCTCGTCATGGCGGAGGAGCTTTTTCAGGAAAAGATGCGACCAAAGTGGATCGCTCTGCTTCTTATGCTGCACGTTATATTGCTAAAAACGTTGTCGCAGCTGGCTTAGCTGAAAAAGTTGAAGTCCAATTGGCTTATGCGATTGGTGTTGCCCAACCTGTTTCGATCTCTGTTGATACTTTTGGGACTGGAAAAGTCTCCGAAGAAAAATTAACAGAAGCCATCCGCGCAAACTTTGACCTACGACCTGCGGGGATCATTGAAATGTTAGACCTACAACGTCCAATCTACAGCAAGACAGCAGCTTATGGACACTTTGGTCGGACTGATATCGATTTGCCATGGGAACATACCGATAAGATCGATGCGTTAAAGGCGAGTCTGAGTTTAGCATAAAAGTGGGGGAGATTTCTGCTGAGTCATCAGCGGAGGTCTTCTTTTTTTGGGAGGAAATATGGAGAAAAAAACAAATGTCAAACTGGTAACAGTAGGTGTATTTATCGCGACTTTTATGACGGCGATTGAAGGGACGATCGTAACGACTGCTATGCCGACGATCGTTGGACTTTTACATGGGATGGAGATCATGAACTGGGTCTTTTCGATTTATCTGTTGACCAATGCCATGATCACACCGATCTATGTAAAGTTAGCCGATAAAGTAGGACGTAAGCCAGTTTTTGTTATGGGGATCGTGATCTTTGTGATCGGGTCGACGTTGTGCGGCTTGTCCAACTCGATGCTGACATTGATCATTTCCCGCGGGATTCAAGGTGTGGGAGCGGGTGCGATCATGCCGGTCTGTTTGACGATCATCGCCGATTTGTATGATCTTGAAAAACGAGCGAAAGTCTTAGGGTTAAACAGTGCAGCTTGGGGGATCTCGAGTGTGTTTGGTCCTTTGTTGGGCGGTTTTATCGTTGATGCGTTCAGTTGGCATTGGATCTTTTTTATCAATGTCCCGATCGGGATCGGATTGATTTTTTTGATGCAGCATTATTTTGTGGAAGAACGCCGTAGTACGCAACATAAAAAAATGGATCTAGCGGGCAGTTTAGCTTTAATGCTCGTTTTACTGAGCTTGCTATTAGGATTTCAATTGTTAGGTGATGACGGCTTAACACTAAAAGTTTGGCTATTATTTGCCGCGACCCTCGGATTTTTAGTTTTATTTATCAAAGTAGAGCAAACTGCTGCTGACCCAGTGATCAATTTGAAATTATTCAACAACCGCGCGTTTGTCTTATTCAATGCTGTTGCGGCACTCATCAGTGGCTTTTTGATGGGGATCGATGTCTATATCCCCATGTGGATGCAAGGCGTGCTCGGAAAATCAGCGGCGATCGGTGGGCTGGTACTCGCACCACTTTCGATCGTTTGGATGTTAGGCTCATTTTTAGCGGGCCGCTGGTTGGCTAAAATGGCGGCGAAAAAAGTTTTGCTGCTGGGACTAGTGATTATTTTAGCCGGAACGGGTTTGATTTTAGTGTTGCCACAATCGGCTTCATTTTGGGCCTTCTTTTTAGTGGCTAGTATTTGGGGGATCGGGTATGGTCTAGCGATGACCACGACAACGGTCGAGTCACAAAATAGTGTTGCCCCAGCTGAGATCGGGGTGGCAACTTCTTTTAACACCTTATCACGGACGATTGGCCAGACGATCATGGTCTCAGTGTTTGGGATCATTTTGAATACCGAGATCGCGCGGCATTTGAAAACCATGACGGTGAAAGATCCAGATATCATGAATAAATTGATCAATCCCCAGACGGCACAGTTGATCGAAACAAATTTACGGCAAGCATTGCGCGGCGTTTTGTTCAGCGGCTTACACACCGTGTATTTAAGCGGAGTGGGCTTATTAGTTGCGGGGATCATTTTAGCATATGGGATTTCACAAAAAAGTGATAGACTATAAATGATCAAAAAAATTGGAGGGTGAGCCATGGCTTTTTTACAAGTAAGTGCGTATTCAAATGTGTTAGAGATGGAAGTCAATGTCAATGTCATCTTGCCGCAAACAACGGTGAAAAAAATCGGGACTCAGACGGCGGGGCTAACAGCAGATGTGCCGGTCTTATATTTACTACATGGAATGGGTGGCAATCACAGTGTTTGGGAGCGTCGGAGTTCGATCGAGCGCTATGTAGCACAATACCAGCTGGCGGTCGTGATGCCTTCAGGAGATTTAGGTTTTTATACGGATACGACTTATGACATGCCTTACTGGACTTACCTCAGTGAAGAATTGCCTCAGATCATCCATGAATTATTTCCGCAACTAACGACTAAACGGGAAAAAACATTTGCCGCTGGTCTTTCGATGGGCGGTTATGGCGCGTTGAAATTAGGATTGAAGAAGCCGGAAAATTTTGCGGCAGTCGCGTCATTATCGGGCGCTTTGCAGATCGGCGAAGAGGTAGAGTCGTTGTTACAGCTTCGAAAAGCGGCTTTTTGGGAAGGTATTTTTGGACCGCTGGAGCAAATCAAAGGTTCTGCTAACGATCCTGATTTTTTACTGGAAGCTTTGGTCGCTAGCGGTAAACCACAACCGCGCTTTTTCTTAGCTTGCGGTGAGCAAGATTTTTTATATAGTGCCAGTGAAGGGATGGCTGAGAAAATGGCGGCTAAAGGAGTCGATGTGACGTTTGAACATGGGATGGGCGTTCACGATTGGCAATTTTGGGATCAATGGATTCAACGCGCCTTGACTTGGTTTGCACTTCCTGCAAATAATTAAAAAGCTGAGCAACTAGCAGAAAATTTTCTGTTAGCTGCTCAGCTTTTTGTTTTACTAGTCGCGTTACTTTTTTTCGATACACAATAAGATCGGAGGATTATTTTTTTGATTGATAAATTGATACGCTAAAACGCTATACGTTTGTTGCGGTAAAGCTTGGCAATAAGCGAGGATCTGTTCTTTTTCGCTTTCACCGCCTGGATGACCGTAGTAGCAGACGATCACCAGCCGGCCTTTAGAAACTAGGCGAGCCAAAATTGCTTCGATCGCTTGTTTCGTGGTAGCGGGAAGAGTGATCACGGACTTATCACTTTGCGGTAAGTAGCCTAAGTTAAAAATCGCGCCGGTGATTGGAGTCGTGGGAGGAATTTTTTCGCCGATCGTCTCATGACCCGCTAAAAATAATTTCGTTTGACTAGCAGCAGCGGCAGTTGTTAGGCGCTGCTGCGTATTTTCAAGAGCTTGGGCTTGGATATCAAACGCGTAAACCGTTCCTGCTGCGCCGACTAATTGCGCTAAAAATAAAGTATCATGACCGTTTCCCATCGTGGCATCGATCACGTGATCTCCCGGTTTGACGACGGCTTGTAACAATTCATGACTAAAGTGCAGTGCGGTTTGTAACATCTTGTTCACTCCTAACGGCAAACTTTCCTTGCCAAGAATCTCGGCGTACTAGTTCTGCATCGATCGCATTTAAGACTTCCCATTTTTTTAAACTCCACATAGGACCGACCAGCGAATCACCAGGAGCATCACCAGTCAAACGATGGATGATGATTCCTGGCGGGATCATTTCCAACTGGTCACAAATCACCGAGATATAATCCGTTTTTTTCATCAAATGCAGCTGTCCTTCTGCATAATCTCGCAGCATTTTCGTATTGCGCATCAAATGAAGCAGGTGCAATTTGATACCTTGGATGTCAGAATCTAACAACGTTCGCCGGACATTTTCCCGCATCATGGCGAGACTTTCACCGGGCAACCCATTGATCAAATGGGTGCAGACCTTGATGTCGTGTTTGCGTAAACGAGCGACCGCATCGACATACGTCTGATAATCATGAGCGCGATTGATCACATCACTAGTAGTTTCAAAAGTTGTTTGCAAACCGAGTTCTACCCACAGATAGAGTCGTTGATTGAGCTCGGCTAAATAATCGACTACATCGGGGGGCAAACAATCCGGCCGCGTCCCGACGGATAACCCCACGACACCTGGCAAGTTCACGACTTGTTCAAACCGTTCTTTGATCACAGCTAGTGGAGCATGAGTGTTGGTGAAATTTTGAAAATAAACGATATATTGTTCGACGTGGGGCCACTTTTGATGCATGAAATCAATCTCTTGCACGAACTGTTGTGGCAAAGGTGCGCTGGGGGCCACGATCGTATCCCCAGAGCCGGACACACTGCAAAAAGTACAGCCGCCATGAGCCACGGTACCGTCGCGGTTTGGACAATCAAAGCCGCCATCGACTGGCACTTTAAAAATCTTGTCGCCAAACTCTTGGCGTAAAGCGTAATTCCAAGAGTGGTAGCGTTTAGTTGGGTCATCGGTAAAAGGAAAAGGATTCATCTAATTTCTCCTTGTCTGTTTGAATTGGGTGATAAATTTTCGCTCCGCGTAATACGGATACGTAAACAGCAGCCAGCTTAGACCTAATAGCCAGCCTGCTAAGACATCGCTAGGATAGTGAACGCCTAAATAAATGCGACTGATCCCGATCAAAAAGATCAGAACGCCTAATAAAATTTGGCCAGCTAGTCGCACTGGCCGGGTGGTGATGAAGTCTTTGAGTGCAAATAAAACGACACCATACAACAACATGCTGGTGATTGCATGCCCGCTAGGAAAACTAAAGCTGTGCTCCACAACGAGGTGGGGCAAAACAGTCGGACGTGTGCGGTGGAAAAAAGTTTTTAGCACCGGATTGATGATACCGCTGACTAAAACTAAAGACAACGCGAACCATAAGGCACTGATTTTTTGCCGCGTGAGTAAAAACAACGCGAGAAAGGTCGCGCCTAAGATCAAAATCGTGATCGGGTTAGCAAATTTAGTCACCCACAGAAAAAACGGATTCGCTGCCGGACTTGCTCGATGGACGAATAAAATGATCCCGCGGTCAAAAGCTTTTAACGTCGCTGGATAAAATTTGACGAGATAACTGAGCGCTGCAAAAAATAAAAGCGTAAAGCTGCCAGCTAAATGGTAATATGTTTTGTGTTTCATGCAAACCTCCTATTCAAATGAACTTATTATAGCATGTTCTAAGTTTCACTCCATTATTTCTGAAAATTCTTAAGGGAACTAAATTGAATTTTCAATGAGAATCTGCTAAGATAAAGCTACTTTCATAGCTTTGCGATGAAAAGGAGTAGTAGAAAAACAAGCATTTCAGAGAGTACACGGGGCTGTGAGTGTACATGCGGCTTTTCGAACTTACCTTGGAGCATGATCGAGCTTTCGGTCCGGTTTAAAAACCGTTATCACAAGAGGTCTGTGCAAACAGATAAAAATAGGTGGTACCACGTGCGAAACGTCCTATAGAAGCTGGCTTCTATAGGACTTTTTTACTAGTTTTACTTCAGGCTAAAACATTTAAGCAGAATGATTGGCAAGCAAAGTCAGCGAAAGTTTAGTTGTCTTTGCTTAGTCCAACGGGTCACTACCGACTGGATCGGATGCAATTTGAAATAGGAATCAAATCAATGAAGATTTTTTGAGGAGGAACCAGCACAATGAGTTACAATCACAAGACGATTGAAAAAAAATGGCAAAAGTTTTGGGCAAAACACAACACCTTCAACACCAATGATGATCCGGAAAAACCAACTTTTTACGCCTTGGATATGTTTCCTTATCCATCAGGGCAAGGCTTACACGTTGGGCATCCAGAAGGCTATACCGCAACCGATATCATTGCGCGGATGAAACGAGCTCAAGGGTATAATGTCTTACATCCGATGGGGTGGGATGCATTTGGTTTGCCCGCGGAACAATATGCGTTAGACACTGGGAATGATCCAGCTGAATTTACGAAAAAGAATATCGAGACTTTCCGTCGTCAAATCAACTCATTAGGTTTCAGTTACGATTGGAATCGGGAGATCAATACGACCGATCCTGATTATTATAAATGGACCCAGTGGATCTTTGAAAAAATGTATGAAAAAGGCTTAGCTTATGAAGCGGAAGTCCCAGTCAATTGGGTTCCTGAATTAGGGACTGTCATTTCAAATGAAGAAGTCATCGATGGCAAAAGTGAACGAGGCGGCTATGACGTTGTTCGGAAACCGATGCGTCAATGGATGTTGAAGATCACAGCTTACGCGGATCGTTTATTGGATGATCTAGAGTTAGTGGATTGGCCTGACAGCATCAAAGAAATGCAACGCAACTGGATCGGCCGTTCAGTCGGAGCGAATGTCACCTTTAAAGTAGCGGATAGCCAAGCAGAATTTACCGTCTTCACGACGCGACCTGATACATTGTTTGGTGCGACGTATACGGTATTGGCACCAGAGCTTGATTTGGTCCAAGAAATCACGACACCGGAACAAAAAGCAGCTGTCGAGGCTTACATTGCGGAAGCAAGCAAAAAATCTGATTTGAATCGAACTGATTTAGCAAAAGAAAAAACTGGCGTCTTCACCGGAGCGTATGCGATCAATCCAGTCAACGGCAAAAAAGTTCCGATCTGGATCGCGGATTATGTTTTAGCTTCGTATGGAACTGGCGCGATCATGGCAGTGCCTGCTCATGACGAACGGGACTATGACTTTGCTAAAGCCTTTGACCTTGAGATCATTCCGGTCTTAGCTGGGGGCGAGGTCGAAAAAGCAGCGTACACCGGTGACGGGGAACATATCAACTCTGACTTTTTAGACGGCTTGAATAAAGAAGACGCGATCGAAAAAATCGTCGCTTGGTTAGAAGAAAAAGGTGTCGGCAAGACGGAAGTCAGCTACCGGCTACGCGATTGGTTGTTCTCTCGTCAACGTTATTGGGGCGAGCCGATCCCTGTGATCCATTGGGAAGATGGTACGACGGGTCTAGTTCCTGATTATGAATTACCATTAGTGTTACCAAAAACCGATAATATCCAACCAAGTGGAACCGGGGAATCGCCTTTAGCTAACATCGAGGATTGGGTGAATGTCACTGATCCGATCAGTGGTAAAAAAGGTCGCCGCGAAACCAACACGATGCCGCAATGGGCAGGAAGCTCATGGTATTACTTACGGTTTATCGACCCTCACAATAAAGAAGCCATCGCGGACTTTGACAAATTAGAACGTTGGATGCCAGTCGATCTTTACATCGGTGGAGCAGAACATGCGGTCTTGCATTTATTATATGCGCGCTTCTGGCACAAATTCTTGTATGACATCGGTGTTGTTCCAACGAAAGAACCGTTCCAAAAATTATATAACCAAGGAATGATCTTAGGTTCTAACAACGAAAAAATGTCGAAATCACGTGGCAATGTCGTCAATCCAGATGACGTGGTCCGCGAATATGGTGCCGACACGTTGCGGATGTATGAAATGTTTATGGGACCACTGGATGCTTCCATTGCTTGGAGTGAAAATGGGCTGGAAGGAAGTCGCAAATTCTTAGATCGGGTTTGGCGTTTGATCGTCGATGATGAAGATAAGATGCGAGATCATATCACGAAGATCAACGACGGTAGTTTGACGAAAGTTTACAACCAAACCGTTAAAAAAGTGACGGAAGACTTGGAAAACTTACACTTCAATACCGCGATCTCGCAATTGATGGTTTTTGTCAACGAAGCCTATAAAGTCGATGCGTTGACGTATGAATACGTGGAAGGCTTTGTTCAGTTATTAGCACCGATCGCACCACATATCGCCGAAGAATTATGGGAAATCTTAGGTCACGAAGGTGAAAGCATTTCCTATGAACCATGGCCTGCGTACGATGAAGAAGCTTTAGTTGAAAATGAGATCGAAGTTATTTTGCAAGTTAACGGGAAACTGCGTTCTAAAGTCCAAGTTGCCGTTGATACTGCTAAAGCTGAATTAGAAAAAATCGCTTTAGCTGATGAACACATCAAGCGCAATCTTGAAGGCAAAACGGTTCGGAAAGTGATCGTGGTGCCAAATAAATTAGTCAATATCGTCGCAAATTAATTTGTGGAAATGAAAAACAGCCGCCATTTACTCGTTGGAGTAGTTGGCGGCTGTTAAACTTTTATTTCAATAATTGTTCGGCTAGTTTAAAGTCACCTTCATAAGGTAAATCTTCGCCTTTGACGGTCATATAGGCATCGGTTCCTTTGCCGGCTAAGATGACGGCATCGTTTGGACCAGCCAATGCGATCGCTTCTGTGACAGCTTTTTTACGATCAAATTCTTCTTTGACTGTGACGGTGGGATTTTTGATGGCAGCTTTGATCTCAGCAGCGATCTTTTCTGGTGCTTCAAAGTTTGGATCATCACTCGTTAAAATCGCGATATTTGCGTATTCTCCGATCGCTTGGCCGATCCCGGCCCGGCGAGATTCAGCTTTGTTGCCGGTCGAACCGGTGACGACGATCAATTTACCGTTGGGATGATTTTTTTTCGCGAACCCTAAGATCGACTCCATGCTCAAATAATTATGAGCATAGTCGACATAAATATGAGTCCCGTCTGGTTTGACTAACAAATTCATCCGGCCAGGCACTAACGCTTGAGCGAGCCCTTGCGTGATACTCTCTAAATCAGCTCCAGTCAACGCGGCGGCCAAAACGGCAGCAGCGGCGTTTTCTTTATTGAAATCCCCTGCTAGCCGGATCGTATAATCGCTGTCGATATTTAATGTATCTTGCGTACTGTTAAGGGCAAAACTCAATGGCCCGGTCGGTTGGACTGGGTAATCCGCTTGCGAGCTGCCATACGTGTAAAGGGGCAGATTTTTTTGATCGGTGATCTCTTGTAACAATTCAAAATGATCGAGCTGATCGTATATGATGACTTGTTTGGCATTTGAAATCAATTGCCGTTTACAATAGAAATAATCTTCAAAAGTCGGATGTTCGATCGGGCCGATGTGATCTGGTGAAATATTCAAAAAGATCCCCACATCAAAGGTCAAGCCGTACACACGCTCGACTTTATAGGCTTGCGATGAGACTTCCATGATCAAATGGGTCATCCCATTTGAAACAGCCGTTGCCATCATTTCATACAGTTCCAATGACTCAGGAGTCGTGAGTTCTGATTTGAAATAATTGACACCATCTAATGTCGTATTCAAAGTCGATAAAAGAGCTGTTTTTTGTCCAGTCGCTTTAGCTAAGATCTCTTTTAAGAAGTAAGCCGTCGTCGTTTTGCCTTTTGTACCGGTGATGCCAATGAGTTGTAATTTTTCTTGCGGATAATCAAAAAAGGCCATACTCAAAACAGCGAGTGCTTTGCGAATGTCGGTGACGATGATGGCTAGTTTAGCCTCGACTTCATATGGTTGTTCCGCGATATAAACGGTCAAACCTTGACTGATCGCTTGTTCCAAATAACTTTGTTTGAAATTCAGGCCTTTGCAAAAAAAGAGCGTGGCAGCATCGGCTTCACGAGAGTTATAGCTGATCTTTTCAAATGTTTGCGCAAAAGGAGCATGCAACGTCCAAGTTTCCGGCGTGATGAACTCCCGTAATAAATCTTCTTGTTGTAAAATCGTTTGGATCTGTTCAAGTGATAATGTCATAGTAACCTCCAAAAAATAATCCTCTGCTTCAATTATAGCACAGGGGGTAGAAATTAGAGATTGTCAGCTGGCAAATTTGCCGCTAGAATAAAGCCAATAGGAGGAGAGCATGACAGAAAAAACTCAATCGCTTTATTTACAAGAAAAAATGTTGCGAGGTTCCGCTTGGCTGACGTTCAGCAATGTAGCTTCCCGGCTGCTGGGGGCTCTTTACATCATTCCTTGGTATGCTTGGATGGGAACTCATGCCAAACAAGCCAACAGTTTATTTTCGATGGGCTATACGATCTACGCTTTATTTTTAATGATCTCTACAGCGGGAATCCCTGGCGCGATCGCTAAACTGATCGCGCGGTATAATTCTATGAAAGAATTTCGGGTCAGCCAAAAAGTCTTATATCGCGCACTCCAGTTGTCACTTGGCTTAGGGATTATTTTTGCGGGATTGATGTATGTCGGCGCGCCGTGGTTGGCGAAGATCTCAGGCGGCGGTACCGTATTAGTCCCGATCATTCGCATGCTGTGCTTTGCTTTGGTGACCTTCCCCAGTATGAGTGTCATCCGCGGTTATTTTCAAGGCAATAACACGATGGAACCTTTTGCGATCTCACAAGTTGCCGAGCAAGTGATCCGAGTGCTCTATATGATTTTGAGCGCTTTTTTTATCATGCAAGTTTGGCAAGGCAATTATGTGACGGCAGTCAGTCAATCGACATTTGCCGCCTTTGTGGGGATGCTGGCTAGTTATGGGGTGCTGCTGTACTTTTTAAAAAAAGAAGCGCCTTTTATACGCGAACGCTTAGAACGCAGCCGTGATCAAGTGACGTTTGAAACGCGGGTCTTAGTTAAAGAGATCGTAAAAGAAGCATTGCCATTTATCGTTTTAGGGGCGGGGGTCACGGTCTTTAAACTCGTCGATCAAGTGACGTTTATTGCCACGATGAAAAATTTTACCGGCTACAGCCACGATCAATTATTGGAATTATTTTCGTTGTTCAGCGCGAATCCAGATAAATTGACGATGGTGGTGGTCGCGATCGCCACTTCGATCGCGTTGACGGGGATGCCGCTAATCACTAGCTTAGCGACGCAAGGAAACCGGCATGAGCTAGGAAAGATGCTCAGCTTGAACTTGCAGTTGTTTGTTTATTTGATCACGCCCGCGACGTTTGGCTTGATCTTGTTGGCTTATCCATTGAATACCGTTTTTTATTCGGCGGATCGCTTAGGGAGTTATGTTTTGATCGAATCAGCTGTCGCAGCATTGTTCATTGGCTTGTTTACGGTTGCTTCGACTTTGTTACAAGGGCTAGATCATGATCGCTCTGCTGTTTTCTACTGGCTGATCGGGTTGATCATCAAAAGTGTGATCCAAGTGCCACTTATTCGAGTGCTGGAAGTTTATGGTCCGCTACTGGCGACGATGTTAGGACTTGCGGTCACTTGTAGCTTATCCCTTTACAAATTACGAAAGGTCGCCTATTTTGATCACCAAATGACTCTGCGACGAAGTTTGTTAGTCTTTTTTGTGACGATGAGCATGTGTGCGTTGGCATTTGGGATGCGACAGTTGTGTTACTTGTTCTTAACACCTGAATCAGGTTGGCAAGCCTTTTTGATTTGTTTATTGACAGCCAGTGTTGGTGCAATCAGCTATTTTTATTTTACTTTGAAGATCCGGTTAGTCGATCGACTCTTTGGTCCCCGCGCAAAAGTGTGGCGCCGTCGGTTAAAAATTCGTTAATTTCCCTTTGAGACAAACAATTCTTAGTAAAAAAAGTCTTGTTTCGTCTTTTTTTGAATCAAAAAGCGTTTTGGTTACGTTACAAAGTGATTGCAATGTTGCAAAAATCAGCCAACGTAACAAAAAGATTACAAGACTAAAAAACGCGCGAAAAACTGTCAAATGAATCAAAACGGCAAAAATGACGAAAGTTTTTTCCGAAATCAAGCAAATGTACTTCATCATTCTGTTACATTTCTACATTGTTTTGTAACGAGTTGTTACAGTTTTTTTACCCATGAAATACAAATCGATGGTAAAGTATCTCATGTAGTCAAGAGCAGCACACTGGACCGCTGCTAACGAACTGAAAAAATAAAACAACAACTTGGAGGAACAATCATAATGAAATTCGGAAAAACAATGTTATTTAGCACTTTATTAGCCGCAGGAACTGGATTAGCACTAGCAGGTACGACTGATGCACACGCTGCTGAAACTTACACTGTTCAAGCCGGTGACACATTATCAAAAATCTCAATCAAATTTGTTGGTGACAATAGCTTAGTTTCACAAATCGCTAGCGACAACAGCATTTCAGATATCAACATGATCTTTGAAGGTCAACAATTATCAATCGGTGGGGCTAGCCAAGCACCTGCACAACAAGCGCCTGTTCAACAAGAAGCTTACCAAGCACCGGTACAACAAGCTGCACCTGTTCAAGAAACTTATCAAGCACCAGTTCAACAAACTCAAACTTACCAAGCTCCTGCTCAAACCCAAACTGCAGCAGCTGCTCCAGCAACAACTTCTTCAGCTAAAGAATGGATCGCACAACGTGAATCAAGCGGTTCTTACTCAGCAACGAACGGCCAATACATCGGACGTTACCAATTGAGCGCTTCTTACTTAAACGGTGACTACTCACCAGCTAACCAAGAACGTGTTGCAGATCAATATGTAACTTCTCGTTACGGTTCATGGGAAGGCGCACAAGCTTTCTGGATGGCAAACGGTTGGTACTAAAATAAAAATCGATACTTGAACGAATCATCTGCGGATGGTTCGTTTTTTAGTTAGTGAGCCATACGAAAAAATAGCCACCGCTTCACTATTATTGAAAGCGACGGCTATTTTTTGTGCTGCCAAGCGCGGCGTCCTCGTTTGATTACAAGCCAACTAAAGCTCACCAAAGCGAGGATGAAAAAAAGCGTGACTTGTTCAGGGTGTCCATGATAGTGAAAGAAAAGATCGCTCCAAGTAAAGTGGAGTTCAAAGAGCCACCAAATCGTATCTAACAAATAATTGAGACTAGCGACTACGAATAAAACCAGTTCACTTTTTTGCCAAGGAACATGGCGGGTGAGCCACAAAAAAATTGCGCTCACGAGCAACGTCCAAAAGATCACTGCCAGCCCTTCGCCTAAATGATAACTCAAAATAACCCCGGGGCAGCTGTGACACTGATTTTTTTACGGGTAAACGGTTGAACTAAATGCAACTCAAAAGCGTGCAGCATCAAACGAGATGCAGGCTTACCTCCATAAAGCGGATCGCCGATGATCGGATGCCCCATGCTAGCTAAATGGACGCGGATCTGGTGGGTGCGACCGGTCTCTAATTGACAAATGAGCTGGCTTTTAGTAGGAGTTGCAGTGACGACGCGGACATGGGTGACAGCAGAGCGGCCGCCTTTTTCATCGATGCGGCGCTTCCGGCGATCATGGCGATCACGACCGATCTTTTTATCGATCACTAGATCATGCGTGATTTTTCCGCTGACGAGTGCTTGATAGCGGCGATAAATTTCTTTTTCTTCTAGCATCCGGCCTAAGATCGGTAAGACGAATTGATTTTTAGCAAACAAAATCGCGCCGCTGGTTTCTTTATCTAATCGATGAACGACATGAGGCTGCAATTGTTTTGGGGCGAGATAAGCTGCGACGTGATTTAAAAGAGTATCAGTTTCTTTTGGTTGATTCGGATGCGTTTTGATCCCAGCTGGCTTGTTAACGATCAGTAAATGCTCGTCTTCGTACAAAACATGGACGCGTTGCGGGTCACCTAACTGAAGCACACGCTGCGGATAATCACTGTCTTCAAGCGTCAATGTGATGTGATCACCAGGTGTGACCAAGGTTTGGAAATGAACTGCTTTGCCATTTACTAAAAAGCTTTTTCTAGTTCGGATAAAGTGGCGGACTTTTCGCGGCACGAGCCACTGCGTCTCGAGTAAATTTTTGACTGTCAAAGGGGCTTGATCAGTCGGGATCGTGAAGTTGAATTTCATTTTGCAAAGCTCCTTTTTTCTTATTTTAACATTTTAAAGGATACTTAAGAAAAAATCTGCCAAATTCTAGTCGTGAAATGCTAGACTAACAACGTGTATCCGTCTGAAGACCCACGCAAAAGTGCTTCAGCTGTGGTACACTTTTTGAAACTTAGTAGAATGGAGATCAGCACATGGATTTTCAGGAGATCATGCAAAAAGTCAGACACGGGCTCAAAGTATTTTGGCAATGGCTCAAGCCTTACTTGCTCCAGTTTCATCAAGCTCGGAAACGTTTTTGGAAAAAATACCACGTCAATAAGATTTTGATCTTACTTGCGCTTATCGCCGCTTTAGTGATGAGTATTTATTTATTTATTTTAGCCAAGTCGGTGGATGTGGAGACCTTACAGTCCAGTCTGAAACAATCGACAGTGATCTATGACGAAAACAGCAAACAAGCTGGCAGTCTTTATGGTCAAAAAGGGACTTACGTGGAAGGAGAACAGATCTCGCCGTATTTAAAGGAAGCGGTCGTCTCAACCGAAGATCGCAACTTTTACAATCATCCCGGTTTTGATATCAAAGGGATCGGGCGCGCTGCTCTTGGGGCGCTTACCCATGGTCATATCACAGGTGGCGGGAGTACCATCACACAACAGTTAGCCAAAAATGCGTATTTGAGTTTGGATCAGACATTGGAACGAAAAGCCAAAGAGTTGTTCATGGCACTCGAGATCGAAAAAACGTACAGCAAAGATCAAATTTTGACGATGTACTTGAACAATGCGTATTTTGGCAATGGCGTATGGGGCGTACAAGATGCCGCGCGAAAATATTTTGGTGTTGATGCCAGCCAAGTGACGATCGGTGAAGCGGCCACGATCGCGGGGATGCTGAAAGGCCCGGGGATTTATAATCCGCTCGATCATTTGGACAATGCAACGAATCGGCGAAATACTGTTTTACAATTGATGGTGGATAATGGAAAGCTCACAAAAGATCAAGCTAGCCAAGAAAGCAATGTCAATCTCGGTGGTCTATTGAACGACACCTATTCATCCGCCGATGCCGGCTACAAATATCCTTTTTATTTTGATGCGGTGATTGATGAAGCCGTTGAACGCTATGGAATCAATGAAAAAAATCTATTGAACAAAGGATATAAAATCTACACGGCACTGGATCAAAATTATCAAGCGCAGATGGAAGACGTGTATGCCAATAATTATAATTTCCCAGAAAATGCGTCAGATGGTGCGAAACCACAATCAGCTTCTGTTGCCTTGAATCCAAAAACCGGCGGGGTGCAAGCACTGGTCGGTCGCCGAGGGGAACATGTTTTTCGGGGGTATAATTTTGCGACTCAGATGAAACGCTCGCCAGGCTCCACGATTAAACCGTTGAGTGTTTACGCACCGGCACTAGAAGCAGGCTACAAACCCGACAGCACATTAAAAGATGAGCCGCAATCGTATTACAAAGCTAAAAATTATGATGGCACGTATCAAGGCGAGGTCAAGATGTATCAAGCGGTAGCGCAAAGCTTGAACTTGCCGGCTGTGTGGTTGTTACATGAGATCGGCTTGAACAAAGGCTACAACAAAGCCGAAGAATTTGGTTTGCCACTAGCGAAATCCGACAAATATTACGGCTTAGCACTCGGTGGGTTGGAAAAAGGAACTTCGCCGATGCAAATGGCCAGTGCGTACGGCGCCTTTGCCAACCAAGGACGTGTCTATCAACCGCATTTGATCACGAAGATCATTGACTCTACCGGTGCAGTGGTGGTTGATAACAGCGATCCGAAATACGATCAAGTGATTTCAAAAGATGTCGCGGATGAAATGACGAGCATGCTTTTAGGAACTTTTTCAAACGGAACGGCGGCTCAAGCAAAACCAGCCGGCTACACAGTCGCTGGTAAAACAGGAACGACAGAAACGAATTTTGATGCCAATAAGGTCAATGATCAGTGGATCATCGGCTATACGCCAAATATTGTGATCTCAACTTGGCTGGGCTTTGAAAAAGTCAGCGCGACGCATTATTTAAGCGGGACGAGTGGCGAAGAAGTCGGGCAAGTCTTTAAAGCTGAAGCCGAATCGATCTTGCCGTATACGAAAACGGCGAGTTTCGATGTTGCGGATGCGTACGCTACCGGGGGTAAAGTCGTGCCGGCAAATCAAGTCGATCAACCCGACAGCAGTTCATGGCAAGAAAATATCGAGAAGGCAACGAGCGGCATGGACAAAGCTAAAGCCGGGCTAGAAAAAGCGACTGAAAAAGCGAAAAAAGGCTGGGAGATCATTAAAGAAAAAGGTTCGCAATGGTGGCAACAGCAAGGCAATTAAGCTTTGAGTCCGTTTGCATTCATGTTACAATGAGAATGTTCATAAATTTAAAGAAATTGCGAGGGACAATACATGGCAAACATCTATGATACAGCGAATGGTTTAGAACGTGAGATCCGAGAATTACCAGAATTCAAAGAACTGGAAGCAGCATTTGCGGACTTAAAAGAAAACGAACAAGCTTACCAAGCGTTCAAAGAATTCCAAACGTTCCAACAAGAGCTACAAGAAAAACAAATGCGCGGTGAAGATTTCTCAGATGAAGATGCGCAAAACGCACAAGCATTAGCAACACGTGTCCAAAGCGAAGAATTGATCAATGCGTTGATGAATAAAGAACAAGCTTTCAGCATGATCGTCAATGATTTGAATCGCATCATCATGACACCGATCCGTGACTTATACCAAAGCTAAATGATAAAGCCGCTACTCTTTTGGGAGGGCGGTTTTTTTGTAAAGTTAAAAGGGTCGTTTTGTCTTAAAGAGGAATCACTGGATTGATGGTATGCTCACTCAAAGCACCAATTTTCCTTCATACAAATAGTATTCTTCTGTTTCGTCACCCCAATCATATTTGGCGGTGGCGATTTTTTTGAGCCCGTGGTGTTCATAAAATTGAAAGTTGGAGCTGCTGTCGGTGAAAAGATAAAAATTTTGTTTTTGCTGACTGCGCATGTGTTGTTGAAACTGTTGATACATGGTGGAGCCGATGCCGCGACCGGCGTAAGCTTGGTGCACGATGAAAAGATTGATGGTCCCGTCATATTTTTTTTGCTGCTGACTTAAAAGCTGTTCATCTAGTTCCATCGTTTCGATGAATTTTGTGAAGACATTTTCTGGCGCTTGCACGTTTAAGATCCGGCGCAAGGCTGCGATTCGTTTGTGGGCGATCATTTGCTGAGCGGTGGATTGGATATCAGTAGAATACGCGATCACACCGACGACTCGTTCTTGAACCAGGGCTACGGTAATGGTTGAAGAACGCTCTAACATGTCACATAAAAAATAGTCCGCCATCGGTTCGACCAAGGGCGCGGGCACCCAAGTCCGGTATTGCCAAGTGTCGATCACCAGGTCTAAAAGTGTCGAAAAGTCCCGTGGCTGCATGGGGCGAAAAGTTATTTCGGTCATCTAAGTTCCTCCAAGTGTTTCTTTTTATTATCAAGAAATCAGCGGAAAAGGTCAATCTTGAATTGAAGCGAACAAACTTTCGCTTTCTTGCTGAAATCCACTGATAAACATGATAAAATAGCTAAGATCGGAGGGAGAATCATGAAATTTATCCATGCAGCTGATCTCCACTTGGATCGTTCGTTTGAAGGATTGACGGCGATTCCGGAGACCTTTCAGCCGTATTTGAAACAAGCTAATCAAAAAATGTTGCAACAGATCATCGATGCCGCGATCACCCATGAAGTCGATTTTGTTTTATTAGCAGGCGATACCTTTCACCAAAACCGGCCGAGTTTGAAGACGCAACAATTTTTCTTTCAAGAGCTCGAGCGGTTGCAAGCCCATGAGATCCCGGTCTTGCTGAATTTTGGGAACCATGATTTTTATGAGCCGGAGCGGTATTGGTTTGATTTTCCCAACAATGTCCAGCTCTTTACAAAAGAAACGGTTGAGACGAAACAGTTAACGACTCGAAACGGTGAAACGGTTGCTGTCACGAGTTTTAGTTTTCAGCAGCCAACTTTGGAAAAAGAAATGGCGCGGGAATTCCCAGTGCGAACGACTGCTGATTTTCAAATCGGCATGTATCACGGTGGTCAGTCTCCTTATGCGCCGTTTACCGTCTCGCAATTAGTTGAAAAGGGCTATGATTACTGGGCGCTCGGGCATATCCATGTGCCACAAGTCTTGCATCAAGCGCCGTTGATTGTTTACCCTGGCACGCCACAAGGTCATACGAAAAAAGAAACCGACGTCGCTGGCGTAGCTTTGATCAGTGGTGAAAAACAAGCCTTGAAACTGGACTGGTTGTCTGTGGCGCCACTACTTTGGCACAAACAAACAGTGTCACTAGCTGGTGTGCGTCAGATCAGACAAGTCATCCCGACTATCCGCGAAGCCTTGACGACTGAGCAGCCGACGTTGTTGCAAGTGACCGTGACAGACGGTGAATTATTAGGCAGTGAATTAGCGGAAAAGATCGCGACTGGGGAGTTGAAAAACGCGCTTCAAGAACGCTTGCCCCCACAACTTTTTTTGACTGATTTAGTATTAGCGCAAAAAAAAGCTGATCCGCCTTATTTAGCGGTAGAAGAAACACTAGCAACACAGCTGCTAGCGACTTATGAAGCACCGGAGATCTTTAATGAGTTGCTTTCAGAAGTCTACCATAATCCTGATTTGCGGCCGTTTTTGACAGAAGATTTCAAGCAAGAGGTGTTACACGAAGTCCAGCAGGCTTTGAAAAATAATTATCGCTTCAAGGAGGATCAGCATGCGGATTAAAAAAGCAATCATCACCGGCTTTGGCAAGTGGCAGCAGCAGACCTTTTTATTCGAGCCGAAAAATCAATTGGTCTTTGGCTTGAACGAAGCAGGCAAGTCGACGCTGTATCAATTTATCCAAGCGATCTTGTTTGGCTTTCCGACTAAGCGAAAAAAGCAACACGATTATACGCCGACTGATGGCACGGGCTTTGGCGGGAAACTAGTCGTGCAACATGCGCTTTATGGCGAAGTTGTGATCGAGCGTTTCAAGCACAAAAATAAAGGCAAAGCACACGTCATACTAGCCGGTGGTGAGACCGGCGGCGAAGAGCTACTAGAAAAGATTTTGTTTCCATTGAATCTGACGTTGTTCCAACAAGTCTTTACCTTTCAACAAGAACAATTGCAGCAGTTAGATCATTTGACTGAAGGGGAGCTCCATGACGCGCTGATCTCATTGGGATTATCTGGCAGCAATCAATTGTTTGATCAAAAAGTCGCGCTTCAAGAACAAGCCAGTCAGCTGTATCGGCCAAAAGGGCGT
Source organism: Enterococcus sp. CSURQ0835 (assembly GCF_902706605.1). Taxonomy (GTDB): domain Bacteria; phylum Bacillota; class Bacilli; order Lactobacillales; family Enterococcaceae; genus Enterococcus_A. The sequence goes on along the minus strand of NZ_CACSLH010000015.1, from coordinate 41,998 downwards.
AAGCTGGCGATCAATCAAGCCCTGCAAGTGTGGCAAGCGCTGCAGCAGAAGATCCAACAAAAAGAAGCGCAAGAAGCTGAGTTTCAACAACTCGTAGAAAAAGCGCGGGCAGTCCAGCAAGCCGTAGCAGAACAAGAACAAACGCTGCACCAAACACAAGCGGAAAAATTACAAGTCGAACAGCAACGTTTGAATTGGGAAAATTATGTGGAGTATCAAACGTTAGCGCAAAAGGATCTGACGGTCAAAGGCAGCTCGGCGCAACGGCAAGCCCTGCAAGCTTTTTATCAACAGTATCAGCAGTTAGTCAAAGAACAAGATAAGTTGCAGCAAGCCCTGAAAGAACACAGTGGACTGGATCAAAATTCAGCACGCTATTATTTTTATTTGGAGCATGAAGAAGCAATCACCCAGCTTTTAAATGAAAAAGTTGATTTGTTCCGCCAATTAGATGAACAAACGCGATTAGATCAGCTGCTGGCTCAGCCACTGCCAGCTACTTTTACTCAAATGCCACAGCCGTTTGAAGAGGCGGAACTAGTCCAAAAGTGGGCACCGTTGACGAAGTTTGAACAACAACTTGCCGAACAAACGTTGCGCAAACAACTGTTGGAAGAACAAAAAACACAAGCTGAGGCGCAGTTGAATCGGTATGAGCAAGCGCATCCTGAATTATTTGGTCAGCCAAAACGTTTTAGCTGGTTGTTTTACGGTCTGGCAAGCATTTTATTAGTGAGCAGCTTTTTTATGCCTGCGCCGTTACGGTATGGTCTCGTATTGCTTGCGGCAGGTTCGGCTTTTTATGGCTGGAAAAACAAACCGCGGGGCAACAAGGAGATGTGGCAAGAAAAGTTGACGCAACTAGATCAAGTAGAAGGCCAGCTAGCGCAGTTGAAGACTACGAGTCAAACGTTACAGCAACAACTCCAGCAACAGACGAGTGCATTACAGGCGCAGACCCAAGCGCGTCATTTGAATTTTTCTTCCGAGCTTCAAGTCATGAAAGAGCACAATCAGCAAGCCCAACAGTTTGTGACTGCGAGCACACAACAAAAAAAATGGGCGGAACAACGCCGCGACTTACAAGCGCAATTAGTGCAACAAGCGCAGCGGTTTGATTTTTTAGGCGAGTGGTTGCCGCTGGAAGGATTGTCCATCAGCGAAAAATTTGCCCGATTAGAACAATTCGCTAAAGAGATGGAACAGGTTCGCTTTGCTCAGACTTATCAAGAAAATACGATCTTACAGCAACGAATCAATCAAGCTAAAAAAGAAGAACAAGTCTTGCGAGCTGAAAATCAAACGCTGTTGGAAAAATTTCAACTGCATTATCCAGCTGAGATCCCAGAATTTTTGCAAGCACAACAAGCAAACGAGAACGATCACTTGCGGCTTGAGACTTTAGCTAAAAGTATTCGCTCGTTGTTTCCACAACCGACGACTTTAGAAGCGATCACCGCCAAAAGTCAGGTGCTCAGTCAAGCTGTGGAACAGCAACAAGAACGTCTCCACGCTTTGCAAGAACGGGCCCAGCGATTGAAGTTACAAGTCGAGCAACTCCAACAAGACGGGACGCTAGATCAGTTGTATCAAGAAAAAAGTCAGCAACAAGCGCTCTTAGTCGATCTTTTAAAGAGGTATAGTGGCGCGAAGATCGAAAGTCAGTTGCTCCAAGATTTGGCAACGGAACGCTCTCAGCAGCAGCTGCCACAGTTGATGGCAAAAGCCGCCCATTATTTTGCAGTCTTGACTGATCAGCAAGCGACGTTAGATTTTACGGACGGTCAGCTGTTTGTCACCCGCAACAAACAAAGTCAGTCGCTTTATCAGCTGTCAACGGGAACGAAAGATCAAGTGATCATGGCGTTGCGGTTTGCGTATTTAGCGTTACAAGAAAAAACACTTGCGCCGATCATGATCGATGACGGCTGGCTGCACTACGACCATCAGCGAAAATTCCAGTTAGCCAAACTATTAGCTGAATTCAGTCAGCAGTACCAAGTGATTTGTTTGTCTTCTGATCAAGAAATGGTAAGCTATTATCAAGAACTCCACCAGCCAGTGTGGGAATTGAAAGGAACTTGATGATGAAAAAATTAAAAGAATTGACCGTGGATGAGCAGTTCGAGCTGTTCGTTTTACTGAAAAACGCTGATGTCCGCATCGCTAAAAATGGGAAAAAGTTTATCGCCTTCACGTTCCAAGATACGTCGGGTTCGATCGATGGTAAATTTTGGGATGCTTCAGAAGAAGAAATCGCGCGTTATCAAGCTGGTAAAGTCGTTTTCTTGAGTGGTAAGCGGGAAAACTACCAAGGCAATCCGCAGATCAAGATCATGCATTTGCGACTGGCAAAAGCTGATGAACCGAATGATCCGATGCTCTACATGGAACGGGCACCGTTAAAACGTGAAGAGATGGAAGAAGAGATCAGTCAAACGATCTTTGAGATTACGAACCCTCATTGGAACCGAATCGTGCGTTTTCTACTCAACAAATACCAAAAAGACTTTTTCTTTTATCCCGCAGCCAAACGGAATCATCACGCATTTGCGGGTGGCTTAGCTTTTCATACCGTGACGATGCTCCACATCGGAAAAAGTTTGACTCACGAATATCCCCAACTTGATGCCGCACTGTTATATGCAGGGATCATCTTGCATGATCTAGGTAAAGTGATCGAACTGACTGGGCCTTCCGCGACAGAATATACCGTCGTCGGCAATTTAGTCGGGCATTTAGTTTTAGTGGATGAAGAGATCACTAAAGCTTGTGTCGAATTGAAGATCGATCCGATGGAAGAAGACGTGATCGTGTTGCGCCATATGGTCTTAGCGCATCATGGGTTGTTGGAATACGGTTCACCGGTGCGTCCACGGATCATGGAAGCCGAAGTGTTGCATCAAATCGATAATATTGACGCGTCGATGCAAATGATGACTAGTGCCATCGAAAATGCCGAACCAGGTCAATATACGGAACGGATTTTTGGCTTAGACAATCGCAGTTTTTACGTCCCAAAAGAAAAATAATGTTCGTCAGCGACGCTCAAATCGCAGTTCATTTCAGACTGCAATTTGAGCGTCACTTTTTTAGTTCACGCTACAGACATTTCCGCTCAAAAATTATCCGCGATCCAAGATCCATAGTATAATGAGTCAAATGACTTGGAAAGGAGCTTTGAGATGGCTTTTATTGGAACGTTGTGTTTGATTTTAGTGGCGACGATGTTTGCGGCTCATTTTTGTCGACGGATCGGGATTCCCGGTGTGATCGGCCAGTTGTTAGTTGGTGTTTTGTTAGGCAAAGCCGTTTTAAATTGGATTCAGCCAAATGTTTTAGTGCATGAATTTTCGGAGATCGGTGTCATCGTCTTGATGTTTTTAGCGGGTTTAGAAAGTGACTTGTCCCTGCTGAAAAAATATTTTCGCCCGGGGATCTTAGTCGCGTTGTTAGGAATTTTATTTCCTGTGGTCATGGGTTTTGTGACGGGGAATGTCTTTCATCCCACTTGGAATGAAGCGATCTTTTTGGGGATCTTGCTGGCAGCGACTTCAGTCAGTATCTCCGTTGAAGCATTAAAAGAATTGAATGTGCTAGACACCAAAGAAGGTTCAACTATTTTGGGAGCTTCGGTGGTAGATGATATTTTGATCGTTTTAGTGATGAGTTTGAGTTTGGCTTTTTTGGCCCCAAATGTGGAACAACGATTACCGTTTCCGATCCTCTTGTTGGAGCAAGTCGTCTATTTTGCGCTGATTTATTTATTGGTTCGTTTTATCGCACCGTATTTGATGAAGCTGAGTCAGCGACTATTTACCAGTGGCGCAGTGATCATTATGTCGCTTGTGATCTGTCTGGCGATGTCTTATATCGCGGATTTTGTTGGCTTGAGCTCAGTCATCGGCGCTTTTTTTGCGGGGATCGCCGTCAGTCAGACTGAGGTGAAGCAGGAAGTTCAACTGAACACCGAGGCTTTGGGCTATGCGGTTTTTATCCCTGTCTTTTTTGTCAGTATCGGATTAGAAGTCAACTTCGATCACTTTATGGATCAGCTGGTTTATATTTTGATTTTCACCCTCGTTGCGGTGCTCTCTAAATTATTGGGGGGATTTATCGGCGCGCGGGCAGCTGGCTTTAGTCAAAATAGTTCGCTCATGGTAGGGGCAGGGATGATCTCCCGTGGTGAGATGGCGTTGATCATTTTGCAATTGGGTTATGAAGCTAAATTGATCGACCAAACATTTTATTCGCCCATCGTGATCGTGATTTTATTGACGACGCTTGTCTCACCATTGATCTTGAAATATTTCACTAAAAAAGTTTATGCGTAGAAAAATCCCGGACACTCGTGTTCGGGATTTTTTGTCGTGTTCATAAGAGGCATCGTTATCTTTAGAGGGAATGTTTTTTTCGTGATAAGATGAAGAGGAGGTGAGGGAGATGGCGATAAAAATTCCAGCGCATTTGACCGGTTTGCAGCAAACGGAAGTCGAAGCATTCCAGCAAGCAGGCGAGATCAATCAAAACCAAGAAAATTTATTAAAAAGTGACCGCCAGATCATCAAAGAAAATACGGTGAATGTCTTTAACGTGCTAAATCTAGTGTTAGCTCTTTTAGTGATCGGAGTAGGTTCACCGAAAAATGCTTTGTTTTTTGGCGTGGTGATCATCAACACGTTGATCGGCGTTGTCCAAGAAATTCGCGCCAAGCATACGATCGATAAATTATCCGTCTTGAATAAAACGGAAACGGTCGTTTTACGGGATCAAAAATTACAGACGATCCCACAAGAGGGCATCGTTTTACACGATGTGATCAAAGTTGAAAACGGCGATCAGATCCCAGTCGATGGCAAATTACTCCACGGAACATTAGAAGTCGACGAATCATTGTTGACGGGGGAAGCCGACCGTATCCAAAAAACAGTTGGGGAGAAATTATTCAGTGGAAGTTTTGTGACTGCTGGCTTAGGTTTTTATGAAGCTACGGCAGTCGGAGCGAATAATTTTGCTGAAAAACTAGCCAGTGAAGCGAAAACGAAAAAAAGCTCCAGCTCTCAGTTGACGAAAGTGTTAGCCCGGATGATCGCAGGCTTGACGATCGTGATCGTTCCAGTGGGGTTAGGTTTATTTTTCACGCAATATGCTAGTACGGCTTCGTTCAAACAAGCGATCTTAGGGACGGTAGCAGCATTAGTGAGTATGATCCCAGAAGGCTTAATGTTGTTGACGAGTGTGGCCTTTGCTGTGGGAGCCGCAAATTTAGCCCGCAAAAAAGTGTTAGTCCAAGCGCTGCCTTCGATTGAAACACTGGCGCGTGTCGATGTGATCTGTTTAGATAAGACCGGCACGATCACTGATGGGACATTGACTTATCACGATGCGCTTTTAAATGGAATCACGTTGGAAGAATTGACGACGACCATGACTGCCTTATTAGCTAGTCTGCCGGATAATAATGCGACTGCCACCGCGTTACGCCAACATTTTTCTGGGACTAGCTCATGGCAAGCAAAAAAAGTCATTCCGTTTTCATCTGCGCGTAAATGGAGCGGCGTGACCTTTGAAAAGGGAAGCTATATCATGGGCGCACCAGAATTTATTTTCAAATCAGTTCCCGCTGAAGTAACTGATCAGCTCACACCGTTATTAGAAAAAGGCTATCGCGTTCTGGCGTTAGCCAAGTATCCAACTGAACTGACAGAAGTCTTGACCCAGCCGCCAGAATTTTTAGCCGCTTTAGTGATCACAGATAATTTACGAGAAAATGCTGAGACGACATTTAGTTACTTTGAAAAACAAGCGGTGGAGTTGAAAGTCATTTCCGGCGATCATCCTGTCACTGTTTCAAAAATCGCGCAAAAAGCTGGGATCAAAAATGCGCAATATGCCATTGATATGACGACGGTCAATGATACCGACAATTATCAAGCGCTAGTCAAACAAAACGCGGTCTTTGGGCGGGTCACCCCGTATCAAAAACGCCGCTTGATCAAAGCATTACAAAATGAAAACCATACTGTCTGCATGACCGGTGATGGTGTCAATGATGTCTTAGCTTTACGCCAAGCTGATATCGGAGTTGCGATGGCAAATGGTAGTAGTGCCGCACGAGCCGCTGCTGATGTCATTTTGTTGAACTCTGATTTTAAAGAGATGCAAGCCGTCTTGAATGAAGGGCGTCGCGTGATCAATAATATCGAGCGTGTTGCTTCAATGTATTTAGTGAAGACGATCTATTCATTGTGTTTAGCGGTGATCTTTATGTTTCTTGCCGCACCCTATCCGTTTGCGCCGGTTCAACTGACGCCGATCAATGCGCTGACAGTTGGCATCCCTTCGTTCTTCTTAGCTTTGAAACCTAGTTATGAACGGATCAAAGGCGACTTTTTGAACAATATCTTACGCGTCTCAGTCCCCGGTGCTTTTACCGTTTTGTTTAGTGTACTGATCATTCAATTAGCGGATCGGTTATTTCAATTGTCATTCATCGCGACCTCCACGATGTCTGTTTTTCTCACCGGTTGTACGGGACTGATCGTGTTGTATACGATCTCGCAGCCACTAGACAAAATGAAAGGGCTGCTGATTGGCGTGTTGAGTGCCGCCTACTTGAGTTGTTTCTTCTTTTTCCGGCCATTTTTTGAATTTGACCAGCTCCTCAACCGCAATGCTTTTTTTGTCATCCCGCTCTTATTTGCGATCTGGTGGGTCTTTAAAGGTAGTACGTGGGTGATGGGGAAAATCGTGGCTTGGCGGATCAAATGGCAAACGTGGCGCAAAGATCGGCACAAGTCGCGCGTGATGTAAGCTGCAGAATTAAATGCTGCCAGTAGAAAATGCAAAAAAGAAAGCATTTTCTGCTGGTGTTTTGGTATAATAGACTTAAAGATGCTACAGGAGGCAGACGAACGATGACATTAACGACATTACAAAATGGTTCAGATATTCGCGGGATCGCTATCTCGGCGGAAGGAAACGAAAAAAATCTTGGCGCGACTGAAGTTCGCCAAATTGCAAACGGTATCATGAATTGGCTTGAAGAGCGCGGAGTCAAAGCTCCGTTCAAAATCGGGATCGGCATGGACAGCCGTTTGTCCGGACCTGAATTAAAACAAGCGCTGATCGAAGTGTTTGAACAAAGTGGCTGTCACGTGCTAGATTTTGGGATCGCCACGACACCAGCTTTATTTATGGCGACGCAATTCACACAATTTGCCTGTGATGCGGGAATCATGTTGACGGCGAGTCATTTACCGTTTTACTTCAACGGGATCAAGATCTTCAGTCAAGCAGGCGGGGCGGAAAAAAGTGATATCGCCTATATTTTGAACCACACGACACCGCGAGAAAAAAGCACGGGCAAAGTAGAGTCAGCGGATTTGATCTCAGTTTATGCCGCAGACTTGGTGAAAAAAATCAAAGGAGGGATCGACCAAGCAGAGCAACCATTAAAAGGAATGAAGATCATAGTTGATGCAGGAAATGGTGCCGGCGGATATTTTGCTAAACAAGTCTTGCAACCACTGGGAGCCGACACGACTGGTTCGCAATTTTTAGAACCGGACGGGCATTTTCCTAATCATATTCCAAACCCTGATAACAAAGAAGCGATGGCTAGTATCAAACAAGCCGTTTTGGCAAATAAAGCTGATCTAGGAGTGATTTTTGATACGGATGTGGATCGTTCCGCGATCGTGTCCCATGATGGTCAGATCATCAACCGAAACAATTTGATCGCCGTTTTAGCTGCGATCATCTTAAAAACAGAACCAGGTGCGACCATCGTGACTAACTCGCCAACGACCGACCACTTGAAAGATTTTATCGAAGCTAAAGGTGGCAAACAATATCGTTACATCTCTGGTTACCGCAATGTGATCAACAAAGCGGTAGAATTAAATGCCGCGGGGATCGATTGTCCGCTAGCGATCGAAACGAGTGGTCACGCCGCGTTTCGTGAAAATTATTTCTTAGATGATGGCGCCTATGTGATCGCGAAAGTATTGACGATCTTACCACAGTTGAAACAAGAACAACGTGACTTAGCCGATCTAATGCGAGAACTGGTGCAACCTGCTGAAGCGTTGGAACTACGCTTTAAAATCAGCGGGGAGGAACATAAAGCTGCAGGTCAAGCGATGATCGAGACCGTGCGAACCGAATTAGCAAAAGAAACTGGCTTTACCGTCAATCCTGAAAATTATGAAGGTGTCCGTTTTTCGATCACCGAACCGTTTGGCCAAGGCTGGTTGTTATTACGACTAAGCTTGCATGAGCCGCTGCTGGTTTTACAAGTCGAAAATGATCAAGCCGGGCAGATCAAAAAAATCCTACCGCATGTACGGGCGATCTTAAGCCAAGATCCCCACATCGATGTGTCAAAACTTGAGGCGTACTTGAAGTAAAATCGTTTGCATTTTTTCTCGATTCGTTTGATGATAAGGGTATCAACGAGGAGGGGTTTCAGATGTATATTACAATTGATGATGCAGCGAAAAAACGTTTAGCAGAACACTTGAGTCCGAACAAACTCGTTTTATTGACTTTTGAAGATGGCGTGGGGCCTTACTCACAACATGCAATGATCCATATGCAGACTCAATTTTCGATCAATATCATTGATGATACGATGGAAAAGGCGGATTACGACGAAACGATTCCCACTAATTTAGTCGACTTTTGGATCAAAGGTTACTCCAAAGAAGACTTGCAAGAAAATATGAAATTGAAATTAGATGAACGATTAGATACGTTTTCGCTTTCCGGTGAAGGCGGGATGATCGATGATACGATGGGCTTTCTTGATTTCACGCAAAAAAAATAAAGTTTCAGCAGCTGCTCAGTCGGCTGCTTTTTTTGTGGGATCGTTGTGATAGCTAAGCTTTCGGTTAAATTTTGCAGATTAAGTGGCAGATCATTTTTTCTTTGGTAGTATAAGGAGGAAGTGAAAAAGCGGAGGCAAAAAAGATGGCAAAAATTATGATCGTAGAAGATGAAGTAGTGATCCGTCAATTGATCAGTGAAGAGTTAGCGAAATGGAAATTTGAGGTGTTTCAGACGACGGATTTCAATGAAGTGCTAAACGATTTTGAACGTGAGCAACCGCAGCTCGTTTTACTAGATATCAATTTACCCGTATTTGACGGCTATTATTGGTGCCAGCAAATTCGCGCGGTCTCGAAGGTGCCGATCATTTTTATTTCATCACGCAACACGAACATGGATCAGATCATGGCGATGAATATGGGAGCAGACGATTATATCACCAAGCCGTTTCAAGTTGATATTTTAGTGGCAAAGATCAATGCGCTACTACGGCGGTCGTATAATTACGTGGAAGGCGGCGAGACGTTGTCCCACAATGGGATCACATTAAATATGGATAACAGCAGCATGGCGATCAACGGCCAAGTGATCGATCTCAGCAAAAATGAATACCGGCTTTTATTTATTTTAATGAAGCAACACGGCAAGATCTTGAGTCGAGAAAAATTGTTGCGCGCACTGTGGGACGACGAACGTTTTGTGGATGACAATACTCTGACTGTCAATATCAATCGGTTGCGGCGTAAAATTCAACAAGCCGGGATCGATGAGTATATTCAAACGAAAGTCGGTCAAGGCTATATCATTCCATAAGTGAGGGCGAAGATGACATTTTTAAATTATTTAAGAGACCGTGTACCGATTTTAATCGGTTGGCTGCTACTAGATGCTTTATTAGTCTTTATGGTCTGGCTGACACCAGGCTTGACGCATTTTTGGGATAATTTAGCTTATTTGTTTTTGTTGCAGCTCGTCTTGATCTTTTTGCTGCTGGCATTGTATTATTTCCGCAAAAAAGAATGGTTGACACAGTTTAGACAAGACACGAGTTTACAACAATTCGTGAAAAAAGGGCAGACCCATGAAGAAAGAGCAATCGAGCATTACGTAAATCAACAAGTACTAGAACATCGGCAAACGATGCAGCAAGTCATCGACCAACAAAAGGATCAAAAAGAATATATTGATTCATGGATCCATGAGATCAAAGTTCCGTTAGCCGCAGTGGATCTGATTTTACGAAGCATCGAGTTTGATGTGCCGGATGAAAAATATCTTTTGTTGCAAGATGAAGTGCAGCGAATCGATGAGTACGTCGAACAAGTGTTGTATTATTCACGCGCGGATGAATTCGTCAATGATTATTTGATCCAAGAATATTCTTTGAAAGCCATCATTCAACCGGTGATCGCAAGCCAAGCAAATTATTTTATCCAAAAAAAATTGCAGTTGACGATACCAGAAAACGATGCGCGAGTCTTAACAGACAGCAAATGGATTGCCTTTGTCTTTCGACAGTTATTGAGTAATGCGATCAAGTACACGCCCGCAAATGGCACGATCATGTTGATGATCACAGAAAAAAATGATGGTGTCTTACTGCAAGTCGCAGATCACGGCATTGGTATTCCTCCAGAAGACCTCGGTCGGATTTTTGATAAAGGCTTCACGGGTGAGAATGGTCGCAGCGCTGAAAAACATTCGACTGGACTCGGATTGTATTTAGCAAAACAGCTGACAGAAAAGCTAGGTGTAACACTGACGGCTGAATCAGAAGTCGGTCACGGCACGACGATGAAATTATTTTTCCCCACATTGCGGTACTATCATGAAAAAAGATAATGAAAGTTCTAATGTAAGCAAATAATAGTTGTCAATGACTCTCCTTCTTTGCTATTCTATTCCAGAATTAAATGAAGGGAGTTTTTTTATGAGCTTTTTGATCGCATTGGTCCCGATGCTTGCGTGGGGGAGTATCGCACTAGTCAGCAGTAAACTTGGCGGCGATGCGAACCAACAAACATTGGGAATGACGATGGGCGCATTTTTATTTGCTTTGGTGACGTATTTGATCGTCCAGCCAGTCTTGAACGGTTGGGTCTTTTTGATCGGTTTTTTATCAGGCTTTTTTTGGACGATCGGACAAAATGGTCAGTTCCATGGCATGAAATATATGGGGGTTTCGGTAGGACTACCGTTATCCACCGGGTTTCAGTTGATTTTGAATACAGTTGCAGGTGCGATCTTTTTCCACGAATGGACGAAGACCCGCGACTTTGGTTTTGGTTTTTTAGCGTTGGTCCTTTTAGTGCTGGGCGCGTATTTGACGGCTCGTCAAGATGATGAGGAAGCACCTAAGACGGATCATAAAATGTTGGATTTTGGCCGCGGCTTCCGGGCGTTGATTTTTTCGACGATCGGTTACGGCTTATACACGATCATCATCACGTGGGCGGGGCTTGATCCATTAGCGATCATTTTACCTCAAAGTATCGGGATGTTATTAGGCGCCGCGATCTTTGCTTTGAAAAAAGCGCAGCTCAATCGTTTTGTCTTCAAAAATATGTTGTCCGGTCTATTGTGGGGCATCGGGAATATCTGTATGTTGTTGACGGTCCAAAATATTGGGCTGGCGATCGGTTTTTCATTGTCCCAGATGGGGATCATCATCTCGACTTTAGGTGGGATCTTTTTACTAGGCGAGCACAAGACAAAAAAAGAAATGGTGTATGTGGTGAGCGGTTGTTTGCTGATCATTTTGGGCGGTCTCGTATTAGGTTATATGAAAGCGTAAAACAGCTAACTAAAAAACGAGAACCTCACTGTTTAGTTTAACAGTCGAAGGTTCTCGTTTTGGCATCTCAAAATATTTTGACTGACTAGCCGCCACCTAATAAGAAATCTAGTACGTTCCAGCCGCCGCTTGTTTGGGTGCGATACAGTTCGGTGTAGCCGCATTGCGTGCAGCTGATCGTCGTGAATTTTTTATTTTGGACATTAAAGAGTTTAGAAAAATTCCCGCCGGTTGCTTGAAATTGATCCGCGGTGTAATGTTGATTGCCGCATTTGACACAGACGAATTGTTTTTTCTCCATGATAAACTAGCCTCCTAGCGGTCGTTTAGATCCATCAATTTTTGTTTTAAATCATTTTCCATGTGGCCTAGTTCTAGTTCGGCTGCTTGGCGCCGTTCTTTGCCTTCTTTTTGGATGCGTAGTGTTTCTTCCAAAGTCTCGACTAGATCATTTTGAGTTTGTTGTAACGTTTCCAGATCGACTACGCCTCGTTCATTTTCTTTGGCGGTTTCGATCGTTGAGATCTTCAACATCTCTGAATTTTTCTTCAACAAGTCATTGGTCGTCTCTGAAACTTGGCGTTGTGCAGTCACAGCATCTTTTTGACGCAACAAGGTCAACGCGATCGCGACTTGATTTTTCCACAATGGGATAGCGGTATTGATCGAAGCTTGGATCTTCTCAGCCAATGCTTGGTTGGTATTTTGGATCAGTCGGATCTGCGGTGCTTGTTGGATCGTGATCTGACGCGCAAGTTTCAAGTCGTAAGTGCGTTTGTCGAGGCGATCTAAAAATTGGGTGTAGTCATTGACGACTTGCACATCCATTTGATCTCCGCTGGCTTTGGCTTTTGCGGTCGCTTCAGGAATCGTTGTTTGTTTCAATTCATCGATCTTTAGTTCAGCTGCTGCGATATAAATGTTCAACGCATCAAAATAGTCTTTATTTTTATTGTAGAGTTGCTCTAACATTTGGTTGTCTTTTAAGAGACCGTTTTTTTCTTGATCTAACTTTGTGGCGATCTTATCGATTTGGGCGCCGATCTTTTGATATTTGGCAGTAATCTCATAAATCGATTGTTTGACTTTCCCAAACATCCGTTGGAAAACATTGCCTTCACCGGCACGCAATTCATCGGGATTGGCTTCATTCAAGCGATACATCAATTGGTTCAATGAATCGCCGATCGGACCGATGTCTTGTGTTTGGACGGTGTTTAACATCGATTGAGAAAATTCGCTTAATTTTGTTTGCGCCGTCGCGCCGTAACTGATCACGGCTTGTGAGTCATTGACGTCGATTTTTTTGGCTAATTCTCGTGCTTGGTTTTGGCGTTCTGCCGGCAGTTTATCGATTAAACGCGGCGCTTGTTCTTGCTCTTTTAAAGTGGAAAGTTCATCTTGTTGGACCGGTGTCAAACTGTCAGTTGATCCAAAAGGGTTGCTCAATAAATCGTCTAAGGTCGTATCGACGGATTGGGTCGGTTTCGTGTTTTCTGGCTCCATTTTCATTCCTCCTGCTAGTAAAAAACCGTGGCTCTGAATTGCTGGCAAGTCGTGGTGTTCCATGCGAGAGCTGCGGATTTTTTTGTGGAAAAAAATCTAGCATGCGCTAGATTTTATTCGGTAAATTGTTTTTGTAAAGGTTCTTTCAAGTCGTGGTCAAGATTTTTTTTGGCAATCGAGATCTCAACATCCATGTCTTCCATATCTTCTGAGACAAATTGCTGGTAATCTTTGACGATCAGATCCGCCATTTGGTCGATGATCTGGGCGCTTTCTTCTAGTTTACCATACGTTTCTTTTGTTTTGACTTCATGCTGGTTGATCTCGATATAATGATCAGTCAAATCTACGATGTTTGGTAAATGCGTATATAAAAAGTGGCTGGCTTCTGGCAGGCGGGTCGGTTCTTTTACCAATTCTTTGAACAACGCTTTGGCAGCTTTTAGGGTGTCATGCCGTAAGTCGATCGCTTTTAATTTGGCGTTTTGCGTGATGTTTTCTTGGAGTCGGACGATTTGTTGCTTGCTCGTGCTCATCGTCTCGCGAAACAATACGATCTCGCTTTCAGACATGCCGGCCTCGCGATAGTGCTGTTCTTTTTCTTTGGACATAAAAGGTACTTCTGCTTGCGCTTGTTTGCCTTTCCGGCCGCGCAGTCCTCGATAAATCAAATAGATTCCTCCTAGCATCAATAAGAAAATGAGAAATTCGCTGAAGTCGCCTTCAAAAAATGCGATAATCCCCATGATGACTAGGCCGATAGTAACGATTTTCTTCCCCATAACGATCCTCCTAATCTATACGTAAAGCTGACTTATTTATGTGTTTTACTTCGATTACTTTACAGGTTCATTTTAGCATGAAACCTTAAACGATTAGTATCAGACCAAAGATGGATTTTTCAGATTTAGAAAAAACGTAAGAATTTTCTGTGATACAATGGGACCAAGACATTTGAGGAGGAAACATTTCAAGATGCTAGAATACAAAGATTTTGAAGAAAAGACGATCCACCGCAAAGAGATTTTTAAAGGCAAGATCATCGACGTGTATTTAGACGACGTTGCCTTGCCCAATGGCGGTACGAGCCAACGAGAACTAGTCTTTCATCCTGGCGGGGTGGCGACGATTCCTATCACGGCTGAAAATAAAATCGTGATGGTCAAACAATTTCGCAAACCTTTAGAAAAAGTCGTCTTAGAAGTTCCAGCTGGTAAGATCGATCCCGGGGAAGGGACACATCCTGAGGTCACCGCCCGCCGCGAATTAGAAGAAGAGACGGCTTATCAAGCAGAGACGCTCACGTATGTGGCGGAGATGTATTTGTCACCGGGCTTTTCAGATGAAAAGTTATATGTCTATGCTGCACAAGGTTTGAAAAAAGTCAGTCACCCACGCCCGCAAGACGATGATGAAGTGTTAGAGCTTTACGAATTGACGTTAGAAGAAACAAAACAAGCGATCACAGACGGTGTGATCTGTGATGCGAAAACGATTTTTGCTGTTCAGTATTGGGAACTCATGCAAGTAAAAGGAGCGATGAAATAAATCATGCCATTGGTGAATCGTGAAGAGATCCGCCGCCGTAAAGAAAAAAATGCGCGCTTAGCCCGTGAACAAGAACGGCAACAAATCGCGGAAAAACAAAAAAATAATTTTTATCGGAAAGAACTGAAACAAAAACCGCCAGCGAAAAAAACCCGCAGCGGTGAAAACGAAAAGCAACGGGAGACAGGGAATTTTTTAAATAAAGCGATCTTGATCGTTTTAGTATTACTAGTCTTGACGATGCTGGCCGTCTTTTTTATTTAAAGAGGAGGATGTTAGATGAAAATCGGTATTATTGGTGCTATGGAAGAAGAAATCAAAAGTTTACGGGAACGCTTGGATCACCCGCTGTCTTGGGAACAAGCTGGGGCTTTGTTTATTTCCGGTAGCCTGGGCAATCATGAAGTGATCGTCGTCCGTTCGGGGATCGGCAAAGTGCTAGCTTCCATCACAACGACACTGTTGATCCATCAATATAAAGTCAACATGGTGATCAACACCGGGACAGCAGGTGGGATCGGTTCTGGACTGGCGATCGGCGATTTGGTCGTGGCAGACAAAGTGGCGTATTACGATGTCGATGCAACCACCTTTGGCTATAAAATCGGCCAAGTTCCCGGCATGCCGTTGTATTACGATAGCTCGGTTTATTTACGGCAAGAAATGATCAAAACCGCCGAAAAAGTCGGCCAAAAAGTTCATGAGGGCTTGATCGTTTCCGGGGATAGCTTCATCAGTAGTCCGGAAAAAACGCATGCCATCAAACAAAATTTTCCTGACGCACTCGCACTGGAGATGGAAAGCACCGCGATCGGGCAAACTGCTGCTCAATTTGGGATCCCGTTTTTGATCTTGCGGGCGTTAAGTGATACCGCCGATCAAGCTGCGACTGAGACCCACGAAGAATTTGTTGAACACACTGGGAAAGCTTCCGCGGAATTAGTCACGGAATTCGTCCAGCACTTAAAATAGGAGGCAACCTTCATGAAAGCTTTACTCTCGATTGATTACACTTATGATTTTGTGGCAACCGCTGGTAAATTGACGACCGGAGCTGCGGGTCAAGCGATCGAACCAACGCTCGTCCAGCTGACTAAAGACGCGATTGCAAATGATGATTTTGTCGTCTTTGCGATCGATGGTCATGATGAAGATGATCAGTACCATCCTGAGATGAAGTTATTTCCACCCCATAACTTGATCGGAACAGCAGGGCGTGAATTGTACGGTTCATTAAAAGCTGTTTATGCTAAAAATCAAGACCGCCAAAATGTCTATTGGATCGACAAGCGACATTATTCTGCTTTTAGTGGAACTGATTTAGATATTCGGCTGCGAGAACGCGGCATCACCGAATTATGTTTGACCGGTGTCTGTACGGATATTTGTATCTTGCACACTGCAGTCGATGCGTATAATCTCGGATATAAACTAGTGATCCCAGAACATGCGGTTGCTAGTTTTGATCCAGTGGGACATGACTGGGCACTGCAACATTTTAAAAATACGTTAGGCGCGACACTGATTTAAAAATGACGAAAACAAGCCGCTGTTGAAGTGTGAGTTCAACAGCGGTTTTTTGAATTTCTGATCAGGCCGAGCCGTTCATCTTTTAATGAACGAATAGTGGGTCAAGTATGTTTTGTTCAAAGTGGGTAAAATCTTTGATGATCCCATTTGGGGCTAAGTTTTCGGCTTCAAATAATGGTGTGTTGTGCCCGGTAGGATCGATCGCAACAATGGAACCGATCGCAGCATTCCGAGCAGCTTGTAGGCCGGAATAGGAATCCTCGATCACCATGCAGTCAGTTGGATCTAAGTTTAACTTTGCCGCAGCTTTCAAAAAAATATCCGGCGCGGGCTTGCCAGGAAACGTTCCATCATCTACTACGACGTTGCGTTGATCAAACCAGCGAGCCAAATCAAAGATCTCAAAATAAAAATCCATATTCGCTTGAGGCGCAGCTGAAGCGATGGTCAGGGGAATCTGTTCTATCACTAACGTATCCAATACTTCAGCTAAGCCAGCTGTTAATTGGATCTGGGTCGGATCGGCTTTTACCAATTGCCGATAATAACTTTCTTTTTCACCAGCCAGTTTTGCGATTTGAGTATCCGTGAGCTCAGGTGAGATAAAATGTTTCAAGATCGCGGCATTGGTTTGACCGTGGATCTGTTTGACGATTTCAGTTGGCTCCAGCGTAGCTTTTGAGTATTTTGTAATCATGTGGAGCCAAGCTTGTTCATGGAGTGGGGAATCGAGAAACATCGTCCCATTAAAATCAAAAATGATTCCTTTCATGTTTAAACCTGCTTTTTAATGTTTGAATTTGTTTTATTCTAACATATTATGTTTAAGAATAAAACGATTTCTCGGAATAGTTGCGTTAAGTTTTTATTAATTATATAGTGAGATGGGAATTTCAGAGGAGATGAAAGGTAATGGATTACTTAGTGATCGCGCTGTTTGCTTTTTGTGGTGGTGCGATTCGTTTTTTAGTCAGTGAGTGGCTTCCAAAAATCGGTGGGGTCTTTCCCTTAGCGACCTTAGTGGTGAATTTGATCGGCTGTCTATTTTTCAGTTGGGTGGTCAAACACATTTTAAGTGACATCGATCTCTCGGCGCGTCTCGTATTAGGAATCGGCGTCGGCTTTTGCGGAGCCTTAACGACGTTTTCATCATTTGCGTTAGATGTGATGCAGCTGGTGTTAAGCGCGCATTATTGGTTAGCGCTTTTGTACTTTGGCTTATCGTTAGCTGGCGGTCTTGGACTAGTCTTTTTAGGGGAATCACTCTATCAACGTAAGCAGGTGAAACTATGAACGCTCTATTAGTCGGAAGTGGCGCTGCGATTGGTGCGATGATGCGTTTTGCGTTGAATCAATACTTTGAAGATCGGACGAAACATTTACCAAAAGCGACTTTCTTTATTAATTTAACTGGCAGCCTGCTTCTGGGAATTTTTTTCGGACTGCATTTAGCCCAGCCAGTGTATTTATTTATCGGAACTGGGATCATGGGCGGGTATACGACTTTTTCAACGTTCAACTTTGAACTGCTCGTTTTATGGCAACACGACCGTTCGATGTTTTATCGTTACATCACAGCTACCTATGTGCTGGGGATTTTATTCAGTTTGATCGGGATCATGATGGGGCGAGCGATTTAAATCAAAAAAATGCGTTAGCCATCGTCTGATAGCTAGCGCATTTTTTGATAGTATAGTTTATTCTTCTGCTACGATGATCTTGATGACTTTGTCGAGAAAATCTTCTTCGCTCAAGACATTGCCGTCTTCGTCGTGGTTCGTGATCTTGTCGGTTTTAGAACCGTCTGTGAATTCGTAAGTCCCATCATTGTTGGCAAAGACATAATAATCTTTTTCACCTTCGACGTGGAACGCTTCTTTGCGATCAGGAAATTCAACACCGGCATTGATGACCGTGATTCCTGAGACGCGTTGTGTCAAATAATCTTCTACTTCTTTGATAGTAAATTCTTTCATTTCTTTGCACCCTCTTCACATTTAATCATAGCACCATTTTTAAGAAAGCGTATCAATAAACCCTTGAGAACTGAAAAATTATTCTTCTTCTTTTGGCAATTGGTTGTCAAGATCTGTCCGGACGATCAGCACATCACAGCCAGCATTGCGAATAACATATTCAGAGACCGAACCAATAAAGAGCCGTTCAACGGCATTTAACCCAGTCGCGCCTAACATGATCAAATCAACATGGTGTTTTTCTGGAATCTGATTGGCGATGACGGATTTTGGTGCACCGTACTCGATCACTTTGGTAATTTTTTTACAGCCGATCCCTTGTGCGTATTTTTCGTAGTCGGCAAGCGTTTGTTTTGCCATATCGGTGGCTTGTTCGGCTAATGTATTGTCAAAGGATGACACGGTTTGAAATGCCCGCGTGTCGATCACGTGAGCCAAGATCAATTCGGCTTCGTTTCGCTTGGCAACGTTGGCAGCTTTTTTAAACGCGAGCTCAGCTTCACTCGAACCATCAACGGCGACCATGATCGTTTGATATTGTTGTTCCATCACAATTCCACTCCTTTTACCAGCAAAGGTAGCTGGCAACCATTTTCTTTTCCTCTTTATTTTAGAACATTTTAGCGGAAATTGACAATCTTAGCTCTTTTTCATTTTACCGGCAAAGCGTAAGCTGAAAATCGCAGAGCAGATCAAGACGACCACGAGGTAAAGTAGTGAGTAGTTCGTTTGGTTCAAAAAGCCGATCACTAGACCGAAGATGCCGAGGATACCATAGCTGATGGCGAAATTGCGAAAGAAACTTTGATTGTCGCGATTTTTTTCGATCAGCAAGAAGAGGCCGGCATTTTTTTTCCATAAATAATAGCTGCAAAATAGTAACAATAAAGCTAGCACAAATAATAAAATTCGAATCATCATGTCCTCCATATACAGAAAAAAGCAATTTGCAAAAGCAAATTGCTCTTTCATTCTAAAAGAATGGAAAACTCCGTCGATGCCGTTATTCACCCGAGAGTATTGATCCCGCAAAGTCTAGCAGGTGGGTTCCACGGTCTAAGCATTGAACTACCAAATGAAAAGGCATGTCGCCTGCTTTGACACAAGACAGATCCCAAGATATCAATAAAAATGTTCGGTCAACACTGAAATGGGCAACGCGCACATCACAGAATTTCCATCTCAATAGTAGCACAGGAAATATAAAGTTGCAATGAATTACGACTTGCTCAAAACTTCGATCAGCTGAATCAAATCGTATTTTCTTTGTTGGCTCTATTCTATAAAAAGCCTGATAAATTGTCAATGAAAGCGAATTATATTTACTGGTGATCAAAGCGCTTTGCTTGATCGGCTTAGAAAGCGGCAAAGCATTACACCTACTTTTTCTTCGCTGAGTCCTTCGCCGCTTTTTTCCATTCCTTGATTCGAAAATATTGTTGCCCGAGGGCTTGTTCATATTTTCCCGTGGCTTTGGGCTCATAGTAGTGCGCATTTTTTAATTTAGTAGGTAAATACTGTTGATCGACCCAAGCATGTTCGAAATTATGGGGATATTGGTACCCGATCCCGCGGTTTAAATTTTTAGCCCCTTGGTAGTGACTGTCGCGCAAATGATCGGGAACTTCACCGGCTTTACCGGCACGAATGTCTGCGATCGCGGCATCTAGTGCTTGGTACGCTGAATTTGATTTTGGTGACAGACACAAATCCACGACGGCATCCGCTAATGGAATACGCGCTTCGGGTAGTCCTAATTTTTCAGCGGCTTGGACCGCTTGAACGGTACGCGCTGCAGCTTGTGGATTGGCTAGCCCGATGTCTTCATACCCGATCACCATCAAGCGCCGACAAATGATCGGCAAATCACCCGCTTCGACTAACCGCGCTAAATAATGTAAAGCAGCATCAACATCACTGCCGCGAATCGATTTTTGAAACGCGGAGATGACATCATAATGTGCATCCCCATCTTTATCGTGAGTCAGTGCTTTTTTTTGAACACATTCTTCAATGATCGCAAGGGTCAAATGGATCACCCCGTTTTCGTCTTTGGGCGTTGAGCGGACGGCTAACTCCAAACCGTTCAACGCACTACGCAAATCACCATTGGTCGCGCGACTCAGATGCAACAAAGCGTCTTCATCAAGGGTGACCTCTTCGTTTCCTAGACCGCGCTCTTTATCAGTCAATGCTTGTTGGATCGCTTGTTGGATATTTTCTTCGGTCAATGGTTTGACTTCAAAAATCTGAGTTCGACTGCGGATCGCGGGATTGATGGTAATATACGGATTTTCAGTCGTCGCGCCGATCATGACGATCCGGCCACTTTCTAAATGGGGTAAAAGAAAATCTTGTTTCGTTTTATCTAAACGATGGACTTCATCTAATAATAAGATCACGGTGCCGCTCATCTTGGCTTCTTCAGCGACGATCTGTAAATCTTTTTTCGTATCAGTGGCAGCATTCAACATGCGAAACGCGTAGTGAGTCGAACCGGCGATCGCGCTGGCAATGCTTGTTTTCCCAGTGCCTGGTGGTCCATATAAAATCATCGACGACAACATCTTGGCTTCCACCATCCGCCGAATGATCTTTCCTGGGCCGACCAAATGCTCTTGACCGACTACTTCAGCTAAATTACGCGGCCGCATGCGATACGCTAACGGTTGCTGCATGGAATCCCTCCTTTTCAGTCACTTTTCATTTAGTATAGCATTTTTTGAATCCAGTTTCGCAAACCAACTTCTCGGCAGCAAGGCTCACTGGCTGGTGGGCAGAAAGTATCAAACCGCCAGTGACCGCTTACTTGCACGAAGCGGAACTGTTTTTTAGTTAAAAAATTTTATTTGTGGCTTGCAGTCGTAGCATGTAACGGCGATATTGTGTATCATGAAGACGGTGAAGAGAATGACAATGAATGAAGTAATCGAATTTTTTAATACACATGAAACGCCGGAAGTGGCGGAATATTTGTTGGGGATGTATGTGGAACATGACACGCCTCAAGGGAAGTTGGGCGGCTATATCGTGGATTGTGAGGCCTACCTCGGTCCAGATGATGAAGCGGCCCACAGTTTTGGTCTGCGAAAAACCCCACGGCTAAAAGCGATGTATCAAAAGCCAGGCACGATTTATCTGTACACGATGCACACGCACTTGATTTTAAATATGATCACGCGGGAAGTCGGCTTGCCTCAAGGGGTGATGATCCGCGGTTTGGAACCAGCAGCAGGGCTGGAGCAAATGATCAAAAATCGCAACGGAAAAACGGGTGTGGCGTTAAGTGACGGCCCCGGAAAATTAGTGGAAGCGCTGGGAATCGAAAAAAATTTGTACGGCGAATCGATTTTTTCAAGTGCGCTCCATTTAGTGCCAGAAAAACGTAAATATCCACGCACCGTTGAAAAGTTGCCGCGAGTCGGCATCCCGAATAAGGGGATCTGGACGGATCTGCCGCTGCGTTTTACGGTCAAAGGGAATCCTTATGTGACAAAACAAAAAAAGGCGAATATCGCGGAAAATAATGGCTGGAGGAATTAAGATGGCAAAAGAAACGATGATCAGTTTTTTAGATCAGTACTTAGATAAAAAAATTCCCGATTATGATCTCGCATTGGATTGGGATACGAAAAATCATAGCTTTGAATTAGCTTTTCGCTTGTATGGCGAGAATAAGCAACAAATTGAGTTGGATGATGTCGATGGTGTCGCGTCAGAAGAAACGGTGATCGAGTTTGAAGATGCGATCTTATTGGCTGATGAAACTAAATCTGATTACGAGCTCGCCGATTATTTAGCAGTGATCACCTATCCGGGCAAAAAAGGCTTGCCAAAAGGGGTTTTAAAAGCGATCGTGGATTATTTGCGGGATGTTTTAGAAGAAGGGCAAAGCGACTTACTCGACTTTTTAGCAGGTGATAGCCAGCAAGAAGTTTTTGAATTAGTTTGGAACAAAGAGCAGTTTGAAAAATTAGCGGAGCAAGGACGCGACACACCGTACTTGCCTTATCCTAGTTATTAAGGAGTCGAAAAGATGAAATGGAATGAAGTCAAAGTCACCACGGAAAGTGAAGCAGTGGAAGCTGTTTCCAATATTTTGATGGAAGCTGGCGCAGCCGGAGTCGCCATTGAAGACAGTTTGGATGTCCAAAATTATCAAAAAGATCCCTATGGTGAAGTGTTGGATCAAAAAATGTTTACCGACTTGACTGAAGGTGCCGCGGTCAGCGCGTATTTTCCCGAAACGATCTTTTTACCGGAGATCTTACCGCTGATCAAAGAAAAAATCACCCGCTTGCCGGAATTTGGGTTAGCAATCGGTGAAAATAAAATCGAAGTCAGTGAAGTAGCCGAAAGTGATTGGGCGACGGCTTGGAAAAAGTATTATCATCCAGTGCGGGTCACGCGCTTTTTAACGATCGTTCCGAGTTGGGAACAATATACTCCCCAATCAGATGAAGAAAAAATCATCACGTTAGATCCTGGGATGGCCTTTGGAACGGGAACGCATCCGACAACAAATTTGACGTTGCAAGCCTTAGAAACTGTTTTGCGCGGGGGCGAAACTGTTGTAGATGTCGGGACTGGTTCAGGTGTGTTGAGTATTGCGAGTTCTTATTTAGGTGCAAAAAAAGTGTACGCCTATGATCTAGACGAAGTGGCGGTCCGTTCCGCGCAAGAAAACGTCGATCTTAATCCCCATACGGAAAATATTTCCGTTTCTGCTAACGATCTATTAACGGGGATCGAACAGCCAGCCGATGTGATCGTGGCTAATATTTTAGCGGACATCATCAAATTGATGATCGAAGATGCGTGGCGGCTGTTAAAACCAGACGGGACGTTTATCATCTCAGGGATCATCGAAGACAAAAAAGCGATGATCTTAGAAAAATTGACGGCGCAAGGTTTTGTCGTGGATCGGATCTTCCAGCAAAAAGATTGGTTTGCGATCATTTTGAAAAAAGGCGAGGAAGACTAGATGCAACGCTATTTTGTAGAAGGCACGTATCGCGCGACAGTGGAATTGACTGGTGAAAACTACCATCATATCGTCCGCGTGATGCGCATGAAACCTGATGATGAAGTCTTTATCGTTTTTGCTGATCAGCAAAGTTTCAAAGGTGCGATCACTGTGATCACATCAGACAGTGTGACTGTAGCAGAACAGGAAAAAGAAACGTTGCGGCGGGAGTTGCCCTTTGAGGTGACGATCGCGAGCGGCTTGCCAAAAGGTGAAAAATTAGAGTTGGTCGTCCAAAAAGGTACGGAGCTAGGCGCTCATAATTTTATCGTCTTTCCTGCTCAGACATCCGTTGTAAAATGGGATCAAAAAAAGCAAAGCAAAAAAGTGCAACGCTTGCAAAAGATCGCGCAAGAAGCGGCTGAGCAATCTCAACGCCAACTTCAGCCAACCGTGGAATTTTTCCCTAGTACCCAACAGCTGACGGCAGTCTTTAACGACTACGACGCTGTGCTAGTTGCGTATGAAGAATCAGCCAAGCAAGGTGAACGCGGACAACTCGTTCAAACATTGGAAAAGCTAAGCGCAGGACAACGTTTGTTAGTGATTTTTGGCCCTGAAGGCGGATTGACCCAACCAGAGATCGCGCTTTTTACTCAAGCAGGCGCGAAGTTGTGCGGGCTAGGTCCGCGAATCTTGCGCACAGAGACCGCACCGCTTTATGTTTTAGCGGCCGCAAGCTTTTATTCCGAGCTCTTTGATCCCTCCGATTGAAAAAAGCCGGACAACTTTGTATAATAAAAACAATAATTTTCGGAAAATACTAGCATTGAAGTGTTGAACGATACATTAAAGGTGGGAAGTCAGATGTCAAAAGAAGTAATTTTAACGGGGCCGCAAGTCATCGAGCTAGTGGCTACTTATATGGGCGAAAAACATGTCGCGTTTGTCAAAAAAGCGTATGAGTACGCCGCAAATGCCCACAGCGAACAAGTGCGGCAGTCTGGCGAACCTTATATCATCCATCCGATCCAAGTCGCGGGGATCTTAGCGGATCTGCACATGGACCCGCATACGGTCGCGACCGGCTTTTTACATGATGTGGTAGAAGATACTGAGGTCACTCTAGAAGACTTACGCCAAGAATTTGGGTCTGATGTCGCTTCATTAGTCGATGGGGTGACAAAATTAGGGAAGATCAAATACAAATCCCACGAAGAACAATTAGCGGAAAACCATCGTAAAATGTTACTGGCGATGGCACAAGATTTGCGCGTGATCATGGTCAAGTTAGCCGACCGCTTGCACAACATGCGGACGTTGAAATATTTACGAGATGATAAACAGCGGCGGATCGCGCGGGAAACATTAGAGATCTACGCGCCGTTAGCCGATCGTTTAGGGATGAGCCGGATCAAATGGGAATTGGAAGATACCGCACTGCGCTATTTGAATCCGAAGCAATATTATCGAATCGTGCATTTGATGCAAACCAAACGCGAAGAACGAGTGGCGTATGTCAATGAAGCGGTGGAAGAGATCAAAGCTGCGACTAAAGAGTTAGGGATTTCAGGAGATATTTATGGCCGACCCAAACATATTTATTCCATCTATCGCAAGATGCGGGATCAAAAAAAACAATTCGATGAGATCTATGACTTGTTAGCGATCCGAGTCATCGTGGATTCTATCAAAGATTGTTACGCGGTCTTAGGCGCGATCCATACGAAATGGAAACCGATGCCTGGGCGCTTCAAAGATTATATCGCGATGCCCAAAGCCAATATGTACCAATCGCTCCATACGACAATCATCGGACCAAAAGGTAATCCGGTAGAAGTGCAGATCCGGACCCACGAAATGCATGAAGTCGCAGAATTTGGGGTCGCGGCACATTGGGCGTATAAAGAAGGCAAAACGGAAAAACAAGAAGAGACACAAGACAATAAACAGCTGGATTGGTTCCGCGAGATTTTAGAGTTGCAAGATGAAAGCTATGATGCTTCTGAATTTATGGAAGGGGTCAAAGGCGATATCTTCAGCGACAAAGTCTATGTGTTCACACCAAAAGGGGATGTGACGGAGCTGCCAAAAGGTTCTGGGCCATTAGATTTTGCCTACAGCATTCACACCGATGTCGGAAATAAAACCACTGGCGCCAAGGTCAACGGCAAAATGGTACAGCTGGATTATAAATTAAAAAATGGCGACATCATCGAGATCTTGACTTCACCTAATTCATTTGGGCCGAGCCGTGATTGGTTGAAGATGGTGAAAACCAGTAAAGCCCGTAACAAGATCAAACGTTTCTTCAAAACGCAAGATCGGGCAGAAAATATTACCAAAGGACACGAGTCAGTCAACAAATGTATCACGGATCTAGGTTATTCGCCAAAAGAAGTCCTGACTAAAGAGCGTTTGCAAGATGCGATGACGAAATTTAATTTCCACAGTGAAGACGATTTATTTGCGACGATCGGCTTTGGCGAATTAAGCGCGTTGACTTTTGCCAATCGTTTGACAGAAAAAGAACGCCGCGAAGAACGGAATCGTAAAAAACAAGAAGCGGTCGATGAAATGATCAATCATCCGCAGAAAAAAGAACCGGAAAAAATCAAAGTCCGGCATGAAGGCGGCATCGTGATCCAAGGGGTAGAAAACCTTTTGATCCGCATCAGTCATTGCTGTAACCCGGTTCCTGGAGATGACATCGTCGGTTACATCACCAAAGGCCGCGGGATCTCGATCCACCGGACGGATTGTCCGAACATCACCAAACAAAAAGGTATCGAGGATCGTTTGATCGAAGTCGAATGGGAAGATACCTCCAATACGAAACAAGAATACGATGCGACGTTAGAGATCTATGGGTTTAATCGGGATGGCTTGTTAAATGATGTGTTGAATATCGTCAGCGGCATGACGAAAAAATTAGTCAGTGTCGAAGCCAAACCAACTAAAGATAAACTCGCGATGATCACGTTGACGTTTAAGATCCAAAATTTGAGTCATCTGTATTCCATCGTGGATAAAATCAAAACCGTTCGTGACGTTTATAGCGTCAAACGAACGAAAGGCTAGGAGGAAAAAGTGTGCGCGCAGTGATCCAACGAGTCAGTGAAGCGGAAGTTAAAATCAAAGGCACTTCAGTCGGCAAGATCGAGCGAGGGTTTATGATCTTGTTAGGTGTACATGAAGAAGATACAAAAGCCGATGCGGATTATTTGATCCGTAAAATTCCGCTGTTACGCATTTTTGAAGATGCAGAAGGGAAAATGAATCAAACGATCCAAGATATCGGCGGTAGTATTTTGAGTATTTCGCAATTCACGCTTTATGCGGATACGAAAAAAGGCAATCGGCCCAGCTTTATCAAAGCGGCACGTCCGGAAACGGCGATTCCTTTGTACGAATATTTTAATCAAGGTTTAGCTGCTAGTGGACTGAAAGTTGAAACAGGTGAATTTGGCGCAGATATGCAAGTGGCGCTGATCAACGACGGACCTGTAACGATCATTTTTGATACGCGGGATAAATAAAGCGGCAGTTTAAGTCGTCTGAGGAGGAAAAAATGAAAACAGTGAGTTGGGTTTGGTCGTTGAATCGTAACGATCAATTGTTGGGAGCTCCGATAGAAACAGTCAATACGTTTCATCCGTATCGATTTCAACGAGAATTTCCGAAAGTATTAGGAAATGATTGGCACGTGGCATTTATCACGTGGGACCTCGTGCAAACTGAAAGTCCACATGGTGAGGTGATCGTCATCGTGGAAAGCCTCAAGCGTTTCGTTGACTTTTCAAATGCGTCGGTTCCCGTTGTAGTGATCCCGGTAATAGAAATGATGCGTCAAGACTACCAAGCTATTGCCACGCGGATTTTAAGCGCGGTTCATTAAAAGATCGACCAGATAGCCAGCGGGCTGTCCGGTCGATTTTTGCTAGAATGGTCTATAACACAAGCTAGCTTTTGTGGTATACTAGCAGGGAAATTATTTACGGGAAAGAGGAGGACCACATGGCCGAGAAAGATACATTTTATATTACGACTCCGATTTATTATCCGAGTGGCAAATTACATATCGGGAATTCTTATACGACGATCGCCTGTGATGCGGTTGCGCGTTACAAACGTTTGATGGGCTTTGACGTATTTTATTTGACTGGTGTGGATGAACACGGTCAAAAAATCGAGAAAAAAGCGGAAGAGTTAGGGGTCAAACCACAAGAATACGTGGACAAGATGGCCGCAGACGTCAAGAAATTATGGAAGATGTTAGATATCAGTTACGATAAATTTATTCGGACGACTGACGGGTATCATCAAGCCGCTGTTCAAAAAATCTTTGAACAACTATTGGAACAAGGTGATATTTATTTAGGTGAATATGAAGGCTGGTATTCTGTTTCGGATGAAGAATTTTTCACTGAGACCCAACTAGCAGAAGTGTATCATGACGATGAGGGTAAAGTCATCGGCGGGAAAGCGCCAAGCGGCCACGAAGTCGAATTAGTGCGGGAAGAATCGTATTTCTTCCGCATGAGTAAATATGCCGATCGCTTGTTGCAATATTATGAAGATCATCCTGATTTTATTCAACCAGAGTCGCGGAAAAATGAAATGATCAACAACTTCATCAAGCCAGGCTTAGAAGATTTAGCAGTTTCGCGGACGACATTCAAATGGGGCATTCCGGTCAAATCTGATCTGAAACATGTGGTGTATGTTTGGATCGATGCGTTATCTAATTATATCACCGCGCTAGGTTATGGTTCTGCTGATGACAGCTTGTTCCAAAAATATTGGCCAGCTGATGTTCATATGGTAGGAAAAGAAATCGTCCGGTTCCATACGATCTATTGGCCGATCATGTTGATGGCACTAGACTTGCCATTACCGAAAAAAGTTTTTGGTCATGGCTGGTTGATGATGAAAGACGGCAAGATGTCTAAATCAAAAGGCAATGTCGTCTATCCTGAGATGTTAGTTGAACGCTACGGTTTAGATGCGTTGCGTTATTATTTATTGCGGGCAGTGCCATTTGGTTCCGATGGCGTCTTCACACCAGAAGATTTTGTTGCACGGGTCAATTATGATCTAGCCAATGACCTCGGGAATTTATTAAATCGGACCGTTGCCATGATCAATAAATATTGTGAAGGCGTCGTACCGAAATATCAATCACTGGTGACGCCATTTGACAGTGAATTGTCGACGACTGCGGCTAACGTGGTAAGTCGTTACCATGAAGCGATGGATAAAATGGAATTCAACACTGCACTCAGTGAGATCTGGAGTTTAGTTTCGCGGGCGAATAAATACATCGATGAAACTGAACCATGGGTGTTAGCTAAAGATGAGACACATCGAGCTGAATTAGATAGTGTGATGGTGCATTTGGCTGAAACGTTGCGGATCGTCGCGATCTTATTACAACCGATCATGACTCAAACACCGAAGAAAATCTTTGAACAATTAGGTCTTGATCCAGAAACGATGATGTTGCAAAATATCCATTTTGGTGAATTTCCTGAAGATACGAAAGTCACACCAAAAGGCAAACCGATCTTCCCACGGTTAGATATGGACGAAGAAGTCGCTTACATCCAAGCTCAAATGGCAGAAGGCAGCAAGCCGCAAGCGGAAGCGATCAAATGGGACCCGGAAGAAACCGAATTAGTCTCCGTCAAAGATAAAGAGATCAAGTTTGACGTATTTGATAAAGTCGAATTGAAAGTTGCTGAAGTGATCGCGTGCCAAAAAGTCAAAGGCGCCGATAAATTATTACAATTCCGCTTAGATGCTGGCGATAAGCAAGACCGTCAAATCTTATCGGGAATCGCTGAATATTATGCGGACCCCGAAAGTTTAGTCGGTAAAAAATTAATCATCGTCGCGAACCTCAAACCACGAAAAATGCGTGGCGAGATCAGCCAAGGCATGATCTTATCTGCGGAAGCTCCAGACGGCACTTTAAAAGTCGTCGAAGCCCCAGCTGATATGCCAAACGGTGCGATTGTGGGTTAAGAAAAAGAAGTCTTTGATTTAGTTCAAAGGCTTCTTTTTTTGCTTTGATCGTACTGTTCCCCTTCAGAAGACCGGATCTCAATAGAACAAAGTTACTGCTCGTGATACAATGAGAAAGGTGTTAGAAAATGATAGCGCTATCAATTTAGAA
The DNA here is from genome assembly GCF_902706605.1 of Enterococcus sp. CSURQ0835. Taxonomy (GTDB): domain Bacteria; phylum Bacillota; class Bacilli; order Lactobacillales; family Enterococcaceae; genus Enterococcus_A. The sequence continues at coordinate 12,668 of NZ_CACSLH010000015.1, read as the reverse complement.
GGAGGATACATTGTGAAGCGAAAAGTAGGGAAAGTCATCGTCACCGGGTTGAGTTTAGTTGCAGGACTTATGTTGGCCGGAAAAGTTCAAGCAACAACCGATACCGACGCGATGCACCGGTTATACAACCCGAATTCGGGTGAGCATTTTTACACCGCGAGTACTCATGAACGAGATAGTGTCAGAAATGCTGGTTGGAAATATGAAAATATTGGCTGGTATGCACCTAAAGAAGGTCAACCGGTCTATCGCATGTACAATCCGAATGCGGAGGATCACCATTATACAACAGCGGCTGCTGAGCGTGATCAACTCAAAACGGTTGGCTGGAAATATGAAGGCATCGCTTGGCAGTCAGGTGGGACGATTCCGGTCTACCGCCTATATAATCCGAATGCAACGGCTGCGGGGGCACATCATTACACAACGGAAGTCCACGAGCGAGATGAGTTGAAAAAGATCGGTTGGAATGATGAAGGAACTGGTTTTTATGCAGCTGCTCGAGGGGATACTTCTGGTGGCGGCGAAGAGCAACCGACAGTCGAACCGAAAAAGGTCGACGTTGATATCACGGGTGCTGGTGGGGAAGAAGCCAATGTTCCAGGTTCTTATCGCCTATTGTATTCTAATAAAGCCAACGATCAAGCCAATCTAGCAGGTCATCCAACGATGGAGTTTGCCGCAGATGTAGCTTTGACAGGCGCGACTAGTGACTACGAGGTTCAATTCGTGATTGCCGGCAATGGAGATGCAAGCGGTCAAGTAGGCGTCGGATTGCATTATCAAGCTGGTTTTGATGCGGATTTTGCTCAAGGTCGAATCAATGTCACGAATATCAATTTCCCAGCGAATGCCGGAACTTCAGGCGAGCAATATTACTCAGTCAACACAAAAGCACCTCAGATCGCTAATGGTCAATCTGTCAAGTTGCGAGTAAAATATTTTGAATCTGGCTATATGCAAACTTTTGTCAATGAGCAGTTAGTAGGGCAATATCAAACGAAATTAGTTCCAGGTGGTGGAGCATTTATTTTACATGCCAATACGAATGCTACCGTCAAACTTCGAAACTTACAAGTTTTCCGCAATGGTGAAGAAGTGACTACAAACGGTCGGCCGCCATTTGCTCAAACTTCTTATGATCTTGTCAATGACGTTGTGTCTGGCGCTTATTAATAGCCAAAAAATCGTCGTGCTGAATGAAAATCATTCGGCACGGCGATTTTTTTAATACTGACGTGGGTTTTTACGATATGTTTTACGGTAACGCACTTCTTCAGGCATTTGCTTGAATTTATTTTTGAAACGTTTGGGTAAGAGTGCCGCTAGCAGTTCGAAGGGGATCGCAAGGATCGTCCAAGCGACTTGGCGGGCAACGGGATATAGTTGATACAATTTAGCAAGGGTGAAGTGTAAGATAAGCAGTCCCGGTAGCAAGAGTAAAGCAGTTTGCCACGGGGCGTTCCAGTGAGTGAAATATTTGACTGCACTCATAGCAAAAGGATACAAATAAAACCAGCTAGCTGCTAGATTCACGCGCCAGCTTTTGGTCAGTAGGCGAATATTCAATAAGAAAAACACAGCGGACAATACGATCCCTAGTGGTGGGAACAAGCTGACTAAAAAAGAATAGGCCGCGCCCCATAAAATCATGCCCGGTCCTTTGACTAAGGCCGTGGCGGCGATCAATAAACCGATGAGCAAAAATTGTTCTTTAACAGTCGCGAAGGTCAAAAGACCAAAAATCCCCAGCAACGCCCAATGCCAAAAACTGTTCAAGGGAGCTTTATTAGGAAATTTTTGTTTCAATGTTTTCGCAAAATAAGGATAGTCTTGTTGAAAGTTCGGCATGCTATCATCCTCCTAGGCTTTCAGTATACGCGCTAGCCCGATCAAATTCCTCCGGCTAAAGACGGATTTAGCACGGTGTGAAGATTAAGAAAAGAAAAATTAACCGGTAACGACTGCTAATTTTGGTAAATTGTGCTACATTACTAACAGAAGAAAAGCCAAAGGAGTCGTAAAAGATGATTTTTGATTCACACACCCATTTGAATGCAGAACAATTCAATGATGATATTCCCGAAACGATCGAGCGCGCCCATGAACTTGGCGTGAGCGAGATGGCCGTGGTGGGATTTGATACGCCAACGATCGAAAAATCGCTGGCACTAAGCCGTCAATATGAAGGGATTTATTCGATCATTGGTTGGCACCCGACCGAAGCCGGTAGTTACACCAAAGCAATCGAAACAGATCTGATCCAAAAATTGACACAACCTAAAGTCGTCGCGTTAGGCGAGATCGGACTGGATTATTATTGGATGGAAGATCCAAAAGATGTCCAAGAAAAAGTGTTCCGCCGTCAGATCGCGATCGCAAAAGAAATGAAATTGCCGTTTAGTGTGCACAACCGCGATGCGATGGAAGACACGTATCGGATTTTAAAAGACGAAGATGTACGCGATATTGGTGGGATTATGCACAGTTTTAATGGTGATCCAGAATGGGCCAAACGCTTTTTAGATCTTGGGATGCACATTTCCTTTTCAGGCGTCGTGTCATTTAAAAACGCGCCGGAAGTCCAAGCGTCAGCTCAAATCGTTCCATTTGATAAAATGCTGGTGGAAACTGACGCACCTTATTTAGCTCCCGTTCCTTATCGCGGCAAGCGAAATGAACCAGGCTACACGCGTTACGTCGTCGAAAAAATTGCAGAATTGCGGGAACTATCATGGGAAGAAGTCGCACGGCAAACGACGAAGACGGCCCATCAACTATTTGGGATCACCGCACATGAATAAAATCGAAGAGATCATCGTCGTAGAAGGTAAAGATGATACGAAACGCTTGAAGGAAGTTTTAGCAGTCGATACGATTGAAACTCGCGGCTCTGCGATCGATGAGGAGATCTTGACTCAAATCGAACACGCGCAAGAAACGCGGGGCGTGATCGTCTTCACCGATCCTGATTTTTCGGGTGAGAAGATCCGCAAAACGATCATGGAAGTCGTACCAGATGCCAAACACGCTTTTTTAGCGCGGCGGTTTGCGGCGCCAAGTAAACGCGGCGGCAGTTTGGGTGTCGAACATGCTAGTGATGACGCGATCTTGCAAGCTTTGGAAAAAGTTGTCACACCTAGTCAAACACCAGAAGTTACGATCCCGCGGCAAATTTTATTAGACTATGGCTTGATTGCCGGACCTGCTGCCCGCGAAAAACGTGAGCGGCTCGGAGAAGAATTACGGATCGGTTATACGAACGCGAAGCAATTAGAAAAGCGTTTAGCGATGTTTCGCATCAGTGAAGCAGAACTACGCGCAGCAATGAAGAAAGTTGAGGAATCTTTGTGAGAGATATCGCTACCCCTTCTTATACGAGAGAGATTTTAGAAAAGCACGGCTTCTCGTTTAAAAAAAGTTTAGGTCAAAATTTTTTGACTGAACCGAATATTTTGAAAAAAATCGTTGAGACTGCAGGCATTGACGAGCACACGAATGTCGTGGAGATCGGCCCAGGGATCGGTGCGTTGACGGAATATTTAGCGCGCAGTGCAGACCAAGTGTTGGCATTTGAGATCGATGACCGTTTGATCCCCGTGTTAAAAGAAACATTGCGACCGTACGATAATATCAAAGTCATCAATCAAGATGTGTTGAAAGCCGATTTATTAAAAGAAACTGCCTATTTTGATCCGACTGAAAAAATCAAAGTCGTGGCGAATTTACCTTATTACATCACGACACCGATCATGATGCATATTTTAGAATCTGACTTACCAGTGGCAGAACTAGTCGTCATGATGCAAAAAGAAGTTGCCGATCGGATCGCCGCTAAACCTGGTACGAAAGCATACGGTTCACTTTCCATCGCGGTCCAATATTACATGGAAGCTGAAACTGCTTTTATTGTGCCCAAAACAGTTTTTATCCCGCAGCCAAATGTTGATTCGGCGATTTTACGACTTGTGTGCCGCCCGCAGCCAGCTGTAAAAGTCACAAACGAGAAAGACTTTTTCCAATTAGTGAAAGCTAGTTTTGCGTTGCGGCGGAAAACACTGTGGAATAATTTGATCCACCGATATGGGAAAGACGCTGAAACGAAAGCTTGGTTGGAAAAAAGTTTAGCCCAAGCGGCAATTGATCCTAAACGCCGCGGCGAGACGTTATCGCTGGCGGAGTTTGCGGCACTAGCAAATGCGATGGCAGAAAATAAAGTCAGCGAATAAACCAAATCACCTGATAAAAAATAGACCCTAGATAATAGCCACTGATGAAATGATCAGTCGCTTTATTATCTAGGATCTTTTTTCGTTAAAATTTCTTAGCAGTTTGTTTCATAAACGAGGCAAAATTTTCTTGGGCTATAGTTGGTTGTGTCAATGTGATCAAGTGTCCAGCTGGATCGGTGACTGTCGTTTCTAGCGCTTTTTACGAGGCAAAGACCTCAGTTGTTCTAATTTGAATAAATAATTTGTTATTTGTGTCTTGACAGCTACGTGTTTTTTCACTACACTTAGAGCGTTGTCAAGACATAACAGTTGACGTTGATTTTAACTGTGATCATAGGAGGAAAAAAATGAAAACAAATTCAGTCAGGAATTTAACGATCTCGGCGCTGTTGATCGGTCTTGGGATCTTGATCCCGTTAGTGATGCCTAAAGTCGTGGTACCGCCAGCTTCATTTACTTTAGCGAGTCATGTCCCAGTCTTTATCGCAATGTTCTTTTCACCAGCGATGGCAGTAGCGGTCACCTTGGGGACAGCGTTTGGCTTTTTTATTTCTACATCACCGATCATTGCATTACGCGCGTTGTCGCATATCGTCTTTGCAGTCGTAGGTGCGTATTATTTGCGAAAACATCCGGAGATCGTCTTTAAAGATGGCAAATTCACATTAGCCAATGGACGCTTTCAACTGTTTAATTTTTTGATCGCGCTGTTACATTCCGCAGTTGAAATGTTAGTCGTCAGTGCCTTTTATTTCATGGGAAATATGCCCGACACTTTTTATTCGCAAGGTTACTTGTATACGATCTTCGTGCTGATGGGAGTGGGTGGCGCGATCCACAGTTTAGTAGATTACAACATCGCCTACTTTATTGCCGGTGCGTTGTATAAACACTTCAACTTACCGATCTTTGATCAAGCGACCAAAGCTGAAAAATTAAAAGCCAAAGCAGTCTAAACTTAGTTCACTCAGTCAAGCGGCTGGGTGTTTTTTTCTTTTTGAATGGAAAATTATGATACAATGAGTCAGAGAAAGTAACACAGGAGGAACTTATGACAAAAAAAGTAGCAGTCGGCATGTTTATTGCCGCAGCGAGCGTCTTCTTGTTGGCCGGTTGTGGGCAGCAAAAAAAAGCCGAGACTAGTCAGCCCGCTAAAAAAACTGAAACAACTACCAGCGCATCTGCTGAAAAATCAAAAGCCAAAAAATTATTGACTGATATGACATTGGAAGAGAAAGTCGGGCAGTTGTTTTTCGTACGGGTGCCCGCTGAAAATCAAATCCAAGACATCAAGCAATACCATTTAGGTGGTTATATTTTATTTGATCGTGATATGGAAGGCCAAACGATTCAATCCTTGAAAAAAAAGGTGGAAAATTATCAAGCTGCGAGTAAAACGCCTTTATTGATCGCGTCTGATGAAGAAGGCGGAGATGTCAGTCGCTTAAGTTATAACCATGTCGTGAAGACGCCTTTCAAAAGTCCGCAAGAGCTGTATCAAAATGGCGGCTGGGAAAATATCGTAGCAGACATTGATGCAAAGGCGAAAGTGTTTCATGAGATCGGGATTGATGCGGGACTAGCACCGGATGCCGATGTCGCTACCGATCCAGAGTCCTTTATTTACAATCGGACGATCGGATTAGATGCGGCAGGGACTAGTGAATATGTAACGAAAAGTGTTGAAGCGATGCAAAAAAATAAAATTGGTTCGACGTTGAAACATTTTCCCGGCTACGGCAACAACAAAGATTCTCACGTGGAGATCGTAACGGACACCCGGCCTTTAAGTGAGTTGCAGCAAAATGATTTCAAACCGTTTGAAGCGGGGATCAAAGCAGGGGCAGATAGTATTTTAGTGTCTCATAATATCGTTAACGCGATCGATCCTGACATGCCAGCTTCTATCTCCAAAAATGTTCACCAAGTCATTCGCCATGACTTGAAATTTGACGGTGTCGTCATGACCGATGATATGGATATGGCTGGGTTAGCTGATTTTATTTCTCAAGATGAAGCGGGACTGCAAGCACTAAAAGCCGGTAATGATCTAGTGATGTCATCGAGTTACGCCACTCAGATCCCGTATGTAGTCAAAGCGATCAAAGCCGGGCACTATAGCGAAAAACAATTGGATCGATCGGTTGAACGTGTGTTGGAATGGAAAGAAAAACTAGGGTTGCTCTAAATCTAAACCGTTCAAATTAACTGAACTTAAAAGCGAAAATGCGAGTGATGCTACGCTGAATTTTCGTTTTTTTTTAGTGCAAATTAATCTTTAAGTTTAAATTATTTTAATTTAATTGATTAATTTTTTTATATTCATGATAAACTTGAAAAAATTATTACAAGAAGGAGTGTTGATCAGATGAAAAAAATTATTTTAGGTAGCTCACTGACATTTTTAGGAATTTGTTTTATTGGTAGTCAGGCACTAGCTGCACCAACGACTACGACTGGTTCGCGGCTTGCGATCTTGCGCGTGTACAATCCCAATTCCGGTGAGCATTTATTTACACCGCGTTTGAGCGAACGGGATCTGTTAGTCAACTTAGGCTGGAAAGATGAGGGGACTGCTTGTTACGTTCCGTATGAACCGCATTCCAATAAAAATTACGCTTATCGTTTGTACAATCCCAATGTCGGTGATCATCATTACACGATCAATTTTGCTGAAGTACAAAACTTAGTTAAACTTGGTTGGCAAGAAGACCACGTGGGTTTTTACACGGCAGATGAAGGGGAGCCGATGTACCGTTTATATAATCCAAATGTCAAAGTCGGTTCCCATCATTTCACTATGAGTCAAGCGGAAAGAGATGTGTTAGTCAAAGCCGGCTGGCAAGCAGAAGGAATCGCCTATACAGCTTATTTGACTACTGCGGCTGAATAATAAAAAAGCGTCGCGATAGATGAAGTTGATTAAATAGACTCTGTAAATGAAAGCACTAGAAAAAGTGTTTTTGTTTATAGGGTCTATTTTAAAAAATACTGAATATTTAGTATTATTCATTTTTATCCTAACTATTTTAATAGGCTCACTGATTAGCAAAAAATAAAAACGATTCATCACACCATCTAAAAAGTGGGGAATGAATCGCTAAGGATATCTAACAGAAAGTTCGATAAAAGTTTCTTTCGGGTCTGTAATTGCTTTCTTTTATAGTATTTGCCAATGTTAAATTTAGGTTTGAGGAGTTATTGAATATTCTTGCTGTGTCCATTGCATTTCAGGTTCAAGGTGAGTTCGTTTTGAATCATCATGACTGAAATGATAGCCAACATCATTTCGTAAATACGTGTAATTGATTAAACCGGATAAGAAGTGCTCTGCATCATCAATTCTCATGCGTGTTCGATCATGTCGAGAATAAAATCCATGGACGATCGTTTTTGGCTTAGCAAAAAACATAGCATATTCAGGCCACATATGTCCCGTTCGCATTTCGTGAAGTGCACGCTTTTCCGTAACTTCCCGCAATCGACGGTACTCATCATTTGTGAATAATTCACCTGCAAAAGGAGATTCTTCAATACGTTTAAACATCTTATTAGCGGCACAGAGTAATTCTAAAAAGGTTGGGTAAGCCGTGTCTCTTTCTTCCATGAAAGTCAGATTTTCCAATGCATTTTTCACACCAAACTCAAAGTACTCTCTTTTTGGTAAATACAAAGTGAGCTCATTTACCGAATAGCTGAGCCAGTGATCATGATAGCGTTGGTAACCTTCAATGATGTATCGATCCATCAACAGTTCCCCAAGCTTGAGCAATCGTTCATCTCCTATCAGTGGATAGGCCCGCATCAATGCAAACAAAGCCTCGCCATTGTAATAAATAATTCGGAAAGCTTCTCGCACGGATAAATCTTCATTCAGAACGTGGACGGTTCGACCCTCTTCATCGATATATGCTCTTAAACCTTCTACTAGATTGAGCATGATTTGGTGGTAATGATCATCACCAGTTAGACTTTCATACTTTGCCAGTGCTAAAATTCCTAGAGCCTGTCCGCCAAGCTTTAATTCGTGACCATCTTTGATCTTTTCAGATACATAAAGGATTCCGTCAACTTCAATGCATAAATTTAGCAAGCCCCATTCCAGACCTTTGTCGATTTTCTCCAGTAATTTCTCACGCGGATATGTTCGCTTGTTGAGATCAGAATACTCGAGGGTTTCCAGTAACGCATACAAGCTTGAAAAATGTCTCACGCCATTGTAACCACGAACTGGATTATTATATGCAGGATAATAGCCGTAGATAAAAGAGCCATCTTCTTTGATTTGATCAAAAAGAAAGTCCATTCCCGTTTCAATCGTTTCTTTCAACATCTCTGGTTGATTATCCTTTGTGATTTTCCGCATGCCACGGCCAAAAAAATCTGTTTCTAACGTATGAATTATGCCATCTTCGATCATGATGCCACGAGTTTCGAATAAGTCCCACTCAGCGTCAAAGTAAGCTAGCGGATTTGGGACGATTCGTTGATTACGCCGTTTGATATATCCCCGAATGTTTCCAAGGTTCATCTCTAACTTAGCATGATTCAGCCCCATTTTATGTCCTTTATAAGGAACGAGCAGAGCGTTACTGCTGATTTCTTCTTGGAGAAAACTACAACTGCCATCATTTCGAAAGGCGATTCCTTGCCCAAAGTAGTTTCCGCGCTTCGTTTGAGCGAATCGGCGGATTCCGGCGGCTGCGGACATACGTTGTGTTTTGACCTGAAATTCTATGCGTGTCCAGCGAGGAAGTTGTGGCGTTTTATTTAAGTAGCGTTCTACTTTATGCCATGCTTTTTCAAACGTATTGCTACTGGTTCTCCAAGTTTTTCCCCGAGTATTATTACTACAAGTGGTTACATAGAAAATTTGTTCTCCGCTTTCCAGTTCTGAATACTTTTGCATGAGCTGCTTTGCGTCTTTCAGTATATCAGTTTTTCTTCGCTCCATATTTTTCTCCTCATCCATGTTTTTTTATTAATCTTTAAATCAATGATACTATCATAATTATTATATCATGATAAATTTGTTAGTTTTTTTAAGTTGATACAAGAAACATTATGTAAGTTCAAAGGAGTACCCAAGTATAGGTACTCCTTTGAACTAGGATGACTTCTTAACTTCTTTTGAATAGTAGTTTTATTTTTTCTTATTGCGTTTTTTGAATAGACCAAGACTAGTTAAAACCGCTCCAAGTCCTGTAAGTGCTAGCGTTGGGTCAACCACTGCTCCTGTTTTCGGTAGGTTGTTAGCACTTGATCCATTACTTGAACCGCTATTCAAATTACTACCTGTTTTCGGTAAGCTACTAGTACCTGAGCCATTACCTGAACCACTATTTAAACTAGTAGCTGTTTTCGGTAGGGTACTAGTGCCGGAACCGTTTCCTGATCCATTAGTTGAACTACTACCTGTGTTTGGAAGTCCCGAGCGGCTGGCGTTGCTACCAACTGGGATGGTAGTGGTTGGTGTATTAGGCAGATTACTAGTGCCGGAACCGTTTCCTGAGCCATTATTTGAACCATTACCTGTATTTAAAGGTGGTTGGCGATTATCATCAGCGTCGGCATCGGCATCGGCATCGGCATCAGCGTCGGCATCGGCATCAGCATCAGCATCAGCGTCGGCATCGGCATCAGCATCGGCATCGGCATCAGCATCAGCATCAGCGTCGGCATCGGCATCAGCATCAGCGTCGGCATCGGCATCAGCATCAGCGTCGGCATCGGCATCAGCATCGGCATCGGCATCGGCATCAGCGTCGGCATCGGCATCAGCATCAGCGTCGGCATCAGCGTCAGTATCCGTATCCGTATCTGTGTCGGTATCGGTATCCGTGTCGGTATCTGTGTCGGTATCAGTATCCGTGTCGGTATCGGTATCGGTATCTGTGTCGGTATCAGTATCCGTGTCGGTATCGGCATCGGTATCGGTATCAGTATCGGTATCCGTGTCGGTATCGGTATCCGTGTCAGTATCTGTGTCGGTATCCGTGTCAGTATCTGTGTCGGTATCAGTATCGGTATCTGTGTCGGTATCGGTATCTGTGTCGGTATCCGTGTCGGTGTCAGTATCGGTATCGGTATCAGTATCAGTATCAGTATCAGTATCAGTATCTGTGTCAGTATCCGTATCGGTATCAGTATCAGTATCAGTATCAGTATCAGTATCTGTGTCGGTATCGGTATCGGTATCAGTATCGGTATCTGTGTCAGTATCCGTGTCGGTATCGGTATCGGTATCTGTGTCGGTATCCGTGTCGGTATCGGTATCGGTATCGGTATCGGTGTCAGTATCGGTATCGGTATCAGTATCGGTATCTGTGTCGGTATCCGTGTCGGTATCGGTATCCGTGTCGGTATCGGTATCTGTGTCGGTATCCGTATCCGTATCCGTATCAGTATCTGTGTCGGTATCGGTATCCGTATCAGTATCTGTGTCGGTATCGGTATCGGTATCGGTATCCGTGTCGGTATCTGTGTCGGTATCGGTATCTGTGTCGGTATCCGTGTCAGCGTCACCATCATCATCGAGGTCTCCCAACATAGCGACACCATTACCGTTATAAACGAGATACTTCCCAGCCTTTGTATTTTTTAAAGAAAATGTGGAATTAGGTGCCATGGCTAGGTCAATGTAGCTACCCACAATAGTGTCCTCAATGTCGATTTGCACGCTACCACAATTATTGATTGTTAAATAGTTTCTTGTTGTAACCTGTTTAACTTTGACACTTTTTAGATTAGGGTTAAGTGTCGCATGTATATAATCACCAAATGACGCGTTTGTGATCGAAATCGATTCTAGGTCCTCAATATCGCTTGCAGCAAAATGTGTGTCAAAAATTGAATTCTTGATTTCAATCGATTTCAAACTATTCACATGATTAACATCCACATATTCTGCTTCAATGCCGTCTAAAACTAAACTGGTTGGGTTTGGAATTTCTTTGATCGTGCGACCGGTAACGTAGTCGATGATTAGCATTATATTTCCAGCATCGATGTAGGAAATTCGAATTTTTGGAAAGACTATTGGTGTACCGTTATTGTCAGTCAACTGAACGCCATTGACGTAAATAGCACGTTCAGTAGTTTCAGTAGGAAGAGTTGGGCTAGCACCTGCAGTTGAATCATCCCCAACTTTTCCAAACCAGGTTGCTCCTTGATCATTCTTAATCTCATGATTGTGGACAGTACCATTATTGAGTTTACAGTTTTCAAATTGTAATTCGAATCCAAGCTTATTTCCATGGGTATGGATTGGACGGTCGAACGTATTAAGATGATTAAATTCAGAATCGATCGCTTCTAAAAAGCCAAGTGAACCATTACCATTCACTTCTAAACCTTTATCAAAAGAACAGCCTTTCACAACGAACCGAGTTAATTGATTGTTGTTATACACCTGTGCTCCTTCAGGAAATTTACAGTCTTCAAAAATGATTGTTTCTAGACCAGAAATACTGTGGATATTAGCCTTTCTAGTAACGGTAACATTCTTAAAAATCAATTCACTTGCTCCAGCATAGTAGTACCTTTTTCCACCGATACTAATATAAGAACTATTAATCATAGTAACAGAGGCTGAGATTGGAACCTCAATCTTTTGCTCGCCAATTTTAACGTATCCCGCCTGTTTAACATTTACACCATAGGCTGACTCTTGGGCATTTGCTATGATGGAATTTGGCACGGTCATCATCAAAGGGGTTGCTAGCATCGTTCCTGCAATGAGCATTTTTGTTCGCTTTTTTTGTTTCGCTCGAGTATTCATCATTTTACGATAATCTTTTCTTTTCATCTTGAACCCTCCTTTTTTTTCCTGTATTCATAATGAGTATTTTGGCCTCCATTAAAACTACAACGCTTTTTTTCGACAGAATAGACGAGAAGATAGACATAGAAAATACTTTGTAATAAGTAATATTTCATTAAAGAACAAAGAGTTTTTTACGCTTATTATCTACCCGAAAACTAATCGTATTGTAATTGTATCATGATGTTTCATATATTTAAAAAAATATGCATGATTTAGAATAAAACTAGTTGTTTTGATTGTAGATGAATGTTGATAGTTCACCTAGTTGTTTTTAAAAATAGGACTTCTTGCAGGTTACTTAGTAGCGAAGTTAAGAATCCCATGCAGGTAATGGAAAAACTAATTTTGGGACGCCCGCTAGTCAGATTCTGAGTAAGAACGATGGTATTCATCTAATTTTTTCTTATCTAAGTAGATGAAAAAAGACCTTCCGAATCGGAAGGCCTCAGACTGTAGACAAATCCCTTTTCAGAACCAGTTAATATGGTTTCGAAAAGGGATTTTTACTTTTATATGTATTTTGTTAGTACTTTTTCAATAGTTTCGGGTAACTCGACCCGCTTATTAGGTATGGTTTATAGCCAACTGGCTAATTTTTTGAGGTTCATTGC
>NZ_CACSLH010000014.1 GCF_902706605.1 Enterococcus sp. CSURQ0835 | reverse complement strand
CACCCGTTCGCCACTCCTTTTCTCTCGGTGAACCGAAGTTCGATGAAAGAAAAAGCGTTCGACTTGCATGTATTAGGCACGCCGCCAGCGTTCGTCCTGAGCCAGGATCAAACTCTCATATATAAGTGTTTGAAACAGTTGTTACACTATTAAGCTCAAATAAAAATTGATTCGCTAGCATAAATTGCTTGCTTGTATGTTGTTTCTATCAATAGAAACGCCCTACACATTTGGTTCGTCTTATTTCGTTCAGTTTTCAAAGGTCTACATGGTGTTTCGTGTTGCATCAGCAACTTTTATATTTTATCAGCTTTCCAGCTGAAAGTCAACAACTTTTTCAAAAGATTTAAAGCTGAATCAACACTTTTGATGACTTTTGTTCTCTCGAACGTTTTATACTTTACCATGTCCATTCTTCTCCGTCAACTGTTTTTTTCAGTTTCTTGTAACAAAATAAATCTGGAAGTTGACTTGTCTTTAAACTATTCCAGTTAAAAACTATTTTACACGATGGAAGTAACTACTATCAAAGTAGCGTTGAATAGCTAGGCTGAACTACTTAGGCAAGTGAATTATTTAGAAGCTTTCGTCTCTTCTTAATAGTTCAGATTTAAAATTCCATTTACTGGCTTATATAGAAAAATTTCGAATTAAAACTACCCACATCTAATCAAAGTTCAAACAGATCCCCCTCCTTTATGGAACTTCGGATGTTTTTCCGCAATCCATTTCAGCAAAAAAGATCACGACTAGATATCAGTCATGATCTTTTACGTTTAAAACAGTGGCACGCCTTCGATTGGAACATTTCCTAGAATCTCACGAACACTTTCAGGCGCCTCCCAAGCATAATCACTTGGTAATTCAATATGTACATTTTCAGTCGCTTCAAATACATAAAGCGGTAAACTCACTCCCGCACTTTGGGTATTTGTTAATTCGACTAAACTGATCTCATTGACATCAACTTGTAGCTGCTTTTTCAAAAAATTTAAAAAGCTCGCCAATACGGTTTTACCAGGCTCCACTTCCGTTTTAGCAAACTCTTTTGCCTTACCTACATTATGCACTAAAAAGCATTTCGAGCCATTATTAAGATGCAACATAATCGTTCCTGATACTTGTTTTTTCACAACGGTTCACCTCGAGGTCATCTGTTGAATATTACATCTCATGATATCACATTTTCAGAAAAAAACATATTTTTATTCTGAAAGCATTCCTTATTTACTACTTTCTTTACTTAAATACGTTTTCGTTTCTTCAATCCAATGAGGCATACTCGTCTCGATCGAACGAAAACCGATATGCTTATTGCGATTTGTAAAGTAGCGTTTACGATGAAATGGTGCTGGCGCGTGATGTTCTTGTAACGTCCGCAACGACAAACTAATTTTTTTCGTATATTCGTCAATATCAATCACTTGTACTCGGACTTTCTGCCCAACTTCAACATAGTTATGAATATTTTTTGTATAACCTGCTTGAATCTCGGAAACATGGATCAAGCCTTGCGTTTCATCATCCAATGCTACAAACGCACCATATGGCTGAATGCCTGTAATGGTACCTTCAACGATTTGTCCAATTTTATATGTCATTTATTTCCCTCTTTTCGCAGGTTTTATTATACTGTATTTACCAAAAGATGAAAACAAGGAGCTGTCATATGGAAAATTTTGATCAAGTTATTTCACGGATCGGGACCAACAGCATCAAATGGGATGAAATCAAAACGATGTATCATGAAGAAGATTTGTTACCACTTTGGATCGCAGACATGGATTTTAAAGCACCGACTGACGTCTTACAAGCCTTTGAAAATTTAGTTCAACAAGGTATCTTGGGCTACAGTGGTCCTAGTTCAACTTTATTTCAAGCGATCATCGACTGGCAAGCAGTGCATCATGAGTGGCAAATCGAGCAAGAAGATATTTTATTTTTCACGGGTGTTCTCGCCGGAATGACCACGGCACTTCAAGCTTTAAGTGAACCTGGCGATAGCATCCTGATTTTTGATCCAGTTTATCCTCCTTTTGCTAGCATCGTAGAAAACAATCAGCGACGATTGATTCGAAGCTCACTGATTGAAAATGAAACTTTTTCGTTTGATTTCACTGATCTAGAACACAAAATCAAAACCGAAAATGTAAAAATTTTACTTCTATGTAATCCTCATAATCCTGGTGGTCGTGTTTGGAGCAAGCAAGAATTACATCAACTAGGTAAACTGTGTCAAAAATATCAAGTCATTGTCTTTAGCGACGAGATCCATCAAGATCTTGTCTTCGCCCCACATCAATTGACGACGTTTGCTAATGCCGGTGACAACTTTGCTGATTTTTCTCTCACTTTCACTTCCATGACAAAGACCTTTAACCTCGCTGGAATCAAAAATTCCTTTCTCGTAATCAAAAATCCTGAATTACGCCAAAAGGTAGCCACTAAACAACAAAAGAATTTTCAACAAGAAATCAATGTCTTCGGTTATACTGGCATGGAAGCAGCCTATCGTTTCGGCGAAAGTTGGCGGAAAGAATTGTTAACCTACTTACAGCAAAATATTCAGTTGGCAATCGACTTTTTCCACGCTGAATTACCAAAAATCACCATCATGTCACCTGAAGGTACGTATTTATTGTGGCTCGATTTTTCAGCTTACGACTTGACTGATGAGCAGTTGGAACAAAAAATGATTCATGAAGCAAAAGTCGTTTTAAATAGCGGACTCAGCTATGGTCCCAGCGGCAGTCAACATATGCGCTTGAATGTCGCCTGTCCCAAAGCAACTTTATTGACCGGTTTAAAACGGATCAAAAAAGTTTTTGCTAATTGATAAAAAAGCTGCGAGACCGATTGGCTCTCGCAGCTTTTTTGGGACATGCATACTAATTCTTATTCGGTTACTTCAACTGTTTCGATCACTACATCATTGACTGGTTTGTCTTGCGGACCACGTTTGACACTTCCAATTTTATCAACGACATCCATGCCTTCTACAACGTGACCAAAAACTGTGTGGCGGAAATCTAACCAAGGTGTGCCACCTTGTTTATACGTTTCGATGATCTCACCAGGAAAGCCAGCTTCTTCTAATTGGCTCATCATATTCGCTGGAACATTTTGGTTATTGACGATAAAAAATTGACTGCCGTTAGTATTTGGACCAGCATTTGCCATGGATAAAGCACCGCGTAAATTGAAAAGATTTTTTGAGAATTCGTCTTCAAATTTGTCGCCGTAAATACTTTCGCCACCCATTCCTGTACCAGTTGGGTCGCCGCCTTGAATCATGAAATCAGGAATCACGCGGTGGAAGATTACGCCATCATAATAACCTTTTTTAGCTAGCTCGATAAAGTTTTGAACTGTTTTCGGGGCTTCTTCTGGAAATAGTTGGACAGTGATATCTCCCATGTTGGTTTTGATAACCGCTTTTGGTCCTTTTTCTTCAGTTAAGTTTAATTGTGGAAATTGCGTCACAGAAAGTTCCTCCTTTTTGTTTCTTTCATCATAGCAAACTTTCGGCGCTTTGCCACCTAATTCTCCTTACTATCTTTTTAGGAATAAAATTTGTTACAATCAAAGCGAAAGGAAGAGTGCACGATGGAAATCTATGATATTACGATTGTCGGTGGCGGTCCGGTCGGCATGTTTGCCGCTTTTTACGCTGGAATGCGCCAAGCCAAAACAAAATTAATCGACAGCTTGCCACAATTAGGTGGGCAACTAGCGACCCTTTATCCAGAAAAAACGATTTACGATATTCCGGGTTTTCCAGAAATCAAAGCTGGCGAACTAGTTACTAACTTAGAAAAACAACTTCAAAGCTTTTCACATACTTATTGTTTAGAAGAAGAAGTCAAAGACGTCATTCAACATGACGATTACTTTGAACTGATCACGAATAAAACAAGTCACTACAGCCGCTCAATCATCCTAGCTTTAGGAAATGGTTCATTTCAACCACGACGTTTGAAACTAGAACGCGCTGCATTTTTTGAAGATCGCGGATTAGATTATTACGTGACTGACTTGATGAAATATGCCGGCAAAAAAGTGGCGATCGCAGGCGGTGGTGACTCGGCGATCGATTGGGCGTTGATGTTAGAACCGATCGCAGCGGAAGTCTCTTTGATCCACCGGCGGCCCCAATTTCGAGCGCATGAACACAGTGTCACTAAATTACAGGCTTCAAACGTTTCAATTTTAACGCCTTATGTGATTAAAGAACTAAAGGGTGATTCGCAGTTAACTGGTTTGACCTTGGAACAAGTTAAAAGTGGCGAAACAAGAAACCTTGCGATCGATCATTTGATCGTCAACTATGGTTTTTCTTCTTCGTTAGATTATTTGAAAACTTGGGGGCTAGCCGGCACGCGCCAAACCGTCACGGTCGCTTCGGATATGAAAACATCATTACCTGGCATCTATGCTTGTGGTGATATCGTGTCTTATGACGGCAAGGTCAAACTGATTGCTTCTGGTTTTGGAGAAGCACCCACTGCCGTAAATAATGCCTTGCATTTCATCGATCCAAAACTACGGACGCAGCCCGTCCACAGTAGCAGCTTATTTCCACAAAAATAAGTGGTTTGATTAAAAGGAGGAACTGGAATGGTTTTAAAGACAGATACGCTGGAAAAAGTCGCCCGCGAATTATTAGCAGAGCGCGGAGTGACCATAGAAGATATCGCCGAGTTGGTCTTGCTGTTGCAAAAAGATTATATTGAAGGGATCACGCTAGAAACTTGTATCAAAAATGTCAACGGTGTTTTATCCAAACGCGAAGTCCACAATGCGATCATTACGGGGATTCAGCTAGATAAATTAGCGGAAGAAAAAAAACTCGATTACCCTTTGCAACAAATTTTAGAAGATGATGAAGGACTGTATGGTGTCGACGAGATCATGGCACTTTCGATCGTCAATGTTTATGGTACGATCGGTTTTACAAATTATGGTTACATCGATAAATTAAAACCTGGGATCTTAGTTAAACTCAATGCTCACGACGGCAAAAATATCCATACTTTTTTAGATGATATCGTCGGTGCCATCGCAGCTTCAGCAGCTAGTCGCATGGCACATGAGCAGCCAACTAAACTAGATGATATCGTACACTAAGTAAAAGCTGACCAAAGTAATCGGCAAACTAAAAAGATGACACGAACACTGCGTCATCTTTTTTAGTTCTTATCGATCTTACTTTATTGATCAAAGACGAGCACCGTCTGGCCACGTTTAGTCTGCTACGATCACACTGACTGGTGTTAGTTTAGACTCTGGCAATTCTTTTACTTGAAGTGACTCGATTCCTGTATAATTAACTTGAACGATTCCTTTCATGGCAAATCGACCTTTCTTTAGTCATCGAATGTTAGTTTTCCGATTAACTCGGGTGAGCATTTATAGCCTGTTCCCCAAACGCGTTCCAAATGCTCCCCGGCGATCCCATTTTTTTCTAACTTAGTTCGAATACGTTGAACGATGCACGATAATTGAACTAAATTAGAGCGCGTATGTTCATTGTCCCAGATCAACTGACACAATTCTTTTCGTGATACGACAGCTCCTTGTCGTTTGACTAACGCAACCAAAAACTTTGACTCATGACCGGATAATGCCAGTTGATCAAACGTGATATGGTGATAGTTTTTGCGAACCAATTGTGAAACAACTTCTAGTGGCTGAGTCAATTGACACAATGTTTCCCGCAACTCTTCTGTCGGCATATCTAATGCAATGACCGTGGTGATCCCCGCTTTTTTCCAAGCGACCAATTTATCCTCTGCCGGAGTTTGCTCCACTTTACGAATGACTTTTTTCTGGAACAAGTACGGCATGATCCGCTCAACTTCTTCGTCTGATAAATTCTCACTCAAAATGACGGCAGGAAAGTGATCCAAGATCGTTGTTTTCCCCGTCTCTTCCAATAACTGTTGATAAACAAGCGTTGAACAATAGACTTCAATATTTAATTGATGCAATCTTTCTTGTAACTTTTGTTCAGCTAAAATATTTTTCGTCAAGACTAATAATCGCGACACCGATTTCAACTCCTTCATCAATTTTATTCTTTATAGTTCAAATATTAAAAACGATTTCAGATTCTAATTCTATTCTCTTATTTTTTTCAAAAAAAAACAAATAATTTCCATTTTATAATCAAAATTATTTTTAAAATCGTTATTTTTGTTAAAAATAGCTCGACTTGCGTTAAAATAAAGGAACGAAAGCCGAATTGAATATCGTTAAAGCTAAACGAACAGGAGGAAAAGAAATGTTTTCATTGATTCCAACTAACATGGCAGAAGTAGCTCAAAAATTAACCTGGAGCCGCGAAAATGGAATCGACGCAACCGAAGAGTCGGTCATTTTGAATGCTGTGTTAGAAAATACACAACAAATGTTAAATGAAGCACTAGAAGGCGCCTATTGGAGTGCTCAATGGGATGAAGAGCAGCAAAATTTGATCGTGTTGGATGTCTTAGGGAAACCACTTGCAACCATCACACCTTGGAAAACTGATTTTGTCACTGATTTCAAACAAAATACAACGGAATTGTTACGAGTAATCGACACGAAAGTCCAACAAATCGTTAAAAAACACTAGTGAAAAGAACATCCACTATAAAAGAGGGAACGAAACATGAATCATGTTTCGTTCCCTCTTTTTATTTAAACAGTACTAGAAATAAGTTGTTTCTAGCATAACCGTTTTTTAATCGGATAGTCCCAATGAACTAGTGACTTATTCGATCTCGATTTTTTTCTGATCATCGGTTGCATTCTTAGCCTTTGGTAACTCTAAGCTTAGCACACCAGCTTTAAAAGTAGCTTTCACTTGGTCTTCATCTGCGCCCTTCAATAAGAATTGACGGCGATAGGAACGACTGCTCCGTTCACGACGCAAGAAGTTACCTGCTTCATCTTTGTCTTCTGTCTCGTCGTTACGATTTGCTTCAATGGTCAACACATCATCATTGTAATAAACATTCAAGTCTGCTTTATCAAAGCCAGGCAAATCAGCTTTTACTTCATAAGCTTGATCGGTTTCTTTGATATCAACGTTGAATTCATTATTACCTGCGTTTGCAAAAAAGTTATCAAAAAAGCGATCACCTAAAGACATCAAATCATTATTTCTTGGCATCAAGTTTGCCATACTAAACATCCTCTTTCCAAATATGAAATATGTTTTTTGTCAGGAGGTTCCAAACTTCCTTACAACTTTGTTATAACGCCGATTAGCACTCTTGTTAAGTAAGTGCTAATTTTCTTCAATCATAATTGCTTCGATCCCTTTACCAGCTAAGATCCGAGCAGCATTATACGTATTCAGCCCCTTACGGAAAGTCAGATAGACCTTTCGATCTCGCGGAATCTCAGCCATTCGTTCCCGTAACTCTGATAATGGAATGTTTTTAGTCGCTTCGATCGAGCCAGATTTAGGTTTATCCGGTTCGCGAATATCTAGGAAGAAAGCTGTTTTTAGATCTTCGGCTGGAATCTCACTTGCTTTGATCGTCTCAGCAATTTTACTTAGTTGATTGATTGCCACATAGCCTGCCGTATTCAGCGGATCACGCGTAGTGGAATACGGTGGTGAGTAAGGTAATTCTAACGCTGGTAGATCATGGACAGTCAATTTGCCCGTGATCGCTACCGATAATTCTCCGATTCGTTTGTCCACACCGCGTTCTCCGACTGCTTGGCCACCTAAAATCTTACCCGTTTCTTCTTCAAAAATAATCTTTAAGTTTAAGCGTTTAGCATCTGGGTAAAAGTACGCGTGATCAAACGGTGTGATGAAGATCGTTTTATAATTTGTGATCCCGACCCGTTGCAGCATATTTTCTGTATAGCCTGCATAACTCGCCGTCAAACCAAAAATTTTTGCAACGCCTACGCCAATGTAACCAGGATAAGTCAGATCTGCTCCATGTAAGATGTCAGCCAGCAAATGTCCTTGCCGATTGGCTGCACTTGACAGCATACTAGGAATAGGTAAACCGTTGATCAAACTAGTTGTCTCGATCACATCACCGATTGCATAAATATCTGATACATTAGTTCGTAATTTTTGATCAACTAGAATATGACCATCTGTGGCAAGTTTGACTCCAGCTGCTTGAGCGATCTCATTATTCATTTTTACGCCGGCTGCTACGATCAACAGATCAATCGCCAATTCGCGCCCGTTGGCTAAGGTAATTTTACGGCCTGCCTCACTCACTTCTTTTACCGTTTGTTTCATGATAAGTTTGATTCCGTTTGTTTCTAATTCATCCTGAATGATCTCAGCGATCTCTGAGTCGTAAGGCAATGCCACTGTTGCAGCTTGATCGATGATCGTTACCGTTATCCCACGTTGTTTTAAATTCTCAGCGATCTCTAGCCCGGCCACCCCCGCACCTAAGATCGCGACATGTCTTGGTAAATGAGTATTCATGTAAGCCATAATCTCCGCTGCGTCCGTGACATTTCGTAAAGTGAAAACATTCTTTGCAGTGTCGATTCCCTTAATCGGTGGTAAGACCGCCCGAGTCCCTGTTGCTAACACTAATGTATCATAGCTTTCTTCATACATTTCCTCGGTCTGTAAATTTTTGATCGTGAGGATCTTTTTAGCAGGATCAATCTGAGTCAACTGATGGAAAACGCGCACCTCAATATTATTTTTTTCTTTTAAACCGGCTGGTGTTCGTTCGATCAGCGAATCTAACTCCGGTACTACTCCACCTAAATAATAAGGCAACGCGCAACTAGCATATGAAATGTGAGCGCCTTGTTCGATCAAGACGATCTCGGCAGTTTCATCTAAACGACGCAAACGAGTCGCAAAAGATGGACCACCTGCAACACCACCGATCACTACAACTTTCATGGAAAAATTCCTCCTCTTTCTAGTAACGTAATCCTTAATTTAAAAAAACGGATACAAGTTAGCTACATCCTACCGTGACTCGTTTTTTTCGGCAACTATTTGTACTCGAACGCAAAAATTTTTTTGACTTCAGTAATTAAGCTAATCCTAATTTTTTTGATCATGAGTTGGCTAAAAAAATAATTTGTGCTATACTACAGAAAAATAAGTCAAAACACGCCACCGGGTGGAAGTAGATGCAAATTGATTTCGTTAGGTCGAAGAAGAAATCAATCTGGGTCTTTTTTTTGTGTCTCGCAAAATGATGCTGCTGAAAATTTCGCACATTTGTTTTGTCGCTTGACCACCAGTTCTATTTCTTGCTTTTGCAATGTGAAAAAGGAGAGAATCAACATGGCATGGATCGAATTGATTATCGCAGGATTATTTGAAGTCGTTTGGGCTTCGACAATGAAGCTAAGTCACGGATTTACGAAAGTGAACTTTGCTTTATTGACACTGGTCGGGATGATCGCAAGTTTTTACTTTTTAGCGAAGGCTTCCAAAGTTTTGCCGCTGAGCATGGCTTATCCCATTTGGACTGGAGTCGGAGCAGTGGGATCGATCTTAGTCGGCTGGCTGGTCTTTAAAGAAAGCATCTCGCCGATCACGTGGTTTTTCATTTCTTTACTCATCATCGGCATCATTGGCATCAAAGTTTCGAGTGGACATTAGTTTCATGGCGGTGGGCATTTGCCCATCGCTTTTTTCGTAGACTGAGGCGGATCTGACTCCCAACAAAAAAATCCCCTGCTTCTCCACTTTATTTTTTGAGGACTGAACGAATTCGTGGTTTTTTTCCTAGCTCACTAGATGAAAAATTATTTACCGTTTTCTTTTACAGCATTTAATGAAGCGTGTTACCATTGAATGGTAAAGAAAAGGAGTCGATTCAATGATGAAAAAAAGAGTCCAAGGTTCATGTACCACGATCTTAGCCGGAAAAAATGCCACGATCGACGGTTCAACGATTATTTCTCGGAACGATGATGGTCACGAAGCACTTGATCCCCAACAATTCATGGTGATTAAGCCTGAAGATCAACCGAAAAATTATCAAGCGGTGATCAGTGGTGTCAAAATCGAATTACCTGATAATCCATTGCGCTATACTTGCACGCCAAATTCCGTGCGTGACAACGGAATCTGGGCAGCAGCCGGGATCAATAGCGAAAATATCGCGATGTCCGCGACTGAAACGATCACCACTAATCCACGTATTTTAGGCATTGATCCGTATGTTGAAGGTGGGATCGGTGAAGAAGATCTCGTCGTGATCGTTTTACCTTATATCCATTCTGCCCGTGAAGGCGTAGAGCGTTTAGGTAAACTACTAGAAGAATATGGCACTTATGAACCAAACATGATCGCTTTTTCTGATCAAAACGAAGTCTGGGCTTTTGAAACGATCGGCGGACATCATTGGGCAGCCGTTCGGATCCCTGATGATGCTTATGTTGTAGCACCTAACCGCATGAACATTGATGAGTTTGATTTTGATTCTCCTGATACACTTTGCTCAAAAGACTTAGAAGAACTGATCGAAAAATATCATTTGAATCCTGATTTTGACCAAGTCAACTTGCGTCATATCTTTGGTAGTGCGACGATCAAAGATACGGTGTACAACAACCCAAGAGCTTGGTATATCCAAAAATTCTTCAATTCCCAAGAAACCAAAGCCGATCCACAAGATCAAGATCTACCATTCATCTGCTATGCTGATCGGAAGATTTCGGTCGAAGATGTTAAGTGGGCTTTGAGTTCGCATTTTGAAAATACGGTTTACGATCCTTATGGCAATGGTACTGAGACCGAGAAAACATTGTTCCGGCCAGTTGGAATCAATCGGAACCACAATGTGCACATTTTACAATTGCGTAACGATGTGCCAGCTGAGATAGCAGGCATCCATTGGTTAGCTTATGGTGCCAATACCTTTAATACGGTCGTACCATTTTATGCCAACGTCAATGACACACCGGCTAGTTATCGCGATGCTACGGCTACGTATGATCCAACTAATATGTACTGGTTGAGTTGTACCGTGGCACTTCTAGGCGATACGGATTATGATTTCTACGCTGATTTCCGTAATACGTATGAACTTCAAGCAGTGGCAGCTTACCGCCATATTCAAATCGAAACCGATGAAAATTTAGCCGGCCAATCTGATGTAGAAAGTTATTTAACCGCAGCTAACCAAAAATTAGCTGACGAATCACTGACCCGTACGACGAAATTATTAGGAGACATGGTGACTTCTGGTTCTGAACACATGAAATTGCGTTATAATTTGAATGACTAATCACTAAAAAACAGTAGCAACTAGCATTAGTGCTGATACGAAATAAGGGAGTAAGACTTGATTTAAGTCTCACTCCCTTATTTTTATGCATTGATTCGTTTGATCTCACGGTGACGATTCATCAAGTACACGAGCACTAGTAAAATAAGCGTGATCGTTAGAACAGTTAAAACCAGCGGCAATAATTGCAATCCTTGACTAGTCACCCCGACTAATTTTCCTAAACGCGTGATGATCTGAGCTTTTTGACTAACACTTAATAGTTGGACTAAAATCACCAACAATAGCGGGATCGCAAAAGCACCAAGTCCGATCAACACTCGAATCGCACCATCGAAACGTTGGAGTACCATCCCAGCCACAAACCCTAGACCATTGGCTAAAAATAAAATCACCGTCAATAGTAACCACGTCGCCCAAAACTTTCCGTCGGTATACGCGCTGACTCCAACAAACCCCAATTTAAAGTTACTGATACTCAGCAGGTGAAATAATTTTTCTAATCCAATCAAGACTAAGCTAAAACCTAAAATGGATAAAAAGTTAGCGAAGACACTGGCAAGAAAAATATTTTTACGGGAAAGTCCGCATTGGATAAAAAGTTTAAAATCTAGTCCGATCCCGATCGTCGCGGCAATGATCATAAAGATAACACTCGGAAGTAGTAGTTCTGATTGGACCGTGACTTTCGTGTGGCTAATGAAGACCCCCATTAATGGAAAAGCCGTGCCAAACAATAAAAAGAAAGCGAGAAAAATCAGATCCGAACGTAAGTTGAAGCGCAATTTATAAAGTAATGCGGCTTTTAATTTCATCTTAAGCCACCTCCTGATTCGTCAATTGAACAAAATAAGTTTGCAGATCTAACGGCCCAACATGGATCGTTGCAGGAACCTCGCCGTTAACATCCCCTTTGACATAGACATTCAGCAAACCACCTAGCTCATCTTTTCCCAACACAGTCAACTGGTTTTGCGCGATGAAGGCTTCTACTTCAGCTTTAGGCCCCGTGATCACTTTTCCTTCTTGTTGGATCTCTTCGGTCGTTGCTTGACGAATCAATCTCCCATTGCGAATAATCACGACTTCTTCTAATAGATTAGCAACTTCTTCGATCAAATGCGTCGAGATGACAAATGTTCGCGGCCGCGTTTCATAAGTTTCTAAAATAAATTGATAAAATAATTCTCGGTGATTGGCATCTAACCCTAAGACTGGTTCATCTAAAAAGATATAATCGCACGGCACACACAATGCCATGATCAATTTTGCGATCGTCCGATAACCCGTCGACAACTTTCGCAAATCTTGTTTAGTATCTAATCCAAAAGCTGCTACCATCTTTTTTGCTAGTGCCTCATCAAAATCCCCGTAAAAAGCTTCCGTTAGTTGAAAACAACTTTTTACTTTCAGTGACCCTGGATATAAATTATCTTCTGACATCATGTACAACCGATTTAAACTTTGCTCATTGTCATGGACCGGCTGACCATCTAACAACAATGTTCCCGCCGTTTGAAAACTTCGATTGTTGATGATATTGAGCAACGTACTTTTACCTGCGCCGTTCCGACCTAACAAACCATAGATCTTACCGGCTTCGATTTGCCAATCGATCGTTTGTAAAACTGGTTTGTTGTGATATGCTTTACTGATGTGTTTTAATTCTAAACTCATTGTTCATACCTTCTTTCGATCAATTCCGTCAATTGATGCGCCGTGATCCCCAATTTTTTTGCTTCACTGACGATTTGTTGGACTTCAGTATTTAAAAATTCTGTTTTCCGTGCTTCTTTGACTTTTTGCTGTGCTCCGGCTAAAACGAACATCCCGATTCCTCTTTTCTTTTCAATCAAGCCCCGTTCGACTAACAGGTTCATGCCTTTTAAAACGGTAGCCGGATTGATACGATACCCTTTGGAAATTTCTGTGGTCGATGGAATTTGTCCCGCTTCTTTAAACGAACCATTCAAGATCCCTTCCTCGATTTGATCCGCGACTTGTTGAAAAAGCGGCGTCGTTCCGGAATCATCAAAATGCATTTCCTCACCTCAACTTATTTAGTTAATCACTCGTGTAACTAACTATAAAACCATTTTGCTTACTTGTCAATTAGAAAAGTAGTCGAACAAGCACAAAAAAAACGATCTCTGGAATCTGGCTTCCAAAGATCGTCGGATCGGATAAACTTTTTTATTTGATCACTAGCGGCTTCAATTGCGCTTCGATCTCAGCTTCTTTAGCTTGGGCTTGTAGTAATGCCGCTGCTGTATAAGCACCTTCCACCAAAGCCGTGTCGAACAATTTGACTTTTTTGTCAGTCATTTCGATTGCCATCTCTAAATTCATCTTAGCACTGCCAAGATCATAAAAAGCTAGCAATTCGTCGGCAGGATTCTCTTTGAACGCTTGTAAAATTCTTTCCATCGAAGTGCCGATTCCACCATCAGCTAATCCACCGGCTGTCGTAACCGGAACATCTTTTGCTACTTGTGCGATCAAATTTTTTAATCCTAGGGGAATTTCTTTTGTATGGGAAACTAAAACAACGCCTCTACTCATGAAAGACACCTGCCTCTAACAACGCTTCAAAAAAATAAGCGGAGGATTGAGCGCCAGGATCGATATGCCCAACGGAACGTTCGCCGACATAAGATGCGCGGCCCTTTGTTGCCTTTATGTCTTTTGTTTGATCGGCTAGTGCTTGGATGCTTTCTGCCGTCAGCTTACCGGCTTTTAATTCGTCAACTGCTGGAATCCATAAATCCAACATCGTCTTTTCGCCGACAACCGCTCCACCGCGTTTTTTGATACCTTCGATCGCAGCGGTCAATAATGCCACTGGATCATTCGAGTCTTTGGCGGCCTTCATCATCTCCATCATTGCCGTTCCATATAATGGACCTGCTGCTCCGCCGACTTTTGAGATCAGCGCCATAGCGGTCATTTGAAAAATTTTTGCTAGATCACCGTCTGGCTTTTCCGCCATGACCGCTTCCATCCCTCGCGCCATATTATTTCCATGATCACCATCACCGATGGGAGTATCTAACTCACTTAAATAATCTTTTTTTACTTGGATCTTATCGTTAAACAATTTCAATGCCTGCTTTAAATTTTCAGGTGTAAACATTACCTTCACTCCTTTTACCAGCCAATTGTGTGGACTGATGCTTTTAATAACCGCTCCCGGGTCTCATCTAGTTTGATCATCGTAACGGAAGCACCCGCCATGTCTAACGAGGTCATAAAATTGCCAACTTTAGAAAAATTGATTTTTACCCCGTCTGCTTCCAACAATTTTTTAACATCGTGGAAGTAAATGAGTAGCTCCATCAACGGTGTCGCGCCCATCCCATTGACTAACACACCGTAAGAATCGCCCGCTTGCCATTTGAATTCCGCTTTTAATTTACCGACGATCTCTTGGGCGATCTCAGCAGATGGTCTGATTTTTTCCCGTCGATAGCCAGGTTCCCCGTGAATCCCCACGCCATATTCCATCTCATCATCAGCTAAAACAAATCCAGGTTTTCCAACTTCTGGGACCGTAGCACCCGACAACGCGATCCCGATCGTTTTGATTTCTTTGATCAAGTTCGTACCATATGTTGCGAGTTCTGAAAGTGGCTTACCTTCTTTTGCTAGCCCGCCTAAAATCTTATGCACAAAAATCGTCCCGGCCACACCGCGGCGCCCTTGCGTATACGTACTATTTTCAACAGCGATATCATCATCTACTACGATCGATTCAACTTTGATATCATCCATGGCCGCCATATCTTTTGCCATATCAAAGTTCATTCGGTCACCGGAATAATTTTTGATGATCAATAAAGTGCCTTGTCCGCGATCAGTTTCTTTGATCGCCGCATAGATCTGATCAGGAGTAGGCGAAGTGAAAACTTGACCACAAACAGCGGCTGAAAGCATCCCATCGCCGACAAAACCCGCATGAGTCGGTTCGTGTCCACTCCCACCACCAGAAACTAGTGCGACTTGATCGTAATCATCCACTCGAGCCACGGCTAAAGTCTCAGGAATTTGTTTGACGTAATCCGGATAAGCTTCCACTAGACCGGCGACCATTTCTGGTACGACATCTTCCGGTTTGTTGATAATTTTTTTCAACTGCAATTCCTCCCTGCTAAATTCTTTCTTTTTCAAGTGTAGCACAGCTCGTTTTTTGATAAAAATAAAAGCCCTTCTTTTTTCCGCAACGGCTGGGAGAAATCTTTTTATTTTTGACACAAAATGAATTGGTCAAACTTTTTTCTTGATTGACTGCTTAGTCATTGACTGGATAGTCAAAAAGGATTATTCTCACGGTGTAGATTTGAAAAGGAGTGGATTTTATGACTGCGATTCTTGAACTGACCAAAGTCCAAAAAAATTTTGGGAAATTCCAAGCACTAAAAGATGTGACGTTTCAGTTGGAACAAGGTGAAGTGTTAGGCTTCATCGGACCTAATGGCGCTGGAAAATCGACAACGATCCGGATCTTATTAGGAATGTTGAAAAAAAGTGACGGTCAGGCGACGATCTTTGGGCAAGATGTCTGGAAAGAAGACACTGCGATCCATCAACACTTAGCCTATGTGCCTGGTGATGTGTACTTGTGGCCGAACTTGACCGGTGGTGAGATCATTGATTTGTTGTTACGCTTAAATGGCCAAACACGCACGCAAAAAACGGAAGAACTGATCACCGCTTTTCAATTAGATCCGAAGAAAAAAGCGCGAACTTATTCAAAAGGGAATCGTCAAAAAGTCGCATTGATCGCAGCACTTTCTCAAACAGCCGAACTTTACATTTTTGACGAACCAACTTCGGGACTTGACCCATTAAACGAGAAAACATTTCAAGCAGAAGTCTTGAAATTAAAACAAGCAGGCAAAAGTATTTTATTATCCAGTCACATTTTGTCAGAGGTCGAAAAAATGTGTGACCAAATCGCCATCATTCGTGAAGGTGTCATCATTGAACGCGGAAAGCTAGCTGAGTTACGACATTTGACTCGACTTGAGATTGAGGTCACTACACAAGAAACGTTGGTTGATTTGCAAACAGTAGCCGGAGTGCATCAGTTGAACTTTCAAGATCCAGCTCAGCACCAAGCCCAACTTTTTGTTGATCGGGAGCAGCTTGGACCGGTGATGAAATTATTGGCTGCTAAGCAGATCCAATCTATTACCACGAAGGCTCCGACTCTGGAAGATTTATTTTTGCGCTATTATGAAGGAGCTGATCCCCATGCAAAATAATCGGCATTTCCTTTTCTTATTAAAAGCCAATCTCAAACAAAATAGTTGGCGGCACCTCAGTTGGCTTTTGATTTTAGGCGGCTTGTTTGCTAGTGCGGCAGCGAAGTTCAATGTCTTGTTTGGCGCGACAAAAGATATCGCAGCGATCACCAAAACGTTGAAAACTCCGGCGATGGTAGCTTTATTTGGTGAATTTCCGACTGAAAAACCCTATACGACTGCCAACGTTTTTGCCGCCGAGATGCTCGTCTTCATGGCGATGTTCATGGCTTTTATGAACATCTCGCTTGCGATCCGGAACACTAGAGTGCAAGAAGAAACGGGCGTCTTAGAGATGGTCCGCTCACGGTCAGTCGGTCGAAGCGCGGCCTTGTCTGCTACACTCAGCGAAATCATCGGGCTTAATTTAGTGATGGGCGTTTTTTATGTCGGCAGTTTGATATTCGCTGATTTAAATGGCGCGACTTTACTCGGCGATATTTTATTTGGCATGAGTCTAGCGTTGGCGGGAATCTTTTTTGGCTGCAGTAGCTTATTGATCGCGCAACTAGTCAGCAGTAGTCGGAGTGCTTATTTTATCAGCTATAGCTTTTTTGGTGTCTGTTACATTTTACGGATGGTAACAGATGTCAGCAAGCCAGCTTGGACTTGGTTCTCTCCTTTAGGCTGGGTACAAAAAACTTACATTTATACGCAAAATGATTTTTGGCCCTTGGTGCTCTTAACGGGCAGTAGTCTTTTGTTAGTGGGGCTCGCTTTTCATTTGGCCAGCACTCGCGATATCAATAGCGGTCTTTTAGCTGATCGCCCGGGTAAAGCCCAAGCTGGAAAGTTTTTGCGTTCACCGCTAGCTTTAGTGATGCGAACAGAAAAAAATAGTTTGATTGGTTGGCTATTCGGTGCTGTGATTTTAGGCGTGTGTTATGGTTCGATTTTCAATACGATCGGTGATATTATCGGAACGAACCCGACGTATAAAAAAATGTTAGGCGTCACTCAGATCGATACTGCCAGTCGTCAATTGATTTTAAATTTTTTGAACATGCTCGTCTTGTTTTTCATCGCTCTAGCGGTAGTCGAAGGCCTATTAGTTTGCTTTCGGTTAAAATCTGACGAACAAAAAGGCTACTTAGAACTGCTGCATGCTAAAGCGATCACCAAAACAAAACTTGCTGTCAGTTATTTTAGCGTCGGCTGGTTTAGCAGCTTGCTCGTGTATACCGGGGCACTTGCTGGAACTTTTTTCACGGGAAATGCTTTATTGAACCAACCGATCCCGCTCAAATTTTTTTGGCGGATGTTACTGACTGGTTTTCCTGCCGTTTTATTTTTCTTAGGCTGCGGCATCTTCCTGATCGGTTGGCTACCAAAGTTTACGAATGTGCTTTGGCTGTATTTAGCTGGCGGCTTACTGGTAAAATTTTTCGGCCCACTGTTGAACCTTTCCGAAAAAAGCGGGAACTTCTCTCCTTTTGGTTGGGTGGGAAAGATTCCGTTAACAAAAATCGACACCGGCTGGTTCATTATTTTAGTAGCAGGCTTTGTACTCTTGAGTCTCGGTGGAGTGATCGGCTATACAAAACGTGATTTGAGGTGATCAGATGAAAAAAATAGTTAAAGATCCCAGCAAAGAAAAACGGATTTTACAAGCCAGCGTTACTTTATTTTCTGAAGCTGGCTACCAAGCGACCAGCACTGATACGATTGCTCAAACTGCCCAAGTTTCGAAAGGATTGCTCTTCCATTATTTTGAGAATAAAGCCGGTTTATATTTAGCCACTTATCATTACGCCGTTGCTTTTTTCTATCAATTGCTGGAACCTACGATCTGGACAGAAGCCAATGATTTGATCGATATGGTCGTCCGAGCTACCAAATACAAACTCAGTCTGCAATTAAAATATCCGCAAGAATTTCGTTTTTTAACTCAAGTTTACGGGGAACTGGAACATTTACCTACACAACTAAAAGCGACTTTGGCTAATGACTTAGACCAACAATTCAAACGTAATTTGACACTAGTGACACCCGTGATCGACCGTTTGCCATTAAAAGCCGGTGTTACAAAAAGCGAGGTCAATGAACTTCTGCTAGATGTCTTGAATGCCGAAAGTGCGCGCATCCAAAAAGAATTAATGACGCACCCTGAGTGGCAAACGATCGAAGAGATGAATCCTTTGATCGAAAAAATGATCCGTAAATTACAATTGTTAGAACATGGCTTTATGGCCTAAAAAATGCGATGATCCTTCGTCTTAAAATCGACGAGGAACATCGCATTTTTAGTTTTTTATTTTCCATTTTCTTTCGCGAGGCGTTGGAGCTTTTTGCTGATTTTCTTAGGTAGAAATGACAATAAGGCCAGCAAGAGTCCTGCCAGCGAAAGTTCCACCAGCAAGGTCCACGAGACACCGCGCCGAACGATCTCCGAAGCCATAAAAGCATAGATAAAACTCGCCGGTAACATCGTCAAAAAGGAGATCACACTAAATTTTCGCACCGTCATTGGGGTCAACGCATAAGCATAACTTTGGATCGCGTAAGGAAAAATCGGAACTAACCGCGTAAAAATCAAAAAGGAAACACCATTTTCCGCAACACCATGCTCGATTTTTTTGAAGACCTCATTGTGTTGAAATTTTTTCACGACATAATCCCGCGCGACGTATTTTCCGATAATAAATGAGATGGTCGCACCCACTGACGCACCGATGATCGTCAACGCGCCACCGACTACCCCACCATAAATGATACCTCCCACGATCGCCAGCAGCTGACCGGGCAACATAAAAACCGCCACCACAATTGAAAGCAAAATAAATACTCCATACCCCCACCAACCAAAACTTTCTAGATAGTGCCGCAGTTGTTGAAAGTTCGTCAACAAGTCAGTCAAGCCAAAATAAGAGGCTAAACTAAAGCCGACTAATAAAATCACAGCGAAGATTAGAATTTTTTTCATTGCGGATCATCCTTTCGAAAGCCAGCTACGATTCCAGCGATCATCAACTGATTGAACGTTGCAACATCCAATAACCGTTGCGGCATGACAAGCGGCAGATCAGATCGTTCGACTAGAGTCAATTGCCCAGTCGCTAATCTTAGTTGCGTGTCCGCTAAAAAATACCGTTCATTGGAAAAAAGTTCCGGGTATTCCAAATAGATCGCGGTAGCCAGATCCCAATTACAAAAGCCACTAAAGTGAAAAACTTTTTCGTTCCAAGCGATCCAGTCAGTTAATGTATGGGTCAAAAATTCTTCTGCAGACCAACTGAGTCGCCTGTGTAATTTTTGGATTAAGGTTGCTTGTTCCGCTTTGGAAAAAAAAGCTTGGGCGGTCAGCGAACCATTCATGATTGCTAGTTTGGCACCACTGGTCAATACACTGGCAGCCGCTTGCGGATCACTGGCAAAATTTAATTCAGATACCGGGACTTCATTGACAACTAGTGGCTGTGTCGTCCCCCCCATCAAAATCAGTTGTTTGAGCTTTGTAAAAAAAGCGGGATCTTGACGAGCTGCTTGGGCAAGATTTGTTAAAGCACCTGTTGCGATCACGGTAAGTTCACCGGGATAAGCGGCGGCTTGTGCGACTAAAAAATCACTAGCGGCACTTGATCCGGTCTCACTTCCTAGATAAAAGTCAAAGGTTTTCTCAAAAAATTTTTTAAACTTGGTCGTGGCAGCGGCAACTTCAGTCAGTGTGCCGTTACCATGGGTCAAGGTGACACCAACTAATTCGATCGTCGGCCGTCCCGTTAAATAAAGCAACGTTAATCCGTCATCGACATCTCGGCCTGACAACCCGAATGTATTATCACAATCAATGATCACTTTTTTCATCATAACGCCTCCGATTTTTTTCCAGCCATCGTTTAAAGCCGGGGCTTTCCGTTTGGATTTCTGAAACGATTCGTTGCAAGTCCTGCGGCTCATCGATATCTAACAACGGAGGGAGTAATGTCACTTTCGTTTTTGAACCCAACAAGGCCAACGTCTGCTGCAAGACATCGGCTCCCCCCCATTTGATGTCCGTTAAAAAAAGCGGCGCTAAGTTGATTTGCTTGGTAGCACCGATCAAATAATAACCGCCATCTACAGAAGGTCCCAGCACGACTTCAGTCATTTTTTCAAACGCGCTTTCGATCACATTAGCAGTCAACTGCGGAATGTCACTCCCAGTCAAAATCACTTTTTGATATCCTAAAGTAAAGACGTGTTGGATCGCTTGGTCCATGCGTTCCCCTAATGTCGTTCCAACTTGGGGAAAAGCTTGAAATTGATCGGGTAGTTGAGCTAAAAATTCAGTAGGCGACTTTTCATCTGAATAAGCGACAAATACCGCGATGCCCTTTTGAGGTAAAGCCGTTAATTTTTGAAATAGATCTCGTAGCAAAATTGCTTGGACGTGGCTCGCTTCTTGTGGCGTCAATGTTTTTGTCAGCCGCGTTTTCGTTTTATAGGGTACCGGGATGCGCGTAAATAAAATATAAGCCTTAGTCATCTGGCAAAACCTGCTCGCGTAACGCTTGTTTTAAAAAATCCGGCTCCAAATAGGTGCTGACTTTTTGAAAGATCGCTTCATTTTGTAATGCCTTATCCCCCGTCGTATAACTATCAAACGCCATCGCCGACCAAGCCAATGCCCGCAACATCAAATACGGATGGTAAAGTTTCAACGCATAGAAGAACTCCGCAGACTCAAATCCGGTCATCGCGAGATAGGTTTGTAAAAACTGCTGCTTTTCAGCTGTACTCAAAGTGAGATCGGCTCGCCACAAAGTCGTCGTAGTCGCTAAAAATTGTGAGATGTCTTGGACGGGATGGCTGATGACTGGTTTTTCCCAATCGATCAAATAATTTTTTGCCCCAATAATAAAATTATGGGAATTGACTTCTGTATTGTTGACCCGCCACAAGCCTAAGTTGGTAAAAAATTTTTCTTGCCCGCAAGCTGCATCACACCGTTGCCAAGCTTGTTGTAAAAGTCGTTTCACTTCAGAAGAGATAACCGCACTTTGAAAGACTGGCTCCAACAAACGCGCACATTCCCTCACTCGAGCACTCAAGAGATCGGTTTTTTCTGCTACAAACTGTTGATTGGCAGCGGCATCGATTTCTAAGCCATGAATCTGACCAAAGATCTCAGCGGCTGCTAACAGATCGGTCCGATAATCTAATGGCTCACCCGCTAAAAATTCCATGATCAACAATCCTTGAGCAAAAAAAGTCTGACTGTCATCCAGATAGTAGACTTTCGGCGTGCAATGGGAGCGCTCAAGCCATTTCAAAGCACCGTATTCATAAGCAATTTGATTTGCTACTTGTAACTGACTGCCGTAGTTCAACCGTAAGACGAATTTTTTTATGCCATCACTGATGACAAAACTTTGATTGTACTCGCCTTGAGCTAAAAACGTAACAGTCACCGGCTCTTGCAACCCTAAGTAAGGCCCCAACTGTTTGATTTGGAGGTAACGTTTGATTTTTTCGATCATTTTTTTCGCTCCTTGTTATAACGCTGCACTAATTCTTCAGGTGATCTTCCAAGTAAAAATAAAAGTTTGATCGTGTGCATCTTCAAATGAGTGCGCAACTTGCCGGCTGCAAAACGGCGACTGGATGTATAAAGGGGGATCTTCAAGTAATAAAATCGCCCCAATTTTTTCAGTTGTCGACTAAGCACCCAATCTTCCATCAATGGAACAGCTGGAAAACCGCCAGCTTGTTGGTAAAACGTTCGTTTAACAAACAATCCTTGATCACCAAAGATCAAACCTAAATAACGCCCGCGCCACGTGGAAGTCACCGCTAAATAACGGAAAAACCAATCTGATTGATCGAAGACAAGGCGATAAAAACCAGCACTGACTCCTGGAATCATTAAACGAGCCGCCATCGCCGCAAATAGATCTGTATCATCAACTAGCTGGCTATCCGCATGTAAAAACCATAAATACTCACCGGAACTTTTTTCCGCGCCTAATTTTAATTGCGCGCCACGGCTTTTGACAGGTGAAGTAAAAACTTTAGCGTACGGTTCAGCTACCGCTACCGTTTGGTCATGACTTCCACCATCTACTACAATGATCTCAAAGCTAGAAGTAGTCGGGATCTGTTGGAGTTGCGTTAACAACCGCGCTAGATTTTTTTCTTCATTTAATGTTGGGATCACGATTGAAAATTTCATCTTAGGATCACCTGCAATGTCTCAGGTAATTTCAAGTGAACCATACTCCCCACGTTTAATTCAGCCGTGATCGGTTCTAAACAAAACGACTGGCCGTAACTAACAAATTCCACTTGATCACCGCCTGGCCGCCACGTGATTTTCGTGACTCGCGCAGGTAATGTCCCATCAAACGTCACTCGCGTGCCAAAAGGAACTAACAATTGGACAGATCCCGTCAGCTGCTGCGGATTTTGAACGGTTAACTGACTGTCTCCGATTTGAAATGTCGTTCCCGTCACCGTACCAGACAAATAATTCATCGCTCCGATAAATTCAGCGACTTTTTGGTTAGCTGGTCGATAATAAATCTCTTGCGGTGGAGCGATCTGTTGGACTTTTCCGTCTAACAATACGACGAGTCGATCAGATAAATAAAACGCTTCGTCTTGGTCATGGGTGACTAAGATGATTCCAAAGCCAAATTCTGCCTTTAGATCCAATAAGTACTGTCGCATCGCGTGGCGTAAATTACTGTCTAAGCTAGAGAATGGTTCGTCTAATAATAATAATTTAGGCTGTAAAACAAGTGCACGAGCTAACGCGACTCGTTGTTTTTGCCCACCAGATAATTGATCCGGATACTGTTGTTCTAACCCAATCAATTCAAACCGTTTTATGATCTGAGTCACTTTTGTTTGGATCAGCGCTTTGGTTTGTCTGCGGACTTTTAAGCCAAATGCGATATTTTCAAAAACAGTTAAATGCGGAAACAGCCAAAAATCTTGAAAGACCAGCACCGTATCAGCGGCCGAAAAATTTTCGGTAAAAGAGATCGTTCCAGCACTGGGCTTTTGTAGGCCAGCGATGATTTTTAATAAACTGGTCTTGCCCACTCCTGAAGGTCCAAACAAAGTCACTAGTTCACCTGCACCAACTTCAAAAGAAAGCGGAGCTAAGATTTGTTTTTTGCCATAACGTAAGCTGACATTATTTACGATTACACTCATAACGATTCCTTCCTATCAATAACTTCCAACCCCAGACGCCTAACATGCAAGCTAATAAAAAGACGAGGCTATCCACTGCAGCGATCCCAAATCGACCATTGTTGGCATACGGTAATAAAATCAGCGGCAATGTGATGATCTTGCCGCCGCCAATGAAAAAAGTCGGTAAGTATTGACTAAATGAAACGATAAACGCTAGCCCGGCTGCTGTTGCAATTCCCGGACGTAAGAGCGGGAAAGTCACTTGAAAAAAAGTTTGGCCACCACCTGCTCCTAATGCGCGAGCGGTCTGCTCATACCCAGTACCCATTTTTAAATAACTTTCCACTAAGATCTGCAACGCATACGGCAACATAAAATACGTGTGCAGTAATAAGATACCGGTGAACGTCCCAGTCAAATGCAACTGGATCATGACGGTTTGCGTCGAAGTGATCAGCGCAATGGCAGGTAAAATAAACGGCACATAAATGATCAGCTCCACTATTTTGCTAGACAGATACGTTTGAAATGCGAAAAATTTTGCCGCGGGAAGTGCGATAACTAAAGTCAAAAGTGTCGCACCGCTCGCTAAGAACAAGCTATTGAGCACAGCTGGCCAGAAATTAGGCTCTTGACTAGCTGAGACGACCTTCTGCAAGCTGTATTCACTGGGAAAAATCGCGGGGTACATCCATTTACCATTGACGGCCCACAAGCCTAAGACGATTAACGGCAATGCGATCAAGCCGCAACTAAGCAAATTGAAACTCACTTTTTTCATCGGCCTCTCCTTCCTCCCGGCAATAAATAGCTGATCCATAGCGTACTAGCCGAAACGATGACACAAATCAAAGTCATGACAACATTTAACGCGAAAGCTTGGGGGCGCGTCGTAAGGTCAGCTTGCGTAAATAGATCATAGGCGGTCACCGCGATCATTTCGTTTTTCGGACTGCCCAATAAAAATGGAACTTCAAATGAGGCAAAGGTAAAACAAAATAAAATAATAAACAATGTCGCAAGTGTTGGTTGCAACAGTGGCAATGTGACTTTAAAAAAAGTTTGCCGCTTACTAGCCCCAAGATTATACGCGACTGCTTGATACCCACCTTGCAACTGTTTTACGATCGCTAAAACACTCACCGCTACGTAAGGGATCTCTTTATATAAAAAAACAAGCAAGATCCCGATGCCCAAATCATCATGGATCAAAAGCGGAAACTCTCCGATCTGTTGGATCAAGCCGAAGTGATAGGCTAGCCGAGAAAAAAGTCCCGTTTGACTGAACAACTGCATGATCATCAACGCCACGATCAAATGAGGGAACGTAATGGGCAATTGGTAGAATCCGTGTACTAAGCAATTGTCATTTTTAGCTAACGCTAAAGCGGCGGCTAACCCGATCACTAGTGCCAATAGTGTAGCGACTATGGCGAGCCAAAAGCTATTGATGACCGAAGTAAAAAATAATTTATTGGTCACCAGTTCTTGATAATACGCAAAGGTCATTTTATGTAAGCCGATCAAAGGATAAATACCTAATGAAAGCCGCACCATTTTAAACAGCGCGACCACTAAGATCACACTGTTCAAAAGTAGAAACGGCAAAACTAAGAAAAATTTTTTATTCATGCAAGACATGTTCTTTCCACAAAGCTTCGATGAGCGGGATTTTCTTCGCTTGCACTTCTGGGATCTGTTTTGCATCTAATTCTTGCAGCGTTGGGACCCCTTGATTTTTATAAAGAGCAGCTAATTGTTCGTTTGCTGCTGGAGATAATTTTTGCGGATCAAACGGTGGGATACTATAGCCGTACTTGGCTTCCGCTTTTTTCAATTGCGCACTTTCACTTGTCATCTCATTGATCAAAGCTAGGGCGGCGCCTTTTTCTTTTGATGTGTTGGCGATCGCTAAATAATTTTGGTTGGCGATCGTTCCCTTATCAAACAAGAAAGATTCCGTCGTGTCTTTAAATTCTTGATCGCTGCGTTTTTCAGCTATGTGCATTTGAGAATAACTATACGTCATGTCTACTTGGCCCGCTGCAAACATTTGATCCAGTTCTGCCGGTGTCTTGGGATAGGTTTTCCCAGCTTGCCACAAATAAGGTTTGATCGTATTCAAATAATCTAAGCCTGGTTTGATGACTTTGTATAAACCCGCTTTCGTAGCAGGTGCTGCTTCCACTTTTTCATAGCCGACGATGTCACAAATCACATTTCGGACAAACGCACTGCCGGTAAATTCTGGTGGTGCCGTGTAAGTGATCTTACCGGGATTTGCTTTCGCGTAGTCTAATAATTTTTCGGTACTCGTTGGAAAGCCCGCCGTAAATTTTTCTTTATCACCGCCAAAGACGATTTGGGCGGTACCATAAGGAACTTCATAACCTTCTGTTTTCACGCCAAAATCATATTTTGCAGCGTGACCTTTTGTATCCATCAATTTTTCAAAAGAGTCCACTTTGTTGGTGATCGGTCCGTATAAAAGTCCAGCTTGTTTCGCTGTGTAAAAATTTTCGCCATTGATCCAAATGACATCGATATCACCTGTTTTACTGCCGGCTTCTTTTTCAGTCGACAACTTATTTAAAATCTCATTGATATCCATCGGAACACGTTTGACGGTCACATCATATTTCGTTTTCATCGCTGGGGTCACCACTTCGTCTACCCATTGATTGGCTTTCTCGTCACCACCATAACCGTAAAAAGTCACGGTCTTGCCGCGTGCTTTTTTTTCGGCTTGTTTGAAATTCGTGATCGAATCTGCCGTTTGGTTTTGTTTACTCGACTCACTATTGCCTGACTTGCAGCCAGCCAAAAGAGCCACCGCACTAACAGTCACGAACGTTCCTAAGACCCATTTCTTCATAAAAAACTCTTACCCCTTTTCAATGATTCGTTTTGTTTGATACCGATTAGCCCATGCTTTAAGCGGCTTTCTCAACGGATGAGGCGCACAAGTAGTAGTCGAATCAACGACTGGACCATAGATCAGATCTAATAAATGCCACGCTTGACCGCCACCTAACTGCATCGCAGACGTACAACTGGCACAATAAGTGACGATGTGATCGGTTTTAAAATCATGGACCCGTTTTTGCGCGATCTCTTTTGCTAGCGGCGGGTTTGAGACGCCACACATCCCGCCCATCCCACAGCACATCGTATTTTTTCCAGTCAACCGACTTTTTTTAACTTCATAGCCTAATTCCTTCAACAAGTAACGCACCGCTTCATGGATCTCAGGCATATCTTTGGTGGGACAAGAATCTTGGATCGAAAAAATGACATCACTGGCTTGCGCTTTACCTACAAATTCTTTTGGCAAACCCATTTCCGCCAGTTTCACCCACAAGGAGCTCGTCTTGAATTGATTTTCTTCTCGCATCACTTTGATACAACCTTGACAAGCTACGATCAGCTCATCGATCTCAGCTGCTTCGACTTTGTCCGTTAATTGTCCAAAGCGACGTTTGAATGCAGCTTGCTCACCGATCATTTTCGTCGGCTTACCACAACACGCTTGAATCACAGCTAGCTCTGGATAAATTTTTTTCAAATCCGCGATGACTTGCCCGACGCGTTCCGGGGAAGTGGAACTTAACGAGCAGCCCGCCATAAATCCGTATCTCATTTGTCCGCCTTCTTTCCTAGATTCCAACCACAAAACAAGCGGCTAGTAGAAAGCCACTGATGTACGCGGACACTTTTCAATTGTTTCAGCGGCAGTTTTTCTTTTGCTAAATCTTGCCGCATCGCTAAAAAGGCTTCGTCTAATTTTAGTTGCAACGGACACACCACCGTACAGCGACCACACAACAAGCAAGAATACGGCACGATTGGATCGAGATCTTCCGTTAAAAATCGGTCAAATAATTCTTGCGGATCATCACAATATTTTTGTAAAAACAGACAGTCTTTCATACAACGTTTGCATGACGTACAATTTTCAGCGATCAACTGACTGAGGTCGCGAGTTTTTTGCGAATATTTCATCGATGGTGTTCCTTTCTACTGGCCAAAGCCAACCAAAATTGCAACAAGCAAACAACGAACAAACAAGAACTGATCAAATAATAAATCGGTTGCGTTTCTAAATTGAAAAAAATTTGCCAACTGCTGAAAACTAATGTCATGATGATGAATAGCCCCGCTTCAAATTTTTTGTGGTGAACAAAGAACCAAACTGCCACCGCTACAAAAATTAAACTAAGCGGCAACAAAAATTTCGCGCCAAGACTTTGCATAAACTCTTCCTGATAAAAAGACACATTGCGCATAAAGCCTAGATGATTTGCATAAAGATCTGAAAGGAGATAAATCGCGCCGAGACAGCCCAACTGCAACCCGTGCACTAAGCCAAATAAAAATTTTTTCAGCATTAATTCAAGATCTTCACGTTATCTTTGTCCCGCGGATCTCCGACTTGGACAGGATACTTACTAGGGTCTTTTTGATGAGCTTTATCCCAGTCATACCACCCACCATCGAACAGTTTAACGTTTTGCCAGCCCGCTTGCTTGGTGATGAAAAAAGCAGTCGCAGCTCGCCAACCTGTCCCGCAGTAAAAAGCAACTTCTTTATCGGGGGTGATGCCCCACTTTTGCCAGTCCGCAAAAATATTCGTCGGATCTTTGACTGTCATGTCTTTGTTCACTAAATAGGCAACATCGGCACTTGTCTTGCTGGACTTCGCATAAACTGCGCCAGCTGGTTCACCCGCGTTTTTAATATAATCATAGCCACTCGTCTTACCGGTAAATTCTTTCCAGCTCCGCGTGCTAGCTAAGACTAAATCGGGATTTTGTTCTTTTGCTTTTAGCAGATCAGCTGAAGTTGAGATCAACGCTTCGGGACGACCTGGGACCGTGGCACCAAAATCAGTTGCGACTTTTGCTTTGACGTCACCTTTTTCCGTTTGATAATCCGCTTTTTCCCAAGCCTTCAAGCCACCATCTAAGATCTTGACTTGATCTACACCAAGCCAGTACGCGACAAAGGCAACACGGGAAGCCGCATTGACATCATCGGAATAAATCAAGACGGGCGTATTTTTAGTCACACCTTTTTTTAAAAAAGCCTTCGCACTTGTTTTAGCGGGTAAGATATTCCAATTATTTTTTTCTGTTTCGATTGCCATCGTATCAAGATGAACTGCATTTGGCAGATGCGCTTTGTGGTAATTTTTTCCTTCACCGTAAGACGCTTCGATCACCACCGTTTGTGGCTTTTCTTTTAATTGGGCTTTAGCTTGCTTAGCATTGATGAAAAAATCCGTCGCGGTGACTTCACCGCTTTTGACTAAATGTGACGTAGCCGCCTGACTTTCAGTACTATGAAACGTGACAACGATTGCAGTCAAAAAAAGACAACTTACAATTGCAGCGATTTTTTTCATGGGAATTCTCCTTTTTCGTTTTTAAGAAACAAATTTTTAGTTAAAAATTTCTACTGTTTCTCAAGCCGTATACCATTCCACTAAATAATTAAAGCGCTAAGTGGAACTGGCATCCTTTTTCGTTTTTAAGAAACAAATTTTTTAGTTAAAAATCAGCTCTCATAAACCTCGTTTGTTTTTTGGCGCTAGTCAGCTACCAAAAATTTTTACACACAAAAAAGAAACATGCGTAAATGAGCATGCTT
The DNA here is from genome assembly GCF_902706605.1 of Enterococcus sp. CSURQ0835. Lineage (GTDB taxonomy): Bacteria > Bacillota > Bacilli > Lactobacillales > Enterococcaceae > Enterococcus_A. Next base: position 39,318 of record NZ_CACSLH010000014.1, on the reverse strand, counting down.
TTCCCATCAAATAATCAACTGCAATCACACGTTGTCTTCAATCATTTTGAACACACTGATCCTATCGCATCGGGTAGGCTGTCCAGCAGCAGGAAAATCTGAAGGAAAAGATTTGTAAGTCGACTAGCTTAGAAACTCTAAGTGTATGGACTACTCAAAGTCATTGCTTGAACCATTTCATCATTTCCTTCACCTCCTGTTATCATGTGAATGTTTTCTCCATCGAGTATAACCAATCCTACCGACAGTCGCAATGTTTTCCCAAAATATTTTTATTTCTTTCTGCATTTCTACCGTTTCACTTCAAGACCGCTTTACAATAAAAAAGCAGGAACCTTAGCTCCTGCTCAAACTTTGTTAATCTGCGACCCAAACTGTTGAGTCATCTTTATACGGCCATTTTTTCGCGCCATTTTCCACGATGTACAAACGTGATTTAGCGATTCCTTCGTCAATCAAAAGTGAAATCGAACGTTTGGCACCACCGCCACCACCAGGACAAACGACATAGATCGGATTTTTTCCGTCTTTGAATTTAGGTGCCGCATCCACGACTAATTTTTCTAACTCTTTCGTGTCGACTGGATAAGCGGGCACGCTGATGGAACCTGGGATGTGTCCTTTGGCGAAATCTTTTTTCGGCTGGATGTCTAAGATTTGATAATTGGATGTGTCTTCTGTTTGGACCACTTTTTTCATATCAGCTGGACTGATAAATTGCCATTTGATATCATCATTTGCTCGATCTTCCGCGTTACTCTTTGAACAGCCACCTAGAACCACTAAAAAAGCGGCAAAAAAGACCAACATAACGCCCTTAAATACTTTTTTCATTTAAAAACACTCCTTCTGCTTAAAATGTTTGATGCGCTTTCTTACGCGCCCTCAGTATACCAAAACTTTTTTGCTACTAATAGCAGAAAAAGATTTTTTTCACAAGCTTTTCATTTTTGAGTAGTTTTTTATTTTTTCTAATTGGTAGCAAAAGCAAAAATAACTGATCCTAGCAAAAAAGACTTGTTCGCAACTAAGCAAAACAAGTCTTTCTGATCATTCATTTTCTAATTCATTTATGATTTCAAACATGAAAGTTTGATTAAATAATTCGTTCCGGCATCATCTGTTCTAAAAAACTCATAACTCCATTGCCAATTTTCAATTCGTCTAAGTCATAGCGATTCAATTTCCGACGAATCAGTTCTTCCTGATCGTTGAAGATTTTTGCTACAAAATGCGGATCGATCAACAATGACTGCCCCACCGCTGCTAAATCAGCAATCTGCAATAATGTTGTGATGTCTGCTTTAGTTTGCACATTTCCAACAGCGATCAATGGTACGCGTCCAGCGATTTTAGCTTGTAAATAAGCAATCATAGGTCGTTCATGGTAATCGGGGCTTTGTGCGATCCGATCGAACTGACTTAACGAAACATGTAAATAATCTAATGCTAGTTCGCTCAATTGATCAACTAAATACAACGTATCTTCAAACCGAATTCCTGGTGTTTCGATTTCTTCAGGGGAGAAACGATAGCCGACGATAAAGTTTTCAGCGCCGCTTTCTGCTACTTCCTGCGTCACGACTTGCACGACTTTTTCGATCAGGCGGAAACGTTTCTGCCGATCACCGCCCCATTGATCCGTTCGGCGATTTGAATGAGGAGAAAAAAATTGTTGCAACAAATACGTATTGGCACCATGAAGCTCTACCCCGTCAAAGCCCGCTTTAATCGCTCGTAACGTTGCTTGTTTGAAATTTTCGATTACTTGTTGGATCTCTATCTCACTTAATTCTCGTGGTGTCTCGGCGCCGGCGCGTTGCGCTGCCACTGCACTAGCTGAGACTGGCAGCTCGCCCCGTAAGACAGATCGATCGGTCATGCGACCGGCATGGAAAATTTGTAAAATGGCTTTCGTCCCATTTTTTTTGATAGCGGCAGCTAGTTTGGCTAAATTGGGGATTTGATAATCCGCTTCGACTCCTAATTCACCTTCCCAGCCTTTGCCATTTGCTTGAATGTTAGCCGCTCCCGTGATCACCATCCCGACTTCACCAGAATGAAGCGCATAATAATCGATTTCATCTTGTGTGACGACGCCATCATAAAAACTCATCTTCGTTGTCATCGGTGCCATCACGAGCCGATTTTTTACCGTCAACCCACGTTTAAAGGTTAAAGTTGTTTGCATCTCTGCCATATTATTCCTGCTTTCTTTTCCTAATTTACTTCATCCAGTTGCCAATTAATCGTCGCGACAGCTTTGAGATTTTTGCCTTTAACCGCATGCACAGAAGTCTCATTGATCTGCTTCAAAAAAATCCCAACTGTTTCTTGTGCACGGATCTCTTCTTCAAAACGCACCGTGATCGTGTGAGGGATATGCGTTTGCAAAAAATCTAACGGCAAACTATCTTGCCACCAATCATAATAATGACCATTAAAAACATGTCCATTGTAATCCAGCACACTAAACCGTGGCGTCACTTCAAAGTTGGGTTCAGTCGACAGCCCCTCAAGCTCCGTTTTGGCAAAACGTTTGATATGATCGCTTTTTTCTGCTTCAAACGCTGCACCCAATTCCGTGGGGATCATAACTAATTTGCGTGTTTTAAGATCCAGCAGTGACATAGCCAATTGGATCGTTCCTAATAGTTGCTGTTCGTCATTTAAAATTTCAAACTGCCAGTAAACAAAAAATCGATTATAACTTTCGACACTACCTCGAACTAAGATTCGATCGTGATAACGAGGATAAGCAGTGAATTCAGCTGCTGCTTCATCCACGATCCAATTGCCGCCGACACGTTGCAAATAAGCTTCATCGATTCCGACTTGCTCACCGAATCCATAATACACCGTCGTACACCATTCGATCAATTGACTCAACTTCACTCGCTTAAAAGCATCAACTTCAGGATACCCGACTTGAAATGCTCGTTCAAAAAATTTCATCGATTCACTTCTTTCTCTACTTTAACTTACTTCTATTCTACCTGTTATTGAAAAATTTCTCTGCTTTGAAAACTTTCTCCTTGCACTGGAACGCGTTCCACACTTTATACTAAGTTCGTAAACAAGAAGAGCGCCGTTCCAAACTGGACAGCAGCTTACTTGAAGCAGTAAAAATTTAAGGAGGAACTTACTATGAATACTTACGTAAACATCTTAACTGCCACCCATTCTGATTATTATTTTGCTCAATTGCAATTTGACGCTGACACTTTAGTGCTAAAAATCGATCAAGGTTTCAAACGTGCCTTGAAAAAAAAGATCCCGCTCGAATTCGTGGAAAACTTACAAGCAGATTTTTATCTTGGCGCAAAAACAGTCCGCTTTACCGTCAATGAAACGCAATATACTTTTTTTGAATTTGGTGAGAGTGTGATAGACTATTTACAAGAAAAACTGATGCTAAACTAGGTGGGATACTGTGACGACGATTCGCGACATTGCTAAAAAAACGGGATACTCGGTGTCAACGGTCTCACGGGTGTTGAACAATCATCCTTATGTGAGTGACCAAAAACGCCGCGAAATCTTAAAGGTGATCAAAGAACTGGATTATGTGCCCAATCACATGGCGCGCAATTTAAGCTACGGCCAAACAAAAAATATCGGGGTCGTCGTGCCTTACACCGATCATCCTTATTTTGATCAATTGTTGAGTGGGATCATCGAAGCCGCTTTTGCCCGTGGATTTAAAGTCACCTTACTGCCAACTAATTATGAGCCGCAGACCGAAAAAAATTATTTACAAGAGTTTGCGGCCAAAGGTTTTGACGGACTTGTCATCACTTCACGCGCCAATGAACTTGAGCTGATCAAACCTTATCAACATTATGGCAAGATCGTATTTTGCGAACAAGTTGCTGATTTTTCTTGTGCCTACATCAACCGCAAAGATTCTTTAACTGAAGCTCTCCACTATTTAAAAAATCAAGGCGTCAAAAAAATCGGGGTCACGCTTGGTCGTGATCAAAATATCAGTTACAACTCGCAGATCACCTTAGAACTCACCCGTAAATTCTTCCCTGACTTTACGATTGAGCAAGTCGCTTGGAATTGTTTCAACGAAGCAGCTGGTGTGACGGCGGGAAAACTTTTAGCCACCCAACACTGCGATGGGATCTTAACCAATAGCGATCTCGTTGCGGCTGGGATTTTGAAAAGTTATCCGGCGATCACAAAAAGTAAACTTATCGGTCGCGACAATTTGATCATCAGTGATTTTTTACACTTTCCCACGATCGAACACCATTAAAAAAAATGCGGCCAAACAGCGGTCGATTTATTATTTACCGAAGCGACTACCCGAGTCCCAGTTGGTTATGAGTTTATTATTCGTTAACAAAAGCTGAATAAATTCATTTGATTCACAAGATTTATAACTCTATATCTACAATGCAAAAAACGTGGTCACCGTTTATTAGTTAGTGACCACGTTTTAACTTTAAAATTTATCAAGGGTTAATTCCAACATAACTTTGATTTTACCATTACTTGTTAAATACGCCTCCAGTTAGCTTTCCGGCAATATCATGACTTTGTTATACGACTCCTCTTGATTCACAGTTAAGTTAAACGCACTCTGAATATCTTGCAATTTAAATCGATGGGAAATTAAACTTTTAAGCTCTATCTTGCCTTGCTCAATGAACTCAACTGAATGTACCCACTCTTTACCCGGAAATGGCGCAGAATAGGAATTCCAAAATCCTTTAATCTCATACTCTCGGCGGAAAATATTTTCAAACGCTCGTTGATGCAAAAGTACATCAGAATACGCAATCCCTTGATAGCCGATTTTCCCACCTTTTCGGGTTATCAATAAACATTGTTCCTCAGTAATTTTTGATCCCGCACACTCTAACGCAATATCCACACCCATATTGTTCGTCAGTTCAAATATTCTTTCTTCTAAAGGTTCTTCTAAGGAGTTGATTGTATCCGTGACCCCATATTCTTTTGCTTCTTCTAGTTTAAAAGGATCAATATCAATCCCGATAATTTTTTTAACACCCGCTAAACGCAACCATTGAGTGGTTAGAATCCCAATTGTTCCTAGACCGAATACGGCAACTGTATCTCCAATGTGAGGCTCAATCCCCATGACGCCATGCGCCGCCACAGCTAAGGGTTCAATCATCGCTGCTTCTTCAAAACTAATCTTGTCTCCAATGTTTATGACATTCGTATCTGGTACAACTGCGTATTCTTCGAAACCACCATAGCGGTGTGATCCGATCATTTGATAGTTCTCGCATAATTGGAACTTGCCTGCTTTACAATAGGGACACTCATAACAAGGGATAAAAGGTACCACAGTAACTCGATCATTTACACTTACATTTGTTACGTTTGATCCAACTTCCTCCACTACACCTGAAAATTCATGCCCTGTTACCATAGGCAATGCATATTTCCATTCCGTCCGCATTTTATGAATATCCGATCCACAAATACCTGCCGCCTTTACCTTTACAAGCACTTCATTTTCTTTGGGTTTAGGTTTTTCAATGTCCGTTACCTCAAATTTATTTAACCCTTCTAAAAGTGCTGCTTTCATAAAACAACATCCCCTTATCAAAATATAAATCCTTATTTTTAGAATTTCACCTACTTAATTAAAGAACCCCGGCAAATAATTGTGAAAACTTCAAAATAACCCAATTCAAGAAATTCCCCCCCATGTCTAGAGTCGATACCATCGTAGCACCCTTCGGAAACTTGTATACCCCTCTCATCATCTCCGTATGAACAGGAGCGAAGTTCGTCGCCATCCACAATGCGAAAGCGATTACAACAGTACCTGTAATAACAGATTGAACAATATTTGCTTTACGATGCGCAACAATCAAAGAAACGTAGAAAGGAATAGTGGCTAAATCACCAAAAGGCAAAACTTTATTACCTGGCAACACAACTGCTAAAAACAAGGTGATTGGAACTAACAATAATCCCGTTGCTAAGTTAGCAGGATGCCCCGTCGTAATGGCCGCATCCATCCCTAAGTAAATCTCGCGATCTCCCCAGCGTTTTTGTAAAAAGTCACGTGCTGATTCGGAAATAGGAATTAACCCCTCCATCAAAATCTTAACCATTCGTGGCATCAAGAACATGACGGCACCCATATTGATACCCATCTTCATGATTCCGCCGATATCATATCCACCTAAAGCAGCAATCGCAGCGCCAATAATGATTCCCATCATCATCGGCTCACCAAAAATACCAAATCTTTTTTGAATCGATTCCGGGTCAGCGTGTAATTTATTAAGTCCCGGAATTTTACTAATAAGTATGCCAATAGGAATACCTACTAACCCGAAGGCATCAGTAGAGCCAGTAGGCAGACTTACGCCTTCAAGCCCGTAAAACTTCGCTACTAATGGAGCCGTCTTATCCGCAATAATCAAACATGCGATTTCATAAATCACCGCACAAATAATTGAAAAAATCCAATTACCATTCGTCACAATATAACCCGTTGCTCCTGCTGCAATAAAATGCCAATAATTCCATAAATCAATATCTAATGTTTTCGTTACTTTCGACAGTAAAAGTGCTACATTCACAAACAAACAAATAGGGATCAAAACAGCAGAAACAGGAGCTGCCCACGCCGCTGAAGCCGCTGAAGGCCAACCAGTATCGATAACCGTTAAATGAAATCCAAATCTCTTTACCATCGCTTGGGCAGCGGGGCCTAAGTTGTCTGATAAGACACCAATAACTAAGTTAATTCCTACAAAACCAATACCAATCGTTAATCCTGATCTCAAAGCTTTACTAAAAGGCACTCTAAAAATTAAGGCAATAATCAAAATCATGATCGGAAGCATTACAGAAGGCCCTAAGTTTAAAACATACTGTACTACATCGTTGATCGCTTTCATCACTTCTCCTCCTCTCCATGTCTATCTCTCTGAAGCTGCCTTTCTAGCTATGTCTAAGACCTTTTGATCTAATTTATCCATCCCAACACCACTGATATAACCCAAAGCAGTAACAGCTGGAATTCTATATTCCGTTGGCAAAATAGTTGTTGAAATCAACATATCAGCGTCATCTTGTTTTGATGCAGCTTCCGCAATTTTAATTTGTTGTACATCCGCATCTACACCGTTTTCACTTAACAAATTTTCCACTTTTTGCATCACCACTGTCGAGGTTGCGATCCCGGCACCACAGGCAACTAAAACTTTGATCTTTTTCATGCTAAGTCTCTCCTTTAATAATTATTCTTATAAGTCATTTCTTTGAAAAATCTCGATTACTTCTTGCGGTGTTGAAGCCAATAATAATTCTGATAAAAGGCTCTCGTTTTGTAAAACACCCATCAACGATTGGAGCATGGCCAATTGTGCATGCGGCTGATTCAATCCTAAGACAAATTCGACATCCGACTCAACGATTTGATTACTGTCATCCATCCGTTTGAAAGGGATCTTATTGCCATTTGTAATGACTGCCACAAATTCATTCAACACACATTCTGCATCTGTATGTGGGATCGCAGCGCCGAGATTCACTAATTGGAGCCCGGTTGGAAAGTTTGCTTCCCGCACTTTGATCCGCTCTAGAAAATCATCGGTTACCCAGCCGAGTGATTTTGCTTCGTGATACAATTGTTCAAATAATTCCTCACTCGTTTTAAAGTCAGCTTGCACAAAAATAAGTGGCTCTTTGATATAGTCACTCAGCTTTTTTTCTTCTAGTTCATCTTTCATTTTCTTCATCACCCCTTTTTCACCTTCAAAAGCTCGGTCAAAACCCAGCAAAGCATTACTCATTTTTTTCAATACTTTGAGCAATTTCTAAAGTGACCAAATTTTCTTAGTTAATCAATCTCACATCCCCTTTCACAAGCACAGCTTATTACTAAAGCGCTTACATTTCTACTTATTTTGCTCCCAATTTATTTACTGTTATTTATGTAATATGGTACTCTAGATCCATCAGAGAATAGAAATAACAAAAATTGTGAATTAAAATCCTACACTTTATCGAAAAAATCAGACATTTTCCGCAGATAAACAGAACTTATCATATAGAAGATAATTTTTCTTGGATTTACTTCCAATCAAAGCAGATCGTTATTTTTATTTTTCTAAATTATTATCATCCGTAAAAAAGCAAATATCTCTTTTCTTATTTCACAAATTAACCGAACAAAAGAGTTCCTACGATATTTAGTGTTGTTACTCAAATAAGTACGGACACTAAATATCATAGAAACATTAAAATCCCAAGTTTCCTTCCCTCATCTCAAAAAAAAAATACTGCGGACAACTTTAGGGAGAAGTCGTCGCAGTATTTTTTTTGAGTTGGGCTACTCACCTGGTCCATTAGTCAATTGCCAATTGATCTCACCAGTATAAGGCGTATCTGTTTGAATGTTCGGATCAGGTGGAACTTGCAAGCTCAATTTATCTTGATCAGAAAAGGTGACGGGGATTTCACCTTTCTGTTGGCCATCGTAGGTATAGATCGGACTCGCGCTATCTTTTCCAATCTCAACTTTTTTACCAGCTTGATTGAAAAATAATTTTGCACCCAGCAAGACAGAACCATCTGTCGTTTGGAATTCCTTACTTAACGCAGCCGTGATCTGCCAATGATCTGAATTTGTTCCGACCCGAGTATTCACTACATCAAATGAAAAATCAGAACTTTGCATCGGTAACTCAACTGGTATATAAGGTTTCGTAATGTTCTTCCCAAAGGTAAAATTCGCGGGCACTTTCGAAAACTTGAACTCCTCGCCTGGTACATGGAAAGTGAAATTATTCAAGATAACCGGAGCTAAAGTCATCTGCGACTGACCATTTCCAGAATCAACGGTCACATTTGCCGCAAACTGTGGATGTAACGTCTGGATGTCGACTTTTTGGACTTGATCAACTGTGTATTGATAATTTACCGTGAGCTTGGCACCGGCTTTTAATTCTTCATTGACCAGAATAGTCATAGTCGAACCATCTGTCGTTGGTGTCACATCGACTTTTTTTCCGTTAACTTCAAACGTCAAACTATCTTTGACGTAAGTAGTATGATTCGGAATCCCAACTAAGATTTTTTGATTCGACAATTTTCCATTGGACATGTCATCAACAGTATAATTAACAGTCTCTTGCATTTTATTGCCCGCATAGGCTGTCAATTGATCGCCTGATTTTTTCGTATCAAGATCAGTCAATGTATTGGTACCTGAAATTTTTGGTACATCGGTCACGGTGATCATCGGTGTGTAAGGCATTTTTTCAGGAATCTGCCAGTTCCATAAGCTAGCGTCAGGATCGTAATCATCGACTAATTTAAAGTCGAAGAAGTACTGTCCTTTCGGTAGCGGCGGCAACATCATGGAAGCCGAATGTGTCGCCGTATTATCGGATGTATTTTTAACGTCCGCAAAGACTTTATCTTCATAACCTGCGATCGGTTTATTATTAGTGGCATCAATTAAGCGATAGTGGATCTGACCTGTTTTCAAATAAGGTGCTGTCCAACTAGCTTCGACCGGATAAGGCTGTCCAGCTTGGATCGCTGTGCCCGAAAAGATACCATGATCATCCACATTATTTTTCAAATTATCGATCGTCATCTCACCATTGTTTTCGTGTGCATCATTGACAGTCAAAGCAACTGGTGAAAGTGGCGTGCCTTGTGCATCATTCCCCGAATAAGTAATCGCAGTCGGCGTATTCAAGCCACTAGTTTTATTCGGCGTATGAGAAACATTTGCGCCAGCCGTTTCATTTTCTTTCGTATAATAATTTACGACGCGATCAAATCGATGGGAATCGGCTTGATCTAAATCTGCAAAGTCCCCTTCAGAAAGTTTTGGCGTCAATGTTCGTGCACCAAAGGAACCTGGCAAATTCAAATTACTGCCTGAGACGACTTCACTGTCATCTTTATTCGTATTAAATTCATTTTTATTGTCGACCGGAGAGAGATAACTATTCCATGTATCCACTGAAGCCGAGACGCGATTGCTAGGGATGATGTTGCCTTGACTGTCGAGTTTGGCGTAAACACGTCCAGACGGTGCCTGACCTAAAATTCCTACAGCCCCTTCATGAATCTGATCAGCGCCATAAAAATCAACGCTCATCGTAAACTTCTTATCTTGAGCGGGAGGAAACTTTCCTTTTGTCAACATTTTATTGGGAGAAGTATCATCCGTTGCACCCATTTCTGTCATTTTTGCAACATCAACGTTTACATTAAAATTGACTGGTAAACTTTTTTTCAAGCCGCCACTTACGATCAAATTCCAAATTCCACCCAATAAGTTTTTAGCGTTCCACGGGCGCAAAGTTAAGCGCAACGTGTGATCACCAATTTTTTCAAAATTATCTGATGTCAATTGGAAATCCGTATTTGCGATCTTTAAATAGGCTGTTTGATAATCGATGCTATTCAACACATCATCAGCTGTCACGTTTGGTGATAAGTTAACGTGGGCTACAAAAGAAAAACCATAAAGTGGTGCTGAAGCATAATTGCCGATTCCATCTGCAATATCTACTTGGTCAGACCAATTAACGTTAAATGTACCGCCTTTCCACGGATCACTTTGATTAGGCTCAGGCGTATATTTAGTTGTAAGAGACGGTTGAACACTTTTTGATTGTGAAATTGCCGTACCAGATAAATGTAAACCTAAAAAATTAAATTCAGTGCTTGGACTTAATGGTGCCGTGGGCCAAACCTTGGGCGCATCCGCTGCAAGTCCTCTCACCCCCACCAGCAAAGTCACAGAAAAAACGACTAAAGTCAGCAAGAGTTTAACTGTTTTTTTCATTCGTTTTCTCCTCCTTTGCTCGTTTGGTGATCACTAATAGCAAAATCAATAGCAATTCAATGCCTGCGACGATGTAAAGCCAATTGTCCTCGATACTCCCAGTTTTTGGATACGCATGAGCTAAACGATCGAGCAAGCTGTTCCCCGTTGAATCTGTTCCTTTAGTGATGGGATAGACCGCATTTTGATTCGGCGTATTTTGTGCCAGACCATTGTTTGACGTCGTGACAGCCGCATGCGAGCCCGGCTGATTTTGATTATTGCTTGACTGAGGATCTTCTTGCCCATGATCAATCGTCTGATCATTGTGGGGTACGGGGCTGGGATCAATAAATCGGATACCGGCAGTTGTCTCGATGGTTTCAGCAAAAGAAGTCAAGGGGGCAAACAGACCGGCAACCATTAAGCTAACAACGATTTTTCTGACTGTTTTCCCTTTCATCTTTTAATCCTCCTCTTTTTTCTTCCGTTTCAACAATAAGAAGATGATTACACCTAACGCTATGACCACAAGGATCAGCAAACCAATGATCAACCAATTATTATTTTGTTGTGGTTTGACGACAGAATCTTTGTTGACTGCCTCAGCTTTTTGTTTTTTCACCGTAAAGTCTTGATCGAATGTCCATTCATGACCCGCTTTATCTTTCGCTGTGACTTTCGCCGTATAATCACCGGCTTGCGCGGCTTGTTTATCCAATCCTAGATTCAAATGAAAATTTGAATTTGGAGCGACTAAGTAAGGATTCGACGTGTTTTTGATAAAGAGTTTATCTTTGTAGTAAATCTTCGTTGAAAACACGAGATCGCTGATGATCGTCGCCGTTGGATTTTGAAAGTGCAGCTGGATATTTGGAAAAGCATTAACCGAAGCCACTTTTGCACTTAACAATTTTAAATCAGGCGTGACCGGGTCTTTTGATTGTTGTAAAACGATCGCTAAATTGTAGCCGATTTTATTTTTGATACTGACACTATTGCCGCTACTAGAAGTTTTCGTCGTCTCCGCCTCTTTCGGACTGACATTTACACCGGCTAACACGCGGCCTTTGAAAGTTTTATTTGGCACTTTGATCGTGACGGGTACTTTTGCTTCAGCATTCGCACCGACTGTCACTTCATTATTTTCTAACGTCACTGCTTTACGCACATCAAAAGGCACTGTCTTATCTAACTTGGCATCTTTTTGCCCGTAATCGATGGTTCCACCATCACTGGTCACAGCTGGATTGACATTTACTTCGAATGTCCGCTCTTGAGCTGCGCCGTTATGTACAACTACATTGATTGTTTGTTCTTGTCCTGGCGTTACCAGCAAATCAAAATAACTAATATTTTTATCGATTTGATTATCTGGCAGCTCGGCTTTCACCCCGAAATCTCCAGGTGATTCTTCGACTGCATGGACGAATTGTGGCGCAGCTAAGGTCGTGCCAAAAAGCGCTAATAAAAGTATTAGGACTTTTTTACTTTGATTTACCATAAACGCATTTCCTTTCTAAAAGAGATAGTAACGGAAACAGTGATGCTCCCGTTACAGTAATTTATTTTATTGAACTGGTGAAGCGTTGATTGTCCAGCTAAGCGTTGAAGTAAAGTTACCAGCAGCTGCTTGAGGGACTGTCAACTTGATGTTATTAGGATCGTAAACAGATACCCAAGTACCGGCACCTTGACCTTTATCAGCTTTTAAAAGTGGTGTAGCACCAGATGCACTACTTAAACTAGCTACATCTAATGAAGTTGGAGCAGTGCCTTGAGTTGTCGTAGCACCTTTGACGCTAGCACTAGCAAAAGCTAATGAAGCTCCTGGTAAAGTTTGGCTACTTGCATTAGTAAAGTCACTCATTGCAACTGTTACGTTCCAACCTTGTGCTTGCCCATCTGTTCCAAGACCACGACGGTCAGAAGCTTGGACGAAAGGTGTTTTTGGTGTAACAGCATTATATGTTTGAGAACCAGATGCGATATCATGGGTACCAAAACTCAATTTAGGCGCCGCATCAAGAGTCAATGGACCGGTTTGACCAGTACCTGGGTTATCTGGATCAGTACCTGGTTTTGATGGATCTGTTGGGTCAACGGGTTTTACGTTGTCGTCTGGTTTATTGAATGTCACATCACCAGTTGTTTTTGATGGTGTTGGAGTTGCTGGTGTTGCTGGTGTTGGGTTTGTGGCTGCTGAATCATCTGCCGCAAAAACAGAAAGCGGAGCTAACAAACTTGTCGAAAACAATCCGACGGCTAATAACGCAAAGTATTTTTTCTTCATAACTACTTCACTCCTTTATCTTTATGCCTTCATTTTAATTTCTTTTCTGATGTGTGCCTGTCATAAAATTACAACTGTTTGAAATATCGTGACAATTTTTATTTTTTTTTATAGCAAAAGACCAAAAACAAATAAAAATTTGCTTTTGGCCTCTTGTTCAGCAGTTAAAATTTTGTTAAAGCAAGCAGTGCTAAATCTCGTAAATAATGACTCTTGCGAGCTAAGAGCGGGCTAAAATAATATTCGGCTTCCAAAATATCTTGCACCGTTGATTTTTGTTCAATCAACATCGAAATCAAATTGATCAGACTCGTTTCTTCAAATTCACTGAGCAGTTGTCCGCCAATCAACCGTTGTGAATTTTTTTCGAAGACTAATTTCAACCAAAGTTTTTTCCCGGTTCGTTCGTTGAAACCATGATCGGTAAATTCTTTTTCTACTGCGATCGTTGTTAAATTATAATAAGGCGCTTGGTCTTCTGTAAAGCCCGTGCTTCCAATGTAAAGTCCCCACACTACTGACATCGTAGTCCGTTGCATCGGTTTGAAAATCCGACGATTGCCAAACACGATATTTTCCGCGGCCAGTGTTCCCGTGATGATCGCGCCGGATACTAACGGAACATATCGGCGTTCATCGCCAGCTACCGGCACACTGATCAAGTCCCCGATCGCATAAATCTTTTCATCACTCGTTTGCAAATAGTCATTAACTTTGACCGTACCATCTGCATCCAAGTCTAATTGATCTTTAACGAGCTGACTGTTGGGCCGAGCATTGACGGCGTAGATTACTAGATCCGTTTTGAAACTTTCTAGCGGGGTCACGACCGTTAATTTTTTAGCGGTACTGTTGATATCCAAAACTGGTGTATCCAATTTCAATTGAACATTTTTTGGCATTCGTTGGCTGATCTGGCGTGCGGGTTCTTTATCATAGTAACGAAATAATAGCGTATCCATCCGTTCTAAAATCCGAATTTTTTTAGCTTGGGTACTCAAGGCTTCCGCTAACTCCACCCCGATATAACCTGACCCGATGATCGTGATATCTTGCGCGTCAGAAATTTTCTGTAAGACCTGTTGTGATTCAGCTAAATTTTTATAGGTCAGAACTTGCTCCGCGATTTTTTTCGAATGAAATGGGAGCGTGAACTGACTGGAACCTAAAGCTAAAATCAAATAGTCATAACTCAAAGTCTGCAATTCAACTTTAGCCGGTGTGTGTTCTTTATAAGTGACTGTTTGCTTAGCTGGATCAATTTTTGTAGCTGTTGCGTTTAAGACCAAGTGGATTTCTAACGCTCGGATCTCTTCTGGCGTATCCACAGAGCCTGCTGCTAAATCTGCCAGTTCACCTTTTAAATAGAGGTTGATGCTGCTGGCTACAAAACTTACAGTCGAAGTTTTTTCTAGTACGACGACGTCCATTTCCGGCGCAATTTTTTTTAACGTTTTAGCGGCTGTGATCCCAGCATGGGAGCCTCCGACAATGATCGTTCGCACTTCACTCACTCCCTTTCGTCTTCACGAATTTTTCTTGGATCAGTTGTTTGATTTGAGAAATCTCCTTGTCTGAAGCAATATCCGTCAGCACAAAAAGTTCATCGGCCGCAATCGTTGGGGTCACGATGTCTGAATTAGTCAGCAATAAATCATAGACTTTACCGCTTTTGGCTTCTTCAACGTAAATGCCTTCACTTTGCAACGTATCTTGTAAATACAATAGCAATGTCTCGCGCATCAGCTCGTCACTGTGATGGTCAACTCCAATATAGACCTTCTGACGGTATTTACGCAAAAAATAAGTCAGCAACACACTAAGCCGCATAAATAAAGTTGCTTCCTTACTGCCATGACGATCAAACGGCTTGTCTAATAACTCATAACATGCCGCTACAAGTGCAATACTTTCACGTTTGATATTTTGGCCGGGGACCAAACTCTCCAACTCAAACATACTGGTCCGATCAAAATATACATAGGCCCCTTCAAAATATAAAAGATATAAATTCAGCTGCAAGATCGAATATTTTTTGATTTGCTGATCATGCTCGCTGAAATTTTTAGAAACTAAGAAACGATCAAAAAAAGCTAATGTCATTTGATTCAGTTGATTGATCGGCGCTTTTGGATCAGCTAATAAGCGTTGCTGTTCAAAAGATTCATAGGTCGCCGCAAAAAAATCTGAATTATACGGAATGATCGCAAAGCTATGGACAAATAAATACAGCAACACGATCTCCGTCTCATCCCAAGCAAAGCTGTATCGGCTGACATAGCGAAAAAAGATCTCGCGAATCGCCTGGTAGCTTTTTTCTTTGATCAGTGCTGGTACCAATGCTTGCAGGTTTTGGGTCGCACCACGTTGACCACTAGCTAGACGACGTTTCGTCACGCGCAAGATCAAGAAAAAACGCTGATATTCAAACGGCTTGAAACGCGTCTTTAAACGAGTCTGAATGATTTGAAGCAGATTTTTGATATCTGGATCGATATTTTCAGCGACTAATTGTTTAAAAGGCGTCGCCCCAAAAAACAATTGAATGAAAAAATAGCGGATCTGAGATTCATTTCCCTGTAAGCGACCACGTTTGATTTTCAAATTAAATTCCGCTAACACTTGGTTCAATTCTTTGATGCGCCGATAATAAGACGACTCGCTTAAATAAAACTGAGTCATCACAGTCGGCGGATCTAGCTGATCTTTTTGATAAAGCTCTAGTAGCAATTGATAATTCAAAGAGCCTGCTAAAAATTCAAAATAAAAATCCGTTACATTAAAAGCCGGATCGATCTCCAATACTTCCCCTAACGCTTGCTTTGTCCAAACTAATTCTGGGTGGCGGGCCGTTTTATACTTCAAGGCTTCTAGCTGGCTAGTCAGATATTGTTTTGACCCCTCAACTTGTTTCAACAGATCTTGAATGTTCAGTGGGACATGCTGTAAAGCAAATTGTTGAAAAATTTGATATTGCGTTTTTTCGTTGCGATCTAATAGTGAATCGACTTCCACCACGCTCACCTCCACTTGCTTTGATTATACCAGTTAGCCAATATTTTGGATGAAATCCCTGTGTCTTTCCGCTAAAAATCTGGTAACGTTTTTTTACTTTCCAGCTCAAACACTTAATTGGCAGCATCAGCTAAAATTTGTTATAGTAGCCCAATCAAATTTTTTTGAGGTGAAAGTATGTCTTTATTGATCGTTTTATTTGCGGCCTTGATGATTCCTCTTATCATGGCACGCTTTCGAGTCACAACCGTTCCCACGGCGATTGCTGAGATCATTGTCGGGATCATTTTAGGTCAGACAGGATTCAATCTCGTTCAAACCGAGGCGGATAATTTAAATTATTTAGCTAGCTTAGGAGTCATCTTACTGATTTTTCTTTCTGGTATGGAAATCGACTTTGATCTGTTCCAATCAAAAAAAACGACGCCGGCTGAAACCGTCAATCCGTTGAAGATCGCGATCGGCGCGTTTTTCAGTATTTTCGTCAGCTCGCTAGTCCTAGCCGAATTGTTAAACGTCACCGGATTATTTACCGATCGCTGGCTAGCGACGATTTTATTTTCGACGATCGCACTGGGCGTTGTGATCGCGGCACTCAAAGAAAAAGAGTTGCTCAGTAAGCCATATGGACAAGCGATCTTATTGACCGCCGTTTTAGGTGAAGTCATCCCGTTACTCGCCCTTTCAGTGTATGCCAGTTTAAATGGCGGCCATGCAGGGAAAATCTGGTTGATCTCCTTGATTTTTTTAGCGGCGATCATTTTATTGAAACGGTTCCGCGGGATCTATCGTTTTTTCAATGATATCGACAAAACGACGACTCAGCTAGATATTCGGCTAGCCTTTTTCCTCGTTTTTACTTTAGTAACGATCGCTGAAACAGTGGGTGCTGAAAATATTTTAGGCGCTTTTCTAGCGGGGATCGTCATGAAATTATTACGTCCTCGTGAAGCGACACAAGAAAAATTGACTTCGATCGGTTACGGTTTTTTCATTCCGATCTTTTTCATTACGACGGGCGCAAAATTAAACTTGCGAACACTTTTGAGCGATCCTCATACGATGCTTTTGATCCCGCTGCTCTTTCTCTTTTTTATGCTAGCTAAAGCCGCGCTTGTTTTCGTTTTTCGAAAACATTTTTCCAGTGCTAACGCCCTAGCTGGTAGCTTTTTATCGGCCACGACGATCACGCTTGTTTTACCAACTTTAAAAGTCGCGCACAATCTACAAGTGATCACAGAACAACAATCCGGTGCTTTTACTTTAGCCGCCGTTTTGTGCTGTATCGTCTCACCGATTTTGTTCAATCAATTTTTCAAACCGCAAGATGAAGCCAGTGTTAAAACCCGAGTCACGTTTATCGGGACCAATATCTTGACGGTCCCTGTCGCGCAACAATTAGCGAAAGGCTGGTACGAGATCGACATGTACACCGACTTGCCGGAAAATTACCGCACTTATAACAGTGAAGTTCCCGTCCACCTGTTGGATCAACTTGATGAGCAAACACTGCGTACAAGCGGTGCTTTTGAAACAGATATTTTAGTTTTGGGTTATTTGGATCATGATTTGAATTACCAACTCGCTCAACTAGCAGTCAAACAAGCAATTCCTCGGGTGATCGCTCGCTTTGAATCCCACAATGTCCAAGATGAAAAATACGATATCTTAAAACAGCAAGGGGTCGAACTGTTTAATACCTTCGAAGTCAATCTCAGCTTGCTACGGGAAATGATCGAGTCACCGACAACTTTGAAAATGTTAAAAGATACCGAATCCGGTCTATTCGAGATCGCCGTCTTCAATCGACGCTTTACCGGCATCCCATTACAACAGCTGCCACTGATTGATGAGATCACCATCAGTCGCATTTATCGCCACGGAGAATTTATTGCGCCTCGTGGTGATACGATCATTGAATACCAAGACCATTTGATTTTTACCGGCAATAAAAAAGCTATCAGTGAACTCCGGCAAAAATTGACGGTCGCCAATTAATTGCTTGAAATAGCAAAAGTGCTTCGACTGCGGAATCATCATTGCAGTCGAAGCACTTTTTATTTAGTATTCAAGATCCCCATAAAGAGGATGAAAACGAAAAATAAACCATACATGATCGGCGAAACTTCTTTGCCTCGTTTAGCTGCCAGCATCGTGATCGGATAAAAAATAAAGCCTAGTGCGATCCCATCTGAAATGCTGTAAGTCAATGGCATCCCTAATAAAATCAAAAATGAGGGAATGGCGATCTCCATTTGATCCCATTTGATCTCACGTAATGATTGTGCCATCAAGACCCCGACGATGATCAAAGCTGGTGCAGTAACTTGCGAGGTCACGACTGAAAGCAGCGGTGAAAAGAACAAACCAAAAATAAAGAAGATTCCTGTCGTTACAGCCGTCAACCCGGAACGACCGCCAACTGCGATCCCGGCTGAAGATTCAACGTAAGCGCCAACGGGTGAGGTTCCTAAAAGCGAACCGGCTAACATCGCAGTCGAATCAGAAGCTAAGGCTTTCCCGACCCGCGGCATTTTATTATCTTTCATGAAGCCTGCTTGGTTAGCTAATCCAACTAAAGTCCCCGCGGTATCAAAAAAGGTGACTAGTAAAAAGGTTAGCACGACGACCCACAATTGTACTGTATTGATCTTTGGCACATCTTTTAAGGCCACTAAAAAAGTTGGCGCTAAACTAGGGGCACCAGAAACGAATTTCGTCGGCAGCGGGATAACGCCCGTAACTAAACCTAATAACGTCGAAGCGACCATCCCGATGAAAATACCGCCCGGAACTTTTCGCACCATTAAAATCGCCGTCACCACTAAACCAAAAATCGTGACCCACGTACTCCCGACTTGAAATGAACCTAAGCCAACTAACGTTGATTTGTTGGCGACGATGATCCCACCTTCGCTTAATCCTAAAAAGGCGATGAACAATCCAATTCCGCCTGAGATGGCAAATTTTAAATCGGCTGGGATCGCGTCAATGATCAGCTCGCGTAATTTGAAGATCGTGATCAAAATAAAAATCAACGAGGCAACAAAAACACCCGCTAAAGCTGTTGACCAGGGAATATTCATCCCGATACAGACTGAATAAGCAAAAAAGGCATTGATCCCTAAAGCTGGAGCGGTCGCGATTGGATATTTTGCTAAGATCCCCATCAATAGACAGCCTAACGCACTTGCTAACGCTGTCGCCGTGAAGACCGCACCTTTGTCCATTCCAGAAGCACCTAAGACTGACGGATTGACGAATAAGATATACGCCATCGAAATAAACGTCGTAAAACCAGCCAAAATCTCGCGCCTGACTGTCGTCCCTAGTTTCTCGATTTCAAAGTAAGAAAGAATCGATTCTTTCATGTTTTACTTCCTCCTATTTAAGCAGATCGTTCGTAAAATCCACTTCAAATTCTCAAACAACGAGGACAATCTTATACTAAATCCTGCTGCAAGTAAACAACAAATTTCATTTCCTCCACTAAACCCGAACGATATTTTATTTTTTAGTTATTTAACTTAACGTACCGTATTTCCCCGCAAAAAAACTGCCCGCCAAAGCCGACAGTTTTCATCTCAAACATTTCGCTGAATCAATGAAAGTCCTAGTCCACCTAATAGCCAGCTGATCAGTCCAACATTGATGAGGCGAAAAGACAAAGTGGTTTGTTGCAAGCCTTCGCGGATCAACGCCGCTGGTACGACAGGTAAACTATTTCTGCCTAGCACAAGCCAGCTGATCGCTAGACAAAGGAAAAAATTGCCTAGCGTGACACTCCGACTCAATCGAATTTTTCCTTGTTGCACGAGCCAGCCAACTAAAAAGCTTCCTAAAAACCAGCTGCCAAAAAAGACCCACCCGGTATTGATCCGCATCTGCAACCACTCAAAATTAAAACACAGCAGTGCTACGACTAAACTAACTAATGAACAATTGTACACTACCCGAAACATTCGCATCGACTCAACCCTTTATTGTGCCAGCCGGATGATGACACTGACTTTTGTTCCATCTTTAGGTAACACTTTTTGATTGCCATAAAATTGATTGATTTTTTGTTGCGTCGTTCCTACCGGCCAAGCTGCATCACTAATGATCCCAGTCGCGCAACTATCCAAACAAATCTCACAACCCGTATTATTTTTCTTGGCACTGGCTAAGTTACCTCCAAAACGAAAATCTGGAGTGTAGTCTTTATCTGATTTGATCACGTCTTTAGCTGGGACTTCCGCATGATCTTTCCACTTCAAAAAAATATCCACTTTAGCGCCCGCGACTTTTTTACCATCTTTATAATCCGCTTTCATATCAGCAGCTGTTAAATTATTTCCTGGTTTAGCCCCTAGATCTTTCAACGCTTGGTATAATTTTTTCTCACTCGTCAAGCCACGCAAAATTGCTTTTTCTCCATTTGAGCCTTCTTTAAAGACGACTAGATGACGCGTTGGCTCAGTAAAATACGTTCCGTTGACCGTGGCAGCCAATGTGATTTCTTTTTTTTCTTTATTTACCTTTAACACAGGTTGATCCGATTGAGACGTCGCTGCTTTTTTGCTACTACAACCACTCAATCCGACTAAAGTCACGGCTGTCAAAGCGATCAAGATCATTATTTTTTTCACGTGTTATCTTCCTTTCATCTTATCAAACTGATTCCTTATCTACACGAGCTTTTTTTTGGCGCGCTCCTTATACAACTGGCGGATCAAAACGATCAATGCTGAAAGTGCAAATAAAATCAGCAAGGCAGTCACAAGCATTTGTGCCCCACCAGTCAGCATGCCCCCAACATAGGAATAAATGAGTGTTGCCGGCAATTGTCCTACACCCGTGGCTACTAAAAAACCACCAAACGACATTGAGGTCAAACCCGCTGCATAACTAACGATATCAAACGACATAAACGGCAACAGCCGCGCGATTAAAATACTCAACCGACCATGTTTTTCAAAGAACGCATCGATTTGCTTCAAGCCGGCCTGACTGGTCAACTTTTCCACCGCGTCACGACCTAAAATCCGCGCGATCCAAAAACACAAGGCCGCGCCAGCCATCGCACTGACCCACGATAAAAGCGCGCCTTGCCACCAGCCGAAAAGATTGGCATTAGCAAACGTGATCAAAAATGCTGGTAGTGGTGCGGCCACAGATTGAAAGATCATCAACAAAAAAGAAACGACTACCGCATATGCCCCATAGGACGCTACAAATCGGCGAACAACTTCAAAATCACCACTGGCAAACATCTTGACGATTTGATTGACACTGTGATGAATACTTGGCACTAAAAAATAAAGTCCGATCCCGATCAAAATCAACCCAACTAATCCAACTTTTCGCAACGTACTTTTTCTCATTCTATTCTTTCCCCATCTTCTTTCTATTTTTCAACTAACTAGTTGACTGCCCTGCTCATCCTTTCACTAGAGATTTTAAGCACACTAAAAAAAAAGCATCTTTAACAGCATGCTTCAGTCAATTTGAATCGTTTACCTATTACGTGAAGGCATGCGTTTAGTTTTTAGCGACTTAGAAACTCTAAGACTCGGGATTAGCAAAAATCACCGCTTAGCTATTCGTCTACGCATCCCTTCACCTCCTCAGCTTATCATTGTCCTTAGTATAGTGAAGAAATGTACGAAATACAATTGCTGATTAAAATTTTTCGAAATTCACCTTATCTTTCCACGGTGACATCAGTTGGCCCGTGGGAACTTTGATCAGGAAACAAAGTAAATTTTCCACCTTCCCCCGAACCATATTGGACATGGATGTGGACGGTACCATCATCATTAGGTGTCAGCGTAAAAATATCTTGGCCTTTAGCTCCTGATGTGATCGTTAAAACATAACTACCATCTGTTTGTGCTTTTGAACTGACTACGTACGGTGGTTGATCATGGTAATCGGGGATGTTCCCTTTTCGAATCAAACGATCGGCTTCTGCTTCAGTCGTAATGGGTTCATTATTTGTTGTAGTTTGTTTTGAAGTTTGTGGTTGGCTTGTGTCTCCGCCAACAATTTGCGCAAACCCATTGCGTAAATCTTGATTCTCTGTCTCTTTAAATTCAATCGAATTATCTTCATTGCCTTGGTTTTGCATCGTGACCAATGTCTGAGGCTGACCACTGACTAACGCAAATAAATAAAAATGCTTCCCACCATAATTTGCAGTGGCACTATCGGAATAAGCAGCAACTACTTGATAATCAGACCCATTGCCATCCTTTGACCAATGAAGCTTGACTACTTGACCACTAACTTTGACATTGCGGCTTCCATTTAATAAATCGTTGGGAAATTTGATCCCATAAAAATCACTGTTATTACTCGGACTATAAGCTTGATACGTTTGCCCCATTTCAGCTCCCCAGCTAGACATAAAAACAGCTAATTCTTTTTCTTTGGTCGTATTCCAATCGTTCGTTTCTGTCGTTTGTTTGATTTCAGCTGATTTATTTTCTTGACTATCAGAGGCTTCTGAATTTTGTGCTTCAGTCCCTTGGTGAATCGTCTGAGAACTTTCGTAAGTTTCCGAAACATTGACCTTGGCTGGTGACACAGCTTTTTTAGTGTTTTTCTGGCTACAACCAGTTAAGCTCAGTGCTAATAAAGCCAGTAATAGTGGATAACTTTTTTTCATCTAATTCCTTCCTCACATTCTTTTCTATTCATAAATAGGAGAACAGTCCCTTTTTATGCTTGAAACCTGACAAAAAAATTCTTTTCAACTATCATTTAGCTAGTAAGTGTTTCGTGATCTAGCACTTCAACTGCTTAAACAGTGCTAGATCTTTTAGCAAAAAAAGATGACTTTATAATCAGAAAAGAGAGGGTTCCCATGGATCAAGTCATGGCTTGTTTTAATTTTTTAGGGGATTGGCTCCTCTATACGTTTCCACTTTATCAAGGGATGATGGAAGTCAGTGAGCAAGAAGCACAGTTAGAAAAATTTGCGGCTAACGCGCGACAAACCAAATCAGTTCCCGATCTTTATTGGTTCATTCCGCCTTTAAAAATATATTTAGAACGTAAACGAACCAAAAAAATTCTTTTTGAAAGTACAGTGGATGATGCTGATCTCAAAAAATTATTTACGATTTTAAATAAAGCGACTGCTTGGCTGTATGTTTCATTTGCCGGTTTATTAAATGGGATTGCCTCCACTCACGAATTAGCGGAAAGTTTTCATTTTCATTGGTCACTTCCGATTTTTCTCTTAGTGATCATTGGCCTGTTGATCCTCAGCAACAGCCATGTCTTGTATCGTGTCAGTGCTCAACGTGAAAAAAAGATGATGAAAAAACTACACGCAAGCAAAAAAGAATTTTAATCGCTTCACTACCTTTACCAAAAATGAGCCAACGTAAAACAGCCGACCATTCTAGAAGGAATGGTCGGCTGTTTGCTTAGCGCGATTAATACTTTAAACGATTAGTTAACTTAAGCCATTTTCAGAAGCTCCGGAAACGGCGTCAGGTTTGACTGCGGTTGGTTTTGAAACTGGTGGCGTTGCTGGTGCTGCAGTAGGAGCAGCTGCTTTTTCTGAAGCGCCAGATACCGCATCAGCCGCGGGGGCAGCAGGACCGGCTGCTTTTTCTGAAGCACCAGATACCGCATCGGCTTGTGGCGCACCAGCTAGTTGTTGACCCGTTTGTTTCAAATACCAGTCCACAATCGGTTTGAAATCTAAGATGTATTCATTGATTCCCATGTAATTGCCGTCGTCATCATGGATGGCTTGGTAATTGTGAACAACGAATTTATCAGGTCCATGAGTTGGAACATGCACACGCACCACGTCTTGTTTACCTGAACGCAATTGTTGAATCACCCACTCAACATTTTTATAAGCTTGTGGTGGATGGC
The DNA here is from genome assembly GCF_902706605.1 of Enterococcus sp. CSURQ0835. Classification (GTDB taxonomy): domain Bacteria; phylum Bacillota; class Bacilli; order Lactobacillales; family Enterococcaceae; genus Enterococcus_A. The sequence continues at coordinate 15,340 of NZ_CACSLH010000014.1, read as the reverse complement.
AATTAGCTAACGGATTGCCGACTTGGCCTAGTTGACGTTTCGCAAACATTTCATCAGCTTCTGCGTTGTGATTGTAATATAAAAACTGGTTGTTGCTATCGGCATAGGTTAATTCCATCGGCATCGATTTCAAAAAGGCGTCGATTTGATCAACGGTCAGTACACCACGATCTAATTCAACGTAAGTGTCACCTTTAACTGCGTCAACTTTGGCAGAAGCTTGTTCCACCCAATCATCAGCCGCCATGTCCACGTCTTCGATAGTTGTAGCGATTTTGCCTTTCGCATGTAGATCTTCTGGCATATCTTTTGGTTGGGCGCCGTCTAATTTTGAAATGACTTCGATGAACTGCACGAATTTTTGCAATGTGCTGCCTAAAAAGTTTCGTGTGCCTTCATCTTTCAAATTACCATTATCATCAAACGCATCTTTGACATTTCCTAGTAAAAACTCATTGCCGGGCATTACGATCGCGTTGACACCAGGTGAGTCCAAGATTTGGCGCAAATGCAATTGCGCGCGTGACGTTCCTTGATCATAATATGAACTCCCCACGATCATAACGGGTTTGTTTTCTAATGGATGGATCTTAAAAGACAACCACTCAATGACACTTTTCAAACCAGCGGGCACCGTGTGATTATGTTCAGGTGTAGCAATGATCACACCATCAGCTTGCATGATTTTGCGCGCCATGTTTTGGATTGGGACACTTTGTGTTTGATCCCGGCTTTGATTGAACAATGGAATGTCTTTGATCTCTAAAATTTCTAAATCAAACAACGTGCTGAATTCTTTAGCGATATATTGTAACAGTAAACGGTTATGGGAAAAATCGGCGTTCGATCCCACGATCCCGACTAATTTCATAATGATCTCTCCTTTTTCACTACAGTTCGTTTGTTAAAGTGTCGCCCAATCAAAATTTTCAGCAGCTTTTTTATTTGCTGCATGGTTGTGATTCAAATGACTTGTGATCTCGACAAAATTCAAAAAGTCTTCAAATAAGCCATTTAACTTTTCGACTTGCTCGGCATTCATCAAGTTACCTTCTGGATCAAAAGCTTGTAAAGAGTGCCCTAATAAATATTCTGAACTTGGCATGATCCGCGCTTTTAATTCTGGCGCATCCAAGACTTGTCGCAATTGTGCTTGGGCTCTAGAAGAACCTAACGTTCCAAAAGAAGCACCTGTGATCATGACTGGTTTGTCAACAAACGGATAAATGCCATAGGACAACCAGTTCAATGCATTGATCAATGCAGCCGGAGCAGAGTGATCATATTCAGGGGTGCTGATGATCACGCCATCGGATTTTTCAATCTTGTCAGCAATTTCTTTTACAATTTCTGGCACTTTGCGATCAGCTGGTTTATTGAACAGCGGGATGTCTTTAATCTCGACTAATTCAATCTCCGCTTTGTCAGCAAAATGTTTTTTTATATATTGCAATAATTTACGGTTGGTTGACTCATCTGAATTCGTTCCGACTAAGCCGATAAATTTTTTCATGAGGAAACGTCCTTTCTCTTGTGCAACGAATAAAATTGTGTGTCGCTTCACATTTATTTGCACACTGATAATAGCCCTTTCAAACTTCCCTGTCAAACAATATATATAAAAAATTATATAGAAAAACAACGTAGTCACTTCATCACTCGTGAAATAATTGCTTAATACTTCCAAGCTGTAGAAAAAATAAGTGTAAACATCATGTTTTATTGTTCCTCTTCTCATTTCTCCTTCACAATATAAAAAAATATATAACAAAAAACGAGTTTCTTCCGCTAAACCAGACAGAAAAAACTCGTTCAAATTATCAATTTTTTTTATGGGCATTTGAAAAATCATTGATTAAATGTCAACTGCGGTCCTAGCGCTTCCGAGTAGACGATCTCACCGTCGTTTGTGATCACGATGCCGAAAAGATCATAGGCATTCAGTGTCGCAATGATTTCTTCAGGGGATTTACCAAACAAACGCGTCGTCCAAATCTCACCATCTAAAGATTTCGGCGAGATCACCGTCAAACTGGTCACCGCCGTTTCTAACGGGTAGCCGGTCTGGCTATCAAAAATATGATGATAAGTCTTGCCGTTAAATTCAGCGGCTCGTTCGTAAACACCTGAAGTCACAAGAGACTGATCTTTGACTTTGACAACTAGCGCATAATCACCGCGCTTTGAAAAAGGATTTTGAATCCCGATCCGCCAATAGTGATCTGCGTGTTTAGGTGCCGGACCGTACGTCAAAATATTACCGCCGAGGTCGATCAAGGCTGCGCTAACGTCGACACTTTTGAAATAAGCTAACAATTCATCGGCAAAATAGCCTTTCGCTAGTGAACCCAGATCAAGTGCCATGCCCTTTTCCGTTAGAAAAACGGTTTGTTCAGCTTCATTTAATTCGATTTTTTGCGGGTCGATGATCTTTAACAATGCCTTGATCTCCGTTTCAGTTGGTTGCTTAGCATCGTTAAACCCGATCCGCCATGTCTGAATCAGTGGCCCGATCGCAACATTCAGCAAACTATCTTTTGCTAGTGAATGCTTTTTACCTACTGCGATCAAATAAAATAATTCGGGATCGACTTTGACTGGTTTGATCCCGGCATTGTGTTTGATTTGATTCAATTCAGAGCTCTCATCATTAGCCGAAAAACGTTTTTCGTAATCGATCAATCGTCGCTCAGCTTCCAGCAAAATTTCCGCTGGCTGGGCGTGTTCGATCCACAAACGGATTACGGTGCCCATCAAATGAACTGTCTTTTCTCCTTGTGTCATCTTCTGACTCCTTTGTCCTTTATATCTGTATATCGTTTACACTAACTTTGCAAACTAAAATAGCCGCCCTTTTTTTGGACCGCTGTTTCTTTTATTCGTCGACTCCCACCATCACCGAAGTCGCTTTGATCACAGCGTAGGCGGTTTGTCCGACAGCTAAGTCTAATTCAGCGATCGCATTCAACGTGATATCAGCAGAAACTTTTTGCCCATCTGGTAACTCGATCACAACGATCCCATTCACGGCACCTTTTTTGATCTCAACGATCGTTCCTTTTAATTGATTCCGTGCACTAAGTTTCATACGGTACCTCCTTCAATTCTCTGCTTCAAGGATAGCTCCTCTAGCTTCTAAGCGTCAAGTCAGAGCTAGTTTTTAATTTTCTATTTAAGAAACGAGCAAGCCAGCCACAATCAACTGACGAAACTTGACTTTCATGCTATAATGAGAACGTTTCTCAGCTGATAATTTCTATTGATTATAAATGGGGTGAGTCTTACGAACGAGCGCATCAAAAATAAATTAGCATTGTTACCTGATCAGCCGGGCTGTTATTTGATGAAAGATAAAAACGGCACCATCATCTATGTCGGGAAAGCGAAGATTTTAAAAAATCGCGTCCGCTCTTATTTTACAGGCAGCCACAATACAAAAACCGAACACTTAGTCAGTGAGATCGACGACTTTGAATACATCGTCACCGAATCAAACATCGAAGCGTTGCTACTTGAGATCAATTTGATCAAGAAAAATGATCCGAAGTACAACATCATGCTAAAAGATGATAAAACGTATCCGTTCATCAAGATCACCAATGAAAAGTATCCACGCTTGTTGATTACGCGGAAAGTATTGAAAGACGGCGGCACTTATTTTGGACCTTATCCAGATGTCGGCGCCGCAAACGAAACTAAAAAAATCTTAGACCGCTTATTCCCGTTACGAAAGTGCGGCCCCAGTCAAAAAACACCTTGTCTGTATTACCACCTAGGCCAATGTTTATGCCCATACGCGTTTAAGGTCGACCCTGCCGTTTATCAAAAAATGGTGGAAGAGATCAAACAATTTTTCAATGGTGGTCATGTCGCCTTTGAAAAAAAATTAAAAGCTCAGATGGAAGACGCAACCGAAAAATTGGAATTTGAAAAAGCCGCTGAATATCGCGATCAGATCAAAGCGATTGAAACCGTGATGACCCGCCAAAAAATGACGAAGACCGACTTTTTAGACCGTGATGTTTTTGGTTATGCGATCGATAAAGGTTGGATGTGTGTCCAAGTTTTCTTTGTACGCCAAGGAAAAGTCATTGAACGAGAGATCTCACTATTCCCATTTTATAAAGAAGCAACTGATGACTTATTGACCTATATCGGACAATTTTATCAAGAAGCGGAGCATTTAGTCCCGAAAGAAATTTTGATCCCCAAAGAGATCGATCCGCTAGCTGTCGAAGCTGTCGTCGGGACGAAAGTTTTGCAACCTCAGCGGGGTGAAAAGAAAAAATTAGTCGAACTAGCCAATAAAAATGCAAAGATCGGCTTACAACAAAAATTTGATTTGATCGAGCGGAAAGAAGAACGGACAGCCGGTGCAGTCGAACGGCTTGGTCAAGCACTAGGCATTTCGACTCCAGTCCGGATCGAAGCGTTTGACAACTCAAACACGATGGGAACAAATCCAGTGTCGGCGATGGTGGTTTTTGTCAATGGCAAACCAGAAAAAAAATCATACCGCAAATATAAAATCAAAACCGTGACCGGTCCGGATGACTACGCTTCGATGCGAGAAGTGATCTATCGTCGCTACTCTCGCGTGTTAAAAGACGATTTGAAACGCCCTGATCTCATCATGATCGATGGCGGCAAAGGCCAAGTTGACGCAGCCAAGGAAGTGCTAGAAAATCAATTAGGTTTAGATATCCCTGTTGCCGGCTTAGTCAAAGATGATCGGCATCGCACGAGTGAATTGATTTTTGGCCCGCAACTAGCAACCGTTTCGTTAGAACGCAACTCAACCGAATTTTTCTTACTCAATCGCATTCAAGATGAAGTCCATCGTTTTGCGATCACCTTTCACCGTCAGTTACGCAGTAAAAATAGTTTTTCTTCTAAGCTCGATGATGTCGACGGTTTGGGCCCTAAACGGAAACAAGCTTTATTGAAACATTTCAAATCATTGAAAAATATTCAACAAGCTTCAGTGACTGAGATCCAACAAATCGGGGTCCCGCAAAAAGTGGCTCAAGCTTTGAAAGAAAAATTAAGCGAGTCTTAACACTAACCCTCACCAGCAAGTAAAAGTCGTCCCAACAGGCGGCTTTTTTGCTGCGGATAACTTTTTCTCGTACAATAAAAGCAAAATGGGAAGTGAGGAAACACAGATGGGACAATTGCGCTTTCGAATGTGGGATGCTTTTTTGAAACGAATGGGACAAGTCAGCGAACTGGATCTGAAAAATCAAATGGTACTAGATGATCGCGGGATCAAAACATCTTTGGAGCAAGTTCGTTTAATGGAATTTTCTGGGCACAATGATGTTAACGGTGATCCCCTTTTTCAAGGTGATATCGTGTTGCAGCTCGATCAAAAAGTTTACGGCATCCTTGACAAAGGCAGCTTTTCCAATGGTACGGAACTGTTCAGCAACGTTTTTGTTTTTTTAGAACTAACCGCTTCTGGTCAAACTAAAGCTGGCGTCGCGCCTGATTTTTCACGCTTAAAAGTGACTGGTAATGTGTACCAGCAAGCCGATTTTTTAAAAGATCGTTTCAACTGTGTCTACCACGCGTAACTTTTTTACTGATCGCTCTTTTCTGACTGCGGCTTTAATTTGCGCAGTCTTTTTTGTTATACTGAATGCAAACGTTTCACATTAGGAGGTATGGTCATGGAACTCGTTTCAGCGATCAATTGTTTAGCGGCTTTTTGCGGGCCGCGCGCACTTCCAGAATTGACACCGACCGCTTTAGCTACAACTTTTGGGCTCGAGCAAGCCGATGCTATCGTATTGTTTGGCGGAAGTATTTTAGCTGGTGGTGACTTATTTGCCCACGCCTTGCAAGCAAAGCTGGCAAAAACCAGTGTGATCGTGGGCGGAGTTGGCCACACGACCGCAGCTTTACAAGCGACACTTGAATCTAGCTCGATATTTTCCCAATCAACTGAAGCGGAATTATTTGCGGCTTACCTTGAAAAAAACTATCAACTTCAGCCAGATTTTTTAGAAACAGCTTCCACTAATTGCGGTAACAATATCACCAACTTACTCAACTTGTTGCAGGCTGAACACCGGCCCGTAAGTTCTTTGATTTTGATCCAAGATGCCACGATGCAGCGCCGAATGAGTGCCACTTTAAAAAAATTCGCCCCTCACATCACAGCGATCGATTTTGCCAGTTATCACGTCACCGTCAGTAAACGTAACGGGCACCTTTATTTTCAAGATCCACCGCTTGGAATGTGGGACTTGGAACATTATCTCAGTTTGCTTTTAGGTGAGATTCCTCGTTTACGTGACGATGCAAATGGTTATGGACCACAGGGAAAAAATTATTTAGCCCATGTGACGATCCCGCCAGAAGTCGAAGCTGCTTTTACCATCGTCAAAAACCATTACCCTCAGCTCGTTCGTAAAGCAGAGCCTAAATACAAAAGTTGATCCACTCTCTGGCTCTTGCAACCTTTATCTATCAGAGTTTGATTACTAGACGTTAGAACAGCATGCTGCTCTAACGCTTTTTTAGTTCTAAAATAGTGCCAACAATTGCTAGTCTGCTCACTTTACTTTTTGACATTTCACAAACAAACAGATTCCGTTATAATGAACTGGACTGAGTTTTTACATAGCAGCTTGACATAGAAAGGATCCGATTTATGAGTCACGCACTTTCACTTGATCCAACCTCTGCAACAAAATCGTCGCGTTCAAAGCGGACATCACGGCTTGATTCGACTTTACGGCAACTAATCGCCAAAAATAATCAACAACCTTTTACTACAGAACAACTTGCTGCAATCACCTTTGACATGCACACCCACCTGCGGATTATTGCCGGAGCTGGAAGTGGTAAGACCCAAACGATCTGTGCCAAAGCAGCCTATTTGGTGTTAGAAAAAAAAGTGCCCCCTGAAAAAATTATGCTGTGTACTTTTTCGCGTAAAGCTAAACTGGAGATGGCCCAACGCGTGCAATTGTATTTACCGGAGAAAAAATTAGCTGTCAAAACGTTTCATGGTTGGTTCAATGCTGAATTTCATTATTTGAGCAAAAAATATCCAACACTGAAACATAGCAACTTGACTGGTATGATCGATGAAGACCATTACCAGCAAACGATCCAGCAGCTGATCAAAAAATACCGGCTCTATAACTTCGATAAATTCGAAGACCGCACGATCGTTACGCGGTTGAGTTATTGGCGCAACTTAGGCTATTCTGATCAACAGATCATTGCCCAAATCAAACAGTATTTTGATTCCGAACAGTTACTGCCACACCAAACATTGAGCACTGTTTTCGCAGATTTTTTAGCAGACTTACAAACAGAAAAACAACGACAACACTTTATCACGTTTGACGATATGCTGTTTAATTTAAAAATGATTTTGGAAAACAATCCGCAAGCATTAGCGGACTTACAACACAAGTATCAGTATCTCTTCATTGATGAATTTCAAGACATCAACCCGTTACAACAGCAAATCGTCCAACTGATCTGTCCGCCAGACAAACATGATTCAGCTAAATCCAATTGTAAATTGATCATTGTCGGCGATGACGATCAAAGTATTTATTATTTTCGGGGAGCCGAGCCCAAATACATCAAAGAATTTGGGGAGACGTATCAGCAGACCTCGATCCAACTGATGCAAAATTTCCGCTCGACACCAGCGATCGTAGCTTGCGGCAATCGTTTGATCGCATGTAACCAGGAGCGGATCGCAAAAACCATGATACCTATCAAGACACAAGACCATGACTGTTACGCAAAAAAATTCCCAGATGATGAAGCAGAAGCGGCTTGGATCGCTAAAAAAATCAACCAGCTCGCCCAGCAAGATGCGCTCACCGGTGAAAAAGCAAATTACCGCGAAACGTTAGTCTTGTACCCAACTAAAGTCCAACTACGTTCACTGCTTAAGCAATTGACTGCCGCCAATGTCCCGTTTGTGACTCAAGCAGGGGAAGATCTACTAGGTATTTTTGGGATCAAACTGTTCAAACAACTTTTTGATTTATTGCAGCAACTCACTGTTGGAACCGAGAAAATCACAGCACTGAAAAAAATCATTCAGCAATACGCGTTTTACCATTACATCAAATTAGAGACTAGCCACACATTCACTACGCAGCTCTTTGCTCAGCCGAAATTCAAAGTCAACGAAGTGCTCAACTTCTTAGTGAACGAAAAAAAATTAAACACTCAAGCACAAGACCAAGCAAAAAAATTTTTCAAACAGATCTATCGCTTGTTTCAAGGCCAAACATTAAATTTAGCTGAACTGGCTGAAACTCTGAGCGCTACACCAAAATTCAGTCGCGAATTAACTGCTGAAGAAATCACTTGGCTAAAAGAAGAATTGACTGAACTACAAACTTGGGAGGCACTCACAACAAGTTACCAAGCAGCTGTCACCCGCAACCAAAAAATGAAACAACGCTTAGCCGATTACGATCAAAATAAATTAAATGCAGTCTACTTGCTATCCATTCATGCCAGTAAAGGGCTGGGACAAAAAAATGTTTTTGTCAAAGGCGTTTACCAAGATAGTCTGCCCAATCAACACACCAGTCAAAAAACACCGGCTGAATTGCGTCAAGCTAGTCAAAAAGCGAATCCAGCTACGACACTAGAGGAACAGCGCCGCTTGATGTATGTTGCTATCACCCGCGCCAAAGAAAATTTATATGTCACCTTTCCTCAGACGGTGAACCAAAAACCTTGTCGCATTTCACCATTCATCCAAGAAGCTGGCCTCAATATAAAAATAGCCGAAAAGTAAAAACACTTTTGACTAACTGAGTGACTTTCGTTAAAGTAGAAAAATATTGGAGGTAAAATTATGTTAATTGGTAGTATTGAAGCAGGTGGCACTAAATTTGTTTGTGCTGTCGGCGATGAAGATTATCGGATCAAAGATCAAGCGGTGTTTCCCACCACGACCCCGGAAGAAACACTGGCGCAAACGATCGAATACTTCAAACAATTTGAATTAGACGCGCTTGGGATCGCATCTTTTGGTCCCATTGAGATTCGTAAAAATTCACCCAAGTACGGCTTTATCACTAACACCCCGAAAGCCGGCTGGAAAGATACCGATGTCATTGGCGCATTGAAGGCCCATTTTGATATTCCAATGGCTTGGACGACAGATGTCAACGGTTCGGCCTATGGTGAATATGTGATGTCCACTTTAGCAAATGAAAAAATCGATTCCCTCGTTTATTACACTGTGGGAACTGGTGTCGGCGGCGGTGCTGTGATCGATGGTGAATTTCTTGGCGGAGCCGGTCATCCGGAGATGGGACATACGTTTGTCAAACGCCACCCGGATGATCAAGACTTTGCTGGCATCTGTCCCTTTCACGGTGACTGCTTAGAAGGTTTAGTCGCTGGACCAACATTTGAAGCGCGCTTAGGTCAAAAAGGCGAAACAGTTTCAGCAGAAGAACCCGTTTGGGATATTTTAGCGTTTTATTTAGCCCAAGCCGTCATGCAAGCTACTTTGATCATTCGGCCAGATAAAATCGTCTTTGGTGGCAGTGTCGCTGGTGAGCAACTGCTAGTCAAAGTCCGACAACAATTTGCGGAAATGTTCAACGGCTATGTCGACTTACCGCCGTTAGAAAACTATATCACGCGCCCAGAAATCCAAAACAACGGCTCAGCAACCCTCGGCAATTTCGCTTTGGGGCTGAAAGCAGCGCAAGAATAATTTTTGAAATCAATTGAATCCTAAAAGTTCGGTTCGCTATAAATTCGTGGACCGAACTTTTTTGTCTGCTATCCTGTCGTATAATGCCATGTTTATAGATTGTGAACGGAAAAACGCTGGACTCTTCAGGATACATATCCGCAGTTTGATTTTACATCGCATGTACTAGTAGTATTTTAGGCTAGCAAAAAAAAATTAAAACTACTCAAAACATTTCTTTGTGAGCCATACAAGTGATTGACTTGCTTGTATGGCTATTTGGGATTTACCCGGCAGTAGTAGAGTACAAGTCAAAAAAGAACCGCTCAACAAAATGAACGGCTCTCTTTGGATTTAGCTTAATTTTAGAATTGATCGATCAGTATTTGTCGAATCTCAGCCAAGCTTGGTTGGCGTGGGTTAGCTGGTGTGCATTGATCGTTGTAGATCAAATCAACCAATTTATCCAGTGCGCCATCAAAGGCTTCTTTGGTTACCCCATTGGCAGAAAGTTTAGGATCAACACCTAATGCTTTCGTCAATTCAGTGATCTTATCGCATAACGCTTGAACTAACGCAGCATCGTCCTTGCCTTTCAAACCTAAGTTGCGGGCGATATCGGCATAATCACTTTCACCGCGGTAGACTTCATAACGTGGATAAGGTGTCCGTTTGACTTTACCAGATACACCATTGAATTTGATGACTTGTTGCATCGCAATCGTAATGGCTAACCCGTGTGGCAATCCAAACTCGCCGCCGGTCTTATGGGCAATCGAGTGGTTGATTCCTAAAAAGGCATTGGCAAACGCCATCCCGCCAAGTGTTGCGGCATAGTGCATATTGATTCGAGCAGTCTCCCCTTCTAAGGTTGGATTTTTGGGATCATAGTTGTAAGAAGCTTCTAAGTTTTCAAAGACTAACTTGATCGCTTGCATCGACCAAGGACGCGTAAACTCAGAAGCCATGACCGAGACATAGGATTCTAATGCATGAGATAAAGTATCTAACCCCGATAATGCGACTGTCCGCTTTGGTACCGTTAAGACGAATTCTGGATCAACGATTGCAATGTTTGGTGTTAATTCATAGTCAGTCAGCGGATATTTCACGTGAGTATTATCATCGGTGATAACTGCATAAGGCGTTACTTCAGATCCAGTACCCGATGTCGTTGGGATCGCAACCAGTTTTGTTTCGACTTGATGATGGAACCGCACAATCCGTTTCCGGATATCGATGAATTTTTGTTGTAATTGATAGAATAAATCACTGACTTTTTCGTATGACTCTAAGAAACCATCTGTTTGATCCAACGAATATTCATAAATGAAGCGAGCAATTTTAGCAGCATCCAATGCAGATCCGCCCCCGATAGCAATGATCATATCTGGTTTAAATTGTTTCATTTGTTTGGTGATCTCGATGGTTTGACCTAACGTTGGGTCTGGTCGAACCGTTCCATAAATCGCTGTTTTTACTGTGTTTTCGCGAACTTCTAATTGGCTATAGACCGTATCGACAAACCCGAATTGAACCATTCCTGGGTCAGCTACAATGAAGGCCCGTTCGATGTTTTCAACGTCATCTTGTAAATAAGAAATGGCATTTTTTTCGTAATAGATTTTTTCTGGTAGTCGAACCCATTGCGGCCGATTTCTTCTTTTGGCAACGGTCTTGATGTTCAATAGGTCAGCAGTAGATAAGTTATGAGACAATGAATTTTTCCCCCATGATCCTGTTCCTAAAGTTAGACTAGCTTTCAATGCATCGGTATAAATATCCCCGATCCCGCCGATAGAATCTGGTTGATTGACTAAAATTCTGGAAGCGTTGGTCTTATCGCTGAATTCGTTGATGAATGGGTCAACTTGTGAACCGATTTGAATCGCTGCATTATGCCCAGCACCTTGATAGTTCAAAAGTTTGCCAACGATGTCGATCCCAGCTTGCCGATCTTTCGCTTTATAAACCGATAATAGCGGTGATAATTTTTCTGAAGATAATTTTTCGCCGATATTTTTTGGCTCTAATTCAAACAACATCACGTCTTTACCTGCTGGCAATTCAACCCCAGCATTTTCAGCGATCCATTGAGCGGACATTCCAGCAACAGCACCATTAACCCCATGTTTGTCGTTAAAAACAAAATCAGCTATTTTTTGATAATCTTTTTCAGGTACGACATACGCACCTTTTGCTTGCATCTTTTGCAGCCATTCTTTATAGATCGGCGCTTCTACTACAACTGAATTTTCGGTCGCACAGATCATCCCATTATCAAAGCGTTTTGATAGTAATAAATCTTCGACAGCTCGGTCTAAGTAAGCGGTGTGATCAACAAAGACCGCTCCGTTACCAGCACCAACACCCATTGACGGGTTGCCAGATTTCAATGCGGCATTGACCATGCCTGGTCCGCCAGTGGCTAAAATCGAAGCGATATTTGGATTTTGGATCAACGCTGTCGTATTTTCAAGTGACGGTGTTTCTACCCATTGAATAATATCTTTTGGTGCGCCAGCTTTGACTGCTGCATCATATAAAATCTTAGCGGCATGAACAGAACAATTTTGAGCTTGCGGATGGAAAGCAAAAACGATCGCATTTCTAGTTTTCAACGCCATCAATGATTTGAACATGGCCGTTGACGTTGGATTCGTTGTCGGAACGATCCCGGCTAACACACCAAGTGGCGCTGCGATTTCGACTTGCCCAGCAATTTTATTTTCACCGATGATCCCAACGGTTTTTTCATGTTTGATCAAGTTGTAAATGTTCTCGGTTGCAAACCGATTTTTTGTATCTTTATCTTCTACGACACCACGTTTTGTTTCATCAACCGCTTCGTGAGCTAACATCAAAGCAGCTTCAGAACCTGCTAAAGCAGCGGCTTCTACGATTTGATCGACTTGTTCTTGGGTATAGCGTGAATAAACAGTTTCAGCTTGTAATGCTTTCTCCACTAATTTGTTTGTGTATTCACGAGCTTGACTTGCTGCAGATACTTTTTCATTTACTTTTTTTACATCCACCAGTTTACCATTTGAATTTTTCGCCATTATAGCGCCTCCTAAAAGACTTTTCTGAAAACTATCCATTGGTTATCTATCTTGCTTACGAGGATATAATACACCTCGTTATCTAAAAAAACAATGCTTTTCACTAACATTTGTTTTATTTTTCACATAATAATTTGGTATCATTATTGGCTCTAGAGTTTACTCCTTTAAAAAAATTTCTTCGCTCTTTTAGACAATCTAGCTCATTTGTCTAAATCAGCTTTTGGTCCAAGAAATATTTTTGGCAAATAATTAGAGAAAGTTTTATAACAGAATGGAAGAGAAAGGAAGAATTGAAATGAAAGTTTTAGTATTAGGAGCAAATGGTCAGATCGCACGGTTAGCAGAAAAAGAGTTGACTCAAGCAAAGATTTCCCAACGGCTATTTTTACGTAATCCTAGTCGCATCGAACCAAATGAATTGCAAGAAGTCGTTGCAGGTGACGCGACTAACCTAGCAGATTTGCAGGAGGCCTTAAATGGTATCGAGATCGTCTACGCTAATTTAGCAGGACAAACGATTGAACAACAAGCGCGAAATGTTGTTCAAGCAATGAAAGAGCAACGAGTCAAACGATTGATTTGGATTTCAACTCTAGGGATCTATGATGAAGTTCCTGGTAATTATGGAAAGTGGAACCACCAAATGCTAGATGGCGGTTATCTGGAAACTTACAGTGCCGCTGCTAAAGTGATTGAAGAATCTGACTTAGATTATACGATCATTCGACCAGCTTGGTTAAGTAACAAAGCAGAAGTTGATTATGAATTGACTCAAAAAGGCGAACCTTTCAGAGGGACCGAAGTTTCCAGACAGAGTATTGCCGCTTTAGTGACTAAGCTCATCTTAAATCCTGATGAACACTTACACGAATCTTTAGGAGTCAACAAACCAAATACAGATGGTGATAAACCAGCTTGGTACTAGCAGAACCGCTCAGCAAAAGACTTTCTCAAACAAAAGATTTTAATCATAACTTTTTAATTGACAACTTTTACTTTCCAGCGTATAGTTGCGGCCAAAACTTGCAATTGCAAGTTATTGCGACTGGGAGGAATTTATTATGGCAATTACACTAATTATCGGTGGAAATGCCGGTTTAGGTTATGAAACGGCTCGCCAGCTAAAATAAGTCGGACAACGGTCAGCAGCAGATCGACAAAACTGGACCTACAGCTACCTTTTTTAATCGAGCTGGCGTCACACCTTGGTAAATGCATAAAAAAGTAGTTCAACTAACAAAGCGACCTTCAATTGTCAGCCTAAAAAACTGACACTTAAAGGTCGCTATTTTTGATCTTATAAAAGCTTTTAGCCATGCGCTTCAAAACGCATTTTAAAACAATACGCAAAATGATAGATCAACTGGCAAAGCTCATACCAAACATGGGGATTACACCCTGTTAATTCCGTGATTTTTTGAATCCGATAACCTAACGTGTTGCGATGGATATGCAGCTGGCTTGAAGTTAAGTTGGCGTTGGTATTATTCTTGGCAAATAAAATCAACGTCGCATAATATTCATCGTAACAATTTTCTACACGCTTCAGTAATTCCGAATCTAGTTCCAAGGGAAAATCAAATAGCCCAGCAAAATAATAATCTTTCGTGTAAAAAACTTTCTGCTCGTACAACCCAAAAAAATTCAAAAATAAATAAGTATTCCCCACAGCTCGGATCGTTTGATCGATCGCGATTTTCGGTGAACTAACAATAAAGCTGCCCGGTTTTTGACGCAATCCCGCATTTAATTTTTCGACCAAAACGATAGCTTTACCTTGCCAATCAAATACTTCTTGTAGCGGATACGATTCACTCAAGTCCCGTTTACTTTCAGCCATGATACAAGAATTTTCCAGTTTTAAATTGAGTCGATAATCTTCCAGTGCTTCTTTTTGCAGTTCTTCAGAGTAGCGTCCATTTGCCAACAATACATTTCGCAAAAATTCATTCTTTCGATTGTTTTTTCTTTCTTTTTTGCTGAATTCATTTAATTCCTCGACTAACAGCAATGCAATCGATTTTATTAATTTCGTAAAAGGTCGGACTTCAGCTGGTTCACCGGAGATCCCGACGACTCCAATGATCTCATCGTTAAAAATAATCGGTTCATTTGTCCCCTTTTTTTCTAACGATGTATCATGGACAACTTCCACCATTCGTTTTTGTTGGATCGCTCGCTCCGCTGCTCGATGCCGTTCCCCTAAACGAGCTTTTTCACCGCTTGCAATGATGACACCAAATTCATTCATGATATTGATATTGTAAGGAATATCGGCCATCAACTTTTGAACGATCAAGCTCGCTTGATCTCAGACTGTAGACAAAAGATTCATAGAAGGTGTAGAAATCCAATTTCTACGCCTTTTTTGTACACTCTACTATATGTAAGTTCAAAAAAAGCCAAAAAAATAAAGGCCTACTGCCTTTTGTATAACCAGGTTGCTAATTTTTTTAAATTCATGGCAGCCGCAACAAGCATCGTATGCACGGTGACTTTTTCCAAGCCTCGATACTTTGTCCAGCGCATCCTATGCTTTTCTTTCATATCTGCGAACTCACGCTCAATCGTTTCT
>NZ_CACSLH010000013.1 GCF_902706605.1 Enterococcus sp. CSURQ0835 | reverse complement strand
TATTCAATCCGTTGCTTCAAAAAGAAACCATATTCCAAGAAAATCACTAAATTACCGAACACCATTGGAAGTATTTTTGAGATGCATAGATAAAGATATATTGTCTAGCTTAATTTGACAAATCAGAAAGTATTAAATGATTAGAGATTAAATAGTCTACCGATCAATTAATGAGCTAGAAAAATTTATAGCTAAGAAATATATTTTTTAAGAGAAAGTAGTAGACTAATGAACTTGAACTAAAAGGTAGATTTCTTCTCTAATTGCTCTTCAACACGATTGTACACGGAAAGAAGGAGAGTAGCCATGTTTTTAGAAACAGTCAAATTTTAAAAATGCCAATCATTCGACTTTTCCCCGCGTTGCGTCTATCATCGTATTTTGTAAGCATGACAAATTCGAACATAGCGGAGGGGTAGAAATGAAAATTACATTTATCGGTCTAGGAGACATGGGTTCACCATTAGTAACTCATTTGATCAAAGCGGATCATCAAGTCACGATTTGGGATCGCGATGCAGAAAAAATGGCGCAAGTCAAAGAAAAATATCCAACTGTTTCAGTGGCAATATCACTGAAAGAAGCTGTGGAAGCGTCACACGTAATTTTTACTTCAGTTATGTCTGATGACGTGTTAGCTTTGCATATTGGCAATCAGCAAAATTCTGGCATCACTGATTTTATTTGCGAGGATACGATCTTAGTCATCACCTCCACCTTAGATCCGAAAAAGATTAGCGACATCCAGCAGCAGATGCCTGCTAAAACTTATTTGTTAGATGCCACAATGATCGGAGGCGTTAAATATGCCCGAAATGCAGAGATTGTTTTTATCGTTGGCGGCAATGAACAAGCTTTTAAACGAGTGGAGCCGTTACTAAGTTTGATGGGGACTGTTGAATATGCCGGCAAACTCGGCAATGGTGCAAAGTTGAAATTGATCACCAACGATGCGATCATGGCTGCAGAAGCTGGGATTCGTGAGACATTGGATTTGGCGGATGCATATGGGATCGATTATGATATCACGTTGAAACTTTTAGCGATGGGACCTTTAAAAGCAGTTGTTTTACGAGCGTTGGATGAAACGAATCCCCGGCCGTTAAAAGATTCAGTGGCCGATGTAGATGAACTGGTGCAAGCGACTGATCACTTAGCAGATCTATCGTTGGTCAAAAGTGCTAGGCAGCGGCTGCAACAGGCGGTAGATGCAACGGATGGTGAGGCTAAATTTATTGATATCACCAATAAAAAAACAGCCCTGCCAGCTTATCGTCAACAAGAGTAGCAGTGGCACTAAAATAGGCTAATCAAGTTCGCGAAAAAAATTTACATCCACGTATTTTTCAACGCGGTAGGTCCCATTTTCGCGACTATGGTTATTTTTTCTTCAGCATCAAAAGTGATCAGTGGAATCGCCGAGCCAACTATTTCTTGATCTAAAATGTTCAGTTCTTCGCTGACATTATCTAGGACCGTGGGCTCAAAAAAGTTTCCGTTGGCGTAGGGCCATCATTCAATGGTTGACCACAGCTAAAACTTTTACGCTCTTGTCCGTCTGCTGAAGATGGCCGATAATCGAAGCAAAGATCAGCAAGTATCAGCACTGATCGATTTTAGACGATACGAAAAAAGCCGAGCTTAGAAGCAACTGATCTAAGCTCGGCTTTTTAGTGCTTCTTGCTGATTTCGATTAATTGTTTTTTTCGCCAATCACTAGGAGAATCAGCCATGACTTTTTTAAAAGATTTTGAAAAATAAAATTGATTGTGATAGCCAACTTGTTTGGCAACTTCAGCAATCGATAATTCTTTTGAACGAAGCAGCTCGCAAGCTTTGTTGATCCGAAAACTAATGATAAAATCTTGCGGGCTTTGCAATGTGATTTTTTTAAAAAGCTTACTAAAGTAGCTGCGATTTAATCCAACTGCCTGAGCCATATCTTCAACTGTGATGTCTTCAGCATAGTGATCTTCAATGTAATAAACCGTTGATTGAATATAAAATTGCTGGACACTGTTGGTGATCTGTTTTTGTGAAGCGGTCGAACTTTCGATCAAGGCATCTAACAAAAAATAGCAAGTTCCCATTACTTTAGGTGCCGACATATCAGGTCGTTCCACCAAGGATTTAAAATAATTCAACAAAGGCAGGCTAGCTTCAGCAGAGACCGGATTGTAGATCGGCTGTTGAAAGGATAATCCGGCTTGCCCTAAATATTCGCGAGCTTTTAAGCCATCAATTTCGACCCACATATATTCCCAAGGGTCATGGTCATCAGCGCTGTAGCGAATCAATTTATTAGGAACGATTAAAAAGGCTTGGCCAGCCTTTAAATCGTAACGTCGATCAGAACTCGCGGTATCTTGGTAATGAAGTGTTCCTTTACCCGAAAGGATGTAATGCAGCAGATAGTGATTACGATGAGCAGGACCGAATGTATGATGTGGTTCACATTGCTCATGACCATATTGGTATAAAACTAGATCAAAAAAATCATTTTGTAAAAATGAATAAGCTGTTCGCATCTGATCACCTAACTATATAATTTTGTGGTGGACTATTCTTTATTTAACTGAAATGTCACATCATTACATAAAAAAAGAAAGATCACACCATGTTTTCTCATTATAAACCTTGCTATGATAATTGCATACAGATGAAAACGATTTATATTAGGAAAAGCTGAGCTGATAATAGTACAAAAGTTTACAAAAATGATTTAGAAAAATTAGAACAGTAGATAGCTATGTCTACTCATTTAGTGGAAGTGAGGAAAAACAGATGACGATTTATTATCATGAAGGATCAAAAACATTCCATTTAACGAATGATCAAATTAGTTACATTTTTACCGTTTTACAAAATGACCAGCTAGGACAAGTCTATTTTGGTGCCAAAATCCACGATCGGGAAAGTTTTGATCATTTAGTTGAGATCAAAGATTATCCGATGGCGGCCTATAATTTTGAAAGCAATCGCAGTTTTTCTTTGGAACATCTGAAACAAGAATATCCTACTTATGGAGCAGGTGACATGCGCTATGGTGCCTTTACGATCCAGCAAAATAATGGGAGTCGAATCGCTAACTTTGTTTATGAGAGTCACCGAGTGTATGCTGGTAAACCTAAGCTTCCTGGCTTACCGGCAACCTATGTAGAAGATGAACAAGAAGCTGAAACGTTAGAAGTAACGCTAATTGATCAGTTGACGGATACAGTGCTGATTTTGCGCTACACTTTATTTGCAAATTTACCGGTCATCACACGAAATGTCCGATTCGAACAACATGGGAAAGAAAAAATCTACTTGGATCGCGCCTTGAGCTTGAATTTAGACTTACCTGATAGAGACTATGAAATGGTGCAGTTGACTGGTGCTTGGAGTCGTGAGCGGCATCTGGGCATTCGGTCATTGGAGTATGGGGTTCAGTCCATTTATAGTTTACGCGGCTCCAGCAGTGCGAACTTTAATCCATTTTTAGCCTTAAAACGGCCGGAAGCAACTGAAGATAGCGGGGAAGTCATCGGCTTTAGCTTAGTTTATAGCGGCAACTTTTTAGGACAAGTGGAAGTGGATACGTATGATGTTGCTCGTGTGTCACTGGGGATCAATCCAGAAGAATTTAAGTGGCCTTTGGAAACTGGTGAAATGTTTGAAACACCTGAAGCTGTGATGGTTTATTCTCAAACTGGTTTAAACGGCATGAGCCATACCTTTCATGAGTTGTATCAAAAACGCTTAGCTCGCGGGCATTGGCGCGATAAAGAACGTCCGATTTTGATCAATAATTGGGAAGCAACATATTTTGACTTTAATGAAGATAAGATATTAGACATTGCACAAGCTGCTCAAAAATCAGGAATCGAATTGTTCGTCTTAGATGATGGGTGGTTTGGCACGCGAAATGATGATTCGACGTCATTAGGGGATTGGTTTGTGAACGTCGCAAAATTGCCGGATGGACTTTCTGGATTAGGTAACAAAATTGAAGCACTCGGTATGAAGTTTGGGATTTGGATCGAACCAGAGATGGTGAACAAGAAGAGCCAATTGTATCAAAAACATCCAGATTGGGTGTTGCAGACACCGGGGCGCGCAATGTCGCAAGGAAGAAATCAATACGTGTTGGATTTCTCGCGGCCGGAAGTGGTAGAAAATATTTTTGAACAGTTGAAAGCAGCCTTTACTGATGCGCCGATCTCATATGTAAAATGGGATATGAATCGCAGTATTACAGAAGCTTTTTCAGCTCAGTTTGTAGCTGATGAGCAAGGGAAAGTCATGCATCAATATATTTTAGGGGTGTATTCACTCTACGAAAAATTGATTGCTGAATACCCTGAAATTTTATTTGAATCTTGTGCGAGTGGTGGCAGTCGGTTTGATCCGGGAATGTTATATTATGCACCACAAGCTTGGACATCAGATGACACGGATGCGATCGAACGGCTGAAAATCCAATATGGGACCTCACTCGTGTATCCTATTAGCAGTATGGGAGCTCATGTATCGGCGATCCCAAATCATCAATTATTACGACTGACCCCCATTGAAACTAGAGCGAATGTTGCCTTTTTTGGAGCTTTTGGGTATGAATTAGATTTAACGAAGCTCGCCTCAGAGGAGATTCAAAAAGTTCGTCAGCAAGTTGCCTATATGAAAAAGCACCGTAAGTTACTACAATTTGGAACCTTTTACCGCTTAAAGAGTCCGTTTGAAGGAAATGTAACAGCTTGGATGGTCGTCAGTTCCGATCAAAAACAAGCATTGGTCGGGTACTATCGTGTCTTACAACAAGTCAATGACAGTTACCATCGAATCAAATTGCAAGGGTTAAATCCTGATTTTGAATATCAGGTTTCATTGATTGATGAAAAGATTTATGGTGATGAACTGTTACATGTTGGTCTGACGGTTTCAGATCAGTCCTCTGGAGAAAATCATGATCACTACAATGGTGCGAATGGTGATTTTCAATCACGGATCTATGAGCTGACAGTCAGTTAAAAGAGAATGAGATGGAACTAGCCGTGTTGTGGCGACTGCAAAAATCTTAGTGAAAAATTCAAAGCTAAAAGGAATACCGGTTAAGGAGCTAAATCTTTAATCGGTTTTTTGCGTGGCTAAATTTTTAAGCAACAGTTGGGCAACTGCCCGAGCTGAAAAAGGATTTTGTCCCGTGATCAGTTGACCATCTTGTAGAGCAAATTCATGATAGGCTCGTTTTTTCAAAAAAATTGCCCCCCGCTCTTCAGCCATCGTTTGGTTCAAAAAGGGGACGATCCTTTTTTTACCCGCTAAAAATTCTTCAGTCGTAGTAAAACCAGTGATTTTTTTATTTTCGATCAAATAATGATCGTGGCTATCTTTTAAATTAAATAAACCAGCAATACCGTGACAAACAGAGGTAATATAACCGTAATCTTGATAAATCGTTTCTGCGATCTTAGCCAAGGCAGGATCGTTTGGGAAATCCCACATCACACCATGTCCACCAGTATAATAAATCGCGGCATACTCATGAGGATCTATCTGATCAGGCCGAAGCGAATTACTTAATGCTCGTTTTTTAAAATCTGAAGTTTCATAAAACTCCATGATCTGTTGGTCCGTGTATTTCATACTTCGAGGATCAAGAGGAACGAATCCACCTTTTGGACTGACATAATCAACTTCAAAGCCAGCGTTTAAGATTTCTTCTGCAAATTCTGTGGCTTCGCCTAACCAAAGTCCAGTAGCATCGTTAGTATCTCCGTAATGGGTAGTGTTCGTGAGTACGATCAAGATTTTTTTCATTTTAACGTTTCCCTTCTTTTGATAGGTGCGTAGTTTTTTTAGTGGTGGCGATGATTTTATTGACATGATCTAACAAATGCTGCAGTTGGGTGATCTCTTTGATGTCATGGGAAAGATAATAATAATTTTTTGTTCCTTCGCTGTAAAAATCGATCAAGTGTGCTTGTTTTAAAATTTTTAAGTGATGAGAAATTGCTGGTCGGGACAATTCGACTGTCGTGGCTAAGTCAGTAACTCGCAATCCTTGGCAGGCGTGATCCGCTAATAGAGCGATGAGGATCGCTTGGCGTTTTTCATCTCCTAGTGCTATTAAAAAATCGCTTAATGCAGCAAATTCATTTTTCAATTGTTTTAAGTCAGACATAAAAATCATCCTTTGGTTTAAATTTTTAAATCATTAGACCATTTAAAAAATCAAATGTCAATCAAATGATTTCAAGTCGATCGGAAGGTTTGTTCGACTTGACGAAACTAAAAAGTTGCGCTAGGCTACGTTTTACAAATATGGTTTAAAAATTTAAACGAACGAACGAAAATAATAGAAAGAGGTTTACAGATGAAAAAGCAAATGAAAGCGGCTGTAATCCAGCGTTATAAACAAACTAAGATCGAGCTAGTCGATCGCGAGCTCCCTAAAATCAAAAAGACGGATGTTTTAGTGAAAGTTGCTGCGGCGAGTATCAACCCGATCGACCGTAAAATCAAAGATGGCGATTTGAAGATGTTGTTGCATTATCAGTTCCCCTTGACCTTGGGGAGTGATTTTGCAGGAGTCATTCAAGCAGTTGGTTCTGAAGTGCAGCGATTTCAAGTTGGTGATAAAGTTTATGGCCGAGTCAATAAAGATCGTATTGGAACTTTTGCAGAGTATCTAGCAGTCGATCAAGCCGATATTGCAATAAAACCGAACAATTTGACTTTTTCTCAAGCTGCAGCTGTCCCATTAGTTGGGTTGACCAGCTATCAAGCGATTCATGATTTTATGAAATTAAAACGCGGCGATAAAGTTTTGATTCAAGCGGGCTCAGGAGGGATCGGGACAGTAGCGATCCAATTAGCGAAATTAGCAGGAGCGTTTGTTGCGACGACGACTAGTGAAAAGAATGCTGACATGGTCAAAAAATTAGGGGCAGATCAAGTTATCGACTATCATCGCCAAGACTTTAGCGAAGTCTTGACTGATTTTGATTATGTTTTTGATACACTAGGAAAAGAGCAGCTAAAAAAAGCGTTTCAAATCATCAGACCAGGTGGGAAAGTCGTAACGTTATCTGGCATTCCTAACCGCAAATTTGCCAAAGAGTATGGATTACCATGGTGGAAGCAAGCTGTTTTAGACATAGCCAGCTATCCGATTACGCGTTTGGAAAAAGAGTCTGGCGCAACGTATGTGTTTTTATTTATGAAGCCCAGTGGTGAACAGTTAGTAAAATTAACTGATTTGATCGAGTCAGGAAATTTACAAGTGATCCTTGATCGGATTGTACCGTTAGAACAGATTCAGCAAGCGTTTGATTACTCCGCAACTGGTCGAGCTCATGGGAAAATCGTTTTAAATATCGACCCCAAGGTAAGTGATCAGTTCTAAATCTAGTTCAGAATAGACGTTTTTACTGATGCTTAGTACAATAAAAGCTAAAGAGAAGGATTTGCTGAATTATCGAATTAAAACAGGTATGATCCCAGCTGGTAGCACAGTCGCCTTTTGTCACACATGGGGAATTTCTAGTTTATTTACTAAAACAAACATAGTTGACGAGTGGATTGAACTTTCGTGAAAAATAAAACGGACAACGAAATTTGTTAGTCAAATGAAGCAATGTGTTTTTGACAAACCGTTTCAACTTAGGATTCCGAATGAAAAACAAATTTGTGAAGAGAAAGTTTGTTCAAGTTGTTACATTTTTATTTGATGTTTCATTGTTGCCAAATAAACTTTTGAGTAGTATATTCGTATTATTAAATAATACAGGTTTAACAAAGGAGTATAACAGTGAGTAAAAAAGGATCAGAAATCATCGTTGACAGTTTAATCAATCATCACGTTCCGTATGTTTTTGGAATTCCTGGCGCTAAGATCGATGGCGTCTTTGATACATTGGAAGATAAAGGCCCGCAATTGATCGTGACCCGTCATGAACAAAACGCGGCGTTCATGGCACAAGCAATCGGACGTTTGACTGGGGAACCGGGTGTTGTGATCGCGACGAGCGGACCAGGCGCTAGTAATTTAGCGACCGGATTAGTGACAGCTACAGCAGAAGGCGATCCAGTTTTAGCGATCACCGGCCAAGTCAAGCGGAGTGATCTGTTAAAATTGACGCATCAAAGTATGGATAACGCGGCACTTTTTAATCCGATTACCAAATATAGTGCGGAGATCCAAGATCCGGAAAATATTTCGGAAAGTATCGCGAACGCTTATCGGATGGCAAAAACAGCTAAACATGGCGCGAGCTTTATTTCTATCCCGCAAGATGTGACGGACAGTCTAGTTCAAAGTGAAGCGATCAAACCGTTAACGGCGCCTAAATTAGGTTCGGCTTCAAAAGAAACGATTTTAAATCTAGCACAACGGATTCAAGAAGCTCAGTTGCCGACACTTTTAGTTGGGATGCGGGCTTCTAGTGAAAAAGAAACGCAAGCGATCCGGCGTTTAGTCAAAAAAACGGGATTGCCAGTCGTAGAGACGTTCCAAGGTGCTGGAATCATTTCTCGTGAGTTAGAAGAACATTTCTTTGGTCGGGTCGGTCTGTTTCGCAATCAACCAGGCGATATGTTGTTAAAACGCAGTGATCTAGTGATTGCGATCGGCTATGATCCGATCGAATACGAAGCTCGTAACTGGAATGCAGAAAAAGACGCGCGAGTGATCGTCGTGGATGAAGTGCCCGCTGAGATCGATCAATTCTTGCAACCAGAAGAAGAGCTGATCGGTAATATCGCTAGCACATTAGATCTATTGACTGAAGCGATTACTGAATACGACATCTCAGCTGATGCAAGAGATTATTTGACGACGCTACAAAAAACGCTAAATCAACGGGATGTAGCACCGCAACGTGAAAATGATGGTCGGGTCCATCCCCTTGAAGTGATCAATACATTACAAGAAAAAGTGACAGACGAGATGACCGTAGCTGTAGATGTCGGAAGCTTGTACATTTGGATGGCTCGTCATTTTAGAAGTTATGAACCACGGCATTTGTTGTTCAGTAATGGGATGCAAACGCTTGGAGTCGCACTTCCATGGGCGATCTCAGCGGCACTTGTTCGACCAGACACGCAGATCTTTTCTATTTCTGGTGATGGTGGGTTCCTCTTTTCTGGACAAGATTTGGAAACGGCAGTGCGTTTGAAACTGAATATCATCCAATTGATTTGGAATGACGGGGCCTATAATATGGTTGAGTTCCAAGAAGAAATGAAATACGGTCGAGCTGCAGCGGTTCATTTCGGACCAGTCGATTTTGTTCAATACGCGGAAAGTTTTGGTGCCAAAGGACTGCGGGCAACTTCACAAGCAGAACTTGATCAAGCGTTAGAAGAAGCACTAAAAACAGATGGTCCTGTGGTGATCGATATCCCGATCGATTATTCTGATAATCAAAAATTAGGTGAAACGATTTTACCAGATCAATTCTACTAAAAATCAAATCAAAAAAGTTGCGCATCCCGCTTTTAACTTTAGCAATTGTAGAGGATGAGCTGCGAAACGATTGTTGCTTTAAACTAAAAAGGAGGAGCTTTCATGAGTGAATTATACCAACATGGTACATTAGGCGGTTTGATGTTCGGCTTGATGGACGGAACTGAAACTGTTGAAAATGTTTTGAAGCATGGTGATTTAGGCCTTGGAACATTGGCTGGAGCAAATGGCGAGATCATCGTGTTAGACGGCACGGCTTTTCACGCAGCTGAAACGGGGAAAGTGACAGAGTTAAAAGGGGACGAGACAACACCTTATAGTGCGGTCGTTCCGTTTGAAAGCCAGCAACAATTTGAGCTGACTGATTTAACTGAACAAGAAGTGGCGGGAAAAATTTTAGCTAACCTTAGTCATAATTTATTTGGGGCAGTCAAGCTTCACGGTAATTTCAGCTACATGCATGTTCGGATGGCACCAAAGCAAACTAAACCCTATCCGCGTTTTGCTGAAATTGCAAAACATCAGCCGGAATTTGAAACGAAAGAGATTAGCGGAACGATCGTTGGTTTTTATACGCCTAAAATCTATCAAGGTATTTCGGCGGCTGGATTCCATCTGCATTTTATCAGTGATGACCGGACATTTGGCGGGCACGTTTTAGGATATGATTTGAAACAAGCCCAATTAGAGCTGATGGCAATCAATGATTTTCAGCAACATTTGCCGCTAACTAATCAAGATTTTCTAGAAAAAGAAATTGAGTTGGCTGGGATCGCAGAAGATATCGAAGCAGCTGAATAACTAACAAACTAAGTATGAGACCTTATTCGCGTTGGCGGCTAAGGTCTTTTTTTAGTTGCAACGAATTGTTGGATTAAGTATTTTTGCTTGGATTTTGCTATACTAAAATAACTTGGGAGGGTGACATGGAAAAAATATTAACACTGCAAAATGTAGGCTATGAAGTTCTTACAAAAAAGATTTTAACTGCTATTTCTTTTGAAGTAGCAGAAGGAGAGTATTTAGCTTTAAATGGGCCATCTGGCGGCGGTAAAAGCACGTTGCTAAAGATCATCGCAACCTTACTGACACCAACGAATGGTAAAATCTTTTTTCAACAACAAGCACAGCAGCAATATTCAATTACAAACTATCGGCAGATGGTCTCGTATTGTTTTCAGCAGCCAACTTTATTTGGTGAAACAGTCCAAAATAACTTAGCGTTTCCTTATTTGATTAGAGGAAAAGCGTTTGAAGCGAGTACAGCTGAAAAGTTTTTAACTCAAGTTGACTTGCCGACTGACTTTTTAGCCAAACCGATTACTGAATTATCGGGTGGCGAAAGGCAACGCGTGGCATTGATCCGTAACTTATTATTTCAACCAAAGATTCTTTTGTTGGATGAAGTAACAGTGGGGTTAGATGAAGATAGCAAAAAAATCGTGCAACAATTAGTCCGATCAGTCCATCAAGCCGGAGTGACGATCATCCAAGTCAGTCATGATGAAGCAGATATTATAGAAGCGAGTCGGCAGATTTCATTGGTGAAAGGACAGGTAGCGGAAGAATGAATCAATTAACGGTCAACAATGGAGCATTAGTGTTTGCCTTTTTATTAGTCTTAGTAGCAGTTGTGGTCTCTCAAAAAGAGCAATTGCAATTATCAAAAGAAATTTTTTATGGTATTTTTAGAGCGATCATTCAATTGGTGATCGTAGGCTATGTCTTGAAGTATATTTTTCAAGTCGATAATAATTGGCTGACGGCTTTAATGAGTTTGTTTATCGTAGTGAATGCGGCGTGGAATGCTCATAAGCGCAATCCCAATCAATATAAAAAATATTGGACGTCGCTGTTAGCGATCTTTATCAGTACGTATTTGACCATGGGGATTTTGATTTTAGCTGGGGCAATCAAATTCATTCCTTCGCAAGTTATTCCAATCAGTGGGATGATCGCCTCTAATTCAATGGTAGCGATTGGGCTTTGTTATCGCAATCTCGCAAGCCAATTTCGTGATCAGCGGCAGCAAGTCTTAGAAAAATTAGCGCTGGGGGCAAATGCTAAACAAGCATCGAGTAATATTTTACGAGAAAGTATCAAGACTGCGATGCAACCAACGATCGATTCAGCTAAGACGGTAGGGTTGGTCAGTTTGCCTGGGATGATGTCAGGCTTGATCTTTGCTGGAGTTGATCCAGTCCATGCAATCAAATATCAAATCATGGTAACATTTATGCTGTTATCTACAACAAGTCTTGGCTCGATCATTGCTGGCTATGGAGCGTATAAAGATTATTTTAATGAGCAACTTCAATTGCGTTGAGCATAAGAAACTAATTGGTGGAATAAAAATGGAAAAGCCTGCTAAAAAATCAAACAGATTTTTAGCAGGCTTATTTTTATCCACTGAATTTAAATACCTAATAGGGGAGCTGGATTAACAAAACTTGACCATAAAGCAGTCGAGACACCGAAGTGCAAGTGAACACCGGTAGAATTTCCCGTCGTTCCCATTCCGCCTAACACGTCACCGGCTGCAACTTGCTGACCGACTGCTACGTTTGGCTGTGAGATCAAATGCATATAGTATGAATAGTGCCCGTCAGGATGCTGGATGATCACATGATTGCCGGCTGAATAATGGAAACTAGCTTCGACTACAGTTCCTGCTTTTGCCGCATAGATCGGGGTACCAGCTGCACCAGCAAAATCGATCCCATCGTGATGCTCTTGACCGCCAGGCATCGTTGGGTTTTGACGCCAACCAAATGGGCTCGTAACGATCAAACCAATTGAAAGTGGTGAAGTCCAGCCACTGTTGTTAACTGGTGGAGTGCTCGGTTGACTAGGAGCCGGCGCTTCTGGTTGCACTGGCTGTTGGACTTCCGGTTGAGCAGGTGCTGCTGGTTTTTCAACTGGGGTTTCTTCTTTTACTGGGACTTCGTTTGTTTCAGTTACTGGTGTTTCCGTTTCGATCGTTGTGATCGGAGTCGTTGTAACGGTAGAATCCGTTACTGTTTCTACTTGTTGCGCTTGTAATTTCGCTTGTTGTTCTTGTTGTGCTGCTTGTTGCGCTTGTTCTTCAGCTGCCAATTTAGCTTGGCGAGCAGCTTCTTGTTCGCGTGCTGTGTTGGCTGCTTGGGCTTGTGCTTGAGCGGCTGCTTGTTCTTTCGCTGCTTGCTCAGCTGCTTGTTTCGCTTGTTGCGCTGCTAATTTCGCTTGTTGTTCCGCTTCAGCTTGGGCTTTTTGACGAGCTTCGGCTTCTTTTTGCTGTTGTTCCGCTAATGCTTTCAAAGCTGCTTCGCGTTTTTTCTCCGCTTCAACTTTTTGTTGTTGGAATTTTTCTTTCTCGTCTTTTTCTGTAGCGATAGTAGCTTGTAATTCGCTGAGTTTGACTTGCTGATCTAGTTTTGCTTTGACTAAGCTAGTTTGTTTTTCTTTTAGCTCAGCTGTTTTTTGATTGATCGTTGCGAGCTCTTGCTTGGCTTGCGTCTCTAAAGTTTGTAGTTTTTCTTTATCGCGCGTCTGTTGCGTCAACGTTTCTTGGTTGGCTTTTAACATTGTTTTGACAGCCATCGTTTTTTTCACAACTTCACCGATCGACTTAGAGTCCATGATCGCATTGACCAATGCCACTGAACTTTGATTTGTTTGGACATTGCGAGCTTGTTTTTTTAATTGTTGCTCACGTTGACTGATGTTTTTTTGTAAAGTAGTGATCTGAGCCGTTAACTCACTTAAGTTTTTTTCCGCAGCGGCTTTAGCTTTCAACGTTTGTGCAACTTCATTTTCAATCGTTGCCACTTCGTTTTCCAGCGCTTGTTTTTGACGAGCCGTGCTTGCTTCGTTTTGCTCTAGCTGTGCGATTTTTTGATCTTGCTCTTGGATCTTTTGGTCAAATTCGTCAGCGCTAGCTACGACCGGACTACAAAGAGTCAAGGCACATAAAGTTAAGGCAGTATATTTTTTCAGCTTCATTTTAATTTCTCCACTCGTAATAATTTATCGACGCTTTAAATTATAGCGGAAAACTGCGCTGGCCTGCGTAATAGGATGTTTTTTTTATCTAACCGTATAGATTGTAATGTTATTGAAATATTACCTGTAAAAATATATTATTTTTGAATATTGACTTTAAAATATCTCTGTGATAAAGAAGCTAAAGGAAGTACCTTTCTAAAATAACGATTTTTTATTTTGGTTAGAATGTTATTAAAAATAAAAGTGAAAAAATCTATCGTTATCCAAAGTTTTGACGTATAATAAAAAAATAGCTTTTGCAAGGAGTGAGCAAGATGTGGAATAAAGAAGAAAAAACGAATGCCTATGAATTATTATTAGCCCAACAGAAAGCTTTGATCGAAGGAGAAACAGATTTGATTTCGATTTTAGCCAACTCGTCTGCTTTATTGAATGAGACGTTGCCCAATACAGTATTTGCTGGTTACTACTTATATAAGAATGATGAGTTGATCTTAGGGCCATTCCAAGGACGAGTGTCATGTGTTCATATCGCACTGGGAAAAGGTGTTTGTGGTGAAGCCGCCGAAAAAAGACAGACACTGATCGTTGAAAACGTTAAAGAACATAAAAATTATATCGCTTGTGACTCCGCAGCTTTGTCGGAAATTGTAGTTCCAATGGAAAAATCTGGTCAACTAATTGGTGTACTAGATCTCGATAGTAATCAAATTGGTCTATATGATGAAATCGATCAAAAGTACTTAGAGCAATATGTGCGTATTATTTTAGAAAACGTGGCGTAAAAAAATAAAAAAACCACTTTATTTCATTTTCTAAGGAAAATAGTCGCATTTATAGTGAAATGGTGGTATGATTAAGCTACAAAAAATGAATTTATGGGGTGACTAGATGAATAAAGAAGTTATTGAGTTGGGTAGAAATTATGAGTGTCGGATCAAATCTTTCGCGCGTCCGGTAATTGGTGAGGTCGTGGAAAAAGGCGATCAAGGTTGTGTGATCCATATTGAACGTTTTTATGGGTTAGATGTTGATAAGATCGATCAAAACGATGGCAAGATGGCGGTAGGGTACGATGAGATCGCTGGACCAGTCATCAACAACTGTTTTTATAATTAAAGCGAAAAGTCTTGTCCTAAAATTTAGCGACAAGACTTTTTTACAGTTCTGAACTAAAAAAACAAAAAAGGGAATCGCACGCCACAAAAATATGTGTCGTGCGCTTCTCTTTTTATTTGGTCAGTTGTTTGTATAAGTGACTGGCATACATTTCTCGGATCGATTCATCGCCGTGAGGTTTTGGCGTGGGTTCATCCGGCATAGTTTTGTAACGGTAATCGATGACTTGACCGTGTTTGTCGTAGTAGACCCAGATCAATTCATCACCAATATCATCAAGATCAGCGTGCAGATCCAATAATAAGTCACTGATTGAATCATAAAAATGCATCTTTCATCCCACCTTTTTCTGTTCTATGCTCATTCTAAAGAAAAGGAGGGAGCTTGACAAGTTTAGCTATGCTCGATTTGTTGAATCAAAGCAGTTGCAAAATCGGCGGTCGATACTTCTTGTGCCTGAGGAATCGTTTGAGCAAAATCATGGGTCACGATTTTTTGTTCCAACGTGTCCTCAATAGCAGTTTCGATTGTTTTAGCAGGTTGATGCCAGCCGATGTACTCAAGTAACATAACCATCGATAACAGCAGCGAGCAGGGATTGGCTAATCCTTGGCCTGCGATATCAGGTGCGGTCCCGTGGGTTGCTTCAAATAATGCAGCACCAGTTTGATAATTGATATTTGCTCCAGGAGAAATCCCGATCCCGCCCACTTGAGCAGCAAGAGCATCTGATAAATAATCACCATTTAAGTTCGTCGTAGCTAAGACTTGATATTTTTCTGGGGCTAAGAGCATTTGTTGGAAGCAATTATCGGTGATCAAATCATCAACGATCACTTTATGTGCTGCTTGTGCACCCGTTAAAGTTGTTTGTGCTGCAGATAGACCGTGCGCTTTTTTTAAGCGATTAAATTGTTCTAGCGTAAAGACTTGATCTGGATAATGAGTCTCAAGTAACGCATAGCCCCATTTTTTGAAGCCACCTTCTGTAAACTTCATGATGTTGCCTTTATGAACTAAAGTCAATCGTTTTTTGTTGTGGGTCAAACAATAATCCATTGCCGCAGCTACGAGTCGTTGACTACCGGTTTTTGAGATCGGTTTGATCCCAAGCGCGCTAGTTGCGGGGAAACGAAGCTTAGCTTGCTGTTTTTGAGGTAAAGTTTCAATCAATGATTTCACTTCAGGTGTTTCAGCAGCAAATTCGATGCCCGCATACAGGTCTTCCGTATTTTCGCGAAAGATCGTGATGGCGGTTTTTTCTGGTTTTTTGACTGGTGTGGGGACACCGGGAAAGTAGCGGACTGGTCGAACACAAGCATAGAGATCCAGTTCTTGCCGTAATGTGACATTTAATGAGCGGTGGCCTTCTCCAATCGGTGTCGTCAATGGCCCTTTGATCGCCAGTTTTGCTTGTTTGATCGTTGCAAGGGTTTCAGACGGTAACCAGCTGCCAGTTTGTCGAAACGCTTTCTCACCAGCTAAAACTTCTTGCCAAATGATTTTGTTTTCAGGTAGTGTTTTGGTCAGTGCTGCTGCAGTGACTCTCTGCAATGCAGCGGTGATCTCAGGCCCGATTCCATCGCCTTCGATAAAAGGGATCGTTAATTCAGTCGGAACGGTTAATTTATCAGCAGTGAAGGTTACATAGCTCATTTTTCCACCTCGCTCATTTTTTTGCGGATCACCAGTGGTAAGATGCCTTGATTTTTCCAATATGAAATATCAGAAGCTGAATCAAAGCGTAATTTAACTTGGAATGTGCGTGGTGTACCATCGATTTTGACTGTGATCAATTGGTTGATGGCAGGATCAGTTGGTAATTCGATCGTGAAAGATTCAGCGCCTGTCAAATGCAAGCTGTCCGCATTTTCACCAGGTAAATATTCTAATGGTAAAATTCCCATCATGACGAGATTACTGCGGTGGATCCGTTCAAAACTTTCCGCAATCACAGCTTTAACACCTAATAGAGCTGGCCCTTTTGCTGCCCAATCGCGAGAAGACCCCATGCCGTAATCTTTACCTGCTAATACGATCGTGTTGATCCCAGCGGCTTGGTATTTTTGAGCGGCATCATAGATCGATAACACTTCACCTGTCGGAATAAATCGAGTGTAGCCACCAGTTTTAGCTGGGACTAATTGATTTTGGATACGGATATTGGCAAATGTTCCGCGTAGCATGACTTCATGATTTCCGCGACGAGAACCAAATGAGTTGAAGTCTTTATAAGCTAGTCCGTGCTGTTTTAAATAACTGCCGGCACTGGAGTGTAAGCCGATGTTACCAGCTGGAGAGATGTGATCAGTCGTGATCGAATCGCCAAATTTTGCCAAGACATTCAAATTCGTTAAACTTGGCCGTGGAGGTAAACTTTGTTTCAAGTCGGTAAAATAAGGGGGGTTCGCGATATAAGTCGAGTTTTTGTCCCAGTCATAGCGAGCGCTGCTGGATGTTGCGATCGCATTCCATTTTTCATTTGCTGTATAAACATCTTGATAAACTTCGTGAAAATCTTCTGGTTCGATATATTTTTTGATATAGGCTTCAATTTCAGCTGGTTCAGGCCATAGATCGTGCAAATAAACGGGACCGGATTCTGTTTCGCCAAGCGGCTCTTGCGTCAAATCTTTGGTCAGACTGCCGGCTAGTGCGTAAGCGACAACCAGTGGCGGGGAAGCTAAATAATTGGCTTTGACTAGCGGATGGATGCGACCTTCAAAATTGCGATTCCCAGATAAAACTGAAGTTACCACTAGATCGTTTTCTTGGATTGCTTGACTGATCTCAGGCGCTAGCGGACCAGAATTTCCGATACAAGTCGTACAGCCATACCCGACGACTTCAAAGCCTAATGCGTCCAAGTCTTTCAGCAGACCACCTTTTTCTAAATAGCTCGTAACGATCTTGGAACCAGGAGCTAATGAAGTTTTGACAAAATCAGGAACTTTTAAACCAGCGGCGACGGCTTTTTTAGCCAACAAGCCGGCTGCAACCATCACAGAAGGATTGCTAGTATTCGTACAGCTGGTAATAGCGGCGATCGCAACGGAACCATTTTCGAGTACCTCGTGATCTAAAGCAGCTGTGCGTTTTTTTTGCTGATCATCTAAACCAAATCCGTCAAAACCAGTTGGGGCACTCAAGGCTTGTTTGAAATCTTCAGCTGCTTTGGTCAATGGGATTTTATCTTGTGGACGTTTTGGTCCAGCAATCGCCGGTTCGATCGTTGCTAAATCTAACTCGATCACTCGAGTGTAAGTGGGTTCTTGATCGGTATAAAATAATTCGTTGGCTTTGGCGTACGCTTCGACTAATGCGACTTGTTCAGGCGCACGACCAGTCAAACGTAAATAATGCAATGTCTCATCATCGATCGGACAAAAGCCACACGTTGCGCCATACTCCGGTGCCATATTTGCTAAAGTAGCACGGTCAGATAAACTCAATTGATGATAGCCGGGGCCAAAATATTCGACAAATTTACCTACGACTTTTTCTTGTCGTAAGAGTTTTGTGACTTGAAGCGCTAAATCGGTGGCTGTCGTACCAGTGGGCAATTTGTTTTTCAATTTGACCCCGATGACTTCTGGTGTCGGAAAGTAGGAAGCTTCACCTAAGATCGCGGCTTCTGCTTCGATCCCGCCAACGCCCCAGCCTAAAACACCTAGGGCATTGATCATCGTTGTATGAGAATCAGTGCCTTCCAATGTGTCAGGAAAGACGATGCCATCTTTTTCGTTGATTACACTGGATAAAAACTCCAAGTTGACTTGGTGAATGATCCCAGTATTAGGAGGCACGACTTCAAAATTATCAAAAGCAGTTTGTGCCCATTTTAAAAAACTATAGCGCTCACCGTTACGTTCAAATTCTTTTTCACTGTTGTAAGCCAAACTTTCTTCACTACCAGCACAATCGACTTGGATCGAATGGTCGATAACTAATGAAACGGGGATCTCGGGATTGATGACCTCGGGATCGCCACCTAATTTTCCGACTGCATCCCGCATCGCGGCAAGGTCAACGACTGCTGGGACGCCAGTGAAATCTTGTAAGATCACTCGCGTTGGTCGAAAAGGAATGACCCCGTGAGGAGCAGCAGCGTCATAGGCCAGTAGCTCTTTTAGCTCCTTCAACTCTTTGTGCCGAGCTAAACTTTCGGCTAAGACTCGCAAGCTAAAGGGTAAGCGTTGCAAATTGCTATGATGGCTGGCTGCAATGGCCTTAAGATCGTAGTAGATCACTTGTTTGTTCGTTACGTTGAGTTCTTTTTTCCAAGACATCAAAAAGGCCTCCTATTGTTATTGAAATTCTTAAATTGGATTTATTATACGAGCCTTAAAATTGAAAGTAAATACTTTTATTAAAACTATTTCATTTTTTAAATATTATGCTATAATCCCTTACAAATCACCAGTTTATCAAATTCAAATAATGGAGGGACGTCGTCATGTCAGATACAACAAACGCTACATTCAACTATCAAAAAATGACAGAGACTATTCGAGCAAACGATCATTTGGAAAGTGGTCTCTATCAGAAGTACCATGTTAAAAAAGGGCTACGGGACAACGATGGGAAAGGTGTGCTCGCTGGTCTGACTAATATTTCGACGATTCATCCTCAAAAAATGAAAAACGGAAAAGTTATCTCAGACGAAGGTGAATTACGCTATCGCGGAATTGACATTAATGAGTTAGTCGACGGTTTTGTTTCCGAAGCGCGTTTTGGGTATGAAGAAATTACGTATTTGTTATTATTTGGCACGTTGCCGACTGCCAAACAACTGGCAGACTTTCGAGTGACATTAGCTGAAAAAAGAACGCTTCCAACTCATTTTGTTCGCGATGTTATTATGAAAGCCACCACTCACGATATTATAAATATGATGGCTCGAGGTATTCTAACATTAGGTTGTTACGATGAAGCGGCGGATAATACGAGTTTAGAAAATGTCTTACGTCAAAGTATCTCGCTGATCAGTGAATTTCCGATGCTGGCGGTTTATTCATATCATGCATATAATCATTATGAAAAAGATGGCAGTATGTATATCCATCGGCCTGATCCAGCACTCAGTACAGCAGAAGCGATTTTGACTATGTTGCGTCCCGATAAAAAATATACTTTTCAAGAAGCTCAAACATTAGACATGGCATTAGTTTTACACATGGAGCATGGTGGCGGGAATAATTCCACGTTTACTACTCATGTGGTGACCTCCAGCGGGACTGATACTTACTCGACGATTGCAGCGGCATTGGGTTCATTAAAAGGGCCTAAACATGGCGGTGCCAATATCAAAGTCGCACAAATGATGGCAGATATCAAAGCCCACGTTACCGATCCCACCGATGATGCTGCGATCGCTGCTTATTTACAAAAAATCTTGAATAAAGAAGTTTTTGATCGACAAGGATTGATCTATGGGATGGGGCATGCGGTTTATGCTAATTCAGATCCGCGCGCGGAGTTGTTCAAAAAATTCGTGGAAAAATTAGCGTTAGAAAAAGGGGCGGCTGCTCAAGCGGATTTTGATTTGTATCGCAAAATAGAATATTTAGCTCCTCAAGTCATTCAAAAAAACCGCAAGATGTTCAAGGGCGTTAGTGCCAACATTGATTTTTTCAGCGGGTTTGTTTATCAGCTCTTGGATCTGCCAGCAGAGTTATTCACGCCGATTTTTGCGATTGCCCGGATCGTTGGATGGTCCGCGCATCGGATGGAAGAATTAGTCAATGTGCAAAAGATCATTCGGCCAGCGTATATGGAAGTGGCACCAGATATTTCCTATACACCACTAGCCAAACGTTAAATTTATGCTAAGCTAAAAATAAAAACGTAGGTGAGCCGATGGAATTTTATCATTTAGTAACGCGTAAACCGTTGACGATAGGACAAAAAATTTTCTTTGATGGTAGACAACATAATCGCTTGTATGATTTTTTTCTAGCGCAGCAGCCAGAAAATGCGGCCGGTCAGACTGTTTCGCAAGTACTGCAACAAGGTTGGACTGATGAGGCCCAAATGTTCTTGCAGGCAGCTCGGGCTCATGAGGCTCGCGCTTTGCGAGAGATCATCACGGAGTTAGTTCGTCTGCAACAGTTTTCTCATTTGCCATCACGCTTTGAATGTTTGTATGGGACCCAAACTTTAGCAGATTGTGAACGCTGGCAAAAAAATTTTGAATCATTTGATCGAAAAGTCGTGCAGCTGGTCAAAGTAACTTCCGCCGGACCCTTTTTTTCAGGGGACGCGCAGTTGCTGCCAACGTTAGCGGATGTCAGCCTGACTGAAAAGATCGCACAAGCACAAGCCTATTGGCAAACTGCATCAACTGATTTAGCGGAAGTTTTAATCGGAGGCGAGATCGAAGTCACCGCGATCTTGAAAGAGTTTCGTTAGTTGCCGATTTGCTTTTTGCATTTTAAAGGAGGGAATGCTATACTATTAAATGCTACAAAACGGGGGCGTTACGGATTCGACAGGCATAGTCGAGCTTGAATTGCGCTTCGTAGGTTACGGCTACGTAAAAACGTTACAGTTAAATATAACTGCTAAAGAAAACAATTACTCTTACGCTTTAGCTGCCTAAAAACAGTTAGCGTAGATCCTCCCGGCATCGCCCATGTGCTCGGGTAAGGGTCTCAAACTTAAGTGGGATACGGTTAAACTTTCCGTCTGTAAGTTTAACAAGAGCTCATCAGACTAGCGACATCTTTAGCCTGTCATTCGGCGAAAGGTGAAGCGAAACTTTTAAGTAGAACTGACTATGAGCGTAGAGTTTTGGGTAGCGATGTGTTTGGACGCGGGTTCGACTCCCGCCGCCTCCATTTGATTAAGCTGTTGAGTTTAGCTCGACAGCTTTTTTTGTTGGGCAAAAATTTTAGTTAGCTGGTGTAGAGACAATGTCAGCTGCAACAAATAAACTTTTTCCTTCAATCATTTGAATAATAATGGTTTTTTATTAGTACGGAATGAAAAGGATCAGAAGAATAAACGAGTTATTTGTCAGAAAACAAAAAATAAATTGTCAAAAAAAATTCACCTTGCTATGATGGAACTATAAATGATAGCGCTTTCTTAAAGAGGCGAATTCATTTGAAAAAATGGCTGAAGATCGCGGGAGAGGGTCCCTGACCACCGAAGGAATAAGCAGTAATCAAGCAGGAATTGCTGTGAATATCTCAGGTAAAAGAACCGCGATCAGACAACTCTCTGGAGAGCACCCCACACCGAAGGAGCAAGCTTGCAGTTGCAGGTGAATCTCTCAGGTCAGTAACAGAGTACACTGCGAATTGGATCGTAGTGTGCTCTGTTTTTCATTTGCTTGTGCCTTTTGTCACAATTAGAGTTAGAAAATATTTTTTAGATAAGTAGCTTCAGTTCTCATTTTTTCGATTTAGTTTAACTAGCGAGATGAAATGGAAAAATTAAATTAAAAATTTTTGCTTGCAAGTAAATCTATCCATAACGAGGAGGCAAACTATGATCGTCACCAATAATCCGCAAGTCGCCGCAAAGTTTGACACGCGATTTGTGGATGGGTCCTACGGTAAAGTGTTAGAAAAAGTTCGGCAATTGATCGTACAAGAACAACGTGTCTTACTCAGCCATCCATTGAGCAGTAGTCTAAAGCCCAATGAGACGTATTATAAAACCATTATTTTAGCCGCAACCCCCGCTCAAGCAATCGATCTTGAGAGTTTAGCATATATCGAATCAGCACTTGAGGTGTATGAGCAGTTCAGTCAGGACCGAACTTGTCCTAAATGGACGGAAAAAGGATTAGCTGATTTTGCTTTGGTAGATTTTTCGATTACCCGAAGCACGTTAGAGCGAATCGGGGGATTTTTTTAGAAAGGAGACCCAGCATTTTTTTGACAATTTAAAGTGAGGTGAACGAATGAAGCTAGAAGTTGGAACAATTCAGATTCAAGATGTGGTATTGGGATCAGAAGAAAAAATCGTTGGCACGACTTTATATCTTGAGCCAGAAAAAATCAGTGAGTTGATTTTAGCAGATGAACGATTAGCTAGCTGCCAACTAAAAGTAGCTCGACCGGGCGAGTCAATTCGAATCACGCCGATAAAAGACGTGATCGAACCGCGGTGTAAAGTAGATGCAGTGGGAGGGATCTTTCCAGGAGTCATTAATAAAGTGAATATCCAAGGCAGTGGTCGAACGCATGTATTAAAAGGCTGTGCGGTGATGACAGTTGGGAAAATCATTGGCTTTCAAGAAGGGATCGTTGATATGACCGGTCCAGGTGCGGAACTGACTCCTTTTTCAAAATTGATCGAGATCTGTCTAGTTTTGGAACCAATAGCGGAACTAGATCCACATCAATATGAAGAAGCTGCTCGGTTAGCTGGTTTGAAGGCAGCGGAATATATTGGACAACTTGGAAAAACAGTTGAACCAGCTGAACTGACGACTTATGAGACAAAGCCATTATTAGAACAGATCAAAGAATATCCCGAACTACCTAAAGTGGGCTATGTCTATATGTTACAAACACAAGGGTTACTCCATGATACGTATGTTTACGGAACAGATGCGAAACATATCGTACCGACGATTTTATATCCGACTGAAGTAATGGATGGTGCGATCATCAGTGGAAATTGTGTGTCTGCTTGTGATAAAAATACGACTTATCATCATTTGAACAATCCAGTGATTGAAGACTTGTATCAAAAACATGGGAAAGAAATCAATTTTATCGGTGTGATCATCACGAATGAAACGGTTTATTTACAAGATAAAGTCCGCTCCAGTGATTTTGTCGCCAAATTAACTGAGTTTTTAGGTTTAGACGGTGTGATCATTTCGCAAGAAGGTTTTGGAAATCCAGATACTGACTTGATCATGAACTGCAAAAAAGTCGAAGAAAAAGGGATTAAAACTGTAATCGTTACCGATGAATATGCTGGTCGAGATGGCGCGAGTCAATCATTAGCTGATGCTGACAAATTAGCAACTGCGGTCGTCACAGGGGGCAATGCCAATGAAGTGATCACCTTACCAAAAATGGACCAGCTCATTGGATCGTTGGATTACACGGACGTGATCGCGGGCGGATTTGATGGCAGTCTTCAACCTGATGGCACTATTACCGTTGAGATCCAAGCGATCACAGGAGCAACGAACGAACTAGGATTTAATCAGATGGCGGCAAAGGGTGTCTGAGCAATAACTAAAAAATTTCAAGGAGGAATCAAAAATGACCTTAGATGTAAACGCAAAAAAAGTCTTAGTCATTGGCGATCGTGACGGGATTCCAGGTCAAGCAATCGAAGCTTGTCTAGCGGAGACTGGTGCCGACGTAATATTTTCTTCAACCGAATGTTTCGTCTGAACGGCTGCTGGTGCAATGGATTTAGAAAATCAACGTAGAGTAAAAGAAGCGGCTGAAACATACGGCCCTGAAAATGTAGTGATTATTATCGGTGCAGCAGAAGGCGAAGCAGCAGGTCTTGCAGCTGAAACTGTAACGAATGGCGATCCTACCTACGCTGGTCCATTGACGAACCAACAGCTAGGTCTAGCTGTCTATCACGCGGTAGAACCAGAATTTAAAGCACTTGCTGATGAAAGTGTTTATGATGAACAGATCGGTATGATGGAAATGATTTTAGATGTGGATGACATCATTGAAGAAGTGGCGACAATCCGCGCTGAATTCGGAAAATACTGATCATGATCAACTCAGTTTAAGTAAGGAGGCGTACTATGAGCAAAAAATTTCGACTGGTCCATTACATCAACCAGTTTTATGCCGGAATCGGCGGCGAAGATAAAGCAGATATCGAACCATTTACGAAACCTGAAATCATCGGTCCGGGTTTGGCATTTAAAACGGCTCTAGGAGAAGAGGCTGAGATCGTTGGGACTGTCGTGTGTGGCGATACTTTTTTTAACGAACATTTGGAAACAGCCGAACGATCCGTCTTGGAAATGATCAAAAGCTATCAACCAGATCTAGTCGTATGTGGTCCGGCTTTTAATGCGGGACGATACGGGCTGGCATGTGGCGCCGTCGCAAAAGCGGTCATGGAACAATTACAAATTCCAGCGGTCACTGGTATGTATGAAGAAAATCCTGGGCTAGATCTGTATAAAAAAGATGCGTATATCGTACCAACTAGAAATAGTGCGGCGGGAATGCGAAAAGCTGTCCCACCTATGGCAAATCTAGCCTTGAAATTATTGCAGGAGGAAGCTGTTTCACCGGAAAGCGATGGCTATTTTGTTCGCCGCCGAAAAAATTTCAAAGCAAAAACCCGTGGTGCAACACGAGCAGTTGAGATGTTGGTAAAAAAATTAAATGATGAGCCATATATAACGGAATATCCGATGCCTGAATTCGATAATGTTGAACCGGCAGAAGCGTTGCAAGATTTACGTACCGCTAAAATCGCGCTGGTGACTTCTGGCGGGATCGTCCCCAAACATAATCCTGATCATATTGAATCGAGCAGTGCTTCGAAATATGGCGCTTATGGGATCAAAGAGGTCGAAGCGTTGTCAGCAGAGCACTATGAAACAGCTCATGGTGGGTATGATCCGGTGTATGCTAATCAAGATCCAAATCGCGTCGTGCCATTAGATGTGCTTCGCAAAGCTGAAAAAGCTGGGCTGATCGGCAGTCTGCATGATTATTTTTACGCGACAGTCGGCAATGGAACGGCGGTAGCCAATGCGAAAAAATATGCCGCTGAGATCGCGGGTAAATTAAAATCCGATGGCGTCAATGCTGTGATCCTAACCTCCACATGAGGAACCTGTACACGTTGCGGTGCAACGATGGTCAAAGAAATTGAAAAAACGGGGATCCCAGTGGTTCATATCTGTACGGTCGTGCCGATTTCATTAACGGTGGGTGCTAATCGGATCGTGCCAGCTGTAGCGATCCCACATCCACTAGGCAATCCTAAGTTAGCCGAAGCCGATGAACAAAAATTGCGCTGGGAGATCGTGGAAAAAGCACTGACTGCTTTTACTACTCCGGTCAGTGAACAAACAGTGTTTGAGTAAAACAAGTGGGACTGCCTGAGTGTAAGAGACATTCAGGCAGTTTGTGGAAGGAGTCAATCTTTATGTATGATGTGATCATTATTGGCGGGGGGCCAGCTGGATTGACAGCAGCCTTATACAATGCGCGCGCCCGATTAAAAGTCTTAGTCTTGGAAAAGACGAAACTAGGCGGGCAGATCGTTTCAACGCATGAGATCGCAAATTTTCCTGGTTCAGTCAAAGGTGCGGCGGCTGAAACGAGTGGACCGGAATTGATTGCTCGGATGACAGAACAAGCAGAAAAATTCGGAGCACAGATCAAAGTCGGTCAAGCAGTGGAACAGTTAGAGTTAACTGGGACGGTCAAAAAAGTCACGTGTCAAGATGGCACGACGTATGAAAGTTATGCGATCATCTGTGCAAATGGCGCGCATCCTAGAGCAATTGGTTGTCCTGGTGAACGGGAGTTGGCAGGTAAAGGTGTTTCATATTGTGCTACATGTGACGGTGCCTTTTTTGAAGACTTAGAAGTGTTTGTGATCGGGGGCGGAAATTCCGCGGTCGAAGAAGCGATGTTTATCACTAGTTTTGCTCGGAAAGTAACGTTGATCCAAAATTTGAGTGATTTGACAGCTGATGCGATCGCCATCGAACAAGCGCGTGCAAATGATAAGATCGAGTACATTTTTAATTCGGTGGTAGAAAAGATCGAAGGCGCGGGCATGGTGGAAGCTATGACGATCCGCAATACCGAAACGGGGATCACGACCCGCTTTGAAGCAACTGAAGAAGATGGCTTGTTTGGGATCTTTGTGTTTATCGGAAATGTGCCGAATACTAAAATCTATGAAGGCCTCATTCCCTTAGATACGGCTGGCTATATGTTGACCGATGACACATTGCAAACACAAGTCGCGGGAGTTTTTGCCGCCGGTGATCTTCGACCAAAAGTTTTGCGGCAAGTCATTACCGCAGCTGGTGATGGTGCGACAGCGGCCTTTTCAGCTCAAAATTATGTCAAGCGGATCAAACAACAAGGAGGGGTCTTAACATGATCGAATTGACGACTGAAAATTTTGATCAAGAAGTAACGGCAAAGGAATTAGTTTTAGTCGATTGGTGGGGGGAGTCGTGTGAGAATTGTTTGGCTTTGATGCCAGCCATGGAAGAATTAGCTGAAAAATATGGTGAGCAATTAGCTTTTACGAAATTCAACACTTCGCAAAAAAAAGTTCGCCGTTTTTGCATTCAGCATAAAATTTTAGGCTTACCGGTCGTTTCAATTTATAAAAATGGTGAAAAAGTAGCAGAGGTGGCAAAAGAAGAGTGTACGAAAGAAAATGCAGAAGCGTTGATCCAAAAATACATTTAGGAGCGTAACAGGATGAACTATTCAACTTTACGCGGGGCCAGTTATGTGTTGATCCATACACCTGATATGATCGAACACAATGGGACTACGCAAACGACTGAAAAAATCACCACGCCCGATAGCGAGTATTTGCGTCAGCTGGATGAACATTTACGGACATATACGGAAGTGGTGAATTATGCTCCGAATCAAACGTATATCGGAAACTTACCTTATGAACAGTTAAAAGAATTGCCTCAACCTTGGGTCAAGACGGAAATTTCAGGTGAACGTTTCGGAAAATTCGGAGAGATCATGCCTGAGCTAGAATTTTATGGGCTACTCCAAATCGCGGATGTTTTTGAATTGGTTCACTTAGAAGAAGACTTCGCGGAAAAAGTTCGCCAAGCATTAGCTGCTCACCCACTATTTAAGCAAGACGTCGATCAAATCAAAAATACGAAATCGTTAGAGTGGTTAGAAAAAGAACGGACAGAAAATGCAGCAGAAGGGCTGTATTATAACCGACAACTAGTCGGGTGTGTCAGCCGCGCTCATCAATTAGATATCAATTTAAACGCACATGTCATGTTAGAAAATCTAGTCGTCAAAGCTAGTGGCATCTTAGCTTTACGCCAATTGTTTGCGACTCGGAAAATTGATCCTCACACCGTTGATTATGTCATCGAATGCAGTGAGGAAGCTTGTGGAGATATGAACCAGCGAGGGGGTGGGAATTTTGCTAAAGCGATCGCGGAAGCTTGCGATTGTGTCAATGCGACTGGAAGTGATCTTCGAAGTTTTTGCGCTGGGCCGACTCATGCATTGATCTCAGCAGCTTCATTAGTCGCTGCGGGCACGTATCAAAACGTAGTCGTGGTAGCAGGTGGCGCGGCAGCGAAACTTGGCATGAATGGCAAGTCGCATGTGGCAAAAGGCTTACCGATTTTAGAAGATGTTTTAGGCGGCTTTGCGGTGCTGATCAGTGAGAATGACGGCAGCCATCCTGTTTTGCGTCATGATTTGACCGGAAGGCACAAAGTTTCCAGTGGTTCAAGCCCGCAAGCAGTGACGACAGCTTTGATCAGTGATGCCTTGAAAAAAGCAGATCTATCAGTTGAAGAGGTAGATGTTTACTCCGTCGAGATGCAAAATCCAGATATCACTAAGCCTGCTGGAGCTGGTGATGTTCCACTCGCCAATTTGAAAATGATCGGTGCCATCGGAGTCTTAAGAAAAGATATCGAGAAAAAAGAGCTGCTGAATTTTGTGAATCAAAAAGCATTAGTCGGGTGGGCGCCAACCCAAGGACATATTCCAAGTGGGGTGCCGTATTTAGGTTTTGCGACTGAAGATCTGATGAGTGGAACAAAAAACCGTGCGATGATCGTGGGTAAAGGGTCATTGTTTTTAGGCCGCATGACCAATTTATTTGACGGTGTTTCGATCGTGTTAGAGCGTAATCCAGGCAAAGTCGAGGCTGTTGAGCAAGCGGATCTGGAAGTCTTAGTGAAAAAAGAAGTCGCAGCTGCTTTACGAGCATTTGCTGCGAGTTTGAAGTAGAGGTGAGTAGATGTCTGAGCAAGTCAATCAAACGATCAAAAAAGTTTTTACAGAATTAGCGACCGGCTTAGAGACTGGACAAGTCGGCCCGAAACTGAAGATTGGCCTCACCATTGATGGAAGTGAATTAGGACTTGAGGTAATGAAACAAGCCGCTTATGCGATCAAACAAAAAAATGATTTTGAACTTGTACTGATCGGCGCAACGACAGATTGGACGGGTGACTTTGAACATTTAGCGACGGATCGTTGTCAAAAATCAGCCGCTCAACTAATGGAAGCAGCCTTAGCTAGTGATCTGATCCAAGGCTGTGTCACGTTGCATTATAATTTTCCTATCGGTGTTTCGACCGTTGGGAAAATCGTAACACCGGCTTTTGGAAAACCATTATTGATCGCAACGACGACTGGAACGACCAGTGCAGTGCGCAATGAAGCGCTCGTGTTAAATGCCCTCAACGGTATCGCAGTAGCCAAGACACTAGGGATCAAACAGCCGACGATCGGCTTGTTGAATATCGAGGGTGCGAAGACTGCCGAACGTGCGTTGCAACAATTGAAAACAAATGGCTATGAACTACATTTTGGCAAAAGCCAACGAGCAGACGGCGGTACCTTTTTGCGGGGAAATGATCTGTTGACTGCAAGTGTCGATGTGGTCGTCTGCGATAGTTTGACGGGAAATATTTTAATGAAATTATTTTCCGCTTATACTAGTGGTGGAGGCTATGAAGTAGCCGGGGCTGGTTATGGGCCTGGGATCGGTGAAGCCGGTACGCAAAATATTTGTATCGTCTCACGGGCAAGTGGTGCGCCAGTAATCGAAAATGCCTTAGAATACGCGTATCAATTAGCTAAAGGCGGCTTGAAAAAAATCAGTGCCGAT
Source organism: Enterococcus sp. CSURQ0835 (assembly GCF_902706605.1). Taxonomy (GTDB): domain Bacteria; phylum Bacillota; class Bacilli; order Lactobacillales; family Enterococcaceae; genus Enterococcus_A. The sequence goes on along the minus strand of NZ_CACSLH010000013.1, from coordinate 42,621 downwards.
GAATACACGGCCGCAAAACGCGCCAATCTAGTCGAAATTTGCGAGCAGTTAAAACCTGTCTCACCAGTCCAAGGAGAAGTTAGCGCACCAACGAAAGAAATCGTCACCAAAGAGATAGCCGGCATTGATATATTAGAATTAGAAGCAGCCGTCCAAGCATTGTGGCAAGCGCAGATCTATGCGGAAAGCGGGATGGGATGTACCGGTCCGATTTTATTAGTCAATGAAGCTAACGCAAGTGCTGCTTGTGACATATTACAGGCAAAAAATTATTTATAACTTTTTAAAACAGACTAGGACTGGTTAGAGTTCCTAGTCTGTTTTGCTATTTGGCTCGACCAAGGTGTAAGTGAGCTGGCTATTTGCGCATCACTTTTTTATGAAAGGGATCTATTTAAGCTTCATTTAGGGTCTGTTTGCTAAATTAAATGCAGATACTTCATGAAAAAAGGCTGAACTCTTTTTGAATAAACCGGTAAGATAATGGTTGAAAAAAAAGTTTTAGCGTATACTAGACGATGAGAACACTTGCCAGATGGAGGGGTATTATGAATATTTTAATGATTGAAGATAATGAATCAGTTTCAGAGATGATGCAGATGTTTTTTTTAAATGAGGGTTGGGAAGCGACGTTCAAGTACGATGGAAAAGAAGGGCTAGCTGCTTTTTTAGCTGAACCCCAAAAATGGGATATGATCACACTTGATTTGAATTTGCCCGGCATGGATGGGATGGAAGTGGGACGTGAAATCCGCAAAGTTTCTAGTACCGTACCGATCATCATGCTGACAGCCCGCGATTCCGAAAGCGACCAAGTGATCGGTCTTGAGATGGGAGCCGATGATTATGTCACCAAGCCTTTTTCACCGTTGACTTTGATTGCGCGGATCAAGGCATTACATCGGCGCAGTGAATTGACTAGTGACGTTCAAGAGCCGAAACAAAATGAAGATACGACGTTTGATATCAAAACGGATCATTTTAAGATGAATCTAAAAACTCGGGAAGCTTACTTAAATGGCCAAGCGATCGAAGGTTTGACGCCGAAAGAATTTGATTTGTTGTACACGATGGCTAAAAAGCCGCGGCAAGTTTTTACCCGCGAACAACTATTGGAACTAGTGTGGGATTATCAATATTTTGGTGATGAACGAACGGTAGATGCCCATATCAAAAAACTGCGGCAAAAAATCGAGAAAGTCGGACCACAAGTCATTCAAACGGTCTGGGGCGTCGGCTACAAATTCGATGATGCTGGGGTTGCTTGATGAAGTATCTTTATCAGCAGCTCGTGGCCTTTGGGATCTTGATCTTACTCATCTTGCTTGTTTTAGGCGTTTCTTTTACTCAATTCACGCGGCGCAGTATGGAAGACAATAATTACCAGCAATTATTCGGTTATGCACGTTCGATCGAAAAAACGACCAAGCGTTTGAGCACGCAAGTCAATGATAATATGGATAGCGATAGCGCGTTTAAAGCTTCGATCTATTTGACGGAAGGTTTTTTGAGTCAGCAAGAAGTAAATTTTGTTTTTTTCAATCAACACAAAACAATTGAATACCCCACACCTGCTTCTGACCAACAATATGGGGGCCAAACTGAAGCGATCAACAAACATTTGATCACGGCCGATCAATGGGCACTGCTGAAAAAAGGTCAGCAACAAAAGATCACGGGCCCGCTGAATATTTATGGCGCGAAGCAAGCGACTTCTTATGCGATGGTGCCATTATTTTTAGAAGGAACGAATTTTTATGGCGTTTTAGTGGTCAGTCAGCCGGCTGTCAACGTGGAAACGAGTGTCAATTCTGTGACTAGCGATTTGCTGAAAGGTTTTATCATCGCATTATTCGTCGCGATTTTAGTCAGTTACTTTTTAGCTACCCGACAAGTTCGGCGGATCAATCGAATGCGTTCAGCAACAAAAGAGATCGCAAACGGCAATTTTGATGTTACGATCGCCAATAAAAATCGAGATGAGTTGGATGATTTAGCCAATGATTTTAATATGATGGCGGATTCTTTAAAAGATTCCAATGAAGAAATCGAACGCTTGGAAGAACGACGGCGTCAATTTATGGCTGACGCTGCTCATGAGATGCGTACGCCTCTTACTACGATCAATGGTCTCTTAGAAGGCTTGCAATATAATGCGATTCCGGAAGATCAAAAAGGCAAAGCCATCAAATTGATGCAAAATGAAACATCCCGATTGATCCGATTAGTCAATGAGAACCTCGACTACGAAAAAATCCGAACGGGTCAGATCGTCGTGGAGATGATGACTTTCAATGCTACGGAAGCGTTAAAGGATCTCACCACCCAATTAAAGGGGAAAGCTGAAGCAGCAGGTGATCAGTTAATTTTAGCAACCACTGAGCCAGTGATGGTCTACGCCGATTACGATCGGTTTATTCAAGTGATGGTCAACATCACTCAAAATGCGATCCAGTTTACCACCGATGGCACGATTCGCTTAACAGCTCATGAAACAAGTACGAGTACGGTGATTGAAATTTCAGATACTGGGATCGGAATGACCAAAGAACAAGCGCAAAATATTTGGGATCGGTATTACAAAGTCGATCCATCCCGAAAGAATACGAAATATGGTGAGTCAGGCTTAGGACTAGCCATCGTGCAAGAAATCGTTCGGCTGCATAAAGGCACGATCAATGTCGCCAGTGAACTGGGACAAGGCACGACATTTATCATTACGTTCCCGAAACAGGCGACCGCGGCTAGCGACTAACCGATTTTGACTTCAAAAAACGAGCACGCTTCAAACGGATTGACCGTTGAAACGTGCTCGTTTTCGTTTGACTTTTTATAAGATCGCTAAGATGATGAAGTTTGCGATGAACAATACATTGACGATCCATAAAACTGGCGAGACATCTTTTGCTTTGCCATTGACGACTTTGGTCAACGCATAAAAGATAAAGCCAGCTGCGATTCCATAAGAGATGCTGTAGCAAAGTCCCATGAAGATGCTGGCAAAAAAAGCAGGCACCGCTTCTTCTAAGTCAGTCCAGTTGATTTCAGCAAACGAAGCCATCATCATGACGCCAACTAAGATCAAAGCAGCAGCAGTCGCTTGGGTGGGAACGATCGCAATCAGTGGCGAGAACAAACTGCTCAAAGCAAACAAAAGCGCGACGACAACGGAAGTCAGCCCAGTACGACCGCCAGCTCCGATGCCGGCTGCCGATTCGACATATGTGGTCGTGTTGGAGGTCCCAAAGATCGCACCGATCGAAGTTGCGATCGCATCTGCGAACAATGCGCGATCCATTTTGGTTTTAAAGCCACTGCTGCTAGCGGAATCGATCGCTTGTTCATCTGCTTCAGAAAAAATTCCGGTACGGCGGCCAGTCCCGATGAAAGTTCCGATCGTATCAAACGTATCGGATAAACTAAAGGCTAAGATCGTCATCAAAACTTGCGGTAATTTACTAGAATCACTGAACAAAGCGCCCATCCCGTGTGAGCCAAATGCTGCACCAAACGTCGTCCCTAATTCGCTGACAGAGCTGCTAAGCGAATTAGCGTGGAAATCGATCGCGCTAAGATCTACGACACCCGCGGGGATTCCCACTAAAGTCGTGATCAAAATTCCTAGTAAGATCGCACCAGGAACTTTTTTCAACACTAAGACCGTCATCAAGATGAGACCAAAGACAGCTAGTAAAATCGCTGGATTGTTGAAGTTCGCTAAAGCTGGAACCACGCTAGAATTCAACGCCACACTCGTTGCTTTTCCTTTTTCTACGACACTGGAAGTGATGGCACTTGAATCTCCGCTAAAAGCTAACAGTCCGGCATTTTTGATCCCGACATACGCGACGAAGATCCCGATCCCGCCGCCGATTGCGTGTTGCATACTTTCCGGAATCGCATGGATGATCAGCTTACGAATCTTAGTGACGGTGATCAAAATATTGATCAAACCGCAGATAAAAACCATTGCCAGCGCTTCTTGCCACGAATAGCCTAAGCCAAACACAACTGTGTAAGTGAAAAAAGCATTCAACCCCATGCCCGGTGCTTGAGCGTAAGGCACATTAGCAAATAATCCCATCACGAGCGTTCCGATGACTGATGCGATGATCGTGGCTAGGAAGACGGCTTGAAACGGCATCCCAGCAGCTGACAAGATGGTCGGATTGACGAATAAAATATAACTCATTGCAAAAAAGGTGGTCACACCTGCCATAACTTCAGTCGAGACCGTCGTTTTTTGGGCTTTTAATTTAAAAAAGTTTTCCATAAGTTTGAAAGAGCTCCTTTGTTTTTTTGTCCTTTCAAAGTATAGAAAAATAATTTAAAATTTTCAACAAAAAGTAGAATAAAACAAAATGAAATCTATTTAATGTTCGTGTTTGATAGCTGAAGCTGGATTTTTAACGCGGTTAGTTAAATTTTTTTGACGATAATACCAGACATCACCAAAAAGGACTGGCAGTGACAGACCGAAAAATTGAAGACTAGCAGTCGCAAGTGAAAGTAAAAAGAAATGGAACAATCGATCAGATGAGATATCAAATGAAAACGGCAAGCGCAATGAATACGCAAACCCGCTCGTGCCATTACTCAAAACGAAATTTGGTAAATCAGTGAAATGATCCAGACTGTGTTGATAAAAAATTTGCAAAAGTGTTTCATAAAACGGTTGAGCCAAAATAAATAAACTCAGTAAGCCACAACTGGCACTGGCGATGACTAACGTGTTATAAGCCAATCCGTTGATAAAAAATTTGATTGAGGACGCAGGGGATAAAGTGGCTTGATGCGTTGTCTTTTTAGTGGACCACCAAACTATCAAGGTTAAAAAGAGCAATGCCGCTAGAGCCAACCCCCAAAAGCAGTGAGTGAAATAATGGTGCAATTCAGCTACCTCACTAGCGGAAAAAAGTTGGATCTTACCGGCTGCCCATGAGTTTCGCTGGTCTAGTTGCTGTAAGATTTGGGTCAGTAAATGAAGACTAGTTAAACCAATTAAAAATAAAGCTACACCAAAAGACTGAAAGAAAAACCGAACTTTGTGGCTTTTGATTTGTTGTAAGCTGTTCATAAGACACCTCACTTTCACTTTCAGTATAAGCAGTGAGTTTGAAAGAAGTATGAACATCTCGAGAAGAAGCTGGCAAAGAAAGAGTATGAGTTTTAAAAGTTTAAGCCCAGCTAAGTGTCTGTTGAAAAACAAAAAAGCGAACCCGCTTAGTCGTTTGCGACTTGCGGATTCGCTTTGCTTTTATTGAACAGTTTCGTCTTCAGCTTCAGGCTGTGATTGAACTGGAACTTCTTGTCCTTGTTCTTGGTATTGCTTGTAAGTCTCGGTCTTGTAAAGATCTTGGGTTGATTTGTTTTGATGCTGACTGTAGATACTAGTGGATTTACTACCGAGTTTTTTCTCGGTTTGCTCGAGCTTTTGCAATCCATTTTTATAATCATAATCGGTTGGGTCGATCGTTTTCAAACCGCTACCACTATAAAAACGCAGTAAGTCGCCATTGTTGATGTGATCAGAAGTTTCTAGTTGTGTATCTGCTGCTTTTTTCCAAGCTTTGACTTGATTTTTCAGATTTTCATCTGGTTCAGTTACCGGTTGTCCCGTAGCATTTTCGTAAAGTTTGCCACCGTAATAGGTGTAATTTGGTGTCACGTAATCGCCATCTCGGAAAGCAACGACTTGCTGATTATCAGGTGACAACAAATCCTGACCTAACTGGATGTTCTTGCTGTTGTCGACTCCCAGTAAGTGCAGTAAGGTTGGCAAGGCATCGACTTCACCACCATATGTGTGATTGACGCCGCCTTTGTCCGTACCGGGAACATGGATCATGTAAGGAACTCGTTGCATTTGGGCATTGTCAAAGTTTGACCACGTGCTCTTGTCTTTACCGACGAGTTCCGCTAGATCAGAATTCCGAGAATTTGAGATCCCATAGTGGTCACCATACATCACGATCACTGAATTGTCATAAAGACCGCTTGCTTTCAAATAGTTGAAAAATTCCTCTACGGCTTTATCTAAATAGTTCGCAGTAGCAAAGTAACCGTTGATCGTCTCGTCATCGGTATTTGCCATTGGGAAACCAGCTTCGTCATTTTTGAATTCACTATAAGGATAGTGATTGGAAACGGCGATGAATTTTGAATAGAACGGTTGTTGCAAATGTTCTAAGTATTTGACTGATTGTTGGAAGAACGGTTTATCATGCAATCCGTATTGGAATGAATTATTTTCGTTGACATCATAATACGAAGAGTCAAAGAAATGATCGTAGCCTAAACGTTTGTAAGTTTCCGTCCGGTTCCAGAAGTTTCCTGAGTTTCCGTGGAAAGCCGCACTCGTATAACCAGCTTCTTGTTTCAAAATATTCGGTGCAGCTTGGAACGTATTTTTGCCGCCGAGTTGGGTGAACAGTGATCCTTGATTCAAACCGAACAATGAATTTTCCATCAAGGTCTCAGCATCGGAAGTTTTACCGGCTTTGACTTGGTGGAAGAAGTTATCAAAACTAAAGGTATCATTGTTGTGGTAAATACTATTGACAAACGGCATCACTTCATGTTCGACGCCATTTTCGTCTTTTAATTTGTAATCGATCAAAAACTGTTGGGTACTTTCCAAATGGATATAGATGACGTTACGGCCTTTAGCTAAGCCGTACGTGTCAGGATTTGGCTTGGCATAATGACCTTTCACGTAATCTTCGACATCTTTCAAATCATTTGGGCTAGCTTCTGCCCGGACTTGATTCGTATTGTATGTTTGAATCCCATCATAGACAGTAAAAGCGTTGATCCCTAAATACTTGACTAAATAATCGCGGGAAAAAGTCCGCGTCAATAATTCAGGTCGATCGGCTTCGGCCATGAACAAGTTACCGGAAAAAATCATAACCGATAAAGCGGTCATAGCAAAGGCCATCCGTGCCCGTACCGGCTTTTCTTCACGGGTGATCTTTTTACGCCAAAAGAGCAGCGGGAAGATCACTAAGTCAGCGACGAATAATAAATCATAGGGGCGGAACAAACGTAACGCACTTTCACCTAGTCCACTGGCGACTTTGCCAGCACCTAGTAAGGTGTTGATGGTGATGAAATCAGTAAATTCGCGATAGTAGACGACGTTTGAGAACAATAAAATACTCGCTAACGCATAGATGAACAACATCGTGCGGTAAGCGGCTTTTGGTCGTCTGATGTAAAGTGCGATCGACAGTAAGAACATCGTTGTTGCGATCGGGTTGATGAACAAGATGAAATACTGTCTGAGGCTTTCAATGCCTAGATTAAATTCAAAAAGATACGCGAAAATACTCTTAGCCCACAATAATAAGGTTAATAACGCGTAAAAGCCGAGACGTTTATTTAAAAATGTGGGGGCTTTTATGTTTTTCAATAGCTTCCTTCCTTTCTGGTCGAAGAAAAGTTTTAATGGTTATTCTGTTTAAGTGTACTCGTTTGCTAAAAGAGCGTCAATTGAAAGTTCGCTTTACGAAATCAGTTTAAAAAAAACTTTATAACAAGGAAATCAGCTAAAATTTTGTTATAATCAATAAGATTAGAAAGCAGGGATGAAGTTGCAGATACAATTGACAGACAGCGCCGTAAAAAAAATCAACGCTGGAAATCCATTAATCCAAAAAGAAGATTTAAAAAACACCCCGGCGACTTTGCCAACGACTTGGGTCGAATTGACTGACTCGCGAGGAAAGTTTGTGGCACGCGGCTATTTGGGCGAGCAAAATAAAGGACTGGGCTGGGTCGTAAGTTTTGACCAGACATCGATCGATCAAGTGTTTTTGATCCGGCTCTTTAATGAAGCAAAAATGCGGCGCGCCCATTATTTCAATGATCCGTTAACGACCGCGTTTCGTGTTTTTAATGGCGAAGGTGATGGACTAGGTGGCGTGACGATCGATTTTTACGCGGATTACTTAGTCATTTCATGGTACAATCAAACGATTTATCAGTTAAAAGAAGAATTGATCGCGAGCTTGCGCCACGTTTACCCGGAAGTAGCCGGGGTCGTGGAAAAAAATCGTTTCAAACAAGCAAAACAAGAAAGTCAGTGGGTAGCCGGAACCAAACCAGTTGAACCATTGATCGTCAAAGAAAATGGCGTGAACTACGCTGTTTATTTAAATGAGGGGTATATGACTGGGATCTTTTTAGATCAAAAAGAAGTGCGCGGACGCCTTTTAGAAACTTCCGCCGGCAAACGAGTCTTGAATATGTTTTCTTACACCGGTGCTTTTTCAGTCGCCGCAGCAGTGGGGGGCGCATTGGAAACGACCAGTGTGGATTTGGCACAGCGGAGCTTACCTAAGACCCAAGAACAGTTTACGGTCAATGGCTTAGCTGTTGCACAACAAAAAATCATCGTGATGGATACGTTTGAGTATTTTCGTTACGCCGCGCGAAAAAATTTGACCTATGACTTGATCATCTTAGACCCGCCAAGTTTTGCTCGGAATAAGAAAAAGACGTTTTCAGTGTTAAAAGATTATGGGCGTTTGATCGAAGACAGTGTGGAAATTTTAGCTGACCAAGGAGTGATCATCGCCTCGACTAATGCTGCAAATTTTCCGAAAAAGAAATTCCAGCAAACGATCGAGCAAGCACTGCAAAAACAAAAGGTCACTTATCAGTTGAAAACGACTTTCCGCTTACCGCCTGATTTTCCGGCAGTGAAGCAGTTAGCAGAAAGTAATTATTTAAAAGTTTTAGTTTATGAAATCAACAAATAATACAAAGGACGGATGAAGATGTTGGATTTAAAAGTACGCGCTGTTCGTTTCGGGACGGGCAAACCAAAAATCTGTGTGCCGCTCATTGGTCGGACCTTCGACGAGTTGATGGCCCAAGCCAGCCAAGCTAAAAAAGTAGGCGATGCGATCGAATGGCGAGCGGATTTTTATGAAGCGGTAGCAGACGAAGAACAACTCTTGATGACGTTGATGGCGCTGCGAGATGAAGTGCGGCAGTTGCCGTTGATTTTTAATTTAAAAACCAAAGCCGCCGGGGGCCAGTTGGAACTATCCGCGCGTGAGTACCGTCGGATCTATGAATTTGTCGTCACGTCAAAACAAGTCGATCTGATGGATGTCGAGCTTTCATTATTAGATCAGCTGAGTCCGACATTTGTTCGTTGGATGCAAGCGTTAAATACTAAGGTCATCGTCAGCGACTACACACTCGATACTACGCCTAAAGACGCGATCTTATTGTTCCGGTTGAACATGATGGAACATTGGGGCGCAGATATCGGAAAAATCGTCGTCAAACCAAAAGATGAACTTGATGTGCTACGATTATTAGAGACGACCGTCAAAGCGCAAAGTTTTGTCAATCTGCCAGTCGTGGCTTTAGCTACCGGAAAATTGGGTCATTTTACTCAAGTCGCCGGTTCACTGACCGGTTCAGCTATCGCTTACGGTTGTTTACCAAACTTAGCAGCAGAAGAAGGGCAGTTAGAAGCCAAGACACTTCGTCAATTGATCAAGGCACTCTAAACAAAAAAGCATTGAGGCCTGCAACAAGGCTCAATGCTTTTTTGCCAATTAAAATAATCAATCTTTCATCACGTCGACATCAAAGACTTCGATATTGTCTAAGCCGCCGTAAATTTCATACCAAGGTTTTGCATATTTGGCTAAGATCTCATTTAATTCTTCCACGTTTTGACGGCCTTGGGTGTCCAACCATTTCAAAAGCGCTTCTTTGCCACCATCCGCATAGACTTGTACGCCGTCACGCCACGTTGCGCGTCCACCTAAGATCCCGCAATAATGCGCACCGTGTTCACCGGCAAAAGTCAATTCTTCTCGGAAAATATTGGCTGGCACACCAGCACTTAAATAAATGAATGGGCGCGTCGCCGCATCACTAGCCGCTTTAAAGTATTCCGCTGCTTCTTTTTGAGTGTAAACAGCTGGATCATCGCCTTCAGTAAAGCCGTCCACGTATTTGAATAAGACGGGAACTTCTACTTTTAAGACATCGATATGGTATTTATCTTTGGTCAATTCTTTGATCGTTTCGATGACTTTTTTCGGTTTGATCTTGGCAAATTCAGGTGAATGATCATCGGTGATTTTATCATCATAAACGATCGGCTCTACAAAGACAGGGATATCAGCAGCCAATGCTTCTGTTCCCAAACGTTCTAAAAAGGCATGCTTGATGTCTAAAAGCTCTTGGTCTTCATCTGGGTTGTAATAGACTAAGACTTTGGCCGCATCGGCACCTTTAGCTAATAAGCGATCTAGAGATTCATTAGGTAACAATTCAGGCAAACGACCCGGTGTGTTCGCATCGTAACCAGTTTTTTCGTAAGACATGATCAAGCCGCAGTTTTTATCTTTGGCTTTGATCCCTTTAAAGCCATACTGTTCATCCAGTAAAATCGCACTTTCGCGTTTCGTCAATTCTTGGGAAACTAACTCTTTGAACTCATAGATCTGATCCATCTCAAAACGTTCTTTCCCGACTGCAGCTTCCATCATCCGTTTCATCGAGCCACGTTGGTCGATCGCTAAGGCGGCGATGACACCTTGATCGTTTGACAATTGTTGCATCTTTTCAAATTTACCGCGAGACATTCTTTTTTTCATGTTCGTGCTCCTCCTTCTTGATCAGTAAAAAGTTTTTCACGAAATCTAGCGAACCGAAAGTGAATCGCTTTGCTTATTTACTATTCCAGTGTAAAGCAATTTTGAAAAATGACCAAACGATAAGGTATTTGTTTTCAGAAAATTTTTTTGCTACACTCAAAGCGAGGTGAGTCCTGTGGCAAAGAAAAAAATCGTCAAAACAAATGCGATCCGATTGGTAGAGCAACAAAAAATTTCGTATCACGAACACGAATACACATGGAGCGAAGCTGATCTTGGTGCGCGACACGTTGCGGAACAAGTAGGGATCGAGCCGGCTCGAATTTTTAAAACATTGGTTGCAGTCGGCAATCAGACTGGTCCTTTAGTCGCGGTCATTCCGAGTGATCATGAATTAGATCTGAAAAAAATCGCCAAGCTCAGCGGCAATAAAAAAGTGGAGATGCTTCACGTCAAAGACTTAGAAAATTTGACGGGGTATCTCCGCGGTGGTTGTTCACCGATCGGGATGAAAAAAAGTTTCCCGACCTTTCTAGATACTTCTGCTGAACACTTTGAAACGATCGCAGTCTCTGCTGGCAAACGCGGCTTGCAAATAGAGCTAGCACCGGCTGATCTCTGCCGGCTGACTCGTGGGACGATCGCAGAGTTGACGCTTTAAGTTTTACATTGAAAAAATCCTGTGCTGGCAAAAACAGCACAGGATTTTTTAGTCAGCTTCTCAATCAAAAGCATGGTAGGCGGCGTTCATGCCTGCAACATACCCAGTACACAATGCCGTGGTGATATTATAACCACCGGTGTAGCCGTTGATATTTAACACTTCTCCAGCGAAAAATAAGCCCTGCTTTTTCTTACTCGCTAAGGTTTTCGGATCAACTTCTTTTAATTCCACTCCGCCGCCAGTCACAAATGACTTTTCTAAGCCAAAGGTACTTTTGGCGTGCAAATGCCAGTCTTTACATAGCGCAACGAAAGTTTGTAATTCTTTTTGACTTACTTGCGGCCATGTTTTTTCCGCGATTCCCACGCTCGTTAAAAAATAATGGAGCAGCCGCTCAGGTAAAAAATTGGGGAGCGCATTTTTTAATTGTTTTTTCTGCTGCACCCGTTCCGTGATTTCAGCAGTGAGTTCCGTTTTGGTTTTTTCAGGGAAGCAGTCCAAACGTAATGAGACACTAGTTTGTTGTTTTAGTTGCTGATTGACAAAACTAGAACAGCGTAATGCCGCCGGACCTGAAAGACCAAAATGCGTAAAGAGAAGATCCAGCGTGTGTTCGGTCACAGCTTTGCCTTTCTCATTCAGCACGCTGAGGGTGACATCTTGTAACGCGAGGCCTTGTAGTGTTTTTTGTTTGATCACGTCATCGGTCAAATTGATCGGTGATTCAGTTGGATAAAGCGGCGTGACGTGGTGGCCGCAACTTTTAGCAAAGGTAAAGCCATCACCCGTCGAACCAGTCGCTGGATACGTTTTTCCGCCAGTCGTAATGACCACGCTTTTAGCAAACAAGTCGCCAGTTGCAGTTCGGACACCCAATACTTTTGTGGTATCGGCTAGTAATTTTTCAACCGTCGTTTTTTTGAACAAGGTTACGTTTAGCGCGACTAATTCTTTTTCTAGCGCGTCAACGATCGTTTTGGAGCGGTCGGTCACGGGAAACATGCGGCCGTGATCTTCTTCTTTTAACGAAATGTTGCGGCTATTAAAAAATTCTATGATAGCTTGGTTATCAAATTGTGAAAACGTACTATATAAAAAACGGCCATTTCCTGGGATATGACGGATCAAATCTTCGACGGGGCGATTGTTCGTGACGTTACACCGACCACCACCGGTCAGTAGTAATTTTTTGCCTAATTTACGATTTTTATCGATCAGTGCGACTCGTGCGCCATTGGTTGCTGCATTGATGGCTGACATCATACCAGCCGGGCCGCCACCGATGACGATCACTTCAAATTTTGTTTGCATAATTCCACCTCATCAGCAGTGTAGCATATTTTTTGAGTGTTTTTTTACAAATTTATGAGAATTTGATGTAAAATGACACTAAGTATGATGAGGAGGAATTTCATGAACGCAAAAGAGTATGTGGCACAGATCAAACAACAAGTTGAACAAAAAGATCCGAACCAACCAGAGTTTATCCAAGCGGTGGATGAATTTTTACCGACGATCGTTCCATTTTTAGAAGAACATCCGGAATACATCGAAAAAAATATTTTGAGTTTGTTGACTGAACCAGAACGCTTTTTCCAATTTCGGGTTCCATGGCAAGATGATGCTGGCAACTGGCAGGTCAATCGCGGCTACCGCATCCAATTCAATTCAGCTTTAGGGCCTTATAAGGGCGGCTTGCGCTTTCATCCAAGCGTCAATTTGAGTATCTTAAAATTTCTAGCATTTGAACAGATCTTCAAAAATAGTTTGACCGATTTGCCCATCGGAGGCGGCAAAGGCGGTTCTGATTTTGATCCAAAAGAAAAAAGTGATAGTGAGATCATGCGCTTTTGCCAAAGTTTCATGACGGAACTTTCTAAGCACATTGGTCCTAATTTAGATGTCCCAGCAGGAGATATTGGCGTGGGCGCTCGGGAGATCAGTTATTTGTTCGGAACGTATAAACGTTTACGTGAATACGATGCTGGTGTACTGACTGGAAAACCACTTGATTTTAATGGTAGCTTAGGTCGGACTGAAGCGACGGGCTACGGCTTAGTTTATTTTGTCAAATATTTATTACAAGACTTGACTGACTCTTTCAAAGGAAAAGAAGTTTTTGTTTCCGGTAGTGGGAATGTAGCGATTTATGCGATCGAAAAAGTCCAAGAACTCGGCGGCAAAGTCGTGACTTGTTCTGATTCGAACGGTTATATTTATGAAAAAGATGGCATCGATCTCGAGCTGCTAAAAGAGATTAAAGAAGTTCGCCGCGCACGCTTAACGGAATATGCTAAAGAACGCGAAGGGGCAGAATACCATGAAGGGTCAGTTTGGAAATTAAAAGCTCAAGCGGACATCGCGTTGCCATGTGCGACTCAAAATGAAATCGATGAACAAGAAGCCAAACAACTAGCGGAAAATGGTGTAAAAATCGTAGCAGAAGGTGCCAATATGCCAAGTACGTTAGCGGCAGTTCAAGTTTATCATCAAAACGAAATGCTTTATGGTCCCGCTAAAGCCGCCAATGCTGGTGGCGTGGCAGTCTCTGCATTAGAGATGAGTCAAAATTCTCAACGTTTAGCTTGGAGCAAAGCTGAAGTGGATGAAAAATTGGATGGGATCATGAAAAATATTTACGAAACATGTCGCGACACGGCTGAACAATACGCCGAAAAAAATAATTTTATGCTCGGTGCCAATATCGCCGGCTTTAAAAAAGTTGCTAAAGCGATGCTGATGCAAGGTTTAGTTTAAATAAAAAATCTCCGTTCACTATCGTGGAGCGGGGATTTTTTATTCGAATCGAAAAGCTAAAATTTTTGGTCGTTTAAAGTTGATTGTGGGCTTCTGAGCTGGGGAAAGAATGTTTTGCTTATTTTTCTGAAATAAAAGGTTCTGGCTTGAAAAAAAGGCAAAAGAAACGTAAAGTATAACTTGTATGATGACTTTCAAGGAGGAACTAATATGGCACATATTCATTTCGATTATTCGAAAGCAGCTCCATTTGTCAATGAACATGAAATGGACTACATGAAAACCCAAGTCGCTAACGCGCACAAAGAATTACATGAAGGCACTGGAGCGGGGAACGACTTTTTAGGCTGGATCGATCTGCCTGTCAACTATGACAAAGACGAGTTTGCTCGCATCAAAAAAGCAGCTGAAAAGATCCAATCTGACTCAGAAGTTTTAGTCGTGATTGGGATCGGTGGTTCTTATTTAGGCGCTCGGGCAGCGATTGAATTTTTACATCAATCATTTTTCAACGCGTTAGATAAAAAAGATCGGAAAGCGCCACAAGTCTTCTTTGCGGGTAATTCTATCAGTTCGACTTATATCGCTGATTTGATCGAAGTGATTGGCGACCGCGATTTCTCAATCAACGTGATTTCAAAATCTGGGACGACGACTGAACCTGCGATTGCGTTTCGCGTCTTTAAAGAATTATTAGTGAAAAAATACGGTGAACAAGAAGCGAACAAACGGATCTATGCGACGACCGATAGAGCGCGCGGTGCAGTAAAAACTGAAGCAGATGCAGCTGGTTGGGAAACTTTTGTGATCCCAGATGATGTTGGCGGACGTTTCTCAGTGCTAACGGCAGTTGGTTTACTTCCGATCGCAGTCAGTGGCGCAGACATCGATGCCTTGATGCAAGGTGCAGCTGATTCTCGTGAAGCGTATGCGAGCGAAAAACTAGAAGAAAACGAAGCGTATCAATACGCTGCGTTGCGCAATATTTTATACCGAAAAGGGAAAGTGACTGAGATCTTAGTCAACTACGAACCAGGTATGCAATACTTCAACGAATGGTGGAAACAATTATACGGCGAATCAGAAGGGAAAGACTTGAAAGGGATCTATCCATCAAGTGCGAACTTCTCAACTGACTTACATTCGTTCGGTCAGTATATCCAAGATGGCCGTCGCAATATTTTTGAAACGATCGTGAAAGTTGAAAAACCTCGTAAAGCAGTAACGATCCCAGAACAAGAATCTGATTTGGATGGCTTAGGCTATTTGCAAGGCAAAGACGTTGATTTTGTCAACACGAAAGCATTCGAAGGAACGTTACTTGCTCATACCGATGGTGGCGTACCAAACTTTGTCGTAAAAATCCCTGAAATGGATGCTTACACATTAGGCTACTTGATGTACTTCTTTGAAATCGCAGTCGGTGTTTCTGGTTACTTGATGGGTGTTAATCCATTTGACCAACCGGGTGTTGAAGCCTATAAGAAAAACATGTTTGCACTTCTTGGCAAACCAGGCTTTGAAGACTTAGCTAAAGAATTGAACGAACGGTTATAATTCACGAAAGCTGAGCGAACAATCAAAACTTTAAAAGCAGTTAGACAAGTTAGTCTAGCTGCTTTTTTGATGCTGAGCAAGCAGGACAAAAATTAAATTTTCTGTGTCAGTTTACGATTTGAAAAGCGCTAGCCAAAGTTAGAACTGCTTCATCAAATAACTTGGTTTAAAAATGGAAAAAGAGAATAAACAGATGACTAATAACTTTAAATAACAAATAGTGCTGAAGCTTTTCTTGAAATCTCCACGCTTTTTTTATACACTTAGTTGTAAAGCTTTAGCTTTTTTATCATTTGACAAGTGGAAAGGGGATCGCAAGTGAAAAAAATTTTTTTGAGTTGTCTAGGAGGATTCGCTGCACTCGCTTGTTTGAGCGTGTCAGCTTCAGCTGCTGATGAAGGAAGTCAAACGATGTTTCGGTTGTACAATCCAAATTCAGGTGAACATTTTTATACCGCCCGCGAGGCTGAACGTGATTCATTAGTGTCAGCTGGTTGGAACTATGAAGGGCTTGGTTGGACGGCACCACAAAAAAGTAATGTCCCCGTCTATCGAGTGTATAATCCTAATGATGGTGATCATCATTATACGACTTCACGCGGTGAAACAGAAGTTTTAGTGCAGAAAGGCTGGCAAGATGAAGGAATCGGCTGGTATTCTTCAGAAGTCAAACAACATCCAATCTATCGGGCGTATAATCCAAACGCTAAAGCTGGTGCTCATCACTATACTTTGCAAAATGGCGAGATCCAAGCCCTGACTGCAAAGGGTTGGGACGATGAAGGGATCGGCTGGTACGCATTAGGCCAACCGACGTATGGTCAACAAGATATCCAAAGCATCACGCATTTGACAAATCAACACGGACGCGTAAAAAATGCGAATGTGTTAAATGCTGCTCAAAATGGGCAGGCAGTTGTGATTGGAAATACGGGTAAATACGATGGCTACGTAGCAACATTGAAAAAAGAAGTCAAAACGGCTTATGGTACGTATTATGAGATTGCGTTTCCTGATAATGTCATCGGTTGGATCGACAGCAAAGACCTTTCTCTAGTCAAAGAATTTTGGCGCTACACGACAGGTGGGCCGTATCCAGATTTAAATGTTCCCAACTTGAACATTGAAGTTTCTTTCAATCAAAAGCGAACGTATGTTAAATCAGGTGATCGAGTCCTATATACATTATTATCACAAAATGTCAGACCAGATTATTATGCGCGGATCGGCTCTTACCGAATCAATAGCTATCGCGTAGAATCTTTTTGGAGCATTTACGGTGGAGCAAATTATGCCATCGGTTGGTATGATGCCTTGTATTTATTCCACAGTGTGGGACTCGCTCCAAAAGGTGGCGATTACGATGCTGGTCTAGCAGATCGACTTGGTGTAGTTGGTGATGGGATCTCAGCAGGCTGTGTGATCCTTTCTGTTGAAGATGCCAAATGGTTTTATGAGAAAATTCCAACCGGCACCCCAGTCAACATTCATTGGTAGTAGTAATTAAATGACCATGAGACGATCTAAACCGCGAGCAAACCAAAGTTTTTGGTTTGCTCGCGGTTTTTGCGTGTAGCTGGCTTTCAGCGTGGCAGCTTGTAAAGTTTTCTGTAATCGATTTTTTATGAAAGTCTAAAACTTATGGTGAAGCCAAGATGTTTTGCTGATTTTTTTGTGAACTTGCAGTATACTCGCAACAGTTTGTCATTTTCACATGGCAAAAAGTAGTCGACGAAATAAATGACAACTCACGCTGATCGTTTATTTCGGATAAAAAATTACGGGAAGAGGGCATGTATGAAAAAGAAAATTTTAGCGTTAGGTAGTTTATTGTTAGCTGCGTCATTTTCGACGACAGCATTGGCGGCTGAAGGTCAAGATTCATTAGTGCAAGAAGGTCAGACGACACCGCAAGATAAAGTGACGTATTTTCAAGAAAAAAATAAAAATCGATTGCCGATCCAATCGCGTAGCCGTGGCTCGAATAAATATTTATTCGTGATGGGACACGGGGCCGGCGATAAAGGAGCGCAAGGTAGCGGCACCAATGAACGTGAATTTACGCGGAACGAAATCTTGCCACGTTTACGCCGGTATGCTCCTTTGCTAAAAAATTCAACGGTAGATTTTTATGATCCGAATCGCGATATGTATCAAGATTCTGTTGCTGGTGGTGGTGCATGGACGATTTCTGATAGCTATGCGTCTGTGACTGAGATACATCTCGATTCAAAAGAAGGTGGACCGGGAACTGGCGGTCATGTGATCGCTCATCCTGGTAACAATACGCCGCAAAATTTAGCGATCGCGCAAACAATCAAAAAATATGTAGGCGCTTGGAATCCAAAATTTCCAATTGACGGCATGAGTTATCGGACTGACTTGTATAATTTGAATATTTTGCAAGATCGTAACATTCCGTATCGTCTGGTGGAACTAGGATTCATCAATAATCCAGAAGAAGTAGCAAAGATCCGAGCGAATTTGGATAATATCGCGGTCGACTTGTTGCAAGATGTTACAGGAGAACAAATCGAAATAAAAGGTGGTTCCATCGATCAATTCAAAGTCGAAGGAAATAAGATCACTGTTTCTGGCTGGTTTTTAAATCGCAAGGCGAACAGTAATGAAACGCGTTACTTGTTTTTCATGAATCAAGCAGGGCATGAGGTAGCCCGGGTGCCGATTACTGCAAATAAAGCCCGTCCTGATGTAGCAGCAGCGTATCCCGCTGTCGCAAATGCAGGCAACAGCGGCTTTGAAGTGACAATCGAGAAAACAAAAGAATTGGATGGCGACTCTGTAAAATTAATGGGCCGCGCTTCGCAAGATGCAGCTGGGAATGCTACGATCTATGATTTTAATTTTGCTGGTGACTATGAGATTCCATCAGATAAATTTGATCAGATCTACCGGATGTATAATGAAAACAGCGGGGAACATTTCTTTACGAAAAATGGAGCAGAAGTCGCTCACTTGAAATCGCTTGGCTGGAATTATGAAGGCGAGGCATGGGCTGCACCGGAAACTGGTGATGCTGTTTATCGACTGTACAATAAAAACGGTGGGGAACATTTCTATACGAAAGAACGAGCAGAAGCTGACCACTTAAAATCACTTGGTTGGAATGACGAAGGGATCGCATGGTACTCAGATAAAAACCACTCTGTTCCGATCTATCGGGTCTACAACCAGAATGCAGCTGCTTTCCCACATCATTACACCGCAAATGCTGGCGAAAAAGATAACTTGGTCAAAGCTGGCTGGAATGACGAAGGAATTGGTTGGTACGGTGTCAACAAATAAACTGACTTATCCTAAACGAGATCTGTCCATTGTGACAGGTCTTTTTTGTTGCCTAAAGAGCAAATAAAAAATCTACCTAATTTTTTTCATTAGGTAGACGTCAGTTTGGATCGATTTTAGTCATTTTGCGCAAGGCACGCTCCTTTATTTTTCGGTTAAAGCGACAATGGCTTGTTCGATAGTAATCCCATACGCAACATTTTCTTCGTTATTTACTTCGATCGCTAAAAAACGATTCGACTCACTATCAAAAGCGATTCGATACTGTAATTCTAAAGTAGTAAATGTCATTTTTAGTCCTCCATTGATTAAATTAAACTTACTATTCGAATATATCATGATTAATAAAAAATTACAAAAGATAATATTTTAAAGATAGACCAATTCTTAAAAATAAGAGTTAAACTTTTTTGAACAAAAAAATAAAACAATAAAAGCAAAACATTTCTTTTAAGAAGTTCACTCTAAGATAGAACGCTTTATTATGGGGATTTGGAAATATTTCTGACTTTTAAATTAAAATATAACTAAACATATATAAACGAATGTTTTGATTAGAAAATTCAGAAAAAATAGTTTTGTTTATTTAGCAACAAAAAAATAGTAAAAAACGTTTTCAATTAAGTTTTTTTATGTTATTATAAAAACGTCTTAAGGAGAGGGGAGTTAAAGTGGAAAATATTAAAATTGGAAATTCATATCAGTGTCAGGCAATCGGGTTAGAAAAAGAGGTCATTGGGGTAGTTGAGCAATTATACAATAATACAGTACTGATTAATGTCGTTTCCTGTGATCCGATCGACCGACCAACGGTGATTGAATTGCAAAATCGTTTATTAGTGAAGTATGAAGATGTTGTCATTGAAGAAGTAGTAGGGGTAACTGCTTCTTAAAACTAGACCTTTGAATTTATTTTGATGAGAAAATAAATGAGGATGAAAAAGTGAAAAAACTGCTGACTGATGTTTAACGATCAGTCAGCAGTTTTTTTGGTTTAAGGGTTAAAATAAAAAATAGCTTTTTCTTTGTTTGTTACTGGTCGTTGTTTTAAAACAGTCAGGTCATCAGTCAATAGACCAGCAACGTGTAAGGTGCGAAAATAAGCCGCTTGGGTTTGCGTGTTGACTGACCAAAGATAAACTTGTTTTGTTCGTTGTAAATGTGCAATCAGTTCTTTTGTGGCCGTTTTTCGTTCAATGTTCAAAAAATCAGCGGTTGTCCGAGGCGCTCCTAATAAGTCAAAAGGTAAAATATATCCGACTTTTAGCGTGGGGTATTTGTTTTTCAAGTTTTCAGTCGTTTGCAGATCCATACTTTGCAATTGATGAGGAGCTAATTGCTTCGCTGAATAGCGGGCGCAAAATAATTTACTCAATGAGTCTTTCGTTCGAGATGTGACTTTTAACTCAATCAAAAGCGATTGGTTCAACTTATTCGCCTGCTTTAAATAAGTTGAAAATAAACTAAGCTGAGCTTGCTGATGATTTTCTGTTAAAGGAATTTGTTTTAATTCCGACCAAGTCAGTTCATCGACTCGTCGGTTAAGCCGAGCTAATTTTTTTAAAGTTGGATCATGGATGACCACTAGCTGGTGATCGGCTGTTTCTTGAACATCTAGTTCAACTAGATCTGGCTTTGCAGCCTGACTCGTTTTGATCAAAGCGGGTACGGTATTTTGGACACCATTTTTTTGAGTGACACCACGGTGGGAAATCGTCAGGGACTCGTTAGCTTCTGTTTGGAACGTTTTTCTTATCTGGTGAGTCGTTAACATAAAATAGCTCACTACTACGAGTAGTATTAAACCAAATTGAAATGCAGTAGTTGAACTTGGTCGGATGGGAATAAAGCGGGCGAGGATTACTCGAATCAGTAAAAATTGACTGACAGCCAGCAGATTTTTAACTAATTGAAAACTTAGCATTCCACCTAAAAGAATGTGTTTTTGATCAGGTAGCCAATGAACGATTAATTGAAAAAGGGGAAAACTAAAATGAGACAACATAAAAAATAAACCGCTGATCCCGATTAGTTGCCAGATGATCCGAGTAGAAAATAGCTGGCGTAAACTTAGAAACGTAATGGCAAAATATCCAAGGGCAACGAGAGGTAAAATTTTCCAACGTTCTCGAAAAATCAAATCCAAAAGTTCAGCGGGAAATGGAAAATAGCTAAAGTACAGTCGAAAAAAAGCAGTCGTCCAGATTGGTGAGAGTAAACAGCTCAAGCCAAAATATTTTCCACTCAAAGCTAACGTGCTCTTAGTCGGAAGGGCGTGTAAAAAAAGTTGACTAAAGAAAAAAAGCATGATGATAATGAGGACGAGCAAACTGATTTGGCGACCCGCTGCCGCAAGATGACGAGCGCACAAAAAAAATAATTGCCAACTGAAGGGCATGAAGAACCACAAAAAAAAGCCCCGCAGGAAAAGATCGGCTGTGGATTGATCTTTTAAGACTGTGAAATAGGTGATGACGATCCTCTCCTTTTCAATGAAAAAAGCCCACTGGGATCAGTGAGCTAATAGATTTGCTAAGAAACTGCCACCTTGTAAGAGTGCCAGACTATACAGAAAAATGGAAGCAGGTTTGGCTAATAAAATGATCAAAGCATATTTTTTAAAAGACATTTTAGTCAGACTAGCCATTAAACAAAGGGCATCATCTGGCGCAACCGGGAAAAAGATCGCTAATGCGAATAATTTTTCGAAGCGGCTTTCATTTTCTAGCCAACCGCTATACTTGTGGTAGACTTTTTCTGAAACTAAGTGTTTGATCAAAGGCTGACCGTAAAAACGACCTAGGCCAAACAAGATGAGTGAGCCAATACAAATACCTAAATAATTGTACACAAAGCCCCAGTAAGGACCAAAAATCAAGACCCCTGCAGCTAAACTGATACCGCCGGGAATGATCGGAATGATCACTTGGATGATCTGAATCAAAATAAACACTAGTGGCCCTAAGATGACCGATCGACCGACTAAATGCTGGAGCGAGCTCATGTTACTGAAGACGCCGAGATTATAAAAATAAATCGCTAAGCCAATCGAAAAACTCAAGCCTAACAGTGAGATTACATTTAAAAGTTTACGAGATTGTGCGACGGTCATAAGATCAGCTCCTTACCCGTTTAGTAGTTACTTGAAGTATAAAACATCAGCAGGTTTTCTGCCTACGACTTGCGCCTGATTTTAAAGAAAAAGCTGAAAAATTTAATCACTTCTAAAGATTTATTTGTGCCATAAATTTTGTCGGGTGAGCTTTAGGAGTCGTTCAGCTAGATTACTGAACATAAAACCTAAAGCGATCGCACCTGAAGTAACTAATACGATGGCGATATTTTCCAATGACTGATTAAAATTTTGCGCCATCAAATCACGGACGGCTTGGTAAGCGGGACCGCCTGGCACTAGTGGAACTAGGCTTGGGATGTTGAATAAAATGACCGGCATCCGCATTTTACGCGAAAAGAAAATGCTGGCTAGTCCGATCCCTAATGCGGCTAAAAAATTAGCATACCCGATATTTTGCTGGGCGACGATACGAGAGAAATAAAAGATCATCCAGCCAAATGCGCCGGTTAACCCACAAGCAAACAACGCTCGACGTGGGATATTTGTGATGATAGCAAAAGCCGCGGTACTTAAAAAACTAAATCCAAAGTTAAGTAGAACTGTCAAAAAAAAATCCCTCCTGTAACGATTGCTAGCGTGGCTAATAAAAGTTGAACGCGACGATAATGCCAGCACCGATCGCACCTGCGATGAAAAATGCTTCGGTTGCCCGTGCCATTCCACTGATCAAATGCCCCTCCATGATGTCGCGAAATGAATTCGTAATGGCAAGGCCGGGCACTAAGGGCATGATCGAGCCGACGATCGTAGCATTGACATCTTTTACCAGTGTGAATTTAGCTGCCAGAATCGCGAGAAAGCCAATCGCCAGCGCCGCTAAAAAATCATTTAAAAAGCGCATCTGTAATTTTTGATCAATCAATGCGTGGATCAAATAACCGATCGAACCGATCAAGAAAGTGGGAATAAAATCAAACCAGCGCCCATTTAAAATGATCATCAAGGTGCTGCTGACTACTCCTGCAGCCAGCAATTGCCAACTGAAAGGAAAGTCTGGGGTATCATTGCCAATATTTTCTAAAACATCATAAAACTCAGCTAGGGAAATTTCTTGTTCTGCAAACCAACGAGAAGCTCGATTGACCGCCGCAACTTTTTCTAAATTAGTTGACAGCTTAGTGATTTGAATGACTTGGCTGGTATTCTCGGTTGGAAAGCCCACCACTAGTCCAGTCGCGGTCACATATGTCTGGACGTCATCAAAGCCAGCGTTTTGCGCGATTCGTTTCATCGTATCTTCAACGCGATAAACTTCAGAGCCCGACTCCATCATGATCTTACCGGCTTTTAAACAGGTGTTGAGTACTAATTGCGCATAAGGTTGTTGATCCATCATTTCACCTCAAAAATAGAATACACGAATGAAGCGGGCTGACGTACAACTCGCGGGATTCGCTCTGTCTTCTTTATATTAGAAAAAAGCAGAACGTTTAGCAAGAAGAAGGTCTACTTTCTAATGATTACCATCAAAAAGAGTGTCCAAGAATAAAGAACGCAGAAAGTGCGACAAAAAAACAACAAAAAAGATAAAAAAAGTCATAATATTTTTTTAACTATAACTGGTTTTGGTTTATAATAGAATTATATCAGTTATAATTACTGAGGGTATGATCATAAAACTTCCGATTTGCTCTGTTAGTCAATCAAATTTAACTCGTCTAGTTGAAGATTTTTTAATCAATTTAGATAACGCAGTGGCTAATCCTTGCAAAAGAGCTGATTTTTTGATTAAAATAAAATGACAAGAAAAATAATAACACATGGGAGGAATAGGTATGAGAAGAAAAGTCTATACAAAAGACCAAATTTTGAAGGCTGCCTATGAAGTAGTTGAACACGAAGGTTTCTCCGGTTTTACTGCTCGGAATATCGCGAAGAAAATGGGGATTAGTACACAGCCGATCTATCTAGAGTTTAAAAATATGAGTGATTTGAAAAATACGCTCTTAGATGAGATCTGTAATCACTTGTATTATGAGATTTTCCCAGAAGTTCGCACGGGGGATGCGATTGTAGATCTAGGACTGAATTATATCTACTTTGCAAAAGACCGTAGTAATCTTTACAACGCATTGTTCGTTCAAGAATATGGTGGCGGGAAACGCATGCACGACTTTTCTTACAATTATTTCCGCGACTTGACGAAAAAACATCCAAAGTACAGTAACTTAAGCGAAAAGCAAGTCAACGCACTACACGTCGGGACATGGATCTCAGTTACCGGGATTGCGACTTTGATGTCTTCAGGCATCATCTCACCAAGCGAAGAAGATATCGTTCAAATCATCAACCGGACGATCGATGGTATCCTAGAACAAGAAGATACTTCAGTCTTAGATGAATTATAAACTTGACATTTCTTAAAAAACAGGTAACATATTTGGTGCGGAAGGTTGGCAGAGTGGTAATGCACTGGACTCGAAATCCAGCGAGCCGCAGTAATGTGGTGCACGGGTTCAAGTCCCGTACCTTCCTTATCAGATAAAAAATCAGCACGGTTGGAAAACAACCGTGCTGATTTTTGTTTTGGGGACAGGCCAAAAAGATAGGTGACCATCTTTTTCCGATTTTGATTTATACTTTGAATGTCAGCGTGAGCTAATTCTTTTGTGTCATGAAGCCGTAGTGTACAGGATTGTTTAATCGTGTTAGGTCTTCTAGTGTGTTACTTGCGGGAATAGGTAATAGAGATAAAATTATTTATAATCAATTCCAAAAATACAATGATTGTATAAAAAAGGTTTGATTCGTGATTTATCCGCTGTTTCATAATAATCAATCATAAGTTTATTAAATCGCTGTAATTGTTTTTCGTTGACGATTAGAACACCGGCACCAGCTTCTATCAAAAGCTTATTGGCAGCAATAGTAGCAGTCCGCTTGTTACCATCCCAAAATAGTTGGGCGCGGCACGCATATAAAAAATAATCTAATGCTTTTTCTGTGACCGTGACATTCCGATTTAATAACTGATCGATTCGTTCAGTTGATGCTGTTGTGTCAGGGACTTTTGGTTGATAGAACGATCCACCAATGCTAACATCGCCAGTTGGCAACGTGTGAAGCATAGAGGGCGGTAGTTCACCATAAGCGACGATCAAATGAAGTGTTGTTACATAATCTAGTGTTAATGGTGCATCTAAGTCATCTAAGACAAACCGCCAAGCATTTCTAAGGTTCAAGATTTTTTGAACGTCATCAATATTTAGTCCTGAAACACTAGCACCGTCTAGAATTGTTTTAGTATCAGGAAAGGTGATATTGATGTTTTCCATCTTAGCTTGACTATAAATGTTTTCTACTAGCGTTTTCTTAGTTAAAAAGATGCTTTCTTCACGTGACAAGTTGTATTTATTCGCGTAATTCATTAGGTACCTCCTTTTGGAATTAACTGGTTTTATTAAGTAGTAGTTTTGTAATGACTTACTTGTTCTTTTTATAGTCTGCATAATTTTATCCGTCGACGTTGCAGTGTGTTTTTTATTTTTCTAAAAAGTAAGTGATAGTGCCATTTTGAGCGGAAATGATTGTTTCATCCCCCATATTGTTTCTTGCCCAAGAAATTAAAGAGACAGGTCTACCATTAGTGTACAGACTAGCAACTCGCACTTTTTCTTTAATTAAATTCATTGTGTCAGCTCCGATATAGCCATCGTAATATCCGCCAATCGTTTGAATCATACCACTGAAAACAGGGTAAATTCTAACTGCATCTGACTCTAACTCGACCCTGCTGTTTAAATTTATGACCGCCTTTTGTAACGGATTATTGGGATTTAATTTGTGATAGGGGATTGATTGCAACGGTTTTCCCGGTCCTACCGCATACCAAGCAACACCTTCAGATTGCCAGCCAGTTTGGAGCAAAATATTTTGTTCCGCAGTGTTCGTTGTGTAATTATGACTACCTGCCTGGGCTCTAGGATTATATGCGCGCTGAAGCGGAATTGTCTGATTGACGTCTGAGTACCAACCGATGCCTTCATCCTGCCAGCCAGCCTTCACCAAACTATTTTTTTCATAACTGTTTAAGGTATAATGATGGTCACCGGCATTAGGATTATACAAACGATATACTGGATCACCTGTAGTTGGTGCAACCCAGCCGATCCCTTCATAATCCCAGCGGTTTTCAATCAAGACTGTTTTTTCATTGGTATTAGCAGTGTAAAAATGTTCACCGCTATTTGGATTATACAACCGATACATTTGTTGACTCTCTGCAGCTTGTGCTTCCAAACTATTGAAAATTCCAATGGCAGTAATCGTGACTGCCGCTCCTAATAATACCTTTTTCATTTAAAATCTCCATTTCAATTTTATTAGCAAAACATTTTATCCGAGTATAGCATGCTTTTATTTTGAGTAGATTAAAAAATCAGTTGCGGATAAAATGAATTTTTTTAATTTGGAACATAACGTGCGTATTTATTTTTACGTTAGAAGAATTTTGCTATAATGGGGAATGAAAAGGGGATGAGGACTTTGCAAGAACAAAATACGGCGCTAAAAAAACCGGTTTATATTTTAGATCAACGTTTTTATCAACACTTATTGGCTAAAGAAGAAGTAGTTGAAGATCAAGAAAAAAAGACGATCGTGGCAGCTGAAAAAGAGAAGTTCCGTCGTAGCTCATTTAATGAGATGATCAAAAGTTATGCTTAAAAAATAAATCTTTCAGAAGACACGACTAAGTGTTTTTTGAAAGGTTTTTTATTTTTACCTAAAGGTCGTTCTTATTTTTCTTCATTAGAAAAATGAAAGAAATGATTTACAAGTCAAAAAATGTTTTGTAGTATAATAACGGTTTTTATTTTTATTTGGAAGGTGTGTGTCAAATGAAAAAATACTTTGCAGAGTTCATTGGGACTTTCATGCTAGTATTTGTTGGAACCGGAACTGTGGTGATTGCCAAGGGAAGTACGTTGACGATCGGGTTGGCCTTTGGGTTGACGATCACGATGATGGCATTGTCAGTCGGTAGTGTGTCCGGCGGCAATTTCAATCCCGGTGTGTCACTTGCGATGATGATCGATCGGCGTTTATCGGTCAGAGATGGGATTTTTTATATCATCGCACAATTTTTAGGTTCGCTTGTTGCTTCAGGTTTTTTAGCGATTTTTATTCGTGCGTTGAAAATTCCTGCCCATCATTTCGGACAAACCGATTTTCCCGCGATCAGTGCTGGGCAAGCGTTCTTGTTTGAAGCGGTGATCACGTTCTTGTTTGTATTTGTGATCATGATGGTAACGAGTGAAAAATATGGAAATCCTAACGGTGCACCATTTGCAATTGGGTTAACGCTAGCCTTTTTGATTATCGTTGCGCTGAACTTAACTGGCGGCTCATTGAATGCTGCTCGGAGTTTTGGCCCCGCTGTATTAGCTGGCGGAACGGCACTTGCTCATTACTGGGTTTACTTATTAGCACCAACTTTAGGCGCTGTCGTAGCGGCTTATGTTGCGCGTTTGATGGGTAGTGAAGTAAAAGTCAGTGCCAAAGCGTAAGTGAATTGCAACATGTGAAGCCGTGAAAAAATTTAGTCGACAAATGTCTGACACATAAAAAATGCCAGCTGACAAAATGTCAACTGGCATTTTTTAATGACTTATCAGCGGTTGATCACTGACACCGATATCTTTGACGAGAATCTCTCCGGCAAATTGTTTAGCAGGTTGCTTGGTTAAACCGAACTTTTTAAATTGGAAAGTGATCGTCTTATCAGCTCGGATCGCTTGACCTAAGATTTCGCCGCTGTCTCCAGAAAGGCCTGAAGGTAAATCAACTGCAAAGACAAACAACTTTAATTGGTTCAACGCTTCGATCACTTGGCCGATATGAGGGTAAACGATTTTTTTAAGACCAATCCCCAAAATCGCATCGACTAAAACGGCGTAATCAGGATTTTTTGGTAACTGCGTGTAAAGCGGGATCTGATAATTTTCACAGATCGTTTTTTGTAACTTTGTTTCCGCAGTCAAATGTTCTGGATTTCCAACAAATAAAAGCTCAACTTGATAGCCTTTGACTTTTAATAAACGAGCGATAGCAAACCCATCACCGCCGTTGTTGCCGCTACCGCACGCCACTAAGATCTTACATTTGGCTAGGTTTTCTAATCGAAGCATCTCTTCGACAACTGCCAGCGCTGCGTGTTCCATCAAGAGTAGTGCCGGGACCCCTAACGTTTCGATGGTATACAAATCGCAAGCTTTCATTTCTGCCGCACTAACTAATTTCATTTTTCTCCCACATCCTATAAATCAAGATATTTTTCTAAATAATCGGCTAACCCATTTTCCGAATTTGGTTTGGTGGTCACATCGTTAGCTACCGCTTTGGCTTGGTCAGTTCCGTTTTGCATCGCAACTCCCCAGCCGGCGTAATCCAGCATTTCGACATCATTGTGCTCGTCACCAAATGCAATTACATCTTGTGTTTTAAAATCTAATGCTTTAGCTAAATGTGCCAGGCCTTTAGCTTTTTGAATGCCTTTTGCTACGACTTCTAAGATCGCGTTCGGGCCGCCCCAAGTGTTGACTTCGACAGCGTCACCAAACTGAGCTTTCAACTGTTCGGAGACTTGAGTGACATTGATCGGTTGGCTTCTGATGAGCATGGAAGTTGGATCTTTTTTCAGTGAAGTTTGCGTCAAAATATTTTCATGGCTGGCTTCACTAGCAAAGAGTCGTTGATCAAAAAAATTTAAGTCATCGATATAAAATGTTTCGCGATTTTCAGCTGCGACAAAGTCTAATTGCAACTTTTCTTTTTCAGCTAAAATATCAAACACGATTTGTTTATTAAAAGAAGTCTCCAGCTCGCCACTCCATTTTTTACCCGGAAGGTGGACTAATGCGCCGTTGAAATTGATCATCGGCGTCGTGAGCTGCAACTCGCGGTAGAAGTTTTCACTCATACGATAAGGTCTTCCAGTCGCGATTACGACGGTATGACCATCTTGTGTAGCGCGTTTTAAGACGTGCCGCGTTTTTTCTGTGATTTGAGAGTTTTGGTCTAAAGTAGTCCCATCTAAATCAAGTGCGATTAATTTTTTCATTTGAATCATCCTCAATGGTTTTTTTAAGTCTAGCATATCCCCTGAAAAAGGCAATAACTGACGTTACAAATTATAAAATATTAAAGTAGCTAACAAAAAAATAAAGTTAGTTACAAAAAAAGTTAGGTGAAAGTAAGCATAGCTGACTGTTGTTTGCTATAGTAGAGATAAATAGGTGAAAGAAAGGTGGAAACATGAAAATAAACTGGCGGCGTAATCTTTTTGTCTCTTGGATCGGTTGTTTTTTTACTGGCGCGAGTTTTAGTTTAGTGATGCCGTTTATTCCGGTCTATGTTGAGCAACTGGGGACGCCTAAAAGCCAAGTCGAATTGTTTGCGGGGCTTGCGATTTCGACTAACGCGTTTGCGGCGGCGATTTTTTCACCAATCTGGGGAAATCTCGCTGATCGAAAAGGGCGGAAGTTGATGATGGTCCGTGCTGCTGCTGGAATGACCGTGACGATGGGCTCATTAGCCTTTGTCCCGAATGTTTATTGGTTGTTGATCATGCGTTTTTTGACGGGGGTATTAGCAGGTTACATTCCAAATGCGACTGCGATGATCGCTTCCCAAGCACCGCGTGAAAAAAGTGGTTGGGCACTGGGAACTTTATCGACGGGGACGGTAGCTGGTAATTTGATTGGCCCGACGATTGGTGGACTCTTAGCGCAGTGGTTCGGGTTACGAAATGTCTTTATCATCACCGGCGCGATTTTGTTACTATGTACGATCTTGACGGTTTTTTTAGTCAAAGAGAATTTCCAACCGGTCGAGAAAAAAGACATGTTGAGTATGAAACAGTTAGGCAATAAGATCGATCATATGTCGATTTTAGTCGGGCTTTTCATCAGCAGTTTGATTTTGCAATTAGGCGCGACCAGCATCAGTCCGATCTTAGCTCTTTATATTCGACAGTTAAGTGGCAATAGTGCTAATACATTGCTGATCAGTGGTTTTATCGTTTCGATCGTTGGGGTATCTGCCATGATCTCATCGCCGCTACTTGGCAAACTAGGCGATCGGATCGGCAATCATATCATTTTATTAGGCGGTTTGATTTTTGCCTTTTTATGTTTTGTTCCGATGGCGTTTGTAAAAACTCCTTTTCAATTAGGATTTCTACGCTTTATGCTAGGTTTTTCAACGGGCGCATTGATGCCGTCGATCAACACGTTGATCGGCAAGATCAGTCCTCCTGAAGGGGTTAGTCGGATCTACAGTTACAATCAAATGTTTAATAATTTCGGTCAAGTTTTAGGTCCGATGCTCGGTTCGTCGGTGGCGCACACGTTGGGTTATCCCGCTGTCTTTTTGGCTACGAGTGCTTGCGTTTTTGGGAACATCGTCTTGAGCTTTTTTAATTTTCGCGGGTTACTAAAAACGAAAACGCGGATCTAAGACAGTTGAAATCAGCAAAAAACCAGTTACAATAAAGTAACTGGTTTTTTGCTTACGCTTGGCTAGTTGCGTGTTTAGGTTTCATGACAAACGACAAGATGCAAGTGAGAACGCCGATCGTCAATGAGATAATGGTCGAGAATTTAAAGTCATACGTTCCGCTTTGCAACGCACCGCCTAAATAACAAACTGCTTGGCCAACGACAAAAGACCAAAATAAAGTGACTAGATATTTCATGGGCACACCTCTTTTCCCGTGCATTTCTAGTTGTAGTTTAGCATTTTTTCTTAAAATGTAAAGGATGGAGTAAATGAAGATGACCTTTCCTCAATTATATACGAAAACTGCTTATTCACTATTAAAAAGCACCTTGACGATTTCAGAGTATGTGGCTGCGGCTAAAGATCGCGGGTATGATACGATCGCGATTTGCGATGAGAATGTCTTATACGGTGCGGTCGAATTTTTTAAGGCCTGTCAAAAAAATGACTTGAGAGGAATCATTGGCTGTGAATTGACAGTCACGTTTCAAGAAAATGAATTTAGTTTAGTAGCGTATGCCAGAAATGTGACGGGCTATCAAAACTTGATGCAGCTTTCCTCGCAAAAAATGATCACAGGAAGTTTGTCTTTAACTGCAGCTGCTGACTTTGCAGACTTAGTAGTGATTTTTCCTTGCGCACAAGTTACCGAACTAGAAAATTTTCAACGTTTGCAAACTGTTTTACCAGAATTAGTGGTAGGCATTTTACAAGAGTCGCAAGCGGTAGAAGTCGCAGCGGCAGCTTTTGATCAACGGTGTGTCTTGTTGCATGAAGTTCGCTATTTAGAACCGACCGATGCTTTTGCGATCCAAACGTTAGCTCATATCCAAGCCGGAACACAGATCCCAAAAGAGGAATTGGCGGAGTCAACAGGGCAACAAGCCTTTTTATCTCAAGCTGAGCTATTGAACTGGGCCGAAACTGCAGGTCTGACTTCTTTAATAGAACAAACCGAACAAATCGCAGCGACTTGCCAGTTGGAAATTCCACTGCAACAAACTTTGCTTCCTCATTATCCTGTGGCAGAAAAGGTGAGTGCTGGCGAATACTTAGCTCAACTGTGTTGGGAGAAATTACCGCAACGGGTGACTGAAGTGACAGAAGTTTACCGCAAGCGGCTGACGATGGAACTGGATGTCATTCACCAAATGGGATTTGATGACTATTTTTTAATCGTTTGGGACGTTATGGATTACATTCACCGCAGTCAGATCGTAACTGGAGCAGGGCGTGGATCAGCGGCGGGTTCGTTGGTGGCTTATGTGTTGGCGATTACTGAAGTCGATCCGATCCAATACGATTTATTGTTTGAACGCTTTTTAAATCCGGAACGGCACAGTATGCCGGATATCGATTTAGATATTCCAGATAATAAACGTAATCAAGTCCTAGCTTATGTCAATCAAAAATATGGGCAGTCTCACGTGGCCCAGATCGCTACGTTTGGTACGATGGCGGCTAAGATGGTATTGCGGGATGTCAGTCGAGTGTTTGGTTTATCCCAAAGCGAAGCGACACGGTGGTCAAAAGCTGTGCCCAATCAGCTGAAGATCACGTTACAAGCAGCGTATGAACAATCAAAAAAATTGCGTGAATTAGCCCAAGCCAATGAAAAAAGTCGCCTGCTCTTTGAAACGGCGTTAAAACTAGAAGGATTACCTCGCCACGTCTCGACCCATGCAGCCGGCGTGGTAATCAGCGACCAGCCATTAGTCGAACTGGTCCCGCTGCAAAAAGGCTCAGATGAATTGTGGTTGACGCAGTTTACGATGACCGATGTTGAAGCGATCGGATTGTTAAAGATGGATTTCTTAGGTCTGAAAAACTTAGCAATCATTGATTATGCTTTAAAAAATATCCAGCAGACGGAGCAGCTAACGTTAGATTTGAAAAAGATCCCACTAGATGATCCTAAGACGTTGGCGTTGTTCCAACAAGGTGAGACAAGCGGCGTATTCCAATTCGAGTCGGCCGGAATCCGCAATGTATTGCGCAAGTTAGGCCCGACTTCCATCGAAGATATCGCAGCTGTCAACGCGCTATATCGTCCGGGTCCGATGCAAAATATCGAGCATTTTATCGCGCGTAAAAAAGGTCGGGAACCGATCACTTATCCTGAAGAAAGCTTGATCCCGATCTTAAAAAATACGTATGGTATCATCGTTTATCAAGAACAGATCATGCAAGTTGCTTCAAAAATGGCCGGCTTTTCATTAGGGCAAGCGGATATTTTACGTCGAGCGGTCAGCAAAAAGAAAAAAACACTGCTCGATGAAGAACGCCGTCATTTTGTCAACGGCGCGTTGGCGCAAGGGTACACTGAAGCCAGTGCGCAAAAAGTTTATGATTATATCGAACGTTTTGCAAATTATGGTTTCAACCGTTCCCACGCATTTGCTTATTCATTTGTTGGTTACCAGCTAGCCTATTTAAAGGCACATTACCCAGGCGCCTTTTTCACAGCACTCTTAGAAACAAGTAAAAATGATCAGAAAAAAATTCGTGAATACGCTGCAGAAGCTAAAAAAAGAGGTGTTAAGTTGTTAGCACCGGATATCAATCAAAGCCGCTTTGGGTTTACGTTGACCACTCCGACTGAGATTCGCTTTGGACTATCAGCGATCAAAGGCGTTCGGCGGGATTTTGTAGCAAATATCCAAGCCGTCAAAAAAACTGGCGGAGCTTTTACTTCATTGGATCAATTTTTGTTGCGGATTGATTCGCGCTGGTTAAAAGAAGAGATCATCAAACCGTTAATCGTCGTTGGCGCTTTTGATGGATTGGAAAAAAATCGGCGCAAGTTAATGACCGAATTACCGGGGAAAATCCAAAATGTCGAATACAGTGGCGGAAGCTTATCGCTACTAGATGTGATGAGTTTAAAAGATGAAACGATCGCTGACTTTCCATTGGCTGAAAAGCTTGCCTATGAAGCAGAGTACTTAGGCTTTTATCTGTCGGGACACCCAACTGAAAATTACCCGAAATTAACGCTTTTTGAAGAAGTACAACCTGTCAGCCAACTCGTAGCAGGTCAAGTAGCAAATGTCTTGCTTTATGCCAAAGATTTGCGCGTGATCCGAACGAAAAAAGGAGAGCAGATGGCTTTTTTGACTGGCGATGATCCCACGGGTGAGTTATCAGTTACTCTTTTTCCGCGCTTGTACCGAACGTTAACAGTTGAGCCGGGCATTGTTTATTTTGCGCAGGGCAAAGTCGAATTGAGCCGCTATGATCAGACACTACAATTACTAGCTGAGCGGTTAGTTGCAGCCGATACGATCGAAGCACATTTACCGAATGAAAAACTATTTTTACGCCTATCAGCGCAACAAGATACAGCCGAATTTCACCAACAGCTAACCGAGCTGTTACAGCGATCTCCTGGCCAAGTCCCTGTCGTCATTTACTTTGAAAAAAGTCAGCGAAAGATTGTGTTGAATAAACGTTTTTGGATCGAACTTAATGACGAGATCTTAGCTACTTTACGAGACTTATTAGGCGAATCAAACGTCGTAATAGCCTGAATGATGTAACTTTCAAAACTTTTTCAAACGTTTCGTAACTTTTACTAAGTTATCCCAAGACTTTTGGTTTTTTTAATGATAGAATATGTTCCGAGATTAACGAGTCACAACTGCGTGATCTAAAAAATAATTTGAGGTGAGAGAATGAAACGCATTGGTATTTTAACTAGTGGCGGCGATGCCCCAGGGATGAATGCTGCTATTCGAGCGGTCGTTCGTAAAGGGATTTATGAAGGCCTTGAAGTTTACGGCATCAACTATGGGTTTGCCGGTCTAGTTGCGGGCGATATCCGTCGCTTAGATGTTGCTGATGTTGGGGATAAAATCCAACGAGGCGGGACTTTCCTTTACTCGGCTCGCTACCCAGAATTTGCCACAGAAGAAGGGCAATTAAAAGGGATCGAACAATTGAAAAAATTTGGAATTGAAGGCTTGGTCGTCATCGGCGGTGATGGTTCTTACCATGGTGCGATGGCATTGACAAAGCACGGTTACCCAGCAGTCGGCATTCCAGGTACGATCGATAATGATATCCCAGGTACTGATTTCACAGTTGGTTTTGATACAGCTATCAACACCGTTTTAGAATCAGTCGACCGCATTCGTGATACAGCGACATCTCACGTGCGGACGTTTGTCATCGAAGTGATGGGTCGTAATGCCGGTGATATCGCGTTATGGTCAGGTGTTGCCGGTGGTGCCGATGAAATCGTCATTCCCGAACATGATTTTGATATGGCGAAAATTGCGAGAAAAATCCAACAAGGCCGTGATCGTGGCAAAAAACATTGCTTGATCATCTTAGCTGAAGGTGTAATGGGCGGTAACGAGTTTGCAGATAAATTAGCTGAATACGGCGATTACCATACTCGGGTCTCTGTTTTGGGCCACGTTGTCCGCGGGGGCGCGCCAAGTGCTCGTGACCGGGTCTTAGCAAGCAAATTTGGTTCATATGCGGTTGAATTGTTACAACAAGAAAAAGGCGGTCTATGTATCGGGCTAGAAAATAATGAAGTCGTCGCGGCTGATATCATCGATACATTAGAAAACAACAAACACAAGCCTGACTTGTCATTATATGATTTGAATCAAACAATCTCATTTTAGTTAACAACCTAGTTTCGACTAGTTTGAAATAAGTAAAAAAAGAAATGGAGCGTTTATACGAATGAAAAAAACCAAAATTGTCAGTACCTTGGGACCTGCAAGTAATACTCTTGAAATCATCTCTCAATTGATCGAATCAGGTGCTAATGTCTTTCGTTTTAACTTTTCACATGGTGACCACGCAGAACAATTAGCTCGGATGGGCTTAGTTCGCGAAGCAGTTAAAAAAACCGGTAAAGATGTTGGGATCTTATTAGATACAAAAGGTGCTGAAATCCGGACGACGGTCCAAGATACGACTGAAGCAGACTATGGTCGTGCCGGTTACATCAAATTTGAAGTTGGCGACAAAACACGTATCTCAATGGATTCTGATTTAAAAGGAACCAAAGAAAAAATCGCCGTTACTTATCCTGGCTTATATGATGACGTTCACGTTGGCGGACATGTATTGTTTGATGATGGTTTGATCGACATGGAAATCTTAGAAAAAGACGATGCGCATCGTGAATTAGTCGTTGTCGTTCGGAATGCCGGCATGTTAGGTTCTCGTAAAGGGGTCAATGCACCTGGCGTTTCAATCAGCTTACCTGGGATCACTGAAAAAGATGCTGACGATATTCGTTTTGGTTTAGACAACGATATCAACTTCATCGCTGCAAGTTTTGTTCGTAAAGCACAAGACGTATTAGACATTCGTGAAATTTTAGAAGAAAAAAATATGACACATGTACAAATTTTCCCTAAAATCGAATCACAAGAAGGAATCGATAACATCGATGACATCTTAAAAGTTTCTGATGGGATCATGATCGCTCGTGGGGACATGGGTGTTGAAATCGCACCTGAACTTGTACCAATGGTTCAAAAACGAATCATCAAAAAATGTAATGCTGCTGGTAAACCAGTTATCACAGCGACGCAAATGTTAGAATCAATGCAAGAAAATCCACGTCCAACACGGGCCGAAGCATCAGACGTTGCCAATGCAGTCTTTGATGGTACGGATGCAACGATGCTTTCTGGCGAATCAGCAAATGGTGATTATCCAGTTGAAGCTGTTGCAACGATGGCACGGATCGACGTTGAAGCAGAAGAAGCCTTGTCAGAATTAGGAACTTTCCAAATCAACCAATTCGATAAAACAGATGTCACTGAAACAATCGGTCTATCTGTTGCTCGAGCTGCGAAAAACTTAGGTGTTAAAACGATCGTTGCCGCAACTGAATCTGGTCATACTGCTCGGATGATCTCAAAATACCGTCCTGATGCTGATATTTTAGCGGTAACATTTGACGAACGCACAAAACGCGGTTTGATGGTCAACTGGGGCGTTCATCCAACCGTTGCTGAAAAACCAGGAACAACGGATGAAATGTTCGACTTAGCAACGAAAAAAGCTGTGGAACTAGGCTTTGCTAAAGAAGGCGATTTGATCTTGATTACTGCTGGTGTACCAGTAGGCGAACGCGGAACGACCAACGTAATGAAAATCCAAATGGTCGGCTCTAAATTATTGCAAGCGCAAGGCGTTGGCGAAAAAACAGTCGTAGCAAACGCAGTGGTTGCTTCATCAGCTGAAGAAGCAATCAAAAATGCTAAAGATGGTATGGTCTTAGTTGTTCCAACAACGGACAAAGAATATATGCCAGCAATCGAAAAAGCAGCTGCTTTAGTGGTTGAAGATGGCGGCTTGACATCTCACGCTGCAGTTGTCGGAATCGCACAAGATATTCCAGTAATCGTTGGTGCAAAAAGCGCAACGACTACGATTGTCGATGGCGAATTGATTACGATCGATCCTCGTCGTGGAATCGTTTATCGCGGTGAAACAACAGCGATCTAAGCTGAATTTGTGAAGCGGGCCGCTCGTCGGCTCGCTTTTTGTTTTTTGTGGTCTTGTAAGAGTCGCTTTAACTCTTACAATAACCTTTTTCAAGGTGTCAAGAAAATTTCATTGACAAGGTGTTTTGCCACCTGTATAATGGCTATTGTTGCTTAGAGGTGATAATTATGAAATGGTCAATCGGCGAACTTCGTAGATATAAAGACGAACCGCTAACTTTTTCTGAAACACTTGATGTCCAAGCGACATTGAAACAACGTGATTCAGAGATCTTGGCTGTCACGCCAGTCCAAGTTGAAGGACTACTGACAGTCGATGGAATGGAATATCTTTTGCATTATCGTTTGAAAACGACAGTCACTGTTCCTTCGTCTCGTTCATTAGAACCGGTCGATCTTCCATTAGATATCGCCGTTGATGAAGTGTTCATGACACGTGAGCAATGGGCTTCACTGGAAGAGTCAGAAGAAGAGATCATCGTGTTAGAAAACGAGTTGATCGATTTGAATAATTCCGTTGAAGACAACATCTTACTTGCGATCCCGATGCAAATCTTAACCGAAGCCGAGCAAAATAGTACTCAGCTTCCAAAAGGTCAAGACTGGGAAGTCATTACAGAAGATGATTTTATCCAGCAGCAGACAGAGAGCAAACCCGCAATTGATCCTCGTCTGGCGAAATTATCCGCGTTGCTTGATGAAAGCAAAACGGACGATTAAGCGAGATTGGAATAAACGTATCTATTAAAGATACTTCATTTTTTAAGGAGGTGTAGGTAAAAATGGCAGTACCAGCTAGAAGAACTTCAAAAGCGAAAAAAGCTAAACGTCGTACACATTACAAATTAACCATCAAAGGCTTAAACGAATGCCCTAACTGTGGTGAAATGAAAAAAAGCCATCACGTATGTGCGAACTGCGGCTACTACGATGGAAAAGACGTTATGTCTAAAGAAGCATAATTCCATAGCATTTAAAACCCCCAAGACTAACCATGGAGTCTTGGGGGTTTTGCTATAGATTAAGCGGTCTTTATTTTCAAAAACAATTCATTTTTAATTCTTTCATCATTAGGATATAATAGGACCGAACTGTAAGATTCTAGGAGGTAGATTATGACAAAACAACAATTTGGCGTCGTCGGGATGGCCGTCATGGGAAAAAATTTAGCGTTGAATATTGAAAGCCGCGGCTATTCAGTCGCTTTGTTCAACCGGACGGGCTCTAAAACCGAAGCGGTCGTCAAAGAGCATCCTGATAAAAAATTTAAAGCGACCTATACGATTGAGGAATTTGTTCAATCGATCGAACAGCCACGCCGAATCATGTTGATGGTAAAAGCTGGCGCTCCCACTGATGCAACGATCAAAGAATTATTACCACATTTAGATCGCGGCGATGTTTTGATCGATGGTGGGAACACTTTCTTTAAAGATACGATCCGTCGTAGTGAAGAGTTGGCTAATTCAGGGATCAATTTCATCGGAACTGGTGTATCCGGCGGTGAAAAGGGTGCTTTAGAAGGCCCTTCAATGATGCCAGGCGGACAAAAAGAAGCATATGACTTAGTGGCACCAATCTTTGAACAGATCGCAGCTAAGGCACAAGACGGTGCGCCTTGTGTAACGTACATCGGACCAGACGGCGCGGGTCATTATGTCAAGATGGTGCACAACGGAATCGAATATGGTGATATGCAATTGATTGCCGAATCATATGATCTAATGCATCGCTTGTTAGGCTTATCAGTTGAAGAGCTGGCAGATGTCTTTTCTGAATGGAATAAAGGTGAATTAGATAGTTACTTGATCGAGATCACGGCGGATATTTTGACGCGTAAAGATGATGAAGGGACCGGTAAACCGATCGTTGATGTGATTTTAGATGCAGCCGGTAATAAAGGTACTGGGAAATGGACGTCTCAACAAGCCTTGGATCTAGGTGTACCACTGCCTTTGATCACCGAGTCAGTCTTCGCACGTTTTATTTCAGCTTATAAAGACGAACGTGTCGCAGCTAGCAAAGTCTTAGCTGGACCGACACCTTATCAATATGAAGGAAACAAAGAAGAACTAATTGAAAAAATTCGTCAAGCTTTGTATTTTAGTAAGATCATGAGCTATGCCCAAGGATTTTCACAGTTGCGTCAAGCTTCAAAAGAGTTCGGTTGGGAATTGCCATTTGGCGAGATCGCAAAAATTTGGCGTGCCGGTTGTATCATTCGGGCCCAATTTTTACAAAAGATCACCGATGCATATGACCAAGAGCCGGAACTGGCAAACTTGATGTTAGATGATTATTTCCAAGATATTGCAGCGCGTTACCAGCAAGCTGTTCGTGATGTGGTAGGGATCGCAGTTCAAGCGGGAATTCCCGTGCCAACATTTTCTTCGGCCATCACGTATTATGATTCTTATCGCGCCGAACACTTGCCAGCCAATTTGATTCAAGCGCAACGGGATTATTTCGGTGCTCACACTTATGAACGATTAGACAAGCCAGGTGTTTACCACTATAGCTGGTATCACGAAGAATAAAAGTATGACTAGGGGATGTGAAAGAGATTTTAATTCCCTAGTTTTTTTATTAAAAGATTCGTGATAAAATGGCTATAGCATTTTTAAAGAATTAGTCATATAATAGTAAAGCGCTAATTATGACGA
Source organism: Enterococcus sp. CSURQ0835 (assembly GCF_902706605.1). Taxonomy (GTDB): domain Bacteria; phylum Bacillota; class Bacilli; order Lactobacillales; family Enterococcaceae; genus Enterococcus_A. The sequence continues at coordinate 2,926 of NZ_CACSLH010000013.1, read as the reverse complement.
ATCTGGAAAGGAAAAAAGAAATGAGTAATATTCTGATCATTGAAGATGAAAAAAATCTCGCTCGGTTTGTCGAGTTAGAGTTGAAACATGAGGGATACGATACCGAGGTTCATTATAATGGTAGGACCGGCCTTGAAGCCGCACTGGAAAATGATTGGGATGCCATCTTATTAGACTTGATGTTACCGGAACTAAATGGCTTAGAAGTTTGCCGTCGTGTCCGCCAAGTTAAAAATACGCCGATCATTATGATGACGGCGCGTGATTCAGTGATTGACCGTGTTTCAGGGTTAGATCACGGAGCAGACGACTATATCGTAAAACCATTTGCCATTGAAGAATTACTTGCTCGCTTGCGGGCATTATTGCGTCGAATCGATATCGAAGGGGACAAAAATGTTGCCAAACAAACGACCATTACGTACCGTGATTTAACGATCGAAAAAGAAAATCGAGTGGTTCGTCGTGGAAATGAGATCATTGAGTTGACTAAACGAGAATATGAATTGCTCTTGACACTGATGGAAAATGTCAATGTCGTCTTAGCTCGTGACGTTTTATTAAACAAAGTTTGGGGTTATGAGACTGAAGTTGAGACGAACGTAGTCGATGTTTATATCCGTTACTTGCGCAATAAGATTGATGTACCAGGAGAAGACAGCTATATCCAAACCGTTCGCGGTACGGGTTATGTCATGCGCTCATGAGAAAATTCATTAAAAAGCAAAAAGAACTTAAGGGGCCCTCTTTAACTATCAAGTGGGCCTTTACAAGTTCTTTCTTTATATTCGTCGTCTTTACGATCTTTGCTGTGATCACATATAAGTCTTCGATCAATTTGATCGTGGCTAAAGAGCGCAACAACGTTGAACAAGCGATCTCAGAGGTCGACTCTCGTTTGTCTAACTCCAATGAAGAACTAACCTTAGTCAACACTTACCGCACCTTGACGGATTCCACCAATCGTGATAATGCGTTGTATGATCGTAACATGACCTTAGAAGGGAATATGATGCGAATCGACAGTTTTATCGCTCAGATTGGTCAGCCTCAATTGTCACTTGATATTTATAACTTAGATAAAAAATTGATTTATAAAACACAAGAAGATTATCAGCCACTAGTTCAGACGAAACATAAAAACCCAACGATTGTTCGGTTAGATAATAAAAATGGCTTTTTAGCAATTGAGCCGATCTATTCAAAAGAAACGCGTAGCAAAGTCGGTTATGCCCAAATTTTTTATGAGCTATCAGATTTTTATGACATGCGAAGTAAGCTATTGCTGACGTTGATCGTCTTAGAAGTCGTGTCACTGCTTCTCAGCAGCTTTTTAGGGTTCTGGCTATCTTCTTATTTCTTGAAACCAGTGAAGATCTTACGGGATACGATGGAACAAATCCGGCAAGACCCGCAAGCAGATGTTCATGTACCAGTGATCAATACAAATGATGAGCTAGGTGATCTATCGGTGATCTTCAATGATATGATCGATCGGATTCGCATGTATATCGAGCAACAAGAACAATTTGTCGAGGATGTTTCTCACGAGCTGCGGACGCCGGTTGCGGTAATTGAAGGCCATTTGAGTATGCTGAATCGCTGGGGGAAAGAAGATCCAGAGATTTTGGAAGAGTCGATCCAAGCCAGTTTGCAGGAGATCACTCGGATGAAGAGTCTCGTTCAAGAAATGCTTGATCTTTCACGAGCGGAACAAGTTGATGTTTATTATGGAAATGAAACAGCCAAGGCTAAAGAAGTGACTTATCAAGTCTTCAATAATTTTAAATTATTGTATCCAGAATTCACCTTTACATTGGATGATGATTTAACTGAGGAAAAAGAATTGAAGATTTATCGCAATCACTTGGAACAAATCGTCATCATCATCATGGATAATGCGGTCAAGTATTCAACGGATCGAAAAGAAGTGCACGTCTCAATTTCCACGAATATGAAAGAATTTGAGATCGCGATCCAAGATTTTGGTGAAGGGATTCCAGATGAAGATATCGACAAAGTTTTTAATCGTTTTTACCGGGTTGATAAAGCCCGCGCTCGAACCAAAGGTGGAAATGGCTTAGGACTTTCGATCGCCTATAAACTATTGGAAAGCTATAAAGGTCATATCAGTGTCGAAAGTTCAGTCGGACAAGGAACGATTTTTAGAATTTTTATTCCACTTGTTACAGATGAACTACCAGAAAATTAATTAGAGCTAAACCGGTTCTTGAGTGAGCCGGTTTTTTTGTAGTAAATTTTTCCGAAAGATCTAAAACGGAAGTAGAGGAAAAAATTAAGGGATTGTTTTAAAATCGAACGTTATTTTTGATAGATAAGAAAATGTTCGCTAATAAAAAAACTTGAAAAAAATGTGCGATTTTAGTTGCATAAAAGAGTAAAGATTGCTATATTATTATTTGTTCCGATGAGCGAGTTATCTGTTGTTTAATTAATTGGAATTAAGTGTTGACGGATAAAATCGTTTATGGTATCTTATAAAAGTCGTCAAAACAACATAGAAGTTTTTGTTCTTTTAAAAAATAATTTCAAAAAAGTTGTTGACTTTCAGCTGGAAAGCTGATAAGATATAAAAGTTGCTGATGCAACACGAAACACCATGTAGACCTTTGGAAACTGAACGAAATAAGACGAACCAAATGTGTAGGGCGTTTCTATTTATAGAAACAACATACAAGCAAGCAATTTATGCTAGCGAATCAATTTTATTTGAGCTTAACAAATTCAAATGACGTCAAATTGTTCTTTTAGAAAATTTGACTATAGTTCAACACCGACACAAACGTATCGTGTTGAACTTATATATGAGAGTTTGATCCTGGCTCAGGACGAACGCTGGCGGCGTGCCTAATACATGCAAGTCGAACGCTTTTTCTTTCATCGAACTTCGGTTCACCGAGAGAAA
>NZ_CACSLH010000012.1 GCF_902706605.1 Enterococcus sp. CSURQ0835 | reverse complement strand
CAAGTTCGTCTGTTGTAAGATGGGTATAGGTCATTTGTACTCACTCCTTATAATTCTTTGGTCGGAACTATTTTGAGTGTAGCACAAGTGACTTTTTTAGTTGTCTAGCTTAATTTTACAATCGGCGTAACTAAAAAAATGCGCGGAACTGTGATCAGTCCCGCGCATTTTTCTATAAACCGTGCCATGAGATCCCTTCTGCTTGCCACCCCGCTTTAACGAGTTGATCTCTTTCATGAGTGTTCAACGTATAGTGATGCGTTCCGACACGCGCTTGCGGGTTATACAAACGATAGACCGGAGTCGCCGTTTGCTTCGTTTGTGCTTGCCACGATATTCCTTCATCATGCCAGCCAACCGTGACTAGATGATTTTTTTCTGCCTGATTAGTCGTGTAATGATGATCACCCGAATTTGGATTGTACAAGCGATAGACTGCTTGACCGGCTTTAGGTGTGAACCAACCGAGCCCTTCATATTGCCAACCGGCTTGTTTCAAAACGTCGATTTCTTGCGCGTTACACGTGTAAAAGTGTTCACCTGAATTTGGATTGTATAACCGATAAACACTCGCAACTTGCTCAAGCTCTCCCTTGATCCACTCTAAGACACTTTGATTGATTTGCGTCCCATAATTTTGAATTTTTTGACTGTAAGCATGTACCGCCAGCAACTGGTTTTCGGTATTGAACACACCGCTGCCACTTTGCCCGCTGTAAGTATCGAGCGAATAAAAAATATTTCGCTCACTCAAGCGGTGCACCACTCCAGCACTTTGCCACATCGTTCGTCGCGGTTTGTCTGTCGGGTAGCCGACACTTTTCACTTGCATTTGCGGTACGGCTTGATTCGTCATACCAAACCAACCTGTTTTAACGCCCAAGGGTTCATTTAATTTTAATAGCGCAATGTCATGCTCGTGCCGATTCGTTCCACCATTTAACCAACCTGCAACTGAGATCATGCGTGAGACTTGTGAACTACCAAATGGCGCTACATCACCGGTAAGCCCTGGATAAGCTGTCACCGTTTGCGCCCATTTTTTTTGATCGGCATCATAGACGACATGGCCTGCAGTCAAGACAGTGTCTGGCGAGACCATACTCCCCGATCCAACATACGTCTCACCGTTTGGAAACGTTGCGCGAATAAAAACAGCTGCCGAATAAGGAAACTGGGTCGTCCCCGTAACTTGCGTCCGCTCATCTTGCCCGATCACCGAACGTTGCGTAATTTTTTCTTTCAACTCTAACGGTACGATTTCACGTTCACTCGTCTCGCCGGTTCCTGCATAGCTAGGTTGAGAAAATTTTTCTGTAGCAGCTGTCTCAGCTACTTCGATTACTTCGATATTTTGTGCCTGAACGATTTGAGCGCTAAGTCCTAAACTACAACTGATCCCTAAGGCAACCCATTTTATTTTTTTCATTTGACCTGCTCCTTGCTAAATAATTATTTTAACTAGATTAAAAATAACTATTATATTTTTTGAAACTGAATCACCGCTAGCTTTTTATCTATATAATCAAACAAAAAAGACTAGACGCAAACTTACAAAACTAAAAACTTATCCCAAAGTATAACAAAATTAAATTTAAAAATATATATAAAATAGTTATTTAAAGTATTTGTTTTTCTGATGATTCTGACACCTTAAATCCACATTGAAAAAATAGCGAAAAAAAAGGCGAGCAACAGACATTTAGTCTGATACTCACCTTTTAAAAAGCATCGATTTATTTGGTAATTAATCTTGATGGTATTCTTCTTTTGAAAATTCAGTATTTTCATATTTACCATCTCGTTGACCATAAAAACGGTTATACCGGGCTTTGAATTTGCGGAAAAGAAAAATCCCAAACGCCTTGAAGACTGCGTAGGTCGGTACACCGAAAACGAGCCCGAACAACCCGAATAATTCTCCCATCACTAATAAAACTAACACGATCGTCACCGGATGAACACGCAGTTGATCCCCCAAGACTTTTGGTTCGATCACGTTGCCATTTAAAATTTGTTCACAGATCCATACGATGACTAGCCCAAGGAATAATGAAAAAGATTCCAATAATGCGACGACTACACAAGGAATAAATGCGATGAATGGACCGATGTAAGGAATCACCGAAGTAACCGTCACTAAAATCGATAACGGCAACGCATACGGCATTCCGATGATCAAAAAACCGACAAAGACGATCACACCGTTTGCTAGTGCGACGATCGCTTGGCCTTTCAAGTAATCACCGACTTGCAAGTTCAAGATCGCACCTAGTTCTTCCACATCATCACGAAACCGCGGCGGAAAAAGTTTAAGTAAAAATAATTTGAACTTAGCCGCATCTTTTAATAGAAAGAACGTGATGATGGGTGCCGTAAACAAAATCACAAAAAAGCCGCTGACAGTCGAAAATAAATTTGAAATGAACCCTTGCAGATCGCCTAATGAATCCGACAATGTCGTGATGACTTGCTCGACTACTTCTTCAAACGAACCGAAAACATCTTTGACGATATTTTCTGCTGCTGTTCCTGCGACCAGTTGATTGAGCGTTTCATCAAAATGAGCTACTAGTTTGGGAAAATCACGCACGAGGCTCGCCGTTTGGCTATAGACTTTTGGTACCGCCCAAATCCCAAGAGCCACTACTACCAAAAGTAAAACTACAGCAATTCCGATAATCGAAAAAATGCGCTTCACACCTTTTTTCTCTAACCAGGCAACTAACGGCTCAACTAAATAATACAAGACGACTGACAATAAGATCGGTGCAAAAACAGTTCCAAAAATGATCCCTAATGGTTCAAAAATAAAACTGACTTTGTTGAAGACAAACAAAACTGCGCCGAGCAATAACCCGGCACTTAACGTGAAGATTAATTCCCCACCACCTAAAAATCGAATCCAACGCGATTGCTTCCAGCGTTCCATCTTTCACCCTCCTTACCTACCCGTTTTTAGTCAATAACGCAACATTGCGAAAAATTTTTATAGAAAACGAATAGCCCTTTCTTCCATTGTAGCGAAGAAAGAGTCCGGTGTAAAAAATGACGCAAAAAAAGCCAGACTCTATCGTCTAGCTTCAACTGCTATGTATCAGACACATGGCAGATCCTGCTTAGTGCTGCTTCCTTCCAGATCTGACACAATTCACAAGCCTGCCATTGTCCTAGCCTCTCGGCAACAAACAGTATACCAAACTTTACTCACCTTGACTAGTTTTTTTCGCTTGTTTTTTTCGTGCGCGCAGTTCGCGGAAAAAATTCGTCAGTAAACTGCCACATTCAGCTGCTAACACGCCGCCTTCTACATACGCCTGATGATTGAACCGCGGATCAGTCAAAAGATTCATCAACGTTCCGGCCGTTCCACCTTTAGGATCAAATGCGCCGAAATAAACTTCTTCGATCCGCGACAAGATCATCGCACCGCTACACATAGGACACGGCTCTAACGTAACAAACAACTGGCATTCTTCTAACCGCCAACTACCGATTTTTTCGCAAGCTTCTTTAATCGCAAACATTTCGGCGTGGCTGGTCGCATCTTGACTGTGTTCACGTAAATTGTGCCCGCGCCCGATGATCTCATTTTGAAAAACTACTACCGCACCAATCGGAACTTCAGCTAAGGCTTCCGCTTTTTTAGCTTCCGTGATCGCAGCGTGCATAAAGCTTATTTTTTGTTCTTCGGTCATAGTGCTGACTCGTTCCATACTTTCACCTCATCGGTTACTTTACCACAAAATTTCACATCAGCAAAAAAAGCTTTTGGTTCATTTTTGTAAACTATATTCAAATATTTTTTACGCATATAAATTTTAACTTGTTTTTCACCAGATTGTTTCGTATAATTTCTTCAATATAAAATTTTCAGAAAATTTAGAAATAAATCCGAGGTGACCCGATGAAATTAACTGATTTAAATTATACTGCAGCTGAAATCAAAGCGATGGCGCAGACTTACATGATCGAAACTTACGAACGGTTTGATTTTGTCGCTGAAACAGCAAGCGGCATGTACTTATATGATGAGCAAGGAGTCGGCTATTTAGATTTTTATGGCGGTGTAGCCGTCAACAGTGTCGGAAATAATAATCCGAAAGTCGTGGCGGCCATCAAAGAGCAAGCGCAAGATATTTTGCACACTTTTAATTACCCGTACACGATTCCCCAAGCGCTGCTGGCTAAAACGATTTGCGAAAATATCGGCATGGAAAAAATCTTTTTTCAAAATTCCGGGACCGAAGCCAATGAAGCCATGCTCAAGTTGGCCCGCAAGTATGGGACTGAAACATTCGGACCAGAAAAATACCACATCATCACCGCCAAAAAAAGTTTTCATGGGCGGACATATGGTGCTCTCTCTGCTACTGGTCAACCTGAAACAGCAAATCAAACTGGCTATTTGCCTGGCGTGCCAGGTTTTTCTTATGTCCCTTACAACGATTTTGCAGCAATCGAACAAGCGTATCATGCAGGCGTGATTGCGATCATGTTAGAGCCGGTGCAAGGCGAAGGTGGTGTACATCCGGCGACTTATGACTATTTACAAAAAGTTCGTCGCTTCTGTGATGAAAAAGGGATTTTATTATTATTAGATGAAGTCCAAACTGGTTGGGGACGAACCGGTGAATTGATGGCGTTCATGCATTACGACCTCAAACCTGATATCGTTTCGATGGCAAAAGCAATGGGTGGCGGGACGCCGATCGGTGCGATTTGTGCCACAAAAAAAGTTGCCCAAGCTTTCAATCAAGGCGCACACGGTTCCACTTACGGAGGCAGTCCTTTATGCTGTGCAGCCAGTCTTGCAGCGATCACCGAGATCATCGAACAAGATCTCAGCGGGAATGCAAAAGTTGTCGGTGCGCATTTTAAAGAAAAACTAGCGACTTTACCCGGTGTAAAAGAAGTCCGTGGACAAGGCTTGATGTTGGGGATCGAGTTTCATGAGCCAATCGCTGTAGACATCAAACGCCAAGCTAAGGAACAACACTTACTCGTCACCGCAGTTGGGCAACACATCATCCGGCTCGTGCCACCGCTAATCGCTACCAAAACTGATTGTGACATCGCTTTGCGTTTATTAAAACAAGCGATCGAAAAAGTTTTACCGGCTAAGCCATTGGATCACGTCGGTTAAGTCGTTAACTTCCTAGCAACGATTTAACCAACTGATCAAGTTGTTAATTAAATCAAAAAATGAGTCTCGCTTCCCTTGGAAAACCAAGTTTGAAGCAAGACTCATTTTTTAGTTTGGACAGCTGGCACGTTCCTTGCTGTCGGCTCTTAAATAACTTGTTCCACCAAGTTCAGTAATTTTTCTTTTAAATCATCCGTTGCATCTTTGATCGAGCTGCCGCTGACAGTGATATGCTTTTTGCCATCTTTGATCTTACCTAGGATCTTCATGATATTGTCTAAATCATCATCGGACAACTTATCGACGATATCTAGTAATTTCTCACTGCCGTCAAATTTATCCGTCACAAACTGCTTCACCTTATGTCGATTAGAAGCGTGTTGGACTTTTCCGATGATTTTTCCGGAAGCGATGACTGCACCGGCTAACCCAATCGTCGCTAACGCCCCGAAGCCAAGTTTCACTTTAGTAGCTGTTTCCATGGTATCACTCCTTCAGATTTTAGTGGCATTCTAGCTTCATGATACCATATCCAAAACATTAGGAGAACTGAGAACCATCAGACTTGAAAGCGCAACCCTTTCGGATAAAAATTTTTCACTACGCCTTGCACTTGTTTTCCAAACCCTACCGTGATGTGATCGACTTGTAGTACGACCCAACCTTGATTCCCTGGCTGAGCAAATGTTTCGCCGGCGACATATTTGCTCCAATCAGTTAACGAGATAGCCAGCTGCGGCCAGTCTTCGTTTTGCTGGGCTAGGGCAAGGGCCAAACTAGGTTCAAAACGTTTTTTCTTTAACGTGCCTAAATGCAAACCGGGCCGCAACACTTTTAAACCAGTCAGCGTCGGAGCTTCTGCTGGCAATTGCCACAGTTGATCGCCGAACACGACTAAACGCTCCGTAAAGGTTTGCGGAAATTTTTGGCTGAAGACTTCCCAACTAGCTTTTGCTTCTGAAGTCAGTCGCGCTTTTTTGGCAGGCTTTCTTTTTAGGGTCGCATTTTCACCGTGGAAAGTCAATTTCGCGACAAAATGCCCTTCCCCTTGATTTTTCTGGGGCCACAAACGAACTGTTTTTTGTAACGCAGGATCGCCATTGCCCCACTCGGGTCGTCCCGCTGAAGTGTTTGCAAGTACGATCGGCTCTAAGGTCACTGGATAATTTTCCAACAGCCAACTAACGAGCATTTCATCTTCTTCCGGTGCAAAAGTACAGGTGGAATAAATCAAGGTACCGCCAGTTTTTAACATTTGGAGTGCCGCTGTCAAAATCTCTTTTTGGCGCGCAGCACACGCGACGGGCAAATCCGGTGTCCACTGAGCCACAGCTTCCGGGTCTTTGCGAAACATCCCTTCACCCGAACAAGGCGCGTCAACTAAAATACGATCAAAAAAACCGCTGAAGTGTTTGACGAGCTCAGCTGGCGCATGGTTAGTGACTAACGCATTGCGGACTCCCCAACGTTCAAGATTTTCACTCAAAATTTTCGCGCGTTTTGGCATGATCTCGTTTGCGACTAATAAGCCTTCACCTTGTAACTGGCCGGCAAGCTGAGTCGATTTTCCACCGGGGGCAGCACACAAATCTAAAACTTTTTCTCCTGGCTGAGCTGCTGCGGCTTCTGCAACGATCATCGCACTAGGTTCTTGACTGTAAACGAGACCAGCTTGATGAAGTAAACTTTTGCCGTTCACCGCTCCTAAAAAACCCGTTGCTGCATACGGTGCTGGTTGCAATGCTCCCGGATAAAATTTTTCGACGTGTGCTAAACAATCCGGCTTCAATGGATTATAGCGAAATCCTTTTTGAACTTCACCATTCGTCAAAGCTGCAAAAAAATCAGTAGCTTCCGCGCCTAACAATGCGTGGTATTTTTGGCTAAATATTTCAGGTAATTCCAACGGTCATCTTCCTTTCGCCCAATAGTTTAGCGTTTTTTGAGACAAAAGAAAAGAGGAAGCTCTCACTTCCTCTAATCGTCGCGTCGGTTGCCACCAAACAGTAACACCAAACGTAATAGTTGTAAAAAAGTTGAGAGGGCCGCAGCCACATAAGTCAGTGCTGCTGCGATCAACACTTTGCGAGCGGCAGCTAGTTCGTCTTGATCCAACATGTTTCCTTCTCGCAAGATCGAAAGCGCGCGCCGTGAAGCATCAAATTCGACTGGCAATGTCACTAGTTGAAATAACAAAGCTAGCGAAAAAGCAAAGATCCCTAAATTGATCAACGTTTGATTCCAACCAACGAATACACCGATCAAAATCAGTGGCAGCGAAACCGTTGAACCGATATTTGCAACCGGAACGATCGCAGCCCGTAATTTTAAGGGGATATAATGTTTCGCATCTTGAACAGCATGTCCACATTCGTGAGCGGCCACACCGATCGCAGCTACTGAAGTCGATTGAGCAGTCGCTTCTGACAAACTCAACAACTTGTTACCGGAATTGTAATTATCCGTCAGATCACCGGCGATCTGTTGTACCCCGACATCATTGATCCCTTGATTTTGTAAAATATATTGCGCGGCCTGCGTCCCAGTCACGCCATTACGACTCTTCAATTGATCGTATTTTTTAAACGTACGATTCACGTAACTCGAAGCAAGTCCCGTGATCACTAGACCGGCGATCACCAGTAAGAAAGTCGGATCAAACAAGCCCATCATTGGATATCCACCGTACATGTTCATTCTCCTTTTTTGTTGCTAGTTATAGTCTAACCAACGCATATGAATTATTTATGAACAACAGGCTAAACCGTGTGACTGACTTAATTTTTCTTAACGAATTCCGATTTTAATTTCATTGGACCAAAGCCATCGACCTTGCAATCGATATTGTGGTCGCCTTCGACTAACCGAATATTTTTGACTTTCGTTCCTTGTTTGATGGCGCCGCTTGCACCTTTGACTTTCAAATCTTTAATCACCGTCACACTATCGCCTTCTTGCAAAAGATTTCCATTCGCATCTTTGACGACTAAGCCGGCTTCAGCTGCTGGCTCAGCAGTTTGACTCCATTCATGACCGCATTCAGGGCAAACAAATAGCCCCCGGTCTTCATACGTATACGTTGATCCACATTCGGGACATTTTGGCATTTCTGTCATATTGTTCTCCTATCTTTTCGTAATAGTTTTATTTTAACTGAAAAAACAGGAGAACAAAAGACTTTAACGAGGAGGATAAAAAATTCTTATGTTTTTTAATCAAACGAATCATCTCATTTTTACAATACTGCGTTGGGTGAGCTTACGCTTTTTTATACGCTTCACACAATGCTTGTAACTCGTTGAAAATCACGGCGACTTCATTTAAGTCAGAGGCATTTGCACCACTGGCTAACGGATGTCCGCCGCCGTGATGTTTTTTAGCTAGCTCGTTGATCACTGGACCTTTTGAACGCAGCCGAACCCGGAAATAGCCTTCTGGTTGCTCGACAAACAACGCCCAAGCCAAAACTTCATCGATCACCCCGGGAAGTGGAACCAAAGCAGAAGTTTCGGAATCCACGACTTCAAATTCTTCCAGTAAGGCAGTGGGTAAGATCACTTTAGCGGCACCACTAGGACTGCCTTCTAAATGTTCGTAAACATAGCCCGAAAGCTTAGCCACTTTCATGGGAATCTGTTCGATTTCACGATTCAATTTAGGCGCATCAAAATCATAAGTTAATAAATCGGCAGCCACTCGTAATGTATGCGCACTTGTAGAAGGATACAAGAAGCGGCCCGTATCACCGACGATTCCACCATACAGTAAGCGAGCTGCTTCGGCCGTCAATTTCAATTCCGCCTGGTTATTGGCAAAATCAGCAATGATCTCACTACAGCTACTCGTCTTAGTATCGACATAAACTAAATCGCCATAGGGTTCATCATTGGGATGATGATCGATCTTGATCAATTTTTCGCCTAATGCATAACGATCATCACTGATTCGCGGTGAATTGGCAGTATCCGTCACGATCACTAACGCGCCTTGGTAAAGCTTAGCATCGATGACATCCATCGTCGCTAAAAATTCTAAGCCTTCAACCGGGCCACCGACTTGATAAATTTCTTTTTGCGGAAAACTGGCACGCAAGATTTCTGCTAAGCCGCATTGAGAGCCTAGTGCATCCGGATCAGGCCGCTTATGACGGTGGATGATGATCCGGTCGTATTGTTTGATCATTTCCATGATCGCTGTTTGAATATCCATTAAAAATTCCTCTTTCTAAGATCGTTCCATTACTTGTAAGACGACGATTGCTTTTGCTACGATGATATTATCCAAATAAGCTTCGATATCCAACTTAGCTGAACGTCGGCCAAATTCTAAAATTTTGGCTTGCACTTCAATCTCGGTTTCTAGTTGGATCAAACGTAAATAATGCAAATTCATCTGTTCGATCAAAGTATTGCGCCGCTGAGTGTGTAAAATCGTCCGTTGCGCCACATTGCCGATGATCTCACTTAAGACACCAAATGAAATCGTTCCCACACTATTGACCATTTGGGGGCTGACTTCAAACCGATAAAATGGTAACGCTAATGGTTGTCCTTCACGATCGGTATCCACGGTTTGGATCTCCCCGACGACTTGGTCTGAGATCGTATTAGACATTTGCGGTTGGCGTTGAACGAGTTGCATCGCCTTCATGACATCTTGGCGACTCACCATTCCCATCAAAGTCAAGTCGTCTTGAACAACGGGCATCATCTCAAGCCCATCCCAGATCATCTGATGACTGACAGAAGCGACACTCATGCTTTGTTTGACCACGATCGGCTCCCGCGTCATCACCCGATCGATCAGCTGACTGTCCGGTTTGCCTAAAATATCTTTTGCCGTCACGACTCCGATCACGCGCATGTTTTTATTGACTACTGGAAAACGTGAATGCCCTGTCTGACTAGATAATTTTTGATAGCTTGCGATCGTATCACCAGCCATCAAATAGACGGTCTTATCAAGCGGCATATAAATATCACTGACTTGCATGATATCTTTTTTGATCAATTGATCGCTTAATGCGCGGTTGATCATCGTCGCAACGGTAAACGTATCATAGGTCGTCCGCAACACCGGCATCGCTTGTTGATCAGCCAGGGAAGCAACCGCCTCTGTCGTGTCAAAACCACCTGTGATCAAAACAGCTGCTCCGTTTTTCAAAGCCAGCTCTTGCACCCCTTCGCGATTTCCTACGATCATCAACGAACCAGGTGTGATATAACGCCGCATCGCATCTTCAGTCATGGCACCGATCACAAATTTATCTAGATCTTTATCCAAGCCGTCACTACCACCGAGAACATCGCCTTCAATGATCCGAACCACTTCGCCAAACGTTAAGCGTTCGATATTTTTCTTTAACTTGCGCTCGATCCGAATCGTCCCCACGCGCTGGATCGTTGAGACTAAGCCGGTATTTTCTGCATCTTTGATCGCGCGGTAAGCCGTTCCTTCACTGACGCTCAAATTTTTGGCGATGCTCCGGACTGAGATCCGTTCTCCTACAGGCAAGCCTTCGATGTACTCTAAAATCAAATCATGTTTTGTCGCCATCTTCTCACCCTACACTGTCATCGTTTCGCCGACTGCCATGACCTTTCCGTTTAAATTTTTTTCCGCTAATGCTGCTACGAATTTTTGCGGATCTTGTTTGATCACTGGAAAAGTATTAAAGTGGATCGGCACTGTTTGTTCTGCTTCAACAACTTGGGCTGCTTTAACGGCATCATTTGGTCCCATCGTAAAATTATCGCCAATCGGTAAGAACGCGACATCGACCTTGAAATCTTCTGCGATCAATTTCAAGTCTGAAAAATACGCAGTGTCTCCCGCATGATAAATCGTTTTGCCATCTGCTTGGATCACAAAGCCGGCTGGTTCGCCTAAATACAAACTTGTGCCATCAGCTTGGGTTAAACCAGAACTATGTTGTGCAAAAACCATTTTGACCGTGCCAAATGGAAATTCAAAAGCACCGCCGATATTCATTCCGTGCGCTTTCAGCCCGTGATGTTCAGCATAAGACGCTAATTCAGCACTACCGATCACGGTAGCCGCATTTTTTTGCGCGATCGGCAACAGATCGCCGACGTGATCCCCGTGCCCGTGAGTGATGAGCACGTAATCTGCTGTAACGGTTTCGGGAGTCAAATCAGACAATTCATTTCCACTGATAAAAGGATCGATCAATAGGGTCGTCCCATCATTTAAGACTAAACGGAGACAAGAATGGCTGTGATATGTAATCTGCATGTGTAAAATCCTCCTTTAATATTAGTACAGTTATTCATAACACAGTATAACAGAAAGAAGCTAAAAAAAGAAGCAAGTAGAACAGCTGTAATAGCTGTTTTACTTGCTTGTTTATTTGATACGACGCCACAAAACTAAAATCATCCACAACGAAAGACCGACACTGATGACCAATGAAATGATCCAGCCCGCCTCGGAATGCTCAAATGGCAGCGGCATGTTCATACCGAAAAAACCGGTGACGATAGTCGGGATCGTCAGCAATAAGGACCAAATCGTTAAAATTTTCATCGTATCATTCAGATTATTGTTCAATAAATAATTGTAAGTGCTAGACAACTGATCCAAAATCTCACTGGCCAGCTTCGTCATTTCTTCAGCCTGCTTAGCTTCGATCGCAGCATCTTCTAATTGTTCTTTTTCAGTATCGCTAAAATTCGGAAAAATCGATTGCGCTTTGATCTGTTCTAGCAAGGTAACATTTTGTTTTGTCGCGCTGACCAAGTAGACTAACCCGATCTCCAAATCTGATAGCTGTAATAAATTTTTATTCGTCGTCTTTTGGCGTAGTTTCGTATTTAAACGGACGCGTTCGCTGTTGACTTCCTCGATCAAAGGAAAATACGAATCCGCAACTAAAAACAACGTGTGGAACAACAAACTCGCTGTACTTTGATTGGGTTCACGGCGTAAAATATTTTCCATCATGGAAACAACGTAATCTGATTTTTGCGAGACGATCGTAAGCATCGCGTGATCTTTGATCATAAACGTCATAGGACTCGTCTCATAATGATTATTCGTTTTTTCTAAATGGGGGACATTAAAGATGACCAGCAATGTTTTTTCCATACTGTCATATTCCACGCGCGCCCGCTCGTGTTTGTCCAGTGAATATTCCAACATTTCATCACTGATCTGAAATTCGGCTTGAACTTTTGCGATCGCGTGATGGTCGTTGGCATCGACATTGATCCATGCGCACAAATCTTGGTTGAATCGTCTTCTAACTTCCACGATTTTTTCCTCTCTTGAAATTGATAATTTTATTATAGTAGAAAATAAGCAGAAATGCGAAGAAAGAAGCCAGACATCGCGCATGTCCGACTTCTTTTTTGTCACGCAGCCACCCGTGCTTTTTAAATTTCAATGCCACAAGTTACGCGTTGACTCGTGTTTCAGCGATTTTTTGGTCGATCAAATCGAGCACATAATCGCGCGCCACTGCATCTTCGACAAAGTTATAACGATCCCCATCGATTTGGATCTTAGGACTTTCATGGTAATCGTCAAACCATTTATCGTAACGTTGATTCAGTTCTTTATAGTAATCATATAACGTTGGATCATAGCTCAACTGTTCATATTCCCGACCACGTTTTTCGATCCGATCTAACATCGTTTCAAACGAGACTTTGATGTGGACTAATAGATCCGGATGTTTTTTGTGGGCAGCATATGGTAATTCTTCCATCATATTAGCCAACAGCTCATCATAAACTTTGACCTCAGTCTCCGTTGCTCGGCCAAGATCAGCATTTAAATGAAATAGTAGCGAATCTTCATAAATCGAACGATCTAACACATTGTTGTCGTCTTGCATCGCTTGTTTGATGCTTTCAAACCGTTTGTTCAAAAAATAAATCTGCAGCAAAAACGCATATTGGTTCGGATCTGCGTAAAATAATGGCAACACTTCATTGTCTTCGATCGATTCGTAAAAAGCTTGACTCCCAAGATGTTCAGATAACATCGCGGTCAGACTAGATTTTCCGGCTCCGATCGTTCCCGCTAATACGATCACGCTCATAAACCTCCAACTCATTTCATACAAAATATAGTGTACATTTTTTCAACTTTCCTAGAATACACCCTACATCTAGTATCGTCAATCAAATTTATTTATTTTTTCGAACTCCAAAACTTTTCTGCATTGTTTAAAAAACGTTTCAGTTTTCAAGAGTTTTTCACCGAAACATTTACAGGTTGAAAAACTCTGAGTAAAATAAAGAAGATTGTAGCAACGCAAAGCTGAAGCATCCTCTTCAGCAAAAAAATAAATGACCGAACAAAAAACGGTCAGCTTAAATTTTGAAGGAGTATCTCGTATGAAGAAAATCGGGCAAGGCTGTGCTAGCGGAAAAATCATTTTGATGGGTGAACATTCCGTGGTCTACGGCGAACCAGCGATCGCGTTCCCATTTTCCGGCGCAGAGATCTGTGCGACGGTAAGATTCCAACCTTATGAATCATGGATCGAATCGGTGATTTACAATGGACCATTAGCTGACGCGCCTCAGACGATGAATAATGTTACTAGTTTATTATGGCAGTTGGTCCAACAGTTTGCGATTCAAGAACCATTTTATTTAAAAATCGAAAGCACCGTCCCACCCGAACGAGGAATGGGTTCTAGTGCAGCCGTAGCCGTCGCGATCACCCGCGCTTTTTTTGACTGGTTAGACTTGCCGGCGACCCAAGATGATGTCTTATACTTTGTCAATCAAGCCGAAAAAGTAGCACATGGTAATCCTAGCGGCATTGACGCGGCAGCCATTAGCGGATCAGAGCCGATCTTATTTCAAAAAGGATTGGCCTTTGAATCTTTTTCCTTGAATATGGACGCATTTTTAGTCGTCGCGGATACGGGCATCAAAGGTCAGACTAGAAAAGCCGTAAAAGATGTCGCGCGTTTAGTGGAAAAAAGTCCCGCGATCGCGGCTAAAAAATTACGCCAACTAGGCCATTGGACAAAAGAAGCGCAACAAGCAATCCTTTCCAATCGTCCACAACTTTTAGGTCAATGTATGACACAAGCACACCACCAACTCCAAAATCTCGGCATCAGTAATCAACACTTAGATCATTTAGTTGAAACAGCACTGGTACATGGAGCACTCGGCGCTAAACTTACCGGCGGCGGTCGCGGTGGTTGCATGATCGCCCTAGCAGCCGATGAAGTAACCGGTTTTCAATTGCAGCAACACTTACTAGCAGCCGGCGCTCAAAATACGTGGGTCCAAGGTTTGGGGGTCTACGCTCATGTCTAATGGTCGCGCGCGCGCCTATACGAATATCGCTTTGATCAAATATTGGGGCAAAAAAGATCAAGCTTTGATCTTACCGATGAACAACAGCTTATCGTTGACTTTAGATGCTTTTTATACGGAAACGAGCGTCATCTTAGATCCTAAGTTGATCCAAGATGAATTTTTCTTGGATGGCATTCAGCAATCTGAACAAGCCACAGCTAAAGTCAGCCGCTTTTTAGATCTTGTGCGGACAAAAGTTGGTAACCAAAGTTTTGTTCGCGTCACCAGTCAAAATTTTGTTCCGACTGCAGCGGGGCTGGCCTCTTCAGCTAGCGGATTAGCCGCCTTAGCTGGGGCTAGCGCTAGTGCGTTTGGCTTAGATTTAAAAGCGACTGAACTATCTCGCCTAGCACGTCGCGGATCTGGCTCAGCTTGCCGCAGTATCTATGGCGGTTTTGCAGAGTGGCAACAAGGGCATGATGACGAAAGTTCGTTTGCAGTCCCCATCGCTTCAGCTGATTGGGAAAACGAGTTGAGTATGTTGTTTGTCGTCGTAAATGACCAGCAAAAAGATGTCTCTAGCCGTGCTGGGATGCAACGTACCGTCGAAACCTCGGCTTTTTATCCTGGCTGGTTAGACAGTGTGCCAAAGGATTTAGCTCAAGCTAAACACGCCATCGCACAAAAAGATTTTACTGCTTTAGGGGAAGTCACTGAACGCAGCGCATTAAAAATGCACGGTACGACGCTAGCCGCCGTGCCACCTTTTACGTATTGGTCACCAGAAAGCGTCCAAGCGATGCAACTTGTGCGGACACTGCGAAATGAAGGTCTAGCTTGTTACTTCACGATGGACGCAGGCCCCAATGTGAAAGTCTTAGTCCAAAGAAAAGATGAGCAACAACTGCTGGCTAAATTTGCAGAAGTCTTCCACCACTCGCAGCTTTTAATGGCGCATGCTGGACCAGGCTTAGAAATCTTAACAAAGGAAGGTTCCTTATGATCGAAGTTTCTGCACCCGGAAAATTATATATCGCGGGCGAATACGCCGTCGTGGAACCGGGACACCCGGCAATCATCACCGCGATCGATCAATTCATCACGGTGACGATCGAGTCAGCTAAAAAAAGCGGCAGTATCCAATCAGCACAATACAGTGATTTACCGATTCGTTGGACGCGTAAAAATGACGAACTTGTTTTAGATATTCGGGAAAATCCATTCCATTATATTTTAGCCGCGATTCACTTCACAGAAAAATACGCTCAAGAACAAAATAAAGCGCTCGCCTTTTTTGATTTAAAAGTGATCAGTGAGCTAGATAATTCCAGTGGTCGTAAATACGGTTTAGGTTCCAGCGGTGCCGTGACTGTCGCTACCGTCAAAGCGCTTGACGCGTTTTATGATTTACAGTTAAGCCAGTTAGAATTATTCAAACTAGCAACATTAGCTCACTTAACTGTGCAAGGTAATGGTTCTTGTGGCGATATCGCGGCTAGCTGTTATGGTGGCTGGCTAGCTTTTTCAACCTTTGATCATGAATGGGTCTTGACCAAGATGCAACAAACTTCACTAAGTTCTTTAGTTGCCACAGACTGGCCGCAACTTTCGATCGAGCCGTTGATCGCGCCGCGGGACTTACGTTTATTGATCGGCTGGACAGGGAGCCCTGCTTCCACATCTGATCTAGTTGATCAAGTCCATCAGTCCCGTGAAGACAAAGAAACACTCTATCAACAATTTTTGACCGACAGTAAAACGTGTGTCACGCAAATGATTGCTGGTTTCAAACAACAAGATATCCCATTGATCCAAGCAATGATCCGCAAAAATCGCAGCTTATTGAATCAGTTGACGACGTTTAGCAACGTCTCGATTGAAACACCGGCTCTGAAAACTTTGAGTGACCTCGCAGAAGAATACGGTGGCGCAGCCAAATCATCAGGTGCTGGTGGCGGTGATTGCGGTATCGTGATCGTCGACAAAAAAGCTGGCATCTTACCCTTGATGAGTGCGTGGGAAAAAGCTGGCATCACACCATTGCCACTCCATGTTTACCAAAATCGAAAGGAACCAACCTAACTCATGAATCGAAAAGATGAGCATCTCTTATTAGCCAAAGCGCTGTATAAAAAACAAGCCAATGACTTTGACGACCTTACGTTTGTCCATCAATCATTGGTGGATCTCACACCAGCTGAAGTCGACCTCTCAACTGAGGTACTCGGTTTACAATTGACCGCGCCTTTTTACATCAATGCCATGACTGGCGGCAGTGAAAAAACAAAAATCTACAACCAACAACTAGCGATTGTCGCTCGTGAGACGGGCCTGATGATGGCAAGCGGCTCAGCTTCAGCAGCGTTACAAGATTCAAACGTTGCTGAGAGCTTCACGGTGATTCGAAAAGAAAATCCCACGGGCTTAGTATTGGCCAATATGGGTGCAGGCAAAGATGCACAAGCAGCTGAAAAAATCATCGACTTGCTGCAAGCCGATGGGTTACAGATCCATTTGAATGTCCCCCAAGAACTAGTCATGCCAGAAGGTGAAGCCGATTTTAAAAATTGGCGCCACAATATCCAGCAAATAACTGCCACCATTTCAAAGCCTGTGATCGTTAAAGAAGTTGGTTTCGGAATGAGTCGGGAGACCTTGCAACAACTAAAACAATTAGGCGTGCAAGCAGCAGATGTCTCTGGCAAAGGCGGAACAAGCTTCACTCAAATCGAAAATGCACGTCGCAGCAAACATGAGCTCAGTTACTTGAACGACTGGGGCCAATCTACCGTCACTTCGTTACTAGAAGCCCAAGAAGCTGAACTAACGATTTTAGCTTCTGGTGGTGTCCGAGATGCGTATGATATTTTTAAAGCGCTGTGTCTAGGTGCCAAAGCTGTCGGGATCTCAGGGGCGATCTTGCATTCGCTGATGACTGTCGGCGTAGAAGCCACAATCGATCTGATTGAAAGTTGGAAAAACCAGTTGCGAATGCTTTACACATTGACTAATAAAAAAACGACCGCGCAATTGACCTCCGTACCGCTATTAGTCACCGGTAACGCTAAAGCTTGGGCAGATGCTCGTAGCATCGATCTCAAAAAAATAGCTCAGCGCATTTAAAATTTATTCACTAAAACAAAACCAGCAACTCGGAGTATACTTGCTCCAAGTTGCTGGTTTTAAAATTCTAAGTCCGTGATTCCTTCTGCTTCACACCAAGTTTTCAACTTTTGTAAGATATGTTTTTTTTGTTTTGAGATCGTCGGCTGCGTTTCGTGAAGTGCGGCTGCAATTTGTTCTTGGTTCAATTTTTCTTGGTGATCCAAACCATATGTATGGAAAATGATGAACTGCTCTTTTTCCGATAATTGTTGGAGCAACTGGTGCAACACTGCTAGCGTATCACTTAGCACACAATCGGCTTCCACGTTTTCATCGGCGACTAGTTGATTGGCTAAATTTTCGTTTTCTAACATTTTTTGTGAATGCACGCGTTCTTTTTGTTGCCGGATCTCCAATTGGATCGCGTGATCGATCGCTCGTCGCAGACAGATTTTTGCGTACGCAGTAAATGGTCGATGGTGATCTTTTTCAAATGATTCCGCTGCTATTCGCAACCTTTCTTGTCCTACCCCCACCAGATCATCGAACAGATCATATTTTTGCACGAAGGAAAATAAAGTCGCAGGTGTCTCATGGATCACCTGATAGATCAATTTTTCGTGCCGCAAGACGAGTGCGTTTTTTTCTGCCGCCGTCAATTGCGGATATGCGGCGATACTTGCGGCAAAAAATTCTGCTAAATAAGCACCTAAACAGCCAGTCGGTTTCGCCTGATAAGCCACCCACCCATTACGTAAAACTTCATTGAATAAATTTGCGTCAAATTTTTTTGTCTCCGGCGAATCGTCCGTGAAGTCCACAGTTTTTTCAAATACAAACGCAGCATAATATCGTTGCTTAAGGGCTGCGATGATCCCCGCCTCTAAAACTTCATCGCTAACAGCCGTCTGCAATTTTTCTTGCCATTTCGTTTTTTGCGTTGGTGCTAGCTGTTTCACTAGCCAACGCCATTCGATTTTTTGTTTGGCTGAAAGAGTTGTTGAAAAATCAGTCTCCATCCTCATCACCTTCTCTCTTTTTTCATCTTATCATATTTCAAATGAAAACCCTTTTCAAAAACTATCCGTCAACTTCGAAAAGATGATAAGCCGGTTGACGCCACACTAAAAAAGCTGGATGCCAAAAAACACCCAGCCAAACACTTTTTTATTTTTGTGATTCTGAAGATCGCGGAGGTTGAGGGGAATCGAGTGCTAACAAATCTTGTAGTAACTCCTGTAATCCTGCTGCAGTTTGAGGATCGACCACGACTTTTGACTGTTTTTCCACGATTTCCCCTCCTCTTGATCATTCAACACTTTCCCAATTGAACCTGTTAACTTTAAATAGTTATTAAACTCAAAACTATGCTTCAATTCATTATTTCCGTTGAAATAGTCGTTGCCAAAAGCTCCGTTGTTGTTTGACTCCAGCAGCAAGATCGCCTGAATCTAAAAATGATTGGAAGCTCAAATTATCTTGTAGCAAAAATTGATTCAATGTGATCAAGTCATCTAGTGCAGCCACTTTTCGCCGCAACGTTCCAGCATCTAAAGTCAACACCGTGGCATCATTACCTTGCGCTGTCAAAATGCGCTGAAAATCCCGTTGTAAGACTTTCATCAATTCATTTTGCCGAGTCAATAACCCATTGATCAACTTAGGATCTTCCTGTTCGATCGGCACACTGTGTTTCAAATCAGCTACTGTTGACAGTGCTGCGACATAATCTTGAAGATCCAAGACAAAAACTTTCAATGGTTTACGCTCCATCAAGTCTTTTTGTTTCCCTAGTAAAGAACTCAAAGAAGCTAATTCTTGGTTTAAAACAGTCAATTCTTGGATATCACGGGTATATTTTTCCACGGCCGGTTTTCCTCTCTAACGATGTTAACTTTAGTCTAGCTTCTTTTGTTCTAACAGACAACTCCAAAAATAACATTTAATAAAAAGATTAGAAGCCTACTCAAATAATTCATTTAATCCGCATAATTTTTTAGAAATTATGGTTGATCATTTAGACAGAAAAAGGATTGAGACATATTTTATGTCCCAACCCCCTCGTGTCTACGCATTATTTTTTGTAGTCGTAAGACGTCACGATGATTTCTTTTAATTCGCTGATTAATGGTTCTTTTGGATTAGCAGTTGTACATTGATCTTCATAAGCTAATTCAGCCATCCGGTCAACAGTTGAATCTAATGTTTCTTGTGTTACCCCTTGAGCTTTCAAGTTCATATCGATACCGACCCGTGTTCCTAAATCATAAACTGCTTGTGCTAGAGCTTCGACTAATTCTGCAGTTGTTTCACCTTTTAGTCCTAAGAAGCGCGCGATATCCGCATAATCAGAGTCAGCTCGGAAATAATCATATTTAGGAAACATCGCGTGTTTTTGTGGATCTTTCGCATTGTAGCGAATGATGTGTGGTAACAAGATCGCATTCGTTCGTCCGTGTGGAATACCATATTCTCCACCGATTTTATGCGCGATCGAATGGCAAATTCCTAAGAATGCATTGGCAAAAGCCATCCCAGCCATCGTAGAAGCATTATGCATTTTTTCCCGTGACTCTGAATCTGGTGTCTTCACTGATTTTTCCAAGTAGTCAAAGACGATCCGGATCGCTTGTAAACTTAAGCCGCGCGTATAATCAGAAGCCATTACAGATACATAAGATTCAATCGCATGTGTCAAAACATCCATCCCAGTATCTGCTGTAACTGAAGCCGGTACTGACATCACAAACTGAGGATCAACGATCGCAACATCTGGTGTCAACGCGTAATCAGCTAGCGGGTATTTCACGTGTGTCTCACTATCCGTGATAACTGCAAATGGTGTTACTTCAGAACCAGTCCCAGATGTTGTTGGGATACAAACAAATTGTGTTTTAGCTGGTTTTTCGATCTGATATGTCCGTTTCCGGATATCCAAGAATTTTTGTTTTGCGCCAAAGAATGATGTATCTGGGTGCTCATAGAACATCCACATCCCTTTCGCCGCATCCATTGCTGAACCGCCACCTAGTGCGATGATCGTGTCCGGTTTGAAATCATTGATCATTTCTAACCCTTTATAAACCGTATCTGTTGAAGGATTTGGTTCCACTTCTGAGAAGACTTCAACTTTCACGTCGTTTGTTCGGCGAGCTAACACCTCACGAACGGTATCCGCGTAGCCAAATTGGACCATTCCCGGGTCACACACTAGCATCACTCGTTCAACGCCTTCCATTTGCGTCAAGTATAACAATGAATTTTTTTCAAAATAAACTTTTGGCGGTAATTTGAACCATTGCATATTATTTCTCCGTTTCGCTACAGTTTTGACATTGATCAAATCGATGGCTGAGACGTTATGAGAAACTGAATTTTTACCATAAGATCCGCAACCTAATGTTAATGATGGAATCAATTCATTGTAGATATCGCCGATTCCGCCTTCTGCTGAAGGTGAGTTCACTAAGATCCGGCAAGCTTTCATTCGGAGACCGAATTGGACTTGTAACTCTTCATCTTCGGTATGGATGACAGCTGTATGTCCTAAGCCACCGAGTTCCAACATTGCCTCAGCTAAGCGGAACCCATCTGCATGATCTTTAGCTTTCAACATGGCTAAAACAGGAGATAATTTTTCACGAGATAGCGGATAATCTGCGCCAACTCCGTCTAATTCAGCAATCAGTAATTTAGTCCCTGCTGGAACTTTGATACCCGCTTTTTTCGCGATCTCTTCAGCAGAGTAGCCAACAATACCTGGATTGACTGCATATTTACCTTCATTCATGACTGCGTCTTCTAATTTGCTTAATTCAGCTTTTTTCACGAAGTAAACTTGATGACTTTCAAATTCAGCTTTAACTGCTGCATAAACTTCTTTATCAACGATTACAGCTTGTTCTGAAGCACAGATCATACCGTTATCAAAGGTTTTTGAAACGATCAAATCATTAACCGCACGTCTGATTTTTGCAGTTTTTTCGATATAAGATGGCGTATTACCTGGTCCAACCCCTAAAGCTGGTTTTCCTGTTGAGTAGGCTGATTTCACCATACCAGAACCACCAGTTGCTAACACGATCGCAATTCCTGGATGATTCATCAAACCTTGTGTCGCATCAATCGAAGGATGTTCGATCCATTGAATACAATTTTCTGGTGCACCAGCCGCAATTGCTGCATCTCGAATGATCTCAGCAGCTTTAGCTGAACATTTTTGCGCGCTTGGATGGAAGGCAAACACGATTGGATTTCGAGTTTTCAATGCAATCATTGCTTTAAAGATCGTAGTCGATGTCGGGTTCGTCGTTGGTGTTACCCCACAGATCACACCGACAGGTTCAGCAATTTCGATCAGGCCTTTTTGTGGATCTTCATGAATCACACCGACAGTCTTATCGTTTTTGATGTTGTTCCAAATATATTCAGAGGCATACATATTTTTGATTGCTTTATCTTCATAGATCCCGCGGCCAGTCTCTTCAACAGCCATTTTTGCTAACATCATATGTTTATCTAAGGCAGCCATTGCCATTTCATGGACGATGTGATCGACCTTAGCTTGATCGAAATCGGCCATTTCATTTAAGGCCACATTGGCTTTTGTCGCTAAATCGTTGATCATCTCTTCAACGTTGATTGTATCTTTTTGAACTTTCTCTGCTGCTTTAACCATAATAGTCCTCCTAGTAGCTGAAAATTATTTGTTAATCATTTCACATTCATATCATACAATACTTACAACAACTTGTAAATATCTTTTTGTGATTTTTTTCACAGTTATTTGATTTAACATTTCGAAATGCTGTTTCATTAATGATTTCATTATATCAGAAAATGATCTCATTTTAAAATCATTATATTCACATATAAATAATAATTGTATTTAATAAAACATAATTTCACAATAGTGAATAAAAAAAAGAGTATGACTTGAACTAGTTCAAGTCATACTCTTTAAGTTAGTTATTTTTCTTCAGTTGAATCGTCTTTTGGTTCAACTTCCGGTTCGATTGTTTCCGCTGGTTTTGCTTCTTCTTTTGGCACAGTTGGTTCTTGAACTGGTGCTGCAGTTGCGCTAGTTCCAGGAGTTACTGTTTTGATCGACGTCCGATCAAAGACTAAGAAGATCCCTTCGCAATCTAACGTAACAGTTTTTGCTTGGTCATCGATTTCAGATACGACGCCGTGCAATCCGCCGATCGTTACGACTGCATCGCCGGCTTTCATTGAATCTAATAAACTTTGACGTTGTTGTTGTTGTTTCTTCTGGGTACGGTTCATCATGAAGAACATCCCCACCATCACAACTAACAAAATAATCATTGAAAAGTTGCCCATTTACTTACTTCCTCTCATTTTCTGCTTAATAATAACTGTATCAAAGAAGTCTGATTTACACTAGTCTTTTCCTGAAGTTTTTAGAAACTTTTTGCGTTTGCTTTGTTAAACCCATAGGATTCGAAAAAGGCTTCACGAAAATCTAATAAATTATCATCCATGATCGCTTGTCGAACTTGTTTCATCAAGTTCAATAAAAAGTACAGATTATGATACGAAGTCAACCGGATTCCAAATGTTTCATCGCAATGAATCAAATGACGAATGTATGCGCGTGAATAGTTCCGACACGTGTAGCAATCGCAATTTTCATCTAACGGTCTAAAGTCACGGGCGAACTTAGCATTTTTCACTACGAGTCTTCCCGTCGAAGTCATGCAAGTCCCATTACGTGCGATCCGAGTCGGCAAGACACAATCGAACATATCGATCCCGCGAATCACACCATCAATTAACGAATCAGCTGCTCCAACGCCCATCAAGTAGCGTGGTTTATTTTCAGGGATCAATGGCGTCGTAAATTCTAATACTCGATTCATCTCGGCTTTGGGCTCGCCAACAGATAATCCCCCAATGGAATAACCTGGAAAATCTAAGCTGACTAGATCTTTCGCACTTTGGCGTCGCAAGTCTTCAAAACCAGCTCCTTGAATGATCCCGAATAGACCTTGTGTTGCTGGATTAGCGTGCGCTTTCAAGCCTCGTTCTGCCCAACGAGAAGTTCGTTCGACCGATTTTTTGACATAATCATAGCTTTCATCAAACGGTGGACATTCGTCAAAACTCATCATAATGTCGGAACCTAATTTATTTTGAATCTCAATCGCCTTTTCGGGTGACAAAAACATTTTCGATCCGTTCAAATGATTTTTAAAATGTACACCCTCTTCAACGATATTTCGCATATCAGCTAATGAGAAAACTTGGAAGCCGCCAGAATCGGTTAAGATCGGCTGATCCCAGTTCATAAATTTATGCAAGCCACCTGCTTCAGCAACTAAATCTTCTCCCGGACGTAACCATAGATGATACGTATTGCTCAAAATAATGCTGGCGCCCATCTCTTTTAGTTCTTCTGGTGACATCGTTTTGACTGTGGCTAGTGTCCCGACAGGCATGAACATCGGTGTCGGAAATGTTCCGTGCGGGGTAATGATCTCCCCTAATCGCGCCCCCGTATGTTTTTCTTTTTTGATCAAACGATAAGAAATGGCAGGTTCTGTCATCTTTCATCCTACTTTCTTTACTATATAATGTATGTATTTTTTGTTCACAACTTGTATCATCATAAATGTTTTTACTAGCATTTGCAACCGTAACTGTAACGCTTTAAACTTTACTCAAAATGAAAAAGCAGAAACGATCTTGATGCTGCGAGATCGTTTCTGCTTTTTAATTAACGTTCTACGATTTGATAATAACTTTTAGCTGTCAATTGATAGACGATAAAATAGAGCAAGGCAAAAATCACGACAACTGCTACGGCGGTCAATAAAAGTAAGTTCCCATTAGCTAAACCAAATAATAGCAGCAATTTTTTGATTAAAGGAAAAGCAAAGGCTAGATGAATCACTGCTACAATAATTGGAAACGCAAAAACTAATAAAACCTGACTGTGGATAACTTTTTTTACTTCTTGGTGACTCAATCCGACTTTTTGTAAAATATTGAAGCGTTCTTGATCATCCATGCCTTCTGAGATTTGCTTATAGTAAATAATCAGAGCTGTTGCTAACGTAAACGTCAGCCCGAAAATAATCCCTAAGAAAAAGAAGCCGCCAGTAAAGGTTTGACTCGATTGGACAAATTCATCTTTAGCATCAAATTGGTAATTTTGATGATTGGGACCGTACTCAACTGCTAACTTATTTTGTAATTGCTTGGCAAAGTTGACCCGTGACGATAATGTTTTACCCTTAAAATCAAAGTTGATCACATACTGTGGCTGGCGATATTCAGCTGTTTCTTTTGTCTGGTACCACTTATTCAATAAATTTTGGATTGTGGACCAATCATTCATCACCACGACATAACCTGCTGAGATACCTTCACCAGCTTTAAAACCTGGTAACTGTTTGATTCTTTTTTTGACCGTAAACTCTTCATTGACCAAATGCAACTGATTTCCCGCAACTTTTCCATCTAATGTTAAAAGCATAACTTCTTGTTGGGCAAGTGGTGTTTTATCCTGACTGAGCCGTTGATATTCTTTTTGATCCAACAAATAAAGCATCGCCGCACGGTTTAATTTCGTCAGATCATTGTTCAGTCTATTTGAAACATCGAAACCCGTTGCTGTTTTTTCAAATAATAAACTGTCGCTCATCTTTAACGTAAATAAATGATGAGGCTGAACTCCTGCTTGGCGGGCAAAACTAAGAGCTGTTTGTTTCAATGCAGTCGGATTCTTTTTGGTGGTAATCGCAATATCATGAGTAAAACGTGTAGCCAACAAATCTTTTTGACCGAAAAACAAACTAGCTGTAGTTGCAACAGTTACTAAGACCATCGTGGATAACACACAAATACTTGCTAAGCCAGCTGCATTTTGCTTCATCCGATAAATCATGCTGGAAACATTGATGAAGTGATCGGTCTGGTAGTAAAAGGCGGGGCGATTTTTCAGTAGTTTTAACAGCGCGATACTTCCGGTGGTAAACAAACAGTATGTTCCTAAGACAACCAAAATCACCGCAATAAAAAACTTACTAAAAGCAGCCAGCGGAGATTCGATCGTCACCGCCAAATAGTAGCCTGCTCCCAACAACAACAACCCTAAAATAGTAACCGACCAATTCGTTTTCGGCATTTGCTCGCCACGTTTAGCGCCATGTAACAATTCGATCGGATTTGTCCGCGCAATCTGACCACAATTAATCAAAAACAATAGTAAAAAGATGATAGCAAAAATTCCCAAAACACTACCCACTACACTTAATGGTAGCTCAAAGATAAACGGTGTAGGGACTTGCATCATTTTCCGTAAAACTAAAAAAGCAAATTTTGCCAGTACTGTTCCGATAAATATCCCACTGACAACAACAAATAAAAAACTGAACCAAGTTTCCCACATCATGAGTTGATAAAGTTCTCGTTTACCAAGACCTAATACACTATATAATCCAAATTCTTTTTTTCGCTGCTTCAATAAAAAACTATTAGTGTACAACGAAAAGATCACTGAAAAAATAATAATAATCACATTGCCTGCATCAAACATCATCATCGCACTAGTTGCATCTGGCAATTTTTGCATTCCAGGATTTTTAATGATCACTTGGGTCAATGTATTGATTGCAACTAAAAAAAGCATCGAGATCAAAAATGGAAAGTAGGCGCGCTTATTTGTCCACAAATTGCGAAGAGCTAATTTCAAATAAAACATAATTTACACCGCCTTTGTCAACAATGCAGTCATCGTCTCACTGATCGTTTCTAAAAATTGAGCATTTGTTTTTTCACCCCGATACAACTGATGAAACACTAAACCATCTTTGATGAACAGTACTCGTTGTGCGTGACTAGCCGCAATTGAACTATGCGTCACCATCAAAATCGTCTGTCCATTTTCGTTGATCGTCTGAAACAATGCTAACAGTTGATCGGACGTTTTAGAATCCAATGCGCCAGTCGGTTCATCAGCTAATAAAATCTCTGGTCGCGTAATGATGGCACGCGCAACTGCCACCCGCTGTTTTTGCCCTCCAGACAATTCATACGGATATTTTTCTAGTAAAGAGTCAATCCCCAAGACCCGAACTAATGGCGTCAACTGTTTTTCCATCGCCCGATGATTCATCCGGGCTAAGACTAAAGGCAATAAAATATTATCCTTTACTGAAAAAGTATCCAACAAGTTAAAGTCTTGAAAGACAAATCCCAAATGATCTCGTCGAAAGGCTGCTGCTTCCTTTTCTTTGATCGTTTTAAAATCAACATCTCGTAAATAAATCGTTCCTGCAGAAGGTTGATCCAACGTTGCCAATAAATTCAACAACGTACTTTTACCAGAGCCAGATTCTCCCATGATCGCGACATACTCGCCTTTTTGAACTGCAAAATTGATATCCTTTAAAGCTTCCACCGGTGCAGCATTCAAGCGACCTTGATAAATTTTTTTCACATGATTTACACGTAATAATTCAGTCATTTGATTTTCCCCTTTTCAGCTTCAAACTAAAGTAGCTGAAGCTGTTGATTATTTTTTGATTGTTCTTAGCATACAAGGCCCCTGACTAAAAAACTACTTACAAAAAAACAGCCAAACTTACAATCATGAAAGTTTGGCTGTTGTTGGAAAACTTACAGTAACTGTCGTGCCATGATTTACTTTAGACTCGATCGTGATCTGACAACCGATTTTTTTGGCAATCGTTTTACTAAGATACAGTCCTAATCCACTGGCCCGCTGCTGAGTTCGACCATTAAATCCGGTATAGCCCTTTTCAAACACTCGCGGAAGATCTTCTGGTAAAATTCCAATTCCTGTATCAGCAATGTGCAACTGATTTTCCGAAAACCAAAGTGTGATCGTCCCGTCTTTAGTGTACTTGATAGCATTGAATAGAATTTGTTCTAAAATAAATTGAGCCCATTTAGGATCGGTCGTGACAGAACCAGTCAGCGATTTCAATTGTAACGTCAAATTTTTTTGCGAAAAGAAAGTCGCGTATTTTTTGACGGTCTGTTTAACGAGTGGTTCGACAGCAACCGTTTGAAAAACAAAATCTTGCTGATCAAGATTCGTGCGTAAATAATTTAATAGCAGTTGTAAATAATCATTGATTTTGAAGACTTCAGTTTTCATCGCTTGTGCAGGAGCCACTGTCTGGATTAGTAAATCCAATGCTGCTACCGGGGTTTTGATCTGATGGAGCCACAACCCAAAATCTTCTAGCAGTTCTTGTTTTTGCTGTTGCTGACTTACTTCCATTTCAGCTAAGCGGGTCACTTCTAGCATTAAAATTTTTTGGAGCAACGCTTCGTTAGTCGTATCAGCCACTGGTAAAAAATCTTTTGCATTCGTTTGTAGTCCTCTTTTTTGTAAAAGCTGTAATCGTTGATATTTTTGCAGCCAGCGATAAAAAGCAAGACACGTATAAAGAAAAAGCAGTGTTCCACAAAATAATACACTATCCCAAAATGGCGCTAAGTCCAAGTCATGCAAATAAAAAGTGAACAACGTGACAAGTGCTAAAACTAGCGAAAAAATATAGAGCTGCCACCGACCTCTTAAAAATAATTTGAACTGTTTCATAGTTGTTCCTCTTCAATCAAATAGCCTTTATTTTTGACAGTCTGGATCAAATCATCGATGCCACTGCTGGCTAATTTTTTTCGTAGTCGCGTCATATTAACCGCCAATGTGTTGTTATCAATAAATTCATCACTTTGCCATAGTGCTTCAATAATCGTTTCCCGAGCGACGATTTTTCCTCGCTGTTCCAACAGTAGTAGCAAAATCCGTGATTCATTAGGCGTAAGCAATACATTGGGGGTTCCTTCAATCAAATTTTCAGCCGGTAAAAAACGTCGATCCCCAAGTGAAAAATTAGTCGCTTGGTGCCCGTACTGGTAGCTTCGTCTCAATAATGCTTGGATCTTGGCTAGCAAAATCGTCAGATCAAACGGCTTGGCGATAAAGTCATCAGCACCCATACTCATCGCCATCACTTGATTCATCTGATCGTCAGCTGATGATAAAAAGATAATCGGAACTTCAGAAAAATCACGGATCGCTTTCGTCCAATGAAACCCATTATAATAAGGTAACGAGATATCCATCAAAACAAGATCTGGTGCAGCGTGTTGGCATTCCAGCGCTATTTGTTGAAAATCAGCCGGAAGCAACACTTGATAGCCCCACTGTTGCAATTGTTTTTCTAATACTGAGATGATCGTCTGGTCATCTTCGACAATAAAAATCGTTGAACTCATTGCCAAACGCTCCTTTTCGTTTTGTTCTAGTATAACGAAAAAGACGCTTGCTAGCTGCAAACGTCTCAAAATTTTAAATATTCTCTGGATCGATCTCGGGTGCTAACTGAAATTTGATCAATTCATTAACGATGATCGGCACAAGCGACAACAAGATCGCAATCAGCCAATGCATCAAACTAATCGGCACAAGATTGAACAATCGTTGCGTTACTGGAACGACTGCGATCAATGTCGTGATCGCTAAAGCTAGCCATGCCATTTGGGCCAATGATTTATTAATTGCTAAGTCAACTTTAAAGATTGACTTGCTGCTTCTAACATTAAAGACATGCAAGATTGAAGAAAACGCTAAGACTAAAAAGGCGGTCGTCTGACCAACTGCAAGACTTGGCGCAACAAATGGACTGATGGACTCAACAAACGCTCCGAGATAAAAGCCAACCAGCGCTACGACTGTGAATGTGATCGTATTGACGCCGATTTTTTTCCAAAGTCCTCGTGCAAAAACACTTTCGTTTTGTGGAATCGGTGCTTCATCCATGATCCCCGCCTCTGCTGGTTCACGTCCTAACGCAAAACCTGGTAACCCATCAGCCACCACATTGACAAATAATAATTGGACAGCTGTAAACGGTGCGCCCCAGCCTAACAGCATGGCGATCACTACGATGAAAATCTCCGAGACGTTACAGCTCAATAGGAAATTGATCGCTTTTCTGATTCCTTGATAAACTGCTCGACCGCGTGCCACTGCATCGACGATCGTCGCAAAATTATCATCGGTTAAAACCATGTCGGCGGCTCCTTTTGCGACATCTGTTCCCGTGATCCCCATCGCACAACCAACATCACTTGCTTTTAAAGCCGGCGCGTCATTTACTCCATCACCGGTCATCGCGACGACTGCACCCGTTTTTTGCCACGCTTTGACGATTCGGATCTTGTCTTCTGGCGTCACGCGGGCATAAACGGAAAGGTCTTTCACTTGAGCGACGAGTTCATCGTCAGTCATTTGTTGCAATTGACTACCAGAGATCGCTTCTTTACGCGAAGTCATGATCCCTAGCTCTTTGGCGATCGCGCCTGCTGTTACTACATGGTCTCCGGTGATCATCACTGTTTTGATCCCAGCTTTTTTCGCCCGTGCAATCGCTACTTTTGATTCTGGACGAGGTGGGTCGATCATCCCGATCAAGCCCATCAACCGCAGATTTTTTTCTAACGCTTCTGACGTGATCTCCGTTGGTTCTTCATCATGGATCGCATAGCCGACTGCGATGACCCGCAACGCTTTTTTCCCGAACCGATCATTGACGATCGCGGCTTGGTCGACATCACCATAATGAAATCGTGGGTACAACACATCAAATGCACCTTTTGTGATCGTCATGTATTTTTTTCCGCGTTTATGAACCGTCGTCATCATCTTTCGTTCTGAATCAAACGGTAGCTCAGCGATCCGCGGATATTTTTCTTCTAGTTCGGCTTTCGTATGATAATTTTCTTCAACTGCGCGGACGATCGCAGCTTCAGTGGGATTGCCTTTCACCACTAGTTCATTGTCTTCCTGTTCCACTAAGACATCTGTACAAAGAGCGGCAATGCTCAACACTTCCATCGCCTCTTCGGTCATGCCTTCTTCAGTGTCAGTTACCGTATCCCCGTGACTCCAAACGCGGCGAACACGCATTTTATTTTGAGTCAACGTCCCGGTCTTATCTGAACAGATCACATTTGCTGAACCGAGCGTCTCAACTGCCGGCAACTTACGAATAATGGCGTGTTTTTTCGCCATTTTTTGCACGCCAAACGCCAAGGTCAATGTGACGATGACCGCCAGTGTTTCTGGCACCGCAGCCACGGCTAGTGAAACAGCCGTGATAAACATTTCTAATAATGGTTCGCCTTGCATTTGCCCGATCAAAAAGACAAAAGCCGCAGCTGCCAAAGCGATCAAACTGATTCGTTTTCCTAACTGATTTAATCGTTTTTGCAGAGGTGTTTTTTGATTTTGATCATCATTTAATAACCCAGCGATCTTTCCCATTTCTGTTTGCATACCCGTTGCAGTCACGATCGCTTTCCCGCGACCATTGACTACTGTGCAACCTTTGTAGAGCATATTCAAACGATCACCAAGCGCATCATCGGCAGTACCAAGATAATCGCTGTCCTTTTCAACCGGTTCACTTTCTCCAGTTAACGCGGATTCTTCCACTCGCAGTTGTGAGCTTTCGATCACACGCGCATCGGCAGGGATCGCTGTTCCGTTTTCTAAAACTAACATGTCACCTGGCACTAATTTTTCAGCGTCGATCTCGCTGATCTTTCCCGCTCGTAAAACAGTCGCCGTTTGCTTATTCATATCTTGCAGTGCCGATAACGCTTTTTCAGCATTTCCTTCTTGAACGATCGCTAAAACGGAATTGATGATTACGATCGCAATGATCAAAAAGCTTTCAAAATAATCACCGTGATCAGTCGCGATTGCGGTGTAAAGCGAAATGATAGCCGCCGCTAATAAAATCAAGGTTGTAAAGTCCAAGAGTGTATGCAGAAATTTTTTTGCCACCGATTCTTTTTTGGCTTCATCAAATTTATTTTTACCATACTCGGCCGTTCTTTTTTCTACTTCTTTTTCGGTTAGTCCTTGCTCACTATTTGTTTTTAAAACTGCTTTCACTTCTTCGATCGTCTCTTTGAATGGTTCCATTCCATTCCTCCTTTTGTTATAAAAATAATCTTACTCTCTTACTATAACATAAGTTTTGTATCACTATCAAACAAATAGCTTGTTTCCGTTCTATAAAGTAACGAGCAAAAAATAATAAAAAAATAGTATAAAAATAAATGTAATCGCTTTCCAAAATAGAAGCTTTATGCTATATTATAAATACAAGGAAGGAGGAACTTAATCATTCGAAGGATTTCTCGATAATGTAGAACGAAGTAAACAATAAAGTTGTTCGTAATACCAGATTCACAAAGTTACACTCGTTTCATCAGATCCATTCAGTTACATCAAGTTGAGTAAGTACCATCAGTTTCAGTATACGTGTAAAGTATTTCTTTACAAATAGTGAATGCGTATCAAGATATTGAAAAGAATAACTCAAGATTAGAAGTAACACGATACGTAATGTTTCAGAGTAACAAAGTTCAAGTAGCAACAAGTGAAGATGTAGTTAAAACAAGATTTATGTTTATGATCTAGAAATTCCATCAATACTTTACATGTATAAAGTAATCGCAATTCGAATGATTAATCCTTCCATAAGTAAAAGCCAGGCGATCGAGCGCCTGGCTTTTTTGATGATAAAATTTTCAACAGGTCTTTATTTAACAAACATCGCATCACCAAAACTGAAGAAACGATATTTTTCTTCAATTGCGTGTTGATACGCGTTCAGTACATTTTCTCGACCAGCAAAAGCTGAAACAAGCATGACTAAAGTTGATTTTGGTAAGTGAAAGTTCGTTGAAAAAGCTTGAACGACTTTGAACTGATACCCCGGCGTGATAAAAATATCCGTCCAACCACTATCAGCTTTGATCGCACCGTCAAATTTCGTACCGATCGTTTCCAATGTCCGGATCGACGTAGTTCCTACTGCTACGATTCTTCCCCCTTGATCGCGAACAGCGTTTAATTTTGCTGCTGCTTCAGCTGTTAAACGGTAAAATTCACTGTGCATATGATGTTCAGAAATATTATCGACACTGACAGGACGAAACGTTCCCAAACCAACATGAAGCGTTAAATAAACGAGTTCGACTCCTTTAGCTTGGATCTCAGCCAATAGTTCTGGTGTAAAATGAAGCCCGGCGGTGGGTGCTGCTGCGGAACCATTTTCTTTAGCGTAAACAGTTTGATAACGTTCTGGATCTTCCAAACGTTCTTTGATATAAGGTGGTAGCGGCATCTCCCCTAATGATTCTAAGATCTCTAAAAAGATCCCATCATAATGGAATTCTACGATCCGGCCACCGTGTTCTAATTCCTCTTTGACTGTAGCAGTCAAGCGACCGTCACCAAATTTGATTTGTGTACCGACTTTAGCTCGGCGGGCGGGTTTGATCAACGTCTCCCACTCATCGCCTTTCGTGTTGTTCAATAGTAAAACTTCTAAGTGCCCCCCGGTCTCCGGTTTTTCACCGTATAAACGAGCGGGCAAGACCCGGGTGTTGTTCATCACGAGCGCATCACCGGCATTCAATTCGTCGATGATCTCATGAAAGTGTTTATCTTCGACTTTTCCCGTTTTACGATCTAAGACTAATAAACGCGAGCTGTCTCGTTTTTCTAGAGGGGTCTGGGCAATCAATTCTTCTGGCAAATCAAAATCAAAATCTTCAGTTGTTAACATAGCTTCTCCTCTTTTCCTCGGCTATTTTAACATGAAGTCGCGTACCTTAAAAGCAAGTCTTTTTAGTTTATGATTCTGTAGGGCTTTAGTATACTAACTTAAAATAAGTTTGTGAGGTGAAGTTCGATGACTACCTTTTTTCATCATATTTCATTGTTGACTCGTTACAAAGAAGAAAATCTTCAGTTTTATACGGCTACATTGGGTTTACGCTTTGTCAAAAATACCGTCAACCAAGATAACCATCGCATGTTGCATTATTATTATGGAGATTATGACGGCTCACCGGGGACGGTTGTAACTTTTTTTGTCGTTCCTTTATTGGGGCATCGTTATGACAATGAGCATTACTTAGCGGAGATCGGTTTGAACATTCCGCAAAATAGTTTGGACTACTGGCAACAACGACTGACTGAAAAACAAGTCCTGTTTGAAAAGCAAGGTCGTTCCCTCGTTTTTTATGATCCTGATCAAGTTAAATTGACCTTGACTGAGACCGACTTGCCACCCCTTGCAGCTCAGCGAGTGGTGCACAACGAGATCCCCAGCCAGTACCAACTGCTAGGGTTGCGTTTCACATCTTTCCATGTTCCAGAACCAGCTAAAACAAGTGCTTTCTTTCAAGAATTTCTTGGTTGGGAAACAACCGGTCAAAAAATCAAAGCTAGCGATTACGAATACTTGAATCTCTATCAAACTGACAGTACTGAAAAAAGTCGGATGGGCCGCGGCAGTATCGATCATATTGCTTTTGCTGTCAAAGATGATGCCGCCTTGGATGCTCTTTATCAAAAAGCTGTGCTACAACACTGGCAGATCGAAAAAATCATTTCTCGCGGCTACTTCAAAAGTTTGTACATTCGCGAGCCTGGCGGCAACCGAGTAGAATTTGCGACGCTAGGGCCCGGCTTTACGATCGATGAAGACCTCGCGCACCTTGGCGAAAGTTTTGCGCTACCGCCTTTTTTAGCGGATCAACGAGCTGAGATCGAAAAAAATATTTACGAAGAAATGTAAATCAACTAACGGACCACTCAAAAAGCTAAGCTGCGTGCTTAGCTTTTTTTGTTTTTAATCTGACAACAATTCTTTTAATGATGAAAGCTTTTCTCATCGCTTATTACTTGAAACTTTCAGCAAGTTATTTTCTAGTCGTCTCAATCGGTCTACTTTCCCAGCTTGATTTGCTTTTTGTGTCGCAGTTGTAGCATACTGAGAGAGTAGAAATTTCTATTTTTTGAAATTAGGGGTGAAGAAATGATTGAATTTGATAACGTCTCAAAAGTTTATGCCGGTAATAAAGTTGCCGTCAAAGATGTCAATCTTACATTTGAGACTGGGGAATTTATTTGTTTGATTGGTACGAGCGGGAGCGGAAAAACGACGACGATGCGGATGATCAACCGCATGATCGATCCGACCACCGGCACGATCAAAATCGATGGCGAAGATATCCAACAAAAAAATCCAGTCGAGCTGCGGCGGCAAATCGGTTATGTGATCCAAAATATCGGACTGATGCCGCATATGACGATCCGCGAAAATATCAATCTCGTGCAGCGTTTATTAAAAGTTGACCGCGAGACGCAAACTAAAACGGCGGAAAAGATGATCGATCTAGTCGAATTACCGCGCGAAATGTTAGATCGCTATCCCCACGAACTATCCGGGGGACAACAACAGCGTATCGGAGTGGTCCGAGCACTGGCTGCTGATCAAGATATCATTTTGATGGACGAACCCTTTGGCGCGCTGGACCCGATCACGCGTGATTCGTTGCAAGATCTAGTCAAAGATTTGCAAGAGCGACTTGGTAAAACGATCGTCTTTGTGACGCACGACATGGATGAAGCGTTGAAACTGGCTAGCCGGATCGCGATCATGAGTGAAGGTCGCGTGATCCAATTTGACACGCCTGATAATATTTTACGCCAGCCGGCCAATGATTTTGTTGAAGAATTACTGGGAGAAGATCGTCTGTTGCAAGCGCGGGAAGATACGACAACGGTGGGCGACATCATGATGAGAACCGCGGTTTCTATCACGCCGGAAAAAAGTTTGCAAAACGCAATTCGCTTGATGCGGGAAAAACGAGTCGATACTTTATTGATCGTGGATGACTCCAACACTTTAAAAGGCTTCGTGGATATCGAGACGATCGAAAAAGAACGCCGGCGCGGCACAGCTACAAGTGTCGGGGACATCATCAATCCAAAAGTATTTTACGTGAAAGAATCGGCCTTATTGCGTGATAGTTTACAACGGATCTTAAAGCGCGGTGTGAAATACGTTCCAGTCGTAGACGACTATAATCACCTAGTTGGTATCTTAACGCGTGTCTCACTAGTCGATATCATTTACGATGTGCTGTGGGGCGAAGAAGAAACGCTAGGTGACGCGGCAGAAAACGTAACTGACAAGGAGGCTTAACCATGACCCAATTTTGGAATCAATATGGCAGCCAGATCTTGACTAAAAGTGCCGAACATATTTACATCTCTGCACTGGCATTAGGCTTAGGAATCTTAGTCGCGGTACCTTTGGGAATCTTACTGACTCGCCTGCCAAAAATCGCAAATTTTGTGATCGGATTAGCCAGCTTGTTGCAAACTGTCCCTTCATTAGCTTTATTAGCGTTGATGATCCCCTTTTTAGGCGTCGGAAAATTTCCCGCGATCATCGCACTTTTCATTTATTCACTGTTGCCGATTTTACGGAATACGTATATCGGCTTGAAAAATGTCGACAGCAATTACCGTGATGTAGCCAAAGGGATGGGGATGACCAATCTTCAATCCATCACGACTGTTGAACTGCCAATCGCGATGCCAACGATCATGGCGGGTATTCGGTTAGCTGCTGTCTACGTAATCGCGTGGGCGACGCTGGCCTCTTACATCGGTGCTGGCGGACTCGGTGATTTGATCTTTAGCGGGCTGAATAATTTCCAACCGCCGCTGATCTTTGCCGGCACGATCCCCGTAACTTTGATCGCCTTGTTAGCTGATTTATTATTAGGCGGATTGGAAACAAGATTGACTCCCAGTGCGCTAAAAAAGGAGGAAAGCTGATGAAAAAAACAAAACTTTTTTTACTGTTAGTAGCTAGTCTACTTTTTTTAAGTAGTTGTTCTTTTCCTGGCTTAGCCTCTAACAATAGTGATGACACGATCGGGATCACTGGCGGCATCACCTCAGAGACGCAAATTTTAGCTGGAATCGTTTCAGGGATGATCGAACATTATACAGATCAAAAAACGACGATCATCAATAATTTAGCAACAACGACGATTAATCACCAAGCAATCATCAGTGGAGCAGCCTCCATCTCTGCTGCTCGCTACACAGGAACGGATTTGACGACGACACTGGGCTTGCCAGCTGAAAAAGATCCAGCCCAAGCGTTTAAAACAGTCAAGCGGGAATTTCAAAAACGCTATCACCAAACGTGGTTCAAGTCATATGGCTTTGACAATACGTACGTCTTTTTAGTCCGCAAAGATACGGCGCAAAAATATAATTTAAAAAAAGTCAGCGATCTGAAAAATGTCGCCGACAAATTAAAAGCCGGTGTCGACACAGCTTGGATCACCCGTGAAGGCGATGGGTACGATGGCTTCAAAAAAACGTACGGCTTTGAATTTTCTTCGATTTTACCGATGCAGATCGGATTAGTTTACGATGCGGTAGAAGCTGGTAAAATGGATATCGTTTTAGGCTACTCCACTGATGGGCGGATCGCGTCATACGATCTAGTAATGTTAGAAGACGACTTGCACTTCTTCCCACCGTATGATGCAGCCCCGATCGCAACCGACGAAGTGTTACAAAAAAATCCGGAATTGCGACCGATCTTGAAAAAATTAAGCGGCCAGATCTCCACTCGTAAAATGCAGCAGCTGAATTATCGAGCGGACAATGATCTAGTGGAACCTTCTGTCGTGGCCGAAGAATTTCTAAAAGAACATCATTATTTCGAAGGGAAGTGACGGGCTTGGAAAATTTGAATACCTTACAACAGTTTTTTGACTATTTTAAGATCAATGGCGGCTATGTCTTGGCGCAATTCACCCGCCACTTCTTGATCTCGATTTATGGTGTGTTGCTAGCTGCACTTATCGGGATTCCGATCGGGATCTTCATCTCAAAACATTCAAAATTAGCTAACTGGGTGATCCGCTTGGCAAATATCATCCAAACGATCCCGTCTTTAGCGATGGTTTCGATTTTGATGATCGGTCTCGGACTTGGCGTCAACGTCGTGATCTTAACGGTCTTCTTATATTCTCTTTTGCCGATCATCAAAAATACGTACACTGGCATGCGCCAAGTCGATAAAAATGCACTGGACGTCGGTAAAGGCATGGGCATGACTAGCTTGCAACGTCTGTATTTGATCGAGCTCCCGCTTTCGATTTCGGTCATCATGGCTGGGATCAGAAACGCACTGGTCGTAGCCATCGGGATCACAGCCATTGGCGCATTTGTTGGCGCAGGCGGCCTCGGCGATATTATCATCCGCGGAACAAATGCGACCGATGGAACAGCGATTATTTTAGCAGGTGCGCTCCCTACCGCTTTAATGGCGATCATCACCGACTGGTTATTAGGAATCGTGGAACGAAAACTCGATCCTGTGACGAAAACGAGTCGGTAAAAAAAGACCGTTAAATTGCTACTAGCATAAATTCATCCAACCTAAAAAACGGAAGTGCAGCCAGCACTTCCGTTTTGATTTAAGCAATTTTTTTCTGTTTAACGACTCGTTGTAACAAAACTAAAATCAGTAACGCCAGTATGAGATATCCGACTAAATTGAACCACGAGTTGGCTACTAACGCGAGACCGATCCCCACCACGACCGAAGCATTGGCATTGGAACCAGCTGATTGACTATGGC
Organism: Enterococcus sp. CSURQ0835; assembly: GCF_902706605.1. Taxonomy (GTDB): domain Bacteria; phylum Bacillota; class Bacilli; order Lactobacillales; family Enterococcaceae; genus Enterococcus_A. Next base: position 38,570 of record NZ_CACSLH010000012.1, on the reverse strand, counting down.
CATAAAAATAAGGTAAGTTTGAACGCAATTCCAGTACCCAATAAAAAATCCCCAACAAACTTATGACCGCTCCTACGATCTGGATAAAAAAGACCGGCTCGACTAATTGCAGTTTCGCAGCAAAAGCCACGAGTCCAACTCCAACAACCGTTAGCCCTTTTAAGATCAATAATTTCATCTTACTCACTCCTCAGAAATATTTTGTTTAAACTTTCTGACATTGCTTTTCTGCATTATCTACCGAAACAATGGAATGTGCAATCTTTTTTATTTTATACGAACTTAACTAAATCAATTCATTTCTAGAGACAAAAGATGCGAACGAAATGAAATAGTTATCCGTTCGCTCGCATTTACTTTTTGTTAAAGATGCAAAAATTTTTCCGCTTCAACACTTTATTTTTTCAAATGATAATTATAGGTACTGACGATGATATCATCGCGATAAGACAGCCGCAGTCGCAACTTAAAGGCAGTTTGGTTATGCAATGAACGTTTCCACGCTTTGTTCGGTACAAACTCAGGTATCAAAACAGTCGTGGTGTAATTATGTTTTTTGGCATTGGCAGAAACTCGGTCCACATAGCGCGCGACCGGATTGACGATCGAGCGATACGGCGAGCGGACGACTGAGAAGCGAACTTCAGGGAAATGTTCGCGGAACTCATGGCGGATCTCTCGTTCTTTGGCTTCGTTTTCTTCTAGCGAGACGTGCATGGCGATCACGTAATCCCCGATCGATTGCGCGTAGTTCAATGCGCCGATGTTGACTTGAGTCACATTGCCCACTAAAACGATCACCGTATTGCCATCGTATTCATGTAACGCGACATCTTCAGCTAGCCGTAACTGTTCGGCGACTTTTTTATAATGATCGTGGATTTTATAAAAGACATAGATCAAGATCGGCATAATGATGAAAAATGGCCAAATATCTAACAAGCGATAGACAAACAAAATCACGACGATCGAAAATGAGATCAACGCGCCGATAATATTGGCGATCGATTTTTTTAACCAAGGACCACCTTCGCCGCGCCATTTTTTGACCATCCCAGTCTGTGACAACGTAAAAGGAATGAAGACTCCGACTGAATACAAAGGAATCAAACGTTCCGTCGAACCTTGGAAGATCATCAATAAAATAATCGAACCTAAAGCCAACGTAATGATCCCGTTTGAATACCCTAACCGATCGCCTCGGTCTTGGTACCGGTGAGGCAAATATTTATCTTTTGCTAAATTATAAGCTAAAACGGGAAAGGCTGAGAATCCAGTATTGGCTGCCACGGCTAAGATCAAAGCCGTTGCGAATTGCAAAATGTAATAAAAAATTCCTTTACCAAAAACCGCTTCTCCGACTTGTGACAAGACCGTAACTTTTTCCGATGGGACGATCCCATACCAGTAGTTTAAAAACGTGATCCCGGTAAAGAAGAACCCTAAAATGATTCCCATCATCGCCAGCGTTCCCGCAGCATTTTTCGCGCGCGGTTTTTTGAAAAACGGCACGGCGTTACTGATCGCTTCGACCCCGGTCAAAGAAGAAGACCCTGAAGAAAAAGCCCGCAGCAATAACGCGACCGTGATTCCTGGAACGACTGTCCCGACTTGAGCTGTCGCTTGGATCGGTGCAGCACCCGTCAAACATTTGAACAGTCCGACAATGATCAAAAGTGTGATCACTCCGATAAATGAATAGACCGGCACCATCAAAAAGCCTGCGCTTTCTCGTAAGCCGCGTAGATTCATCAGCATCAATAGCAAGACGATCACCACCGAGATCGCAACTCGATGATGGTACAAACTCGGGATCGCCGAAGCAATCGCTTCTGCACCGGCCGAGACTGAGACGGCTACCGTCAACATATAATCGATCAGCAAGGAACCCCCGGCGATCAAACCGGCATTTTTGCCCAAATTCTCGCTACTGACGACATACGCTCCCCCACCGTGAGGATACGCGTGAATGATTTGACGATAAGATAAAATCAAGGAAGTCAGTAAAACTAAAACAACGACTGCAATTGGCAATGAGTACCAGATCGCAGCAGCTGATAAGGTCACTAAGATCACAACGATTTGCTCTGTTCCGTAAGCGACCGATGACAACGCATCTGACGACAGCATCGCCAAAGCCGCGAATCGACTCAAACTTTGATCATCATTTTCTGACGATTTTAATGGGCGTCCTACTAATAGACGCTTCAAGTAATCCACTTTCTTCACCCCTTTAATAAAGTACAAACAAGCGATATGCTACTCGGGAATGAGAAAAAAGTCAATCTTTTCTTGCAGGTTTTTAGGAAGGACTTAGAAAAGTGGAACCGACTGGATAGCTTCGGTAAAATAAGCGGAAGCAAGCGTAAAAAAATACAGGCGTGACAGAAGTGGTCAGCTCCAAAAAAAGAGCTACTTCTGTCACGCCTTCACTTAGTTTAATGGAAGATCTTGCTTTCATGAGAGACTTTAGTCAATTTTTTCAACTGCGGTTGGATGACTGGATAAGCCCACGTCCCGATCACCGCAAATCCGATAAACAACGCGACCATGATCCAAATATCTTTTGTCGCATTAGGCCAATAGATCCCGCCGGCACTTTCTCGTAACAGATTGACCGCATGAGTAAAGGGTAGCCACGGGTTGACTGCTTGGAAAAATTTCCCCGAGACTTGGATCGGATAATTCCCGCCCCCGCCAGAAATCGACAAGACCAGAATGATGACCGCTAGTCCTTTACCAACTGTTCCAAAGAGTGCGACTAGTGCATAGACCATCATCGTAAAGGCTAGTCCAACGAGTAACGCAAACAAGACACTCAACACCGGACTTTTCACATAGACGCCTAAAATAAAGATATTTCCTAGAGATACGATCAAGGACTGGGCGGTCCCCATCGTCAAATACGTCAATAAGCGCGCACCAAATCGTTCACGTTTTGTGAATTTGCCTCGATCTTTTGGATCTAAATAAAAATCTGTTGTCGTAACGCTAGAAAATAAAACGGCCCCGACCCACAAACACAATGCGGTATAAAACGGCGCACTAGCCGAACCATTGTTGGCGATTGGATACATCGTATGATCTTTCAACTCGACCGGTTTAGTGAAAAAGTCACTTTCTTTTTGGGCATCCAGCTTCAATAACTTCAAAACTTCCCCAAAATCAATTTCTTGATCGCCTTGTTTGATCGCCCCGGCAGCTTTTTGGATTCCTGCTTTCAAGGTCGGCCAATCATTAACGATCAAATCATTCGCTTGATTCAGCGCCGATTCCACCACTGGCATTTTATCGTTGGCAACTTTTAGACCTTGTGTCAGATCCGTTTTGACGCCGGGCCAATCATTTTGGAAAAAGTTCGTCGCTTGGCTAAGTTTTTGTTCAACTTGTGGCAGTTCATTGTTATAAAGATCCGCGCCGCGATTGATACCGGTGGTGATCTCATTCATGTGTCCATTTAACATAACGTTTGCATCATGGACTTCTTTGCCGACTGCCGGCATTTGTTGCTGGTATTTTTCTAAGATCGCGATTGCATCGGTCACTGTTTTTTCCGTTGAATTGAGCAGACTATTAAAATCGATCCCATTGGCTTTTGCCAATAGATCTTGCGCTCCAGATACCGTCGTGATCAATTGATCCAAGACATTGTTAACCGTCGTTTGGACGCCATTGACATCGATACTGTTCGCAAGCTGACTGATTCCTTGCCCGACACTTGAAATCTGATTAGCTAACGCTACGACTTGGTCGACATCAAAATTCGTCCCCGTCTGTAAAAAGCCGTCGATCCGATTTTTCAGATCCGTCACGAGCTGATTCAAATGATTGACTTGATCGATCGCGCCTTGTAAGTCTTGATTACCAGCTTGTTGTTGCAGTTGGCTGAAAAATGCTGCGACATTAGTCAAGGCCGATTGTTGCTTTGCTAAGTTACCAGAAAAATCCCCCAAGACTTGGCGAATGTCTTGTTTTTCTTGATCGGTCAAGCGATTATCACTGACGGCTTGTCCCAGCGTGCCCGCGATCGAACTCGTCGTATCACCAATCGTCGCCACGGATTTTAACGTGACCATTGCGGAATTTGCGATGCTGGGAACTGCTTGTTTGAATTGTTCAGCAGCTTGCTTCGAGGTATCAGCGAGTTGCGCGGCATTACCACTCATCTTTTCGATTGCCGGCATTGTTTGTTGGACTTGTTGAATGATCGTAAGACCTTGTTTGGCTTCATTGATCCCATCGTTCATCGTTTGTTGGATCGATGCAAAATCTTGATCAACAGTCGCGAGTTGTTGCCCGGCTTGTTGGATCTCCGGAATCTTTTGCTGCAAGTCTAAAATGATCGATGCTTGTTGCTTGAGCTCCGGCATTTTTTGATTCAATGTAACGAGTTTTTGACCCATCTCATCGATTTGCGGCAAGTAACTTTCCATTTGATTGGCTTGGGCTAATTTTTGTTTCAGCTCCGGCAACTGACCCCGAACATCTTGGATCTGTTTCAAATACCCTTCGATCTCGCCTAGATTGTCATTGGTATTTAAAATCAAGCTTTTGACTTTATTGATCGACACGAGATTGCTGTCGATATCATAGCCCAGTTCATTGAAGACTTTCAGCAAAGTCGAACTGGCCGTCTTAATAAACTCATCCGTGATCTCTTGTTGGATCGAGCTGGCACCTTTATCAGTGATCTTTGGTGCGATCGCATTGATCTTTTGATTCAAATAGTATTCGATCTTTGGTTTTTTGATCTCACCACTAGTAAAACTCAAAAGATCTTGCGAGAAGTCAGCGGGTAAATAAATACCGGCATAATATTTACCAGATCGGACACCTTCGACTAATTGTTCTTTTGATGAAACAAACCGCCAACCTAGCTGTTTGTTTTTATGCAAGTTCGTAATGACTTGATCCCCGATCTCGACTTCTTTTTTTTGAAAAGTAGCGCCCGCATCGGCACTGTAGACTGCGATAGGTAACTCACCAGTATTGGAATACGGGTCCCATAACGCTTTGATATTAAACCAAGCATACAACGACGGGATGACCATTAAAGCGATCATCAACAAGACTGCGATCGGATTTTTTATGATCCGTTTCCAATCGAGAGCGTAAAGTTGGACGGTATGCTTGATGGATTGAATTGGTTTCATGAATCGTTTCACCCACTCTGATTTTTTCTGACCGACTTACAATAGCATGGAGAAATAGCCCTTTTCAATCACTCCATTTGACAAGTCTGGCAAATTACGACACATCGACTGATTTGTCGGACAGCTCGTGCTGATTGCTTAAGAAAAATTAATGAGTCCCCTACCTGCAAAAAACTTTTCTCAAGCAGTCAATCAAGCAAAAGAACCGTCGCGGTTATTTCCCCGCGGCGGTCAATCGTTTAGCTAAACAAAATTTTGTTAATAAAACCTCAGCTGCTGACTCTAATTTTTCAGTTTCACTTCGGTCCCAGCGTTTGATCGGAGTCGCAGCTAGATCTAATAACGCGATCGGAACGGCGCGCCCGCCGACCCATTCGATCGTGATCTCTGGCTGAATGACTTTTTCGCCACAAGCACCACTCGTTAAAAAAGCCAGTTTAAATCGTTCACCGACATTTTTTAAGCGATAATAGCCATCGTCTAAATATTCTATTTCTCCAAAATGTTGCTGAACTAGCTGCCACTTTTTTTGATCCATTTTATTGCTCCTTTTGGATGATAAGCTTGCCCGCATTGGGATGGCCTTCAATTTTTTCATGCGCTGTGATGACACTTGTCAATTCAAAAGGTAAAATCTCAGCGATCGTAAGTTTGAGTTTGCCCGCTTTATATAAAGCCGTTAACGCTTCGAATGCTTCTTGGTCTTGGTAACTGCGACTAGGACCAAAGTGCACATAATTACCAGCTTTCGTGCGTTTTGTCGGTAAGTCATTTAACGCGATGTACGTCCCGCCAGCTTTTAGTAATTTCATGCCACTTTCACTGGTGCGGCTGCCTTTAGTAGCATCAATGACAGTATCGGCTTGATCGGCAAAAACTTTACCTGGATCGACCTGATCATAAGCCGCGAAGTGATCGACACCTAAGTTTCGCACCAATTCTTCATTGCGTTTTGAAGCAGTTCCGATCACCGTTTTTCCGTTTGCTTTCAACAATTGAACGACTAATGAGCCCACTGCCCCAGATGCACCTTGGACTGCCACGACTTCGCCTGCCGCTTCACCTAATAAATGGGTCACTAAATTATAGGCGGTCAAGCCTGGTGTCACGAGTCCTGCCGCTTCGGCAAATGACATTTCAGCTGGCTTCAAAACTACTTTATTCCCTGGAACGACGATCTCTTCACCGTAACTGCCGGTCAAAGCGTGAAAGATCACTTCATCGCCGACTTTTAATTCCGGCACGCCGATCCCGACTTCAGTCACGATCCCAGCACCATCTTTGCCTAGCACATAGGGAAATTCGATCGACTGACTCATCTTCCCTTGGCGAAAAGCTACGTCATAAGGATTGACTGCAAAAGTTTTGATTGCGATGCGAACGTGGCTGGCATCTACTACGCGGGGGTTGGCCTCGATTTCTTCAAACACCTCGCGGGCAGCACCAAATCCTTTGATTGCAAAACGTTTCATCTTGGATCCTTCCTTTCTATTTCTGAAGCGACGAGACAAAGCAGCACTATCATCACCGCCGCAAGCTGGACCATTAAGCTAATTCGACTTTACCGGTATACAATTGATAATACAAGCCGCCTTCTTTTAACAAACTTTCGTGAGTCCCCCGTTCTAAAATCCGACCGTGGTCCATCACCATGATGACATCTGAATTTTGGATCGTGGACAATCGATGCGCAATGACAAAGACGGTCCGACCTTCCATCAGACGATCCATCCCCGACTGAACGATACTTTCGGTTCGCGTATCGATACTGGAAGTTGCTTCATCCATGATCATCACGGGCGGGTCTGCGATCGCAGCACGCGCAATCGCTAATAGCTGACGCTGCCCTTGAGACATCCCTTCACCGTCACCGGTGATTACCGTGTCATATTGTTCCGGTAAATGTTGGATAAAACTGTCCGCATTGGCTAATTTAGCGGCTTCGATCACTTCTTCATCGGTCGCATCCAGTCGCCCGTAGCGGATATTATCTTTAATCGAACCGGTGAACAGATGCGTGTCTTGTAAAATGATCCCCAATGAACGACGCAACGAATTTTTTTTGATTTTTTGAACATTGATCCCATCGTAGCGAATCTTACCCTCTTGCACATCGTAAAAGCGATTGATCAAATTGGTGATCGTCGTCTTCCCAGCACCCGTTGCACCAACGAAAGCAACTTTTTGACCAGGTTCAGCATAAAGATTAATATCATGCAACACGACATGACCTTCATCATAGCCAAAATTAACAGCTTCAAATCGTACATCACCAGTCAATTTTGTATACGTCACACTACCATCTTCATGGGGCTGTTTCCACGCCCAGATGCCAGTACGTTCGTTACTTTCCGTCAGCTGTCCTGCCTTTTCAGTTACATTGACCAAGGTTACATACCCGTCATCGACTTCAGGTGCTTCATCTAACAGTTGGAAGATCCGGTCGGCACCAGCTAAAGCCATGATGACGAAATTGATCTGTTGCGAGATCTGACTGATGGGGCCGTTTAAAGAACGACTCAACTGTAAAAATGACGCGATCATCCCGACCGTCAGACTCGAAACACCATAAACTGCAAACAAGCCACCGACGATCGCGACTAAAACGTATTGGACATTCAATAAGTTCATCATGATCGGCATCAACGTATTGGCGACGCCGTTAGCTTTGGTCGCACTGACTCGTAACGTTTCATTGATCGTATCAAAATCATCGATCGCTCGTTTTTCGTGATTGAACACTTTCACGACTTTTTGCCCGTGCATCATCTCTTCAATAAACCCATTGACTCGTCCTAAATCACGTTGTTGCGCACCAAAGTAACGACCACTGCGCCGCGAGATGATCCTCAGCATCCCAAACATCAATGAGACGGTAAAAATCACAAACAATGTGAGCGGGATACTCAATGAAAACATCGCCACAAAGACGGATATAAATGTCACACCAGCAAGCATCAAGTTGGGGATACTTTGCGAGATCATTTGGCGCAAGGTATCCGTGTCATTGGTGAAATGACTCATGATGTCTCCGTGAGAATTTGAGTCAAAGTAACTTAGCGGCAACGTCTCTAAATGATTGAACAAATCATCCCGGATCTTTTTTTGCGTTCCTTCTGAAACTTTGACCATCATTAGATTGTAGATCAAAGTCGAGGTGATCCCAACTAAATAAATGACGCCCATCGTCATGATCGCTTTTAACAAACCGCCGAAATTCGGATCAGCTTTACCTATGAGAGGCGTGATATATTGATCGATTACAACTTGTAAAAAAAGTGACCCGCGAACATTGGCAAATGCACTGAGCAAGATCAACACTAAGACGAACAACAGTTGGAATTTGTAACGCCGGATCATGATTCCCAACAATCGTTTCAAAGGTTTGATGGTATTTTTCGTTTGTTTTTTATTCGATAACATGTTCACCAAATCCTTTCTGCTGAGAATTATTTACTTCTTGGTAGATCTGATTGGTTTGCATCAATTCTGCGTGAGTTCCGATACCGTTGATCTTGCCATCATCCAATACGATGATGCGATCGGCGTCTTGGATCGAACTGATCCGCTGAGAAATAATAAAAGTCGTCGTCCCAGGAATCTCTTTGGCTAACCCTTCGCGAATCGCGCGGTCAGTTTTCGTATCAACGGCGCTAGTCGAGTCATCCAAAATCAAGATCTTTGGTTTTTTCAACAGCGCGCGAGCAATCGTCAACCGCTGCTTTTGTCCACCAGAGACATTGTTCCCGCCTTCTGAGATCATCGTCTCGTATTTTTTAGGAAACTCTTGGATAAACGAATCGGCTTGTGCGATCTTCGCCGCCCGCACGATTTCTTCATCACTGGCTGTTTCATTGCCCCAACGTAAGTTTTCGGCGATCGTCCCGGTGAATAGCACATTATTTTGTAAAACCATTCCGACTTGATCGCGTAACACTTCAAGATTATAGTCTTTGACATCGTGTCCGCCGACTTTTACCACTCCGTGAGTCGCATCGTAAAGCCGCGGGATCAATTGCACTAGACTGGATTTTGAACTCCCGGTCCCTCCGACGATTCCGATCACTTCACCGGATCTGATCTTCAAATCAATATTTTCTAACACTAATTTATCCATATCATTTTTGTAACTGAAACACACATCATCAAACTCAACGGAACCATCTGGTACTTTTTGTAACGGTTGCGCCCCGTTTTTCAAGTCGCTTTCTTCTGATAAAACTTCCGTGATCCGCTCGGCTGACGTGCGTGCGACCATCAATTGGACAAAGGTCATAGACATCATCATCAGACTCATCAAAATCTGCATCGTATAGTTGAACATACTTACTAATTCACCAGTCGTCAACGTTCCTTTATCAACGATCAAATTTGCTCCTAGCCATGACAGCAAAAGCATACACGTATAAATAGCAAATTGCATCAACGGCATGTTAAACGCTACGATCCGTTGCGCTTTAGTGAAATTATCAAAAACAGCAGTCGAGACCGTGCTGAATTTTTGTTCTTCATAGCCTTCTCGCACATACGATTTGACGACTCGAATGCCTTGCAAATTTTCTTGGACGACACGGTTCAAACGGTCATACGTTTTAAAGACTTTCATAAAAATCGGCCGTGCAAAGTGAATGATGATGAACAAGCCGACCGCTAAAAGTGGCACGACGAGCACGTAGATCATCGACAATTCTTTGTTGATGTGAAAGGCCATCGTCAAAGAAAAAATCAAAATCAACGGTGAACGAACTAAGATCCGGATGATCATCTGATACGCATTTTGGATATTGGTGACATCAGTCGTCAAGCGGGTGATCAAACTAGAGCTAGAAAAACGATCGATGTTAGAAAAAGAAAAACTTTGGATGCGTTCAAATAAATTATGGCGCAAGTTCCGCGCAAAACCAGCTGATGCGATCGCCGCCGTTTTTCCTCCCATCGTTCCCATGAACAGTGCAAACAGCGCACACAAAAACAACAGCCCACCGAGTTTTAAGATCACAGTCGAGTCACTTTTTTGAATCCCTTGGTCGATCAAGCTCGCCATGATCAAGGGCATCACCACATCCATCGCGACTTCTCCCATGACAAAAAATGGCGTGACTAAGCTCGTCTTTTTATATTCGCCAACACTGGCTAACAGCTTTTTAAACATTGGTTCACGTCCTTTCTCTCTTTTATAGTATAGAGTTTTCCAGATTTTATTTCTATTAATATCCCTTTAAATCGAAAACGTTTTACTAAAGGAAAAAGACACCGCCTAAGACAGTGTCTACCGTTTTTGTTTAACTTGTTGGCTCACAAGTAAAAAATCCAAATCATCTAAAAAATCATCGATCAACTGTAAATTGGGATACGGATAATTAGCTAGCGGATAATTGGATAAGACAAGATCATACGTAGCTAATTTTTCGTAATCGGTCAAAGCAAAAATAGACTCTCCATACACTGTCGGCTCCACTCGATAATAAAAGCGGCTCTTCAACCATTCGGCTAATAATTCGCCGTGACGTTTGCCAGAATCACTGACGACTAACACGTTGACTTTGGGTGAGTGAACATCTAAATAATAGCCGAGCTGCCCCCAATTTTTAAATAATAATTGCAAGACTTCTGCTTGAAACTGCGTAAACCACGGAAAATCAGTTGCTTTTTCTAGCCGAATCAAGAGCTGCTGGACTAGCTTGGTAAAATGCGGATAGTCCCGTTTGACAAAGCGGCTGAATAGTTCTGCTTCATTAAATAAAAGCGTCCGCCGATATGGATAGATGCGATAGCCATGATACAATTGCAAACAAGCTTGGAACAGCCGTTTTTGGTCGATCGCAGCTAACTCGATCATAAAAGTCGTTTCGAGTTCTGTAAAAAACTTCCGCAGCTCTGCTAAAACATCCAAGGCCTCGTGCTGCTTTAACAACACATGATCGTAATACAAACTCAACGCGACTTCTGTCTGCCAATTCTGACTGACAGAAAGCTGGGTGCGTAAAATACTTTTTTCCAATTCGGCTAATAAAGCGGCACGGGTCGTCGTCAAAGGTGGCTGTTTTTGTTGTAGCAAGTCAGGCGCTAACAAAAAGCCTTGGCTATTGCGAAATAGCAGCACGACTAAAAAATAAGTGTAGCGCATTTTTTCACGATCAGTCAGCAACAGATCAAATGTCTGACTGCTGCCATTTACAAAGCACAAAAGTTCTTGCTTAGCTAGAAAAAACGGCCAGCGGGCTAGACCATATTTTTCGATAAAAAAATTTTGATAAAAGATCCGGACCCACCGTTCATCAGGTGCCGTCACTCGAAACGGTTTGCGCTCAATTTGTAACCCGTGGCGTTTTAACGAGTGTTCTAATTGTCGAATCATCCGATAAAAAGTCGCTTCACTGACAAATAAACAATTGATCCAATATTCCGCGTCTTTGTTAGGATCAAAAAAAACTTTCTCTAAAAAATCAAACGCTTCTGATTGTTCCATGATTGAAGAGAACAACAGTTGCCATTTGTTATGTTGACTATCATCGAGTCGCAGCCCTTTTGTTTTGGAATATTCGACCCCGACTTTGCCGGCCCATTCGTGATTGATCGTATCGATATCCGACAAGACGGTCTTTGGAGTACAATCCAGTTCATCCGCGATTTTTTGGAGCGGCTGCCAGTCAAATGTATCGCGCAATTTTCCAACGATTGCTAGCCGCCGCTGAACTGACGTCTTCAACAATTCTTTCATCCTATACCCTCACACAATCATTGCATTTTTTTCATTTTAGCTGAATATTTTAGCTCAGTTTGCTGGTTATTTCCTTAATCATTATATCATAAAATAACTTTATAATAATGAACAAAAATAGTTATCAAGCTGTTTTGAGATTAAAAATAACTATTTTTGAAACAATGCAAGAGGTTACTTTTTCATAAACCACAACTCGCTTCTATAATGACATTGTAAACTTAAAACGATAGAAACGGAGCGATCTTAATGCGACCAAGTAAACTGTTGCTGCTAAAAATTACTATTTCACTTACTGGTGTGGCCTTGTTTACATTACCAAATTTATTATTAGCCGCCGGAAAAGATCCGGGACAATTAACTGCAAATACCAGCCAAAAAATTTCCTCTCTCGTCCAATCAACCACCAAGCCAACTGAAAAAGCCCTCTCAAGTTCGACGCAAAATTCTACTTCGAAAACCGCAAAACCAGAAACGACTCAAACTATGACGACCAAACAATCAATCGCTCCTTCAGCAATTAACAGCACAGTTCCCGTTGAAGTAAGTCAAACCGCAGCAAGTAGTTCAACTGCCACAACTGATCCAGCAACTAACAGTTCAACTGCGCCGACCGCAACAACTGAAAGTACTCAAGTCCAAGCTACGACTCTTGAGTCAACTGCAGCTGAAAACAGCGCCGCAGCCTCTACTGAATCAACAACTGCTGCAGCAACACCGGCAGGATCTTCCAGCGAAGAAGCTGCCCCAGCCGCAACTGAAACAACGGCGACTCAAGAAACTACGGAGGCAGCGCCTGCTCAAACTACCGTCGAAACGACCAGTTACAGCGCAGTGCCAGAAACCAGTACCGCAGTTCAAACACCAGCGCCAGCACCGGAAGCACCTAAAACTGATCAACTTAAAATCTTGAATCAATCGATCAGCTACCAAAACGGTGGCCAAAGTCAAGGGCAAGCGATCATCGACCAAAATCATTCGATCGTCTCAACTTGGGGTGGCGTACCAGCCCAATCAGGAAATGATAATCAAAATACGCATTTCATTGGACATAATCCGGGAATTTTTTCTGTGTTGTTTTCATTACATATTGGTGATGTGATCACCGCTACCGATAGTCAAGGGCAACCGACTGATTATAAAATTTATTCCATCGTGCAAGTTGACGACTCTGGCTATGATATCCATGACGGACACGATTATTGGGATCAAATCACTGGAACTTCCGGCGGCGAACGTATCACGCTGCAAACCTGTATCGATGATTCAACCAATCTCGTCGTCTTCGCCAATCATTAAACAATTAAAAAACGATCAGCCCACACCCAGAGCTGATCGTTTTTTTTTGCGGCCAAAGCTTCGTCCGCATCATTATGATCGAAAAAAATAATTGCTTATGTAAAACGCGGTTCAGGCATGATAGAGATCCCACTGTCAATGCCGACACTCACGCGAAGTGCTTCATCGACTTCTTCCATGACCTCTCGATTCAAATGACAAACTCGTTCTTTCAACCGCGATTTATCGATCGTTCGAATCTGTTCTAACAAGATCACTGAATCCCGCTCGATCCCGGTCCCAGCTTTGATCCCGATGTGCGTTGGTAATTTAGGTTTGGCCATCTTTGCGGTGATCGCTGCAACGATGATCGTTGGGCTGAAGTGGTTTCCTAAATTATTTTGGATCACTAAGACCGGCCGGATGCCACCTTGTTCGGAACCGACCACTGGAGATAAATCTGCAAAATAGATATCGCCCCGTTTGACCAATGCTTCCTTCCCCCTCTATTCTACTCTTGATACAATCGCGGTACTCGTTCTGAGAGCAGACACGCGACTTCATAATGGATCGTATCTAAATATTCAGCAACTTCTTGCATTTTTATTTCAGCGCCGTGGTTTTTCCCAATCAGCGTAACTTTTGTTCCAACCGGATAAGCTTGCGGCAAGCGGATCATCATTTGATCCATGCAGACCCGACCCACGATTTCACAGTATTGGCCTTCCACTAAAACCGAAAAACCTTGCATCTTACGAATCCAACCATCGGCATAGCCGATCGGCACGGTTCCGATCCATTCCTCAGCGGGCGTAACGTACGTCTTCCCGTAGCCGACTCCTTCGCCTTTAGGTAATAATTTGACTTGGATCACTTCTGAAACGAGTTCTAATGCCGGCTTCAATTCATACGGTGCATCGATCAACGTACCAGAAGGATTCAAGCCATACATTCCTACACCAAAACGCACCATGTTCCCAAGTTTTTCTTCGTCATCGTGCCACAATGCCGTCGCACTATTGCTGGAATGCACATACCGCGGCAAATAATCTAAGCCGGTCACGACTTCTTTAAAACGAGCTTCTTGTTTTTGCCAATATGCATAACCCGCGGCCTTTTCATCTGCCGTTGAAAAATGCGTAAACAAGCCTTCCCATTCCATCAATGGATCATGTTCAATGAAAGTAACGGCTTCTTTGACCTCAGCAAGTGAACGAAAACCTAACCGCCCCATGCCAGTGTCGACTTTGAGATGCAGCTTCACGGGCCGTTTAGCATCGATTTCTTTTAACACTTGCTGGGCTTCAGTCAACCATTCATGCGTCGCGATCGTGATCGACAGATCGTAATCCACCACCACGGACAAATAACTGGGAAAGACCACGCTCAACACTAAAATCGGTTCAATGATCCCCGCTTCTCGCAACTCGATTCCTTCATCCAAAGTCGCCACACAAAATCCTGTAGCTCCTGCTCGTTTGGCAGCGTTGGCGGTTGCGATCGCACCATGACCATAGCCGTCTGCTTTGACAACGGCAAATAATTCACGGCCTTTAGGTAAGCGTGCAACTTCATTCCGAGTATTTTCTTCAATGGCATTTCTATGTATGATCGCTCTAGTAGGACGATGGTAAGTTACAACCACATTGATTTCCTCTTTTCTATTTTTCTAATATGACTTGGCCGATCGCGATCGTATCCGTGTGAGTCAAAGTGACGAAGACTTGCCCCTCAAACGGTGAATGCGTAAAAATCGGCTGCCCTTTCTCATTTCGTAAAATCTCTAACTCTTGAAAACTAATTTCGCCGATCCCCGTACCCCACGCTTTGGAAAAAGCTTCTTTACACGCATAACGGCCGGCCAAAAATTCCACTTGTCGTTTGGCCGAATGCGCCGCAAACAGTGCTTGTTCTTTTTCGGTCAAAACGCGCGTAATAAATTGAGGTTTGCGTTGGATGATTTTTTCCATCCGTTCCAACTCCACGGCATCGATTCCAATTCCGACAATCATATTTTCCCTCCGTTTATACTATACCCATTTTACCAAAGTCCGCCTGAAAATCTATTTCTTTTTGCGAAAAGTCTAAAAAAAGTAGGCTTACTCAGTCATTAAACTGAATAAGCCTGCCTTTTACTAGTCATTCTCGTTTTTACGGATCACAAAGCCCCGTTTTTTGTCGCCTTGGTTTTTATTGCTCGAGCGCTTTTTACCGTTATAATTTTTGTTTTTATTCCGGTCACCACCGCGGTCTTTGCGGTAATTTTCTTTTCGATTACCGCCGCGATTGTTTCCACCACCGCGTTTGCCGCCGCCACGATTACCGCCTCGTTTGTTAGAAGGCAATGGTCGTTCTGGCGTGATCTTAACGGGCACAGCATCAGATGGATCTTTTGCGATCGTCTTCAACAACAATGCTGCCAATTCTTCTGAAGAATAAGAAGTGAGCAAACTTTCAGCTGTCTCCGTGTATTTATCCAAACCGTCATGATTGTCTTTCAATTCATTTTCGATTTGTTCAACGGCAGCGCCTAGTTGACCTTTAAATGCTTCTTTTTCAGTTGGCGGACGCATTGGGTTCATGCGTTTTTTCGTTAAGTTCTCAATTACGTGCAAGTAACCCATTTCGTTTGGTGTTACAAACGTCACTGACATCCCGCCTTTACCAGCCCGACCTGTCCGGCCGATCCGGTGAACATAACTTTCAGGATCTTGTGGGATATCGTAGTTGTAAACGTGAGTCACACCTGAAATATCCAAGCCACGCGCCGCAACATCCGTCGCAACTAAAATATCTAAGTCGCCGCGTTTGAATGAACGTAAAACACTCATCCGTTTTTGTTGGGACAAGTCACCATGGATACCTTCTGCTTTATAGCCTCGTGCTTCCAAACCACGAGCCAATTCATCGACCCGACGTTTTGTCCGACCAAAAACGATAGCAAGATCAGGTGTTTGAACGTCAAATAAGCGCGTCATCACGTCAAATTTTTCATAGTCTTTTGCTCGAACATAATATTGATCGATCAAATCAGCGGTCATTTCTTTGGCTTTGATCTTCACGTGTTCAGGATCATGCATGAAGTGAACACCGATTTTTTTGATTGCGTCTGGCATCGTTGCTGAAAATAGCAACGTTTGACGCTTTTCAGGGACTTGACTAATAATTTTTTCAATATCTTCTAAAAAGCCCATGTTCAACATCTCATCAGCTTCATCTAAAACCAATGTCTCCACCGTACCTAATTTCAAGGTGTGACGGTTGATGTGGTCAAGCATCCGACCAGGTGTCCCAACGACGATATGGGGATGATCTTTCAAACCACGAATCTGACGGCCGATATCAGCGCCACCATAAACAGCTTGAACTTTGATTTTTTTATCTCGGCCTAAACGGTACAATTCTTCTTGCGTTTGAATTGCTAATTCACGCGTAGGGGAAATAACCAAACCTTGTAAGCTGTGGTTTTTAGGATCGATCTTTTCTAACATCGGCAAACCAAAAGCGGCTGTTTTACCAGTACCGGTTTGGGCTTGGCCGATCACGTCGCGGCCTTCTAAAGCCAACGGGATTGTTTGGGCTTGGATCGGAGTTGCTTCTTCAAAACCAGAGCGCTCAATGGCCTGCAATAGTTCTGGTGATAAATTTAGTTCTTTGAATTTCAAATGATATCCTCCTAGTTTCTTTTCGACTTATGTCTGATTGGAGCGTAATGGATCTGCATCACCTACCAGCTAACCGTCCCTGTAGTTTCTGCTTGGTGTGATGCTACCGAAAAACCACTCCTCGAAGTCAATCAGAAGGACTCTCAAAAAAAGCCCCGAGTCAGGGCTGAAAAATCACTTCATTCGATGAATCATTCAATCATTACTTCATTTCTCGGCAATAGCTCATTCTAGCATATGCTGATGTTTTCTGCAAGTTACAGAATTTCCATTTTCAAACTTCTTAATCTATTTGTAAAGCTGTGATCACTTCATCAAGTTTCATTCCATTGCTACCTTTTAACACGATGCTATCTTCTGGTCGCAACTCAGCTTTGATCGCAGCGATCATTTGAGGTTTTTCATCTTTTTTGTAATGCTGAACATTTAACTCTGGATAACGATTAGCTAAAGCTAATGCCAAGTGTTCCATTTCTGAACCGTATAAGTAGACTCCGGCAAAATCATTGGCATTTAAATGGTCGGCCATTTGCGCATGCAACGCTCCTGAATCTGGTCCTAGTTCCAACATATCTGCCAATACAGCAAATCGGCGGCCATCTGTCGGTAATTTAGCAAACGTATCGAGGACTAGCCCCATTGCCGTTGGGTTCGCATTGTAGACATCACTTAAAATCTCCGCACCATTTTTAGCTTTTAACCATTCCGTTCGATTTTTCGTCAATTCAACTGTTTTGAGTCCTGCGACTAACTCGGCTGTCGTCAGTTCAAACCAGCGACCAACAGCTAACGCGATCAACGCATTGGTCACATTGTATTTACCAGGAACTGGGATCGTGTATTCTTGACCATCCACCTCAAAAGTCGTCGCTGTTTTCGTTTCGCTGACGATCCGAGCAGCCAAATCACCTTCGCCTAACCCAAACGTTTCGACCGTTTGAGATAGATTACGACTGCGCTCAGCTAAAAGTGGTTCATTAGCTGGGATGACTAATAACCCATCATCCACTAAGCCATGCGTGATTTCCATTTTTGCATCGGCGATCCCTTCGCGCGAGCCCAGATTTTCAATATGCGCTTCTCCAATGAGGGTGATAGCGGCAACATCTGGTTGGGCTAACTCGGATAAGATCTCGATCTCACCGGCGTGATCCATTCCCATTTCTAAAATCAATTTCTCGGTTCCTTCTGGCATATGTAAGATCGTGTAAGGCAAACCGATATCATTGTTATAATTTCCTTGGGTCTTATGGGTTTTATAGCGCTGAGCTAAAACAGCTGCAGTCATATCTTTAGTCGTCGTTTTTCCATTTGACCCCGTGATCGCAACAACACCAGGATTTTCTTCTAATAGATAATAACTAGCTAACGCTTGAAGTGCTTGCAATGTATCATCCACAGCGATCGCCGCAATCGCAGTCGGTGCAGTCTCACTGGCTAATCCCCAAAAAGTTGCGACCGCTCCATTTTCAATCGCTTGGTCGATAAAGGTATGGCCATCATGTTCCCCTTTTAATGGGACAAACAAATCACCCGGTTTGATCTTGCGCGAATCAAATTCAACACCAGTCACTGTCACTTCGTTTTCTGATAATAACTGTCCTTGAACCGCGCGATTGATACTCGTCGTGGTTAATTTCATTCTTTGTTCCTCCTAAAAATTTTCCTTCGCTCATCGAATCGTTCTGCTGCCAATTGGCTAGTAAAAAGCCGCAGCTCATATTGTGATGCAACTCTTGAACAAGGACCTAGTCGAAAAAAGTCGGACATAGTGTCCGACTTTTTTATTCAAATCTTGCTTGCTGTTCGTAGCGTTTCAAACCTAATTGAATCAACTCTTCAATCAAATCGCCGTATTGCAAGCCCATATTTTCCCAAAGCAGTGGGTACATACTGAATTGAGTGAAGCCCGGCATCGTATTCAATTCGTTCAAGAAGAGTTCATTTTTATTCGTTAAAAAGAAGTCACAACGGCTCAATCCTGATCCACCTAACATCGTGTAGGCAAGTTTCGCATATTCACGAGCTTTTTCATAGACTTCATCTGGTACTTCAGCTGGAATTTGCATCGTGATCTGGTTGTCGATGTATTTCGCATTGTAATCGTAAAACGCAACTTCTTTGACGATCTCGCCTGGCAAAGTCGTCCGCACATCAGCGTTTCCTAAAACAGCAACTTCGATCTCACGTGCTTCGATTCCTTGTTCCACTAAAGCCCGTGAGTCAAAACGATAAGCTTCTTGTAACGCATTTTGAAGTTCTTCGCGATTTTCGGCTTTGGTGATCCCGACACTTGAGCCCATATTCGCTGGCTTGATGAACATTGGATAAATCAATGTCCCTTCACATTTTTCAAAAATTTGTTTTGGATTTTCTTTCCATTGGTTTTTCAAGACTGGAACATAAGGCACTTGCGGAATCCCTGCCGCTTGTAAAACGTATTTCGTCATGATCTTGTCCATCGCACAAGCGCTAGTCATCACACCAGCTCCGACGTAAGGCATGTCGATCGTTTCTAAGAAGCCTTGGATCTTGCCATCTTCACCATTTGGCCCGTGTAACACTGGAAAGACGATCGCATTATCTTCTTTGATATCTCCCGGTGCGATCAACTGACCGGTGTAGTCAGCCGTTTGTTCACCTGACTCAGCCCACGTCAAACGCAACGTTTCATCTGACGCTGGTTTTTCCGTCAAGAGCGGTCCTTTGACCCACTGACCTTCTTTTGTGATATAGACTAATTGGACTTGGTAATAATCAAAATAGACAGCGGAGATCACTGAGAAAGCTGAAAGAATCGCCACATCATGTTCTGGACTTTTCCCACCATAAAGTAAAATAATTTTCAAAGACTTATCCTCCATTATTATCTGATCTTTCTACATTTTAGCATAAAACCCGGCGGACTAAAAAAAAATTTTCGAATCAGCGTTAGCATCGAAATGTTCCTTCATGTCGGCTCTTACCGATCGGCTAAACTTTTTTCTACCAAGTTCGTCAAAACAGCTTTGAAATGTTCCCGATCCGCTTCGGTGTACGGCTTAGGACCTTTTGTCTTTTGTTTTGCTTGACGCATTTTACTGCTGAAATAGCGCTGATCTAACAGCGGTTCAATATTTAGCGGTGTGTATTCCAATCCGGATTGATGTAAGACATGGGCTGCTTTTTTAAGCGTCAAAGAAGCTAAACCATAATCTTGTGTGATTAAGATATCCGTTGGTTTGATCAATGACACGATCTTATAATCCGCTGAATCGAATCCAGGATCAACATAAACAAATTTCACGAACGCCGGATATTCTTTTTTTGAATAGTGGTCGATGCTCGTGACGATCACGACTTCTAGCCGAAACTGCTCGGCTACTTCGATCGTGGCCGTTTTTACTGGCGAACCATCGCCATCAATTACTAATCGCATTTTTTCAAACTTCCTATCATTAAAAGTAAAAATATCAACGTGACACATGACCATAGTTTAACTTGTTCCATCACAAGAACGACAGAAGGTGCACTACTGTGGAGATTGGTCAAAAAGAAAAGTTCATTAGCAGGTAGGCCGGCCCGCTGCAAGAAAAATAAAATCAAGAGCATCAAGAAAAATTGTTGCACGATACTGCCTCGGTTATTCGTCGCATATTTAGCTGTGATCCGTTGCGATTCTGCTAAACTGGTCGTTCGCCCATAAACTTGGTTCAGCCAAGTGCTGGTACT
This sequence comes from Enterococcus sp. CSURQ0835, assembly GCF_902706605.1. Lineage (GTDB taxonomy): Bacteria > Bacillota > Bacilli > Lactobacillales > Enterococcaceae > Enterococcus_A. Next base: position 18,042 of record NZ_CACSLH010000012.1, on the reverse strand, counting down.
TTGGCGGAAAAAAGCTAATAGTCCGACCGCCAATGAAAAAAGTGGCGTGAGCATCAACGCTAAACTAACTACTAGTCCCATTAGATGAAACCACAAAGGCTGTTCAGAAAATCGTCTGCGTAACCGAGCTCCGAAGAATAACGCCGTCATCATACCGATCAAATAAGGTAAAAACAATTGGCGCGTTAACGCCTCTTTACCGTAGACGACCGCTACATAAAACGTCCCAAATAAAAATAAAAAGTTCCCACAACTACCGGCTAAAAAACTCAGACCATTTTGCCAACCAGGCAGTTGCCAGCGACTCTTCCAACGATGTAACAAAAAAACGGCGAAAATAAAGAAGACACAAAAAGCCAAGATCGCTAAATTCAAAATATCTTCTTCAAACAAAGCCCGCGCACTGCGTAATAAAAACAACAAGCCAAAAAACAAACCAAACCAGAACAATTCCCGTACCGATAATAAATTTTTCGAGATGCCTTTAAAGTCCAGCTCATAATGAGGATAACGTAAGACAGCAAAATAAGCCCAAATAAAATACAGCGTGTAGACGATCGGGACTAAGACTAGTTGCAAGCGTAATTTAGCCGTCAAGCTGAGGATCAATGGCACAAGCAAGCCGAGTGCGGCCAAGTATTTTTGACCATTCATCACTAGATAGCCTTGATTTTTTTCATAAAAGTTCACCGTGACATTCGCCGGTGGCAGCCAAGCCCCACTCAAGCCCAAGCCGATCGCGCCCACTAAATAAAATGGAAAATAGATCGTCCCTAGTAAACTAAAAATGCTGCCGGCTGCTCCGACCAACAGTGCGAGCATCAGTAAAGTATATTTTTCAATTGAGCGTTGGATCCCACGAATCAAAAAGATCCCCGTCATCCGTAACGTATAAAATAAAACAAACGGCAAGACCGTGATCGGGATCTCACCATTGATCAAGTGGATATATAATAAATAAGGTACGATAATGATCGTATTGCTTAAAATAAACGGCGTCGTTTGTGCCAAATAACGCCCACCATTTTTTAGTTTTTCCATCTTGTTCCTCTTTTCAATAATCGACGATTGTCATCGCTTGCGCGAACTCAATCTTCAAATGTGCATTACGGTACTGGTCAAAGGCGGGTTGATGTTGCCGGATCACGGGTCGTAATTTCATCGGATTGTATTCCGTCACCAATTGATTAGCCAGCACAAAGTCTCGCGTTAAACGCCATTCATAGAAATAACCAAACGGTCGGCAACTGTAACGTGTTCCATGAATGACCTGATCAGGAAAACGCCGATGCGTATGACCAAAAACGACTTGTTGCAGATTGTCGTATTGATCAAATAATTCGCCCAATGAACGGGAGCCTAAAAAAGCGTTCAACTTATTCCACACTTGGTATTTTCCCGTCAAAGTCACGATGAAAGCCGCTTGTGGAACAAAGTGAGTCGCGATCACAACTTGTTGTTTTTTTCGTGCTAAGTCATCTAAGACTATTTTGACAGCCGTCAGCATGTGTTGATTTGTCGTCAGATCATCGGCCGCTCGTTTGATATTTCGATCATACCAATAGAGATTTTTCATAGCCGAGATCTTCTGGGGATCGGACAATTCAGAAAACTGATAATCATACCAGCCATTTAATCCCAGCAAGACCGTCTGCTCATTTAGCCGCTTTGTGCGCAGATTTAAAAAATCGTGATCCGGAAAGTGTTCGATTGCTTCTTCCCCAGAAAGATCAGCCATCTCGTGGTTGCCTAGATTAAAGGTCACTGGAAAACCAGCTTGCACAAAATAATGATTGACTGCAAGTGTCGTAGTGATTTTATTCGCCGTATCACCGGCAAAATGCACACGTGTAATTTGTCTTTCTCTTAACACCTCGACTAATAAAGCGAATTCTGGTTCCGCTAACCGATTGATATCCACATGCAAATCACTCATGATCGCTAATTTTCCCATATTCCCACATCCTCAGTCCTATTTTACGCAACTAATTGCCAGAAAGCAAAATTCCCTTGAAAATTTGCGTGCAAAAAATGATGTACCCCTCAGTGAAAAAAATTTTTTAGCCGCTCAGAACAAAAAATATCCCATTAAGAAATATGGTATACTGAAGCTGATCAAATCATGAGGAGGATTGCTATGACTAGTTATGACCAGTTAAAAACCGAATTATTGAAAGCGCTCGATATGCACATTGATATTTTGAAAGAAGTCGATGAGATCGCAGTCGAAGAGTTGCCAGGCTTTTTATTCATGATGCGCAGCTTTGGTTTTATGTTAGACCGGGCCCCCAAAGTATTGGCCGTTGAAGACCAAGAAGAGATGTATTACATGATGTTCCAATACTATAGTTTATTGACTGAGTTGAAATACAATCTGACACTGACTTTTCCTTACGCAACTTTACAAGGCGTGCCCTTAATTGAAATCGTCAAACGGTTCCCGATCACCTACGAAAAAGAAATGAAAAATTGGTGGGAACAAAAAACTGGTTTAGTGATCGAAGAAACGAAACAAACGATCGAGATCAAAGAATTCGAATATTGATCAAAAAAATCGCAGCCCCTTCATTTTGAGGGGCTGCGATTTTTAAGTCAGTTTTATTTTTCCTTCAATGTGATCGGTTGAGTCAACCCATAGCCTTTTTTAGCTTGTTGCTGGACTGTGATCTCTCGCTTGTTAGTTTTATTGATGCGATATTTTTTACCATCTTCTGTCTTCAAGATATATAGCTGCTTGTTTTTTGTAAGTTTGGCTTGCCGACTGACAACTTTGTGATCGACTTTGATCTGCCATGAATTTTTTCGTGACTGAAACTGATAGGCCGTACCATCTGCCGCTTGCCACGTTCCTGCAAGCCAGCTAGCCGTTGGGGCACTCGTCAATAAGCACAAACTGAGCAATAGTTGAAGTTTCATTATTTTTCATCCTTTTCAAATACTTGCTCTTTTTGATCGACCCGATAGCAATGATCCGTGGCATTTTTTTCCACTGCTGGCTTGCCAACGATCTTTTTTTCTGGATATTTAGCAAAACGTTGAAAATTATTTTCGTCAAACGCGACTTTTTCTTTTTCGCCACTCGCTGCCGTATAGGTGATTTGGTAGGTCGCTTTTTTATTCCCATATTTATCTACTTGATTGATCGAACGAACCGGCTTGCCTGTCGCTTTTTCAGTCATGGCGGCATAATCATGGTATGAGTAGCCAAATACAGCAGATTGCGCTTTTTCATCATTCAACGCAACAAGTAATAAGCCCCCCACTAGCGCAGGTAAAATAAGTTTTTTGTTCATTCGATCTCCTCCTTAAGCTTTCAATTCTTCATCGTAGCAAGAATAGCATATCTAATGTAGCAAGCAAACCCTTTCTAAGTGCTTGTAACGTGTTCAAGTAAAATTTATTCCTAGCGAAAACTGCCTGTAATAAATGTCACTCGATTTAAAAACACAACGGCTGCTATTCAATCCAAACTTAAATTTTGGCGAACAAAAAAAGCTGAACAAATTCATTCAGCTTTTTGAACAGGGGGGCTAATAACAACTCCCCAACTTAATCATCATTTATTTCAGGCTGGTCCACTGTATCATCATTTTGATCATCATCAGAAACATCGTCATTTTGATCGTCTGTGTCAGCATCAGAATCGTCGTCATTTTGATCATCTACGTCATCGTTAGAAACGTCAGTACTTTGATCGTCTGCGTCATCGTCAGAAACGTTGTCACTTTGATTATCTACGTCATCATCAGAATGGTCGTCACTTTGATCATCTGCATCAACTTGATCAGCAGATTTTTCATGGGTGTTGACGGACGGTGTTTGCTCTTCTTGATCCTCATTGAATTGACCACAGCCAGCAACTAAAAACAACAATAACATTAACCCAATCAAATTGATTTTTTTCATTTTCTACCTCCTAAAGTAATTAAATTATAGCAAACTCAGGAGGTAAAAAATAACTATCTAAAACATTTTTCTGTTTTTAGTTTTGAATACCAGGAACTTCTGGGAATAAAAATCGCAAAACTTCTAAGGTTAAAGGCCGACTCTGACCGGCATAAGGATAGATGTGCATATGCATCGCTGGATTGAAATTCGCTTCGATGATCCCGTAATCATTCGTTGTTTCTGCTGGCTTTTTAGCATCTGGAATGATCAGATCGATCCCACTGATTTCAGCTTTCAAACTAGCCACCGCGTTGACCGCGATAGTTTTATAACTTGCGTCAACTTCATCGGTCACATCAATCGAATCTCCTCCCGTAGAAATATTCGAATTTTCCCGCAAAAAGACTTGCTGCTGTTTTGCTGGTACACTCTCCACAGTCAACCCTTGTTCTTTTAACATCAATTGTTCCAATTCGCCTAGTTGGATCTTCTCCAGCGGTGCTCGATGATCTGAACCGCGCAATGGATCGTCATTTTTTTCCGCCACTAACTGACGGATCGTGCGCTTACCATCTCCCACAACGTTAGCCGGAATCCGGAGTAAAACGGCTTTGACTTTTTGATTGATCACAAAGAAACGGTATTCCGTCCCAGCTAAAAATTCTTCTACTAAAACTGCATCATCTTCCGCAAAAGCTAATTTCAGACCGGCTGCATAATCTGCTTGGCTAGTATTTGCTTTAAAAATCGTGATCCCGACACCATAATTAGTCGTCTTAGGTTTGATCACAAATGCTCGCTGCGCAAACCGAGGGAAAGCGTTGAGTGCAGTCGTGAAATCAGCAAACTCTGCTCCCGTTGGTACGCGAAAGCCTTGCTGCGCTAAGATTTTTTTTGTCACCGTTTTATTTGCCATGACTAAAGGTGCGATATACGTATCGTGGCTCGTCATATTCCCATTTTTCACCAGCTCTTCGTGCTCAGCAAACCGTAAGCGAACGAATTGATCGCCTCGGTCTAACACCTCGACACCGATCCCTTTTTGAATCGCATCAAATAATAGACTTTGCGTGGAGACTTCCATTTCAGAAAAACCAGCTAACTGATAAGGTCGTGCATAAGCTGTTTCATAATAGGTCTGACCTAATTTTTGCGCGAGTTGTGCTTGCCCTTCAACTTCATCGGCTTTCAAAAGACGTGCGGCTAACGTTTTTTCTGGTTGATCCAGCCACTCTTCATACTCAACCAATAAGTCGCTTTGACCTAACTGCAATACTTGATCCAGCTCACGCATTCCCGCAAATAATTCTTTACCTTCTTGGTAATATTTACTTTTAGCAAATGGATGTTCTAGCGATACTTCATCATTGATCACCGTTCCAGCAGCTGTCCATTCATCAGCCGGTTGTTTCTCATCAATCCAAAGTAAATACAGCATAAACAACTGGATGAATTGAATCGTTTTTTTATCGATCCCTACCCGTTCAAATGGATTTAGATCGACATTACGCAACTCCACATAGCGAATCCCATTTTGCAAAATATCTGCGACTTTTTGCCCGCCCCGCATGCGAACCGGTGCGTAAAATTCTTTTTCCTCTGACAAACGACCTAAACGGACATTTTCTTCTAAGTCGCGATTGTAACGTTCTAAAGAAGCAAAAGATACCTTGACTTCTGGTTTGTTCACGTAACCATAGTGGCTCGTTCGAATACTGCGGACTGGTTCTTGTGGCCGGTCGTCAGTATCAAAATAATTTTTCTCACTCACTGGCGTCGCCCCAAACAAATACGTGACCAGCCAACGATAACGCAAATAATTACGCGCTAATTTCATATAGATCTCCGTCTTAAATTTTTCCAGCGTAGCAAATTCCGTCTGAGCTTCAAATAATTGCTGGATCAATTCTTTACCGTACTCAAAGTTAAAGTGGATACCACTGACCATCTGCTTGCGTTTTCCATACTCCCGCGCTAAAAAACGTCGATACAAAACACCCGCATGATCCGCTAATTTTGCGATTTGGATATCCGCTTCACTGGCAGGTAAAGCTGGTGGCATCGAAAGTGGCCACAACATCTCCGTTTTTTCTAAACTACGTTGTGCCACATCATGGATCGCAGTCAAATAAGCTAGCACATCATCGATCGAATCCGTTACTGGCGTAATCAATTCCAATTGGCTTTCTGCGTAATCCGTTTGAATATATGGATGAAACGTACGATCACCTAATTTAGCCGGATGGTCGGTCGTAGCTAGTTCTCCTGCCAACGTCACCCGCTGACTTTCTTTTTCAATTCCAAATCGAGCCTGTAAGAGCCACGGTTTTACGTTTTCATTTTTCATCATCGTTTGTATCTTCAAGAAAAATCCCCCTCACTCAACGTCATTATATAGAAACCCTGTCAGAAAAAGAACTAGATTGCTTACAAAAATAAATTTACTCACTAAATAAAAAAATGATTTCGCTACAGCCACGATATTTTATCAACCACACGAAGACCATAAAAAAGCCGTGCCAAATTTTGACACGACTTTTGCTTTATAACATGACCGTTACGGCAGCGGCAAAGATGATCAACACTAAGCCCAAAATCGTAATGCCCATTTCTTTTTTCGTTTTCTTCTGACCTAAGAACCAGATCCCAGTCAAGGTCGCTAAAACAACGGAAGTTTGAGATAAGATAAAACCAGTTGCCAAGCCATTCATATCCGGTTGAGCCGAGATCAAATACGTCAACGCCGCAAAGGCAAAGAAGAAGCCTGAAAAAATATGTTTGTAGCTGACGACTTCCGCAAAAGCAGAGGGTTCATTTTTTTCTTTGACTGCTAAAACAGCGGCATAAACGGCAGCGACTAATAACATTCCGATCGCTTGAGGCAAAAAGGCGTGCATCCCATCGATACTCGTTGCTTGTGGTGCAGCGGAATACGCCCAATAACCAATTTCACCAACAGCTAGTAAGAGGACTGCTTTTTTTAACAAACTAGAATTTTCTTGCGTCTTGCGTTCTGACCAGACAGTTAAATACGCTCCGATGATGATCAAAATCAACGCTAAACCGCCGATGATTTTGGCTGTAGCACCCGGCCAATTGCCTAAGTAAAAGACGCCCCACAATGACGCGCCTAATAATTGAAAGGCAGTCGTGATCGGCATGGCTTTTGATGAGCCGATCAAAGTGAAAGATTGAAAGGTGATGATCTGCGCCGAAGCCCAACCAACACCAGATAAAATCGCAAAAAACAAATCCCAACCTTGAGGTAAAGCTAGTCCTTTCATCAAGGCAAAGACGATCGCAAAAATCAACGTCCCAATCGTCGAGCCTAAAATTTGATTGACGGGACGACCGCCGATCTTAGACGCGATGGTAGGATAAAGTCCCCAACCTAATAGCGGCCCTAAACCAATCAATAATGCAGTGGTATTCATCTTGCTTGCTCCCTTCTAACAGACGACTTAAAAGACGACGCCGCTTTCTAATAAGATGTTGGCGTACGGTGTCATCTCGCCGGTCCGAATAAAAGCATGACAATTGTTCAGCTCTTGTTTCATCTCCGTGTGTGGGATAAACGTGATCGGCGTTTCAGGTAACCGCTCTTTGATCTGTTGAAGCATGGTAGGATTTTCCGTTTTGATCTCTTCAGCTAAAAAGATGCGTTGGACTTCTAATTCTTCTAAAACATTATTCAAGACTTGCATAAAACTTGGAATACCATTGTCAACGGCTAGATCGATTTTTTCGGTCGTTGCTGGAACTGGCATCCCGGCATCGCCAATACTTAATTTATCGAAGTGTCCCATTTGGGCGATGACACGCGAGATATCTGAATTGATGACTTTTGTTTTTTTCATGATCAAGACTTCTTTCTTATTTGATTTCGTTTTTGTAAGGAATTGAAGGTTGAGCGCCATAACGTTGGACTGTTAGCGATGAGGCTTGGTTTCCATAAGCGATAGCATCAGTTAAGTTACTGAAATCTTTGGCCAACACACTGCTCATTGCACCGATAAACGTATCTCCAGCAGCTGTAGTATCCACTGCATTGACTTTAAAGGCTGGTACGATCCCATTTTTCCCATTGACATCGTAGTAAGCTCCTTTGCTGCCGATCGTGATGATCACGACTTCAATGCCTAGTTCGTGTAGTACAGCAGAAGCTTTTTTCATTGAAGCTTCATCGGTTACTTTGATCCCTGTCAAAATCTCAGTTTCTGTTTCATTTGGAATGATCACATCAGTTACTGCTAATAATTCAGTTGGGACTTTTTTCATTGCGGGTGCGGGATTCAAAATCGTTTTGACTCCGTTTTCTCTTGCAATCTCAAAAGCTCTAATCGTGCTATCAAGAGCGCTTTCAAACTGAGAAATCAAAAAGTCGCTGCCGGCAATAACGGAACGAAATTCTTCAACTTGTTCGATCGTGATCGCATTGTTAGCACCTGCGTGGATCATAATACTATTTTCGCCGCTCTCATCGATTACGATAAAGGCTTGCCCCGTTGCTTCATTTTCAAGCATCTTAACACCGGTCAAATCGATTTCTTCTTGTGTCAATAATTCTTTCATCACATTTCCGGCCGCGTCATTTCCGATCGCCCCGATAAAATTCGTTTTTGCTTCTGAACGTTTCGCAGCTACTGCTTGATTGGCGCCTTTGCCTCCGCCTGCGGTATATAATTCTTTTGTATGGATCGTTTCACCCGGTTTGGCCATATGAGCGACACGCAAGTTTGTATCTAAATTGATGCTGCCAATAATTGTAATCGTATTCATTTCCATCATTCCGCCTTTGCGTTTAAATTTTTTTAAGTCAACTCGGATTTTGAAACGTTTTATTAAAACGTTTTAAAACTCTACGGTTAAAATTTAACACAGCTTGAAAACAATTTCAAGCGAAAAAAGCAAAAAAAATAAAAACGCCTTCTTTTGATAGAAGACGTTTCCGATTTAAAGTGCGACCGTCACAGCCGCAGCGATTAAAATCAACGCTAACCCGATCAACGTGACTCGCATTTCTTTTTTTGTTTTCTTTTGGCCTAAGAACCAGATTCCAGTCAAAGTCGCTAAAACGACTGAGGTCTGAGATAAAATAAAACCAGTTGCTAACCCGTTCATGTTTGGTTGGGCCGAGATCAAATACGTCAACGCGGCAAAGGCAAAGAAAAAACCTGGAAAAATATGTTTGTAACTAACTGCTTCTATAAAAGGTGAAGCTAAGTTGACTTTTTTCCCACGCAATGTGACCCAGGCAGTGTAACCGATCGCTGCCAGTAGCATTCCGATTGCTTGCGGTAAAAAGGCGTGCATCCCATCGATAGTTGAAGCTTGCGGCGCCGCAGAGTAACCCCAAAAACCGATTTCACCAATTGCTAGTGCAATAGTAGCTTTTCGGACGAGACTTGAATTTTCAGTTGTCTTTTTCTCCGTCCACACCGAGAGGTAAGCGCCCAAAATAATCACGACTAAGGCTAACCCACCGATTATTTTTGCCGTTGTTCCCGGCCAGTTGCCTAAGTAAAAAACGCCCCACAGTGAAGCACCCAGTAATTGAAAGGCAGTCGTGATCGGCATCGTGATCGACGAGCCGACTAAAGTAAATGAATAAAACGAAAGTAGTTGACCAAATGCCCAGCCGATCCCCGATAAAATCGATAAAAATAAATCCATCCCATGAGGTAAGGCTAGTCCTTTAACTGAAGCAAACACGATGGCAAAAATCAAAGTTCCGATAGTCGAACCTAAAATCTGATTAGCCGGACGACCTCCGATCTTAGAAACGATCGTTGGGTAAAGCCCCCAACCTAATAGCGGCCCTAAGCCGATCAGTAACGCAGTGGTATTCACAATAATGGTTCCCCTCTCCTAGCGATCCCCATTCAGTTTTATGAGAACAGCAAATTGAACGCTTTCATTTGTTTTAAGTAACTCGGTTTTCATGAATTATTTTTGAAATATTTCAAATTACATAAAAGTAAATTTAACATACTCAAAAATCAATTTCAATCTCAACTTATACTAAAAGAAAACGCAGAAAAGCAGAATCAACTGATTTGCTTTACAGCAGGCTAAACAACACCAGCTACGAGCAACTAAAAATAGCTGAGACGAAAACCATCTCAGCTATTTGCTACTTATTCAACTTTTAAGAGACCTTTGAATAGACCGACTGCAAATTCATTGGGATCAAAAGGTTCTAAATCATTGATGCCTTCGCCTAATCCGACCAATTTGACTGGCAAATGCAATTCATTGCGGATCGCAAGAACGATCCCACCTTTAGCCGTCCCGTCTAATTTAGTTAAGACTAGCCCGGTTACATCGGTTGTTTCTTTGAATTGACGCGCTTGGACCATCGCATTTTGGCCAGTCGTCGCGTCTACTACTAACAACACTTCATGGGGAGCACTAGGAAATTCACGTTGGATCACTCGCTTGATTTTTTCTAGTTCATTCATCAAGTTGACTTTATTTTGCAATCGTCCAGCAGTATCGATCAACAAAATATCATAGCTTTCACTTTTCGCTTTTGCGACCGCATCGTAAACGACAGCTGCAGGATCACCGCCAGCATTGCCTCGTACGACTTCAACGCCAGAACGCTCACCCCAGACGACCAACTGATCGATCGCTCCGGCACGGAATGTATCCGCAGCAGCTAGCAACACTTTTTTCCCTTCTTGTTTGTACTGATTCGCCAATTTCCCGATACTAGTTGTTTTCCCCGTTCCGTTAACTCCGACAAATAAGAAAACCGTCGGACCATCGGCTTGTAAATTCAAACTATTATTTTCATCAACGCCTTCTGCTTCATAAATATCGACCATTTTTTCAATGATGATATTTTGGATTTGAGCCGGCTTCTTCGCATTTTTTAGTTTGACTTCTTGGCGTAATGAATCAGTCAGCTTCATCGCCATATCAAATCCGACATCGGCACCGATCAACGTTTCTTCTAATTCTTCAAAGAAATCTTCATCCACTCGTCGGAAGCGGGCAAAGAATTCATTCATCCGTTCGCCAAATGATTTTCGCGTTTTTTCTAGCCCTTTATCGTATTTTTCCTGCAACGATTCATCAACCGGCTGCTCGCTTACTGAAGACGTATCAGTAGCTAAATCAGTTGGTGCCGCCGGTTCTACTTCTGGTGTGATTTCATCGGCAGGTGTATCGATCAGATCAGCTGGAGCTACTGGCGTGTCAGCTTCTGGCGGCGTTTCGGCACTTTCTTCAGTCGCAACTTTAGTTTCCGTCTCCGAAGCTTCAGGTGTCGCTGTCTGGGTCTGCTCAGGTGTTTGTGCTGGCTTCTCTGACCCGATTTCCAAATCAGACACTGTTGGAGCAGAAGTTTCAGTCGTTTTATTTTCTGTTGGTGCCAAATGGTCAGCGGTAGCTTGATCAAGCTCTGAAGTCGCTGGCTGAGCTACCGGCGCGGTTGGTTCTAGCGCTTCAGCTTCCGCTACTGGTTCAGGTGTTTCGCTTTTAGTCGTGGGTTCAGCCGTCGTTTGTACACTTGATTCCTCAACTGGTGTTGTTTTTTTGTGCTCAGTTTGATCTACCGATGGACTGTCCGTTGCTGCTTTGTACGATCCCGTTGAAGTCGTTGAGCCAGCTTCATTCGGTGATTCACTCGGTGGCTCGCTCAAACGATCAGACGCTGTCGGTTCTGCGGGTTGAGCAGCTACCGATTCATCGGTCTTGTCCGTGGTTTGGGTAGTCGCAGCTACTTTTGATTGTTCAAGTTCAGTTGGCGGACTATTCTCGCTTGACTCCTCGCTAACTTCAGATTCACTATCTGTTGGAGCAGTTTTTTCGGCGGCTTGTTCCGCCGCTTTTTTTTCTTCTTCATCTGGTTTGTCTGCAATAAATGCATTCTTTATTCGATCAAATAACCCCATGGAGTTCCTCCTTCTTCGTATTAAGGTAACTAATTTTTTATGAAAAATTTCTACCGTTCCTCAGGCCGTATACCATTCCACTAGTTTACAACTATTGACTGCCTTTATTTCAAGACATATTTTTCAATCGCAACTGCCACGCCATCCGCTTCGTTGCTCAAAGTCGTTACATCGGCGTGTTGTTTTACTTCGGCTACTGCATTGGCCATCGCGACTCCGAGACCAGCGGCTTGGATCATTGGAAGGTCATTTGCTTCATCGCCCAGCGCCATCATGTCGGCTGGTGCGATCGCTAGTTCTTTTCCTAACAATTGCAGGCCGTAAGCTTTCGTGACTCCTTTTGGCATAAATTCCAACAAGTTCGCTCGCGTTTTGACGATTTCATAGCGGTCATAAAACGCCCGCGGAATTTTGGCGATCTGCTGATCTAAATACTCCGCATCAATGGCTGAGACAATTTTATTATACAACAAGTCTGGGCCTAAATCTTTCAGCGCCTGTTTTTTATACGTCAACGCTTTATTTAATTGCGGATAAATGGAAAGATGAGCTGGTGCCGTATCGATCTGATAGGCAATCGAATCCGATAAAATATCCATTGGCAGTGCCAAGTCCTTTAATAATTGCGCAATTTCTTGGACTTGATCAAAGTTCATCACCGTTTTTGCTAAAATTTCCCCTGTATCATTTTTTTGGACTAATCCTCCATTAAAGGTAATGGAATAATCCCCCGCTTGCCGTAAATTTAATTCCGTCAAATACGTTTCGATCGCTTTTAACGGCCGTCCCGTACAGATCACGACTTTGACACCTGCTGCTTTGGCTTTTTGTAAGGTCGCTTTATTTTTTGCTGAGATCGTTTTTTGATCGGTCAATAATGTTCCATCGAGATCGATCGCGATTAATTTGATCATCCTTTTTTCTCTCCTAACTCTTTTGCTTCTTCTAATCGGACTGAGATCACACTTGAGACACCTGATTCTTGCATCGTCACCCCATATAATGCGTCAGCAGCTTCCATCGTCCCTTTGCGGTGAGTCACCACGATAAACTGGGTCTCATTTTGAAAAGCACTCAAGTAGCGTCCAAAACGATTAACGTTTGCTTCATCTAATGCGGCTTCCACTTCATCTAACACACAAAATGGTACGGGCCGGACTTGGATGATGGCAAACAGCAACGTGATCGCTGTCAATGCGCGTTCGCCCCCTGAAAGAAGCGACAAACTTTGCAATTTTTTCCCTGGTGGTTGTGCTTCGATCTCAATTCCCGTATTCAATAGATCGTCAGGCGCTGTTAAAATCAATTCAGCTTGCCCGCCGCCGAACATTTGCGGAAAGACTTCGGTAAATTTTTGTCGGATAGCTTGGAAAGTCTGATAAAAACGAGTCTTGACCTCATCATCCATTTCATCCATCGTCTCAAACAACTGCTCTTTGGCTGAGATAAGATCGTCTCGTTGCGTCGTCAAAAAATCATACCGCTCACTGACCTGCTCAGCTTGCTCAATCGCCGTCAAGTTCACCGGACCTAATTTAGCCAAGCGAGCTTTTAATTGTTGCACTTGTTGTTGCGCACTTGAAAAATCAGCCACTTCCGTCGCGTCAGCCGCCGCTTTTTCAAAGGTCACGCTGTATTCCGTTTGCAAATAATCCAATTGCTGATCCAGCTGCAGCTCTAACCGATTTTTTTTCACATCCACTTGGGATTGTTCAGCGAGTAACTGTTTTTGTTCCTCGTTTAATTGCGTCAGCTCTTGATCTAATTGCGTGACGGTCGCTTGTGTTTGGTTGCGCTCGGTCTTCATTTGAGCGACGGTTTCCGTCAATTTTTGTTTTTGTTCTGACAATTCAGCCAGTCGCTGACTCAAACTTTCTTCGGTTTCTTCGTGCGTTGAAACATCACTAGATAAGGCTTGCAGTTGACGATCTAGACTCGCGATCTGTTGCTCAAGTTCTGTGATCGTAAATTTGCTACTTACTACTTGCTGGGCTAAATGGGTGACTTGCTCAGTTTTTACTGCCAATTCAGCTTGGAGTTGGCTCAATTGTTGCGCGATCGCGGCTCGCTTTTCAGCTAACAGATCACTTTCTTCAGTCAACTGTTTGATTTCTTGGTCGATCTTGCTTTGTTCAGTCACTAGTTCACTTTGACGTTGGGTCAACGCGTTTTTTTGCGTCTCATAGTCAGCTAAAAAAGTTTCCAGCTCTTTGGCTTCATAGGCAAACAATTGCTGTTCTTGTTTGACTCGTTTTAATTCTTGTTCTAATTGCGCTTGTTGCGTTTGTTGCTGCTTGACCGTAAAACGTAATTCTTCGCCGGTCGAACGCAACGTTTCACTTTGGTCTTTTTGCATTTTGATCTGCTGCTGCAACTGGCGAACGTGTTGTTCTTGCTGTTGCAAAGCCTGATCTGCTGTTGCTACTTGGTGTTGCAACGCATCCAGTTCTTGCGTTTGATTCAACAAATTGTTTTGCGTATTGCGGCTAGCTCCCCCTGTCATGGAACCACCAGCATTCATCACATCGCCAGTCAAAGATACGACACGGACTTGGTAATTTAAAGCTTTCGCTAACGCATTGGCACTTTCTAAATCTTGCGCGATCACGATCGTACCTAAAAGATTTTCCATCACTTGACTGAGATTTGCTGGAAATTCGATCAGCTGGCTAGCGATTCCCAAATAGCCCGGCAACTGTTCCACCCGCGCAACTAAACTAGCCGTCAACTGTCGGCTTTTGATGGTAGTTAAAGGTAAGAACGTCGCGCGACCACCGCGTTGTTGTTTCAAAAACTGGATCGCACGCCGAGCACTCGCTTCATCTTGGACGATCACATGTTGCGCGGCTGCCCCCAATGCGGTTTCAATCGCTAACGTAAATTTGGCTGGCACTTCGATCAGTTCAGCGACCGCTCCAACGATCCCCGTCAGCTGCGTTCGCTGTTTCAAAACAGTGCGGACACCTTGATAAAAACCGCTGTAACTAGCTTGGATCGCTTGCAAGCTTTTCAATTTAGCTTTCGACTGTTGCAATTGATTCATCTGCTCATACATTTTTTGTTGGGCGCTTTGCAATCGCTCTTCAGTTTGAGTCATATCTGTCAGCACTTGTTGATACATCTCGGTCGTCGTTTTGAGTTGTTCAGTTGATGTTTTATTTTCCTGCTGGACTGCTTGCAAGCTGGCAGTCAGTTCTGCGCGAGTGTGCTGTAACTGTTCAAAACGTTGACTGGCTTGCGTATTTTTAGCAGTTTCTTGGACGTATTGTTTTTCCAAGTATTTTAATTCGTTACTCGTCGTCGCTTGTTCTTGCATCAAATCGACATACGTTCCCCGCAGTTCTTCAATCACTTCTTTGGTCGAGCGTTGATACTTTTCAGCCTCTTTAGCTAGTTGAGTCACTTGTTGTTGTAACGCACTTTTTTCTTTTTGCGTTTGCGCATGTTGGGCAGTCAATTCCGCCAATTTTTCAGTTGCTTGTTGGTGTTTCAGTTGTACTTGGACTTGATTTTCTCGGTATTCACTACTGGATTTTTGCGTATTTTTCGAACGCTCCTGCAACAATTCTTTTTGGCCTTCTGTTTGTTTGACTCGTTCAGTCAACGTTAATAAATCTTGCTGCTGGCGTTCCAACTGGACATCATAGTGGTCTCGCGTATGTCGAAGTTCTGTCAACTTTGCTTCAGCTTGTTTTACTTTTTGGGCTTGTTGCGCGGTCGCTGTTTGTAATTCCTTCAGCTGGGTACAATGTGCTTGCCACGTTTGTTTCGTTTGTTTGATCTGTTGAACCGTCAAATTGACATCTTGTTCTTGCAGCTGGGCCTTAAGCGCCAAAAACTCCTTGGCTGCTGCTGATTGGGCGGCCAAAGGAGTCAACTGATCTTCTAGTTCATAAATAATATCTTGGACTCGATTTAAATTGTCTTCTGTCTCAAATAATTTTTGTTCGGCTTTTTTCTTTCGCTGTTTGTATTTCAAAACGCCGGCCGCTTCTTCAAAGATCCCCCGCCGATCCTCTGGTTTACTGCTGAAAATTGCTTCGACTTTGCCTTGTGAGATGATCGAAAACGACTCTTTGCCCAGACCAGAATCTAAAAACAACTCTTGGATATCTTTTAACCGACAAGCTTTCTTATTGATAAAAAAGTCGCTTTCACCGCTGCGGCGATACCGACGCGTCACACTGACTTCACTAAAATCCAGCGGCAAATAATGATCCGTATTATCCAAAACCACCGTCACTTCTGCTAAATTTAACGGCTTACGAGAGTCAGAACCGGCAAAAATAATATCCGGCATCTTGCCGCCCCGCAAATTTTTCGCTGATTGCTCGCCTAACACCCAACGGATCGCTTCTGTGATATTACTTTTCCCGCTGCCATTTGGTCCGATCACAGCCGTCACACCAGGTTCAAATTCAATTTTTGTTCGATCAGCAAAGGACTTAAAGCCTGCTAATTCAATTCGTTTCAAATACACGAAAGAACCTCCAATTATGCTTTCAACGTCAATAATGCTTTTTCCGCCGCATCTTGTTCAGCGAGTTTTTTCGATTTTCCTTGGCCTGAACCGATCAAACGATCATCGGCATAGACTTCGATCGTGAAAATCCGTTCGTGGGCTGGTCCTTCTTCATTGACCAAGCGATAATCAATCGCCACATCTCCGCTTTTTTGCAACACTTCTTGTAACCGTGTCTTATGATCCATCTCGCGCGTGAACATACCTGATTCGACTTTCGGAAAAACGACTTTTTTAATAAACGCCAGTGCCGTATCGTAGCCTTGATCTAAATAGACAGCGCCTAAGAAGGCTTCAAATAGATCACACAGCAAGGAAGCACGCTGGCGGCCGCCAGAATTTTCTTCCCCTTTTCCTAACATGATCTGTTGATCAAACTGACATTCTTTGGCGAATTTTGACAAACTATCTTCGCGGACGATCGCAGAACGTAACTTTGTCAGCTTGCCTTCTGGAATATCGGGGTAACGACGATACAAATAATCTGAGACTTGGATCTCTAAGACTGCATCTCCTAAAAATTCCAATCGTTCATTATCTGAGATATGCATGTTGCGGTGTTCATTGACATAGGACGAGTGGGTAAACGCTTGTTCCAACAAACTGATATCGCGAAAGACGATCCCGTAATTTTCTTTTAATTGATTAATAAATTGAGCATCCATCTGGCTACATTCCTTTATAAAAGATTTACATCACGCCTTATTATACTGTTTTTCCCGTGATTTTTAAATCAGAAGTCATGATACTAAGAAATTCTTGAAAAATAGTGCAACGGACATTGCCAGAAAAAAACAACGACCACTTCTTTATAGTTGTTTTCTAAAGCAACGCAACGCACACCTAACCAGCTAAAAATAGCGGTTTAAAGGCTTGGCAAATTTCACTTGCGCAATTTTTGGCTAAAAAAAATAAAACTTGCTCGCCATTTAAAAACAAACCTGCGATACTTGAGATAGAAGAAGACAGAAAGGATGTCTGAGATGATCGCAGAGATTTTACGGTCCCGCCGCCAAGCACTCCACTTGACCCAGCAAACAGTCGCTGATCACTTGCATGTCACCCGCCAAACCGTTTCTAATTGGGAAACTGGCAAAAATTATCCCGATGTCCCTACCTTGATCGAACTCAGTGACTACTACGGGTTATCATTAGATTATTTATTGAAAGGAGACGCTCAAATGATCCAACAACTCAAAAAAGAAAGCCACTTCCGCCAAACATTACAAATGGGACTTTTTATGTTACTCACCGTGCTACCGTTAGACTTTTTTAGTGGTCTTTTATTTTATGGGGCGGCTCACGGGCGGAGTGCAGTCCACCTTTTACCAATGCAGCTATTATTATTTATAGCGATCTGCGGGATGGTGATCACTTACCGGGGGCAATTTTACGAAGTGGCTCCCGATGCTAAAAGTCGCACGGTTCATTGGCTGTTGCAAGGAATCTTATTGCTTTCCCTGTTGTTGAGTTTTGCCAATTGTGTTTTACTTGTTTTACAATTCAGCGGCGTGATCCACTTTTAAAAGGGCAAACAAAAACGAATCACTGATCAGTGATTCGTTTCAGACTGTAGACAAATCCCTTTTCAGAACCAGTTAATGTGGTTTCGAAAAGGGATTTTTACTTTTATATGTATTTTGTTAGTACTTTTTCAATAGTTTCGGGTAACTCGACCCGCTTATTAGGTATGGTTTATAGCCAACTGGCTAATTTTTTGAGGTTCATTGC
>NZ_CACSLH010000011.1 GCF_902706605.1 Enterococcus sp. CSURQ0835 | reverse complement strand
ACCTCTCAATCCTTATCTATATTATCTCAGAGCTACTGAGGTAATACCAAATTTAATAACACAGGTTCATAGGGTTGTCCTTACAAATCGTGAAGATTAAAACCCTAAATACAATATACAAGGAGTAACACATGATTAAGACTTCAAAACAAATGAAGAAGACAATCCTTAGTGTAGCGGCGTTATCGGCTCTAGGCTTTGGTGCGTTAAGTTTAGGGAGTTCTGACGCTAATGCGGCAAAGGATGACGATTTTAAATCTAAAGCAACTTTAAAAATGAAGCCGGGAGAAACAGGAACGATCTATTTTAATGAAGCGGGTAAACACCATTTTGTGGGTACTAAGAGCGGCGCACCATGGCAAGCGTATAGTGCTCAAATGGCATTCCGTCCTGATGGAACAAACGGAGAAGCGGATATGATTACATTTTGTGCTGACCCTACAGTATCTGCACCCGGGGCAACTAACCCAGGATACCAAGCAGTAGATGCTAATGATATTCCACGGAACGTTCAGTTAGCTTCTTGTCTATGGCGTACTCACTTTATTTTCGGAGCAACACCTACAGAGTTTCAACGTATGGCAACACAGGCGTATATTTGGGAAGGGTTACCTTTTGGTATTACTGTAGACACTTTAGAAGGACAACCTTTCGCACCTTTACGTGACCAAATTAATCGTGGTTTAGCTGAGTATGATAAAACTCCTAATCTTGATAAACAAACTATTGAAATCCCTAAAGACCAAAATACTGAGTTAAAATCGGACATGGATTTACATGCTTTTGAAACATTACATCAAAATTCAGCAAATTTAGATTATTTGATTAGTCCGGATGGGTATACATTAACAATTAAACCTAAATCAGACTCACCAGGTCAAGGAACTTTAACATTTAAACGTGGATATGCTAACGGTTCCCCTATTGCGTTAGAAAAACCTAATTCACAACGTGTTTGGGTTCCTAGTATTAAAGACCCGGCTATGTGGGGTTTTAATGTACACATTAAAGGAGAAACGCCACCACCTGACCCTGAGCCAGATCCGGATACAGGGGATATCAAAATCAAGAAGGTTGACGCTGAGACAAACAAAGCGGTACCCGGAACAGAATTTGATATTCAGTTCACAGGAAAAGGTTCACCTACTGACCGTAAAGCAAAGACGGACGATAAAGGTGAAATTAATATCAAAGACGTTGAAGCAGGGGTTAAAGTTAAAGCAACTGAAATTAACGTACCTGAGCCATATGTGTTAGCGGGGAGCAAGATAGAATGAGAACATTCTACCGTCAGCAAACAAAAAAACTCATTGCTATAAGCAAATGATTATCTCAAATCACTGCTATAACAATGAGTTTTCCAGTTTGGCTTGGCGGGGTTTTTGGCGGGGAACTATTTATTTTTAGTACTATTTCATAGCTTTTATAACAATTTAGAAACAGTCAAATCTGCATAACCAAGCCTTTTTGGGGTTGTTAATTATTCCCACTCCACCGTTGCTGGTGGCTTGCTTGTAATATCATACACGATCCGGTTGACGTGATCGACTTCGTTTACGATCCGAACAGAGATTTTTTGCAAGACGTCCCACGGAATGCGGGCAAAATCGGCAGTCATTCCATCGATTGAAGTCACCGCCCGGATACCAACTGTGTAGTCGTAAGTCCGGCCATCACCCATCACACCAACAGAACGGATGCCTGGTAAGACAGTGAAGTACTGCCAAATGTCACGGTCAAGACCAGCTGCCGCGATTTCTTCTCGTAAGATGTAATCAGAATCCCGCACGACTTGCAGTTTTTCTTCGGTGATTTCACCAAGGACACGAATGCCAAGGCCTGGGCCTGGGAATGGTTGACGCCAAACGATTTCATCTGGCATGCCTAGTTGCGTTCCAAGTGCGCGAACTTCATCTTTGAACAAAGTATTTAATGGTTCGATCAATTTGAATTGCATGTCTTCTGGCAATCCGCCAACGTTGTGGTGGGATTTAATCGTTTGAGCTGTTTCAGTACCAGATTCGATGACATCGGTATATAGCGTACCTTGAGCTAAGAAGCTGATGCCTTCTTTACCAGCAAGCTTGGTAGCTTCATCGTCAAATAAGTAAACAAATTCGTTTCCGATGATCTTACGTTTTTGTTCAGGATCAGAAACTCCAGCTAATTTACCTAAGAAACGATCTTTAGCATCGACTTTGATGATGTTCAAGCCAAATTTACCGCCTAGTGTATCCATCACTTGTT
This sequence comes from Enterococcus sp. CSURQ0835, assembly GCF_902706605.1. Classification (GTDB taxonomy): domain Bacteria; phylum Bacillota; class Bacilli; order Lactobacillales; family Enterococcaceae; genus Enterococcus_A. The sequence continues at coordinate 87,567 of NZ_CACSLH010000011.1, read as the reverse complement.
CGGCTTCGTATTTACGTAACAACCCGTGGTCAACGAAGATCGAAGTCAGTTGGTCCCCAATTGCTTTTTGCAATAAGACCCCTACGACGGATGAATCAACACCCCCAGATAGGCCAAGCAAGACTTTTTTATCGCCGACTTCTTCACGAATTTTTTCGATTTGCATGTCAATGAAGTTATCCATGCTCCAGTCACCCGTGCAATGACAAACATCAAAAGCAAAGTGACGTAAAAGTTCATTTCCGTATTCAGAGTTGCGGACTTCAGCGTGGAATTGGATTCCGAAAATATTGCTGTCGGTGTTTTGAATCGCAGCGATTGGGCAGTCTTGGCTAGTGCCGACTGTTTCAAAGCCAGTTGGGACTTCCGTAACTAAATCGCCGTGGCTCATCCAAACGGTTTGTTCTTTCGGCGTACCTTTGAATAAAACTGCATCGTCTGTCATGACTTCTAAAGTTGCTTTACCGTATTCCCGATTTTTCGCGGGTTCAACTTTGCCGCCGAGATTGAACGTGATCAACTGCATGCCGTAACAAATGCCTAAAACCGGGATCCCTAGTTTTAAGATCTCAGGATCGATGGAAAAAGCGTCTTTGTCATAGACACTGTTAGGTCCGCCGGATAAGATGATGCCTTTCGGGTTCATGGCTTTGACTTCTTCGGCGGTGATCCGGTGACTCAGTAGTTCAGAGAAGACGCCAAATTCTCGAATGCGGCGTGTGATCAATTGGTTGTATTGGCTACCATAATCAAGTACGATGATTTTTTCAACGTTTGTCAGCTCGTTGGCAACGTTTGTCAAAATGATTACCTCTATTCCTTTTTTATTTCTAAAAGAAAGTGACCTTTCTTTGTAGGCTAGTATTTGCGTAAATAAATTTCATCAATGATGTGATGTTTTGCTTTGTGCAAGATGATATCAGCTCGGCCGCGGGTTGGCAAGATATACTCTTCTAAATTTTTTAGATTGACGTTTTGCCAGACACTTTCAGCCATTGCAATGGCTTTTTGGCGGTCCCCGATCGCATATTGGTAATAATAATTATCAGGATCTAAAAAAGCAGTATCCAGTAAAGCTTCGAAGCGTTCCAAGTACCATTTTTCGATCAGAGCCGGCTTCGCATCAACGAAGATGGAAAAATCAAAAAAGTCACTGACATAGATTTGTTGATTAGCTGGCAACTGTAATGTATTGATGCCTTCAACGATCAAAATGTCAGGGGATTCAATCGTTTGATATTGATCTTCAATGATATCGTAAACATTGTGCGAGTAAATGGGAAGTTGCGTCGTTTCTTTACCGGATTTGACTTCATTTAAAAAGTCGATCAGCTTTTCCATATCATAACTTTCAGGAAACCCTTTCCGGTCCATGATCCCGCGGGCTTCTAAGACTTTATTCGGGTATAAAAAGCCATCAGTCGTGATGAGTTGAACGGTGCGATGCTTGAACAGACGATCTAGCAAAGTTTGCAAGAGGCGCGCTGTGGTACTTTTTCCTACCGCGACACTGCCGGCGATCCCGATGATAAAAGGTGGCATCTTAACATATTTATGTAAGAACAAACCTTTACTCAAAGTCAGCGATTCGAATTCTTTCATATAAAGATGGATCAAGTGACACAATGGAATGTAGACATCGGCCACATCTTTCATGGAGATCCGATCATTCAAACTTTTGATACTATCTAATTCGGCTTGAGTCAGCGGGGTGTTGCCCTCGGTATAAAAGTCTTGCCATTGTTCTCGCGAGATCTTATAGTAGTTCATGCGCTCGTTCATAAGGCGCCTCCTTCACGTAACTGCGCTTATTTTAGCATAAAATGCTTCAATATAGGTCATTTTAGCTGAAAAGTACTCATGATGGCTATTAAAATTGCGTGAGTTTTATGCATTTCTTAGAAAACAAAAGTCTGTCAACCGCAAATGTTCGTAAAAAAATGTCAGCGTGGTATGATAGAAAATGAGAAAACATGAAGGAGAGAGTTCGTATGAAAAAAATTGTTTTATTTGGTGACAGTTTGATGGCCGGTTTACGCAATGGTGACACGAGTGATTACTTGGACAACGTCGTCACAGATACGCTAAAGAGCATGGGCTATCCAGATTACACGGTGGTAAACCTTGGCCGACGTGGTGAAGGCTCAGCAGATGGCGTGAAACGGATCAAAGATGTGGTCAGTGAACATGGGGATTTTGTCGTGATCTTATTTGGTGACAATGATGCCGTCAAACAAAAAGCGACCAAAGAAGAGTTTGGGCAAAATTTAGCTACCATGCTCGACCAGCTAGATCCAGAAAAAACGATCGTCTTAACACCAACCTATGTCAATACGGCGATCAAAACAATTGCGGATAATGCGCGGCAGCAAGCCTATGCTCAAGAAGCGAAGAAGGTCGCCAAAGAAAAAGGCGTCTGGAGCATCGATTTGTATCACCATATGACACAATACCCAGCACCTAATGAATTTTTGCAAAATGACGGACTTCACCCTTCTGATGAAGGCTACCAATTTATCGGCAGCTTGATCGCGCGCGATATTCAAAACAAATTAATTGGAGAATAATATGACAAATCACTACTACACCGAAAATCCTGAGACACCCCACGACTTTGAAGCGTGGTCATTTGCCTTACGCGGAAAAAATTTTCAGTTTGTGACTGACAGCGGCGTTTTTTCTCGTAACACAGTGGACTATGGCTCACGTGTGTTGATCGAGCACTTCAGTTTTGAAGAGCTACCAGCGGGAACTTTACTAGATGTCGGTTGCGGCTACGGTCCGATCGGGCTAGCGCTGGCAGCAGCTGGAAATCATCCAGTCGAGTTGATCGATATCAATCAGCGCGCGGTGGATCTAGCACAAGGCAATGCGAGACGCAATCAGATTACAGCTGATATCCACCAGTCCAATCTTTATGAGACACTGCATCAAACAGAATATGCGGCGATTATCAGCAATCCACCGATTCGGGCGGGCAAACAAGTCGTTCACGAGATTTTGACTGGGGCTGAGTCACGACTGAAAACCGGCGGCACATTGACTGTGGTGATTCAGAAAAAACAAGGTGCTCCCAGTGCGAAAAAGAAAATGGCCGAGACATTTGGCAATGTAGCAATCGTTTCAAAAGACAAAGGCTATTACATTTTAAAAAGTGTGAAAGAATAAAAAATAAGCCAGTACTTTTCAGTCGATTAACGGCTGAAACGTGCTGGCTTATTTTTGTTTTAGGTGAATGTTGATCAAACTAAAGTCACTTAGCTTTTAGTTGGTGGCGAACCTAAGTAGTTGAATGCCTTATGTTTAACTACTTATTTTTTTTAAATTTTTATCAAGCAGCTGTGAGGTAAGCTATTTTTTAATCCTTTACTCACTTAAAGTTACTTTTAGATTAATCTAGCCTTTGCTACACTAGAAAAAAATGGAGGAGGGGCACCATGAAAATCACGATCAAAGAAATTGCGGAAAAAGCGGGGGTGTCAGTGACGACCGTCTCGCAAATTTTAAACAACAAAGGCAGCCGTTTTAGTGAAAAAACGCGGCGCAAAGTGTTGGCGATCGTGGAAGAATACCATTACAAGCCGGATTTTTTTGCGGCCAATTTGATCAATCGGCATTCTAAAACGATTGGCATGATCATACCAGATGTGACGGATTCTTTTTTTTCAAAAGTGATCGAAGGGGTCGAAAGTTATTTGAATCCACTGGGCTATATGATTATTTTATGTAATTCACGGCATGATAAAGAACAAGAAAAACGTTATTTAAATGAACTTTCTCATCGTTCAGTCGATGGGATCTTGCTGGCAACGCCTCATCAATTGGATCAAGAGCATGCATTGGACAGTGATTTTTACCGGCAGCACCCGATCGTTTTGATCGATCGGGGATTAAATGAGCGAGATTGGGGCCAATTGCTCGTGGAAGAATACGAAGGAGCCCAACAAGTCGTTCGGATGTTAGCGGCTGCTGGTCACCGCTATATTGGGATGCTCAAAGAAAATGCTGGCTATTATCAATTGACAGAGCGAGTCAATGCTTATCGCCAAGTAGTCAAAGAGCAGCAGTTACCGTTTAAAGAAAGTTATGTCGGCTCGGGAGCATTAACGATCGCAGGTGGGTACCAAGCCGCAAAAAAAGTTTTGAAAAATCCTGAGATCACTGCGATTTTTTGTGGGAATGATGAAATGGCGATTGGTTGTTACCAAGCGATTTACGAAAGTGGTAAAAAAGTGCCTGACGATATTTCAGTGGTTGGCTTTGATGGATTGGAAGTAAGCCAATACATGGTACCGCCTTTGACGACTGTTTTTCAACCAAGTTTTGAGATCGGCTTTTCTGCGGCGAAGTTTTTAGTGGATGCGATTAATTTCCCGGCGCAGCGAATTCCGAATAAAATATTCCAAACAAAATTAATTATTCGTGAGAGTGTAAAAAAACAAATTGAGGATTGACAGTGGAGCGAACCCTGTTTATAGTAGGAATGAAAAGGCTTACTATAAATTGTTTTCAGATAGGTAAAACGGTTTACTAAAGTGATTTACCTTTTTGCGTTTTAGTGTATAATGAATGTGAAATTGGAGGCAGAATAGATGAGAATGGTAGACTTGATCGAAAAGAAACGCGATGGCCAGATCCTGACCAAAGCGGAGATTGATTTTATTATAAACGGCTATACCAATGGGGAGATCCCTGATTATCAAATGAGTGCTTTGTTGATGGCGATCTTTTATAAAGATATGACCGATGAGGAGATCTCCAATTTAACTTTAGCGATGGCAAACTCTGGTGAGATCATCGACCTTTCCACGATTGCTGGTATCAAAGTTGACAAACATTCCACCGGTGGCGTGGGCGATACGACGACATTAGTTTTAGCGCCACTAGTTGCAAGTGTGGGTGTGCCAGTTGCTAAAATGTCCGGTCGCGGCTTAGGTTTCACTGGGGGGACACTGGATAAATTTGAATCGATCCCCGGTTTTAAGATCGAGTTATCTGATCAAGAATTCATCGATGCCGTGAATAAAAGTCAAGTGGCGGTGATCGGTCAATCAGGGAATTTAGCTCCTGCGGATAAAAAATTATATGCACTGCGGGATGTGACCGCGACTGTGGACTCGATTCCGTTGATCGCAAGTTCTATCATGAGTAAAAAAATCGCGGCCGGTGCCGATGCGATCGTTTTAGATGTCACGACGGGTGAAGGTGCCTTCATGAAAAAAATCGCGGATGCTAAACGGTTAGCTGAAACGATGGTCAGAATTGGAAAACTTGCTGGACGTCAAACGATGGCAGTCATCTCAGATATGTCTGAACCATTAGGAGAAGCGATCGGTAATAGTTTAGAAGTCGTAGAAGCGATCGATACGTTAAACGGGCGCGGTCCGGCTGATTTGACGGAGATGTGTTATGTCTTAGGGAGTCAAATGGTCGTTTTAGCGAAAAAAGCTGATTCTTTAACTGAGGCCCGGGCGATGTTAGAAGAAGCCTTGCATTCTGGTAAAGCGTTAGAAAAATTCCGTGAATTGATCGCAAATCAAGGCGGCGATGTAAGTGTGGTCGATCAGCCTGAAAAAATCTTGACGGCGCGTTACCAATTTGAATTGCCAGCTAAAGCAACTGGTTTTGTCACGAAGCTAGTTGCAAACGAGATCGGGATCGCTGCGATGTTATTAGGCGCCGGTCGGAAGACAAAAGAAGATGCCATCGATCATGCAGTCGGTCTTAAATTGCATAAAAAAGTCGGTGAAAAAATCACTGCTGGCGAATCATTGCTTACGATCTACGCTAACAGTGAAGACGTGTCAGCCGTGGAAGCATTATTATATGACAATATCGAAATCGGCGAGACACCAGTGGAACCAAAATTGATCCACGCGATCATTACGGAATAACTTACAAAGGAGCAAATAAACATGGAATTGAATCGAATGATCGATCATACGATCTTAAAAGCAGATGCGACCCAAAAAGATGTGGAACAGATCATTGAGGAAGCAAAAAAATATCATTTTTATTCAGTTTGCATCAACCCGACTTGGGTCAGCTTAGCCGCTGAAAAATTAAACGGAGAACCAGTCGCAGTTTGTACCGTCATCGGTTTTCCGCTAGGGGCCAATACGACCACGATCAAAGCGCTAGAAGCGAAAAATGCGATCGAAAGCGGTGCAGATGAAGTCGATATGGTCATCAACATCGGCGAATTAAAAGGCGGCAATTTTGAGTATGTTCAACAAGATATCGCAGCTGTCGTAGCGGAAGCGAAAGATAAAGCTTTAGTGAAAGTCATCATCGAAACGTCTTTATTGAACCGCGAAGAAAAAATCAAAGCGTGTGAACTGGCTAAAGCTGCCGGGGCTGATTTTGTTAAAACGTCAACGGGCTTTTCAACGGGTGGCGCAACGATCGATGATATCAAATTGATGCGAGAAACAGTCGGGCCAGAAATGGGTGTCAAAGCTTCTGGTGGAATCCACAATGCGAAAGAAGCTTTAGCGATGATCGAAGCAGGTGCGACTCGCCTAGGAGCAAGTTCAGGTGTTGCGATCATGAACGGTTTGTCAGGAAGTGGTTATTAATGACAGCCAAAAAAGAATGGCAAGACGTGGCAGTTGCAGCACTTGATAAAGCGTATGTGCCGTATTCTCATTTTCCAGTCGGGGCGTGTCTTGTGACCAAAAGCGGAAAACTCTACCAAGGCTTGAACATTGAAAATGCTTCGTATGGCTTGAGTAATTGTGCGGAACGGACCGCGATCTTCAAAGCAGTCTCAGAAGGTGAACGAGAATTTCAGCATTTAGTAGTAGCAGGCCATACACCAGAACCCATTGCACCATGTGGCGCTTGTCGGCAAGTGATCGCAGAGTTTTGTGAACCGACGATGCCGGTGACTCTTTTAGGAGATGATGGTGTTCAGTTTGAAACGACAGTTGAGAAATTACTGCCGTATATGTTTACCGATAAAGATCTATAACTCACGTTCATTCAGTCGATTGACTGTTGAAAAATAAAAAACCATTATTAGGGGGCTTTACAGAAATGAAAAAAGCAAAAGTATTTGGTCTAGGTGCGGTAGCGATGGCTGCATTATTAGCACTAGGCGCATGTGGCGGCGGAGGAAAGACAGATTCGTCTGGCGGTTCTTCTGGCAAACAAGACGCAAAACACAGTGTAGCAATCGTGACCGATATCGGCGGTGTTGATGACCGTTCATTTAACCAATCTGCTTGGGAAGGTTTACAAGCTTGGGGTAAAAAACACGATATCAAACGTGGAACTGGCGGTTACAATTACATCCAGTCAAACGATGCTTCACAATATACACAAAATATCGATTCAGCTGTTTCAAATGGTTTCAAAACAGTCTTCGGGATTGGGTACTTATTAGCTGATCCGATCTCAAGTGCAGCAGATCAACACGCAGACACAAACTTTGTTATCATTGACTCAGTGATCGAAGGTAAGAAAAATGTCGCTTCCGCTACGTTTAAAGACAACGAAGCTGCTTACTTAGCAGGTGTGGCAGCCGCGCATACGACAAAATCTGACAAACTTGGCTTTATCGGTGGTGAAGAAGGCGCAGTTATTGACCGTTTCGAAGCTGGTTTTGTCAAAGGTGTGCAAGATACAGCTAAAGAAATGAACAAAGACATCTCAGTCGATGTGCAATATGCCGCTTCATTTGGTGATCCAGCTAAAGGGAAAGCCTTAGCTGCTAACATGTATCAAAGTGGCGTGGATATCATTTATCATGCTTCAGGTGGTACAGGTGCTGGGGTCTTCCAAGAAGCAAAAGCTCGGAACAAAGATGCTGACGAAAACAGCAAAGTTTGGGTCATCGGGGTAGATTCTGACCAACAAGCTGAAGGTAAATACACGAATAAAGATGGTAAAGAAGACAACTTCTGTCTAACTTCATCGCTTAAAGGTGTCGGCGCTGCGGTGCAAGATATCTCAACGAAAGCGTTGAACGATAAATTTCCAGGCGGCAAACACTTAGTTTACGGTTTGAAAGATGGCGGGGTTTCATTGACAGATGGTTACTTATCTGATGAAGCAAAAGCGTCAGTCAAATCAGCGAAAGAAAAAATCATTGCTGGCGATATCAAAGTGCCAGAAAAACCAACAAAATAAATACAGTCATTGCGGCGGTGACAGAATTTTTTCTGTCACGCCGTTTATGTGAAAGAAGGGATTGGAACACATCAGCTGTCCCAGTCCCATCATTTTAAATGTTTTCTTTTTTTACTCAAATGGTGAAGTCTCACTGTTTGATTAAGGAAAGAACTCCTTATGAACTAGTTTTGTTGCACTTATTTATTGGACTAACGATAGGATGTGAAAAAAGTGGCAGAAGAAAATTACGTCATTGAGATGCGAAATATCACCAAACAATTTGGGAACTTCAAAGCCAATGACAATATCAATCTGCAGATCCGTAAAGGTGAGATCCATGCGCTTTTAGGTGAGAATGGTGCCGGGAAATCGACATTGATGAATGTCTTATCCGGTTTGTTAGAACCAACTTCAGGCGATATTTTGATGAACGGCCAAAAAGTTGCGATCACCAGTCCCACCAAAGCCAATCAATTAGGGATCGGGATGGTCCATCAGCATTTTATGCTCGTGGATGCTTTTACGGTAACAGAAAATATTATTTTAGGTAGTGAGCCAAGTCATCATGGAACATTAGACAAGAAAAAAGCGGAACAAGATATCAAAAAATTATCGGAAGATTACGGTTTGAAAGTCGATCCGTCAGCATATATCCGTGATATTTCAGTCGGGATGCAACAGCGGGTCGAGATTTTAAAAACATTGTATCGCGGCGCCAACGTTTTGATTTTTGATGAACCAACTGCTGTGTTGACGCCTCAAGAGATCGATGAATTGATCGAGATCATGGAAGGACTGGTCAAAGAAGGCAAATCGATCATTTTGATCACCCATAAATTAGATGAGATCAAAAAAGTCGCGGATCGTTGTTCCGTTATCCGCCGCGGGAAATACATCGGAACTGTTGATGTGAAAGATGTTTCCTCTCAGCAATTAGCTGACATGATGGTCGGGCGCTCTGTTTCATTTAAGACTGCGAAAAAACCTGCTACACCAGGTGAGACGGTTCTTTCCATCAAAGATCTGGTCGTGAAAGAAAGTCGCGGACTTGAAGCGGTCAAAAAACTGAGCTTAGATGTTCATCGCGGTGAAGTCGTTGGGATCGCCGGGATCGATGGCAACGGTCAAACTGAATTGATCCAAGCACTGACCGGTCTGCGGAAAGTCGAAAGTGGGACTGTGACCTTAAATGGGAAAGATATTACGGGCCATAAACCGCGGCAAGTCACAGAAGCAGGCGTGGGCCACGTCCCAGAAGATCGTCATAAATATGGATTGGTCTTACAGTTGTCACTAGCAGAAAACATTGCGCTACAGACGTACTATAAGCCACCACTAAGTAAATCGGGGATCTTGAATTACAACAAAATCGATAGCTACGCGCGCAAGTTGATCGAAGAATACGATGTGCGGACGACAAGTGAAAAAGCTCCCGCAGGCTCGTTGTCTGGTGGGAACCAGCAAAAAGCGATTATTGCTCGCGAAGTTGATCGAGATCCTGATCTATTGATCGTTGCACAACCAACGCGGGGATTAGATGTCGGTGCAATCGAGTATATCCATAAACGTCTCGTGGAACAACGGGATAAAGCTAAAGGCGTGCTGTTGATCAGTTTTGAATTAGATGAAATTTTAGATGTCTCTGACCGTATTGCCGTCATCCATGCCGGGGAGATCGTTGGGATTGTTGATCCGAAAGAAACGTCAGAAAACGAGCTCGGGTTACTTATGGCCGGCTATAGTTTAGACGATGCACGAGCAGAATTACAAAAGGCGGGTGAGACAAATGAATGATCGCGCAGAAAAAATACGTAATGTCCTAGTTCCAGTGATCTCAGTTATTTTAGGTTTCATTTTAGGCGGCTTGCTGATGCTGGTAACCGGTTATAATCCGATCCAAGGGTATCAAGCAATGTTTAGTTCCGCGTTTCAAAGTTCGATGTCAGTAGGTGAGATTTTAGTTGGAGCTGCCCCATTGATTTTTACCGCACTGGGATTTTCGGTAGCTAACTCAGCTGGTTTCTTTAATATCGGGCTTTCTGGTCAGGCACTCTGTGGCTGGGTCGCTAGTATTTGGGTGGCACTTAGCATGCCAGACGCACCGAAGTTAGTCGTTGTACCATTAGCTGTTTTAGCAGGAGCTGTTTGTGGCGCGATCGCCGCTGCCATTCCTGGTGTTTTACGAGCGTACTTTGGCACTAGTGAAGTAATTGTCACGATCATGATGAACTATGTGATCTTGTATGTGGCCAATCATATCGTCAACAATGTGATGGACCCAAGCATCATCTCCAATAAAGGAGTCACAAAGATCGTCGGCATGAACGGTTCATTGCGAGAACCTTGGTTGACTAACATCTTTGGTGGTTCGCGGGTGAATACCGGTTTTATTTTAGCATTAGTCTTCTTAGCCTTAGTTTGGTTCTTGATGAAGAAAACGACGCTAGGTTTTGAGATTCGTTCCGTTGGCTTGAATCCTTTTGCGTCTGAATACGCAGGGATGAGTAGTAAACGGACGATCATTATTTCGATGATCATCTCCGGTTTTCTAGCTGGATTAGGTGGTGTCGTCCAAGGTTTGGGAACTTTCATGAACTACTTTGTCCAAGGTTCTTCTATCAGTATCGGATTTGACGGGATGGCTGTCTCCTTACTAGGAAATGGTGGCTCGATCGGAATCTTACTATCGGCCTTATTGTTCTCTATCTTGAAATTAGGCGGCCAAGGAATGCAGTTTGCCGGTGTGCCGAGCGAACTAGCGAACAGCGTCATTCCGTTAATCATTTTCTTTGTTGCCATCAACTATGTCGTACGTTACTTATTGGCTAAAGCTTCAGGGAATAAAAAACAAACAGCAATCGTTGAACAAATGGAAAGTCCAGAAAATAAACAAGACCAAAAAGGAGGCGACATCTGATGAATATCAATTTATTAGGTTCATTGATTGCTCAGACACTCGTTTATTCTGCGCCTTTGATCTTAACGGCTCTGGGCGGTGTCTTTTCTGAACGTAGTGGGATCGTCAACGTTGGTCTTGAGGGCATCATGGTCATGGGGGCTTTTAGCTCAGTTATCTTCAACTTGACGTTTGCCGGTCAATTTGGCGGTTGGACGCCTTGGCTCGGAGTGTTATGCGGTGGTGTTGTCGGGATGATCTTCTCCTTACTGCATGCGGTGGCAACAGTCAATTTTCGAGCAGATCATATCATCAGCGGAACGGTGATGAATTTATTAGCACCGGCACTGACCGTCTTTTTGATCAAAGTTATTTATGGTAAAGGTCAAACCGATACGATCCAACAACAATTTGGCTATTTCAACTTCCCTGGATTGAGCAAAATCCCGATCATCGGGGACTTGTTCTTCAAACAAACGAGTTTGCCAGCCTACTTTGCGATCTTAGTGGCAGTGATCTCATCATTTGTTATCTTTAAAACGAAATTCGGTCTGCGGCTGCGTTCCGTGGGTGAAAATCCGCAAGCAGCAGATACGTTAGGGATCAATGTTTATGCAATGCGCTATTCAGGCGTTTTGATCTCAGGCTTTTTAGGTGGGATGGGCGGCGCAGTCTTCGCGCAATCGATCGCGGGACGCTTTGCGGCTACGACCATCGCCGGTCAAGGGTTTATCTCGATGGCAGCGATGATCTTTGGGAAATGGAATCCACTTGGTGCGATGGGCGCGGCGGTTTTCTTCGGTTTTGCGCAAAATATCAGTATCATGGGCGCCAATTTACCAGTCATCTCAAACATTCCTGCTGTGTATTTACAATCCGCACCGTACGTGTTAACGATCGTCGTTTTAGTGTTGTTCCTAGGCAAATCAGCGGCACCAAAAGCTGATGGGGTCAACTACATCAAATCGAAATAATTTAACGAGGACGGGCTTTTGGAACAACAGTTCTAAGTCGCGTCCTTTTTTTAAATTCGTTATACTGAGATCAGCAGAAAAAGAAAAGAGGGAATCATATGTTTAAACGGGTACACTTGATCGTCATGGATTCAGTCGGGATCGGCGAAGCGCCAGACGCTGAAAAATTCAATGATGTCGGAGCGGATACTTTAGGCCATATCGCACAAGAAGCGGGCCTTCATATCCCAAATTTAGAATATTTAGGGTTAGGGTCGATCCGCCCATTAGCTGGAGTAGTCGATAAAGAAAAACACCTTGGCTATGCGACTAAATTAGAAGAAGTCTCGGTGGGAAAAGATACGATGACCGGGCACTGGGAAATCGCTAGCTTGAATATCAAAAAACCATTCCGAGTCTTTCCAGCAGGTTTTCCAGATGACCTGCTCCGTAAGATCGAAGAATTTTCAGGCCGGAAAGTCGTTTGTAACAAACCGTATAGCGGGACGCAAGTCATCAATGATTACGGCGAACATCAAATGAAGACCGGCGACTTGATCGTGTATACTTCCGCTGATCCCGTCCTGCAGATCGCAGCTCACGAAGAAATCATCCCGCTGGCTGAATTGTATAAGATCTGTGAATATGTCCGTGAGATCACAAAAGATGAACCTTATATGATCGGCCGCATCATTGCTCGTCCGTATTTAGGCGAACCAGGTGATTTTACTCGAACGGCTAATCGCCATGATTACGCGCTAGATCCATTTGGCAAAACGGTGCTTGATGCGTTGAAAGATAACGGGAAAGACGTGATCGCAGTCGGTAAGATCAACGATATTTTCAATGGGCAAGGGATCACCAAAGCGATTCGCACGAAGAGTAATATGGATGGGGTCGATCAATTGCTGACGGTCATGAAACAAGATTTTGAAGGGTTGAGCTTCACCAATCTCGTCGACTTTGATGCGTTATATGGCCATCGCCGTGATGTAGTCGGGTATGCCCATGCCATCGAAGACTTTGATCTACGAATTCCTGAAATTTTGACTGAACTTGATGAAGATGACCTGTTGTTGATCACCGCTGATCACGGGAATGATCCGACTTTCCCTGGCACCGATCACACGCGAGAATATGTGCCGCTTTTAGCCTACAGTAAAAAAATGACGGCCCAAGGGAAACTACCACAAGGTTTTTATGCAGATATTGCGGCGACGATCGCAGAAAATTTTGCAGTACCAAAAACAGAAAACGGAACGAGTTTCTTAACACTTTTAAAATAGGAGGGTACTATGACAGATTTACAAACGAAAATCCAACAAACCGCTAGTTACATCGAAGACAAAGGTGTAGGCAAAGTCGAGGTCGGTTTGATCTTAGGCTCAGGGTTAGGCGAATTAGCTGAAGAGATCGAAGACGCAGTGATCGTAGCTTACAATGATATCCCGCATTTTCCCATCTCAACAGTCGTTGGGCATGCTGGACAATTAGTCTACGGTCGTTTAGCTGGTAAATATGTGTTAGCGATGCAAGGTCGTTTCCATTATTACGAGGGCAATGCCATGGAGACTGTCACGTATCCAGTTCGGGTGATGGCAGCGCTAGGCGTCACGTCATTAATTGTGACGAATGCAGCCGGTGGTGTGAATGAAACATTTACGCCTGGGAATTTGATGCTCATCACAGACCACATCAATTTTATGGGAACTAATCCTTTGATCGGACCAAATGATGAACAGATCGGCCCGCGTTTTCCAGATATGAGTGCCGCTTATACGAAAAACTATCAAGAAAAAGCGCGCGCAGCTGCGAAACGTTTAGGCTTAGAATTAAAAGAAGGTGTCTACATGGGCTTTACCGGACCAACCTATGAAACCCCGGCTGAGATCCGCATGGCCCGGACGCTTGGGGCAGATGCTGTTGGGATGTCAACTGTTCCTGAAGTGATCGTAGCAGTCCATAGTGGCTTGAATGTTTTAGGAATTTCTTGCATTACGAACTTAGCAGCAGGGATGCAAGCCAACTTGAACCATGCGGAAGTCGTGGAGACGACAGAACGCGTCAAAGAAGATTTCAAATTATTAGTCAAAGAAACATTGGCACTTTTATAACCGAGTCGTCAATCAAAAAGGGAGGCTTTTACAAATGAGTGTACACATCGAAGCAAAACCAGGTGAGATCGCCGATAAGATTTTATTACCTGGTGATCCATTACGGGCTCAATTTATTGCGGAAAATTTTTTAGAAGATGCGGTTTGTTATAACAATGTCCGAGGGATGCTCGGCTTTACCGGAACTTACAAAGGCCAAAAGATCTCTGTTCAAGGTACGGGGATGGGGATGCCTTCTGCTGGGATCTATGCCCAAGAGTTGATCCAATCTTACGGGGTGAAAAAGCTGATCCGTGTAGGTACATGCGGCGCTTTATCAAAAGATGTCCATGTCCGAGATCTGATCATCGCTCAAGGTGCAGTGACTAGTTCCTCTATGGTAGAAAAACATTTTCCTGGTTTCCATTTTGCGCCGATCGCTGACTTTGGATTGTTAGCTAAAGCTTATCAGGTCGCAAGTGAACTGAACTTACCAACGCATGTAGGAAATGTTTTATCTGAAGATACGTTTTACAAAGATGAGCTGAAATCAACGTTCCATCTAGCTGATTACGGTGTCTTAGGAGTTGAGATGGAAGCGGCGATCTTATACTATTTAGGTGCGAAATTCAAGGTGCAGACCTTAGCCGTCATGACCGTGAGCGACCATATGATCACCGGTGAAGAGACGACGTCAGCCGAACGGCAAACGAGTTTCAAAGATATGATGAAAGTCGGTTTAGAGACTGCTTTGGACTAAACCATCGAACTAAAATTTTTTTCATCCAAACTAGCGAGCACGCAGGAGTTAGAAAAAACTTCATCGCGTGCTCGTTTTGTTTCGGCTAGCAAAACACAGTTAGTTCAGCGGGCTTCATTTAGCATTTTAACTAAAATCGTGTATGATAGAGAAGAAGCAGTGACAAGAATTAGGAGGAATACGAAATGGATAATTTTAATTTTCATGTGACGACCGATATCCGCTTTGGTAAAGATCGCTTGAATGAATTACCAGAAGTTTTGAATCAATTTGGTAAAAAAGTCTTGGTGACCTATGGCGGCGGGAGTATCAAAAAAATCGGCTTGTACGATCAGGTCATGGCACAGTTGAAGGCCAATGGGAATGACGTCTTTGAATTAGCAGGTGTAGAACCCAATCCGCGAATCGAAACAGTAGAAAAAGGAATTGCTATCTGTCGGAAAGAAAAAATCGATGTCGTCTTAGCAGTCGGCGGTGGTTCTACGATTGATTGTGCCAAAGCGATCGCAGCCGGGACTTTATATGCTGGTCAAGCGTGGGACATGGTCTTAGAACGCAAAAATTTCAATGGACCTGCTTTGCCACTAGTGACGATCTTGACCTTAGCAGCAACGGGCAGCGAGATGAACAGTGGAGCCGTGATCTCCAATTTGACTACTAATCAAAAATTAGGATTTGGCGGACCTTCGATGTTACCTAAAGCTTCATTTTTAGATCCGCAAAATACATTTTCAGTTGGAAAGTATCAAACAGCAGCTGGTTCAGCGGATATTTTCAGTCATTTGATGGAAAATTATTTCAAACAAACCGTTGGCAGTGATGTCCAAGATTTTGTGGCGGAAGGATTGATGCGGACCGTGATTAAAAATTGTCCGATCGCATTGAAGACACCAACTGATTATGACGCGCGGGCGAATTTGATGTGGGCCAGCAGCTTAGCATTAAACGGCTTGACTGGTAATGGCAAACTGGGTTCTTGGTCTTGTCACCCGATCGAACATGAGTTGAGTGCGTTTTACGATATTACACACGGGGTGGGACTGGCGATCTTGACGCCTCGTTGGATGGAATATTGTTTGAGTGAAGACACGGTCGATAAATTTGCGCAATATGCTTGGAACGTTTGGCAAGTAGATGAAAAAGTACCGATGATGGCTGCGCGGATGGGTATCCAAAAATTATATGACTATTTCAAAGCGTGTGACATCCCGATGACCTTACCAGAAGTCGGGATCAAAGATGATCATAAATTTGCGGTGATGGCTGAACAAGCAGTGAAATTCAACGCGATCAAAGACCAAGCTTATGTTTCATTAGATGAACAAGCGGTGGTGGAAATTTTGAATAACTGTTTGACTGAAAGTAGTTTTGTCTAAAAAATTAAATTAAAAAAGTTCTGCCGGAGAAATTCACTCTGGTAGAACTTTTTTAATTTGGCATGATAAAGTGGATCAATTTTTGTAATAAGCGATCTAATGTTTCTGTCACCTTTTTACGCGACAAGAGGTAGACGACTAAAAGCGATCCAGCAACGAGCAAGCTGAAATGCAGCACCGGATTGTGGATGGCTTGGGTGAATTGGACGAGCGGCGCAATCAAATAAATGTGGAGCAAGTAGATCGACAATGTTTTTTGCCCCCACAGTGAAAAAAAGTGCGGTCGCGGTTCGGCCAACACGATAAACGCAAAAACAAAAGCGAAACCGAGCGCGTATAAAAAGATATTACTGCCGATGTTTTCATACCAAAGTAAAGGATTTGCGGCATAGGAGCGATCTTTCCACAACAATTCTGGGGACAGATCATATTTTAGCCAGAAAGCAGCCGCGCCAAGACCGATAGCGATGATCATACCGCTCACCGTCTTTCGTAGTGGTAGTCGGCGGATTTTTTTGATCCGTTGCGGGGTCGTAAAATAGCCAGCTAAAAAATACGGCAAAAAGCCTAATGTGCGGGCCATCGCCATGTAAGTGCCAAACTCGGTCAGTAAGCCAGAAAATATCCCTACGATAAAACTCAGCAATAAAATATGACGCACTTTGACTAAGTCAGGTAACAACAAGCGCCAAATGAACATACAATATAAATACCACAGCGTCCAGCCGGGATTTAAGATCATGATCTCTTGGATCTTACCCAGTGCCAGCAAAATGACACTCAAGATCAGATTCAATAAGAGGTACGGAATCAAAAAAGTCCGAACGGCATTTGAGCGCGCTTTTTCTAAATTTTTTGAGAAGTAGCCAGAGATAAAAATGAAGACGGGCATATGGAACAAATAAATAAAGACATAAACAAATTTTCCGACATCATTTTCAAGCCGGAAATATTCTAAGGCATGGCCTAAGACGACTAGTAAGATCAATATCCCCCGAATATTATCGAAGAGGAATTCCCGTTTCTTTTCACCGATACGCTCCACCTCCAGCTAGGTTCTATGGTAAAATGAAACAAACTTTGCAATCTTATTGTAGCATTGTTTGCTAAGTGAGAATAATAATTTTATGAAATGAGGAGGGGACCGCTTGCGTTATTCTGCAAAATTAGTTAAAAATCTATTTAAGCTGCTCAACATGAAAAAAATCGTCGGGATCAGTATGATCGCTCCGCCAAAACGTCGCAACTTGACGTTAAAGCAGCTCAGTCGCACGGATATCCCTCAAAAAATCTATCAAATCGATGGGTTTGAGCTGATCACGCTCTTGCCTGCTGCCCCTAGTCGGCATCACGTCTTTTATTTGCACGGTGGCGGCTATGCGTTAGAAGCTTCGCCGTTTCATAAAAATCTCCAAGAACGGTTTGTTAAACGCTATAACTTAAAAGTCAGCTACTTCAACTATCCCCTAGCACCGGAAAATACGGCGGATAAAACGTTGGCACTGACTGAAAAAGCGTTTGAACATTTGTGTTACTTATATCCAGATGATGAATTTCGTTTTTTCGGGGATTCAGCTGGCGGCGGCTTAGCGACGAGTTTGGCTCAGCGTTTGAAGCGGATTGATTTAGCTCAGCGGCCTAAAAAATTAGCGCTCGTCTCGCCGTGGCTTGATGTCACTATCAGCGACCCGCGTTCAGCAGCGCTACAAGCAAAAGATGTCTTATTAGAAAAAGATTTATTGTCTGAAGCTGGTGAAAATTATGCTGGCCGGTTAGCCCTTGATGATCCCCGCGTCTCACCGATCTATGGGAATTTTGACGGCTTGGGTGAAATGCTGGTGATCGCCGGAACCGATGAGATCTTATATCCGGATGTTTTGCGTTTGAAAGAAAAAGTCGCCCACAGTTCTGGCACGACCTTAAAACTTGAAGTCGTTCCCGGAATGATGCATAATTTTGTCATCTATCCATTACGGGAATCGACCCCTTATATCGATCAGATCGGTGAATTTTTCCAATGATCGCCTCACCGTTGAAATGAACGGATTTAAGGAAAATTTTCACATTAATACGAAAAAGGAGCAGGCATGGAGCCAAAAGTAAAAATGAAACGTCCTAGTAAGAGTAAGTGGACGATCCAGCAAAAAATCATCCAAGCATTACCAGTAGCTGGACTGATCGCGTTTGTCACTGTCTTATTTTATATCCAGCATTATGGCCTATTTAAAACGCCAGCTGATCTACAAGCTTTTATCAAACAATTTGGCAGTTTTGCCGTCGTAGTATTTCTCATCGTGCAAGCGATCCAGCCAGTGATCCCTTTTTTACCTGGGGGGATCGCAACGATCGTTGGCATGCTGATGTTTGGTAATCTCGCAGGCATTTTATACAGTTATCTGGGACTGGTAGTCGGTGAGTTTGCATTATTTTTTTTGATTCGCCGTTTTGGACCTCGTTTTGCTCGGTTCGTTCTATCACCTAAAAATTATCAAAAATTTGAAACGACTTTACAAGCCCACACCCGTGATATCAAACGGCTCTTGATCGTCTGTTTTATTTTTCCTTTTTTACCAGATGATCTCGTGTGTCTCGTGGCGGGCATGACGGATTTGTCCTTTAAAGAATACGCGAAGATCATTTTGATTTTTAAATTATGGTCGGTGGCGGCTTATGGCTACCTCGTGTTGTTTGTGATCCATCAAGCCCCGCTACTTTTCCACTAGTCAAAGCTAAAAAAGTGTGCTATAGTTTGTCCATGCGATGAGCCGAGTGGATCTAGCACCATCAGATCCTTCGAAACCAGAGGCACACGGCTTTGCCACCTGTCGGATTTTACAGGGTGTCGGAAAAAGGCTTTTGTGGAGAAAACTTTTTCTATCGAGCAATCGGTACTGGCTGACCAGCTGAGAATTTCTCAGCTGGTCTTTTTTATCGTTTACAGACTGTTTTGAGGTGAAGAGATGTTCAATGAAGAAAGCTTTGCTGTTTTTACACTTGCTGGACTAGACGAACGAATGGCAGCGATCCGCCACGAGATCCAGCCGGTTTTTCAAACGTTGGCACAAGATTTCAAAACCCGTTTATCCACTGAGTTGGGGACGGAATATTTCAGTCATATCGCGCAACACCGGCGCCGCACGATTCATCCGCCAGACAGTACGTTAGTTGCCTTGAGTCGAAACAAACGCGGTTATAAGATGGAACCACATTTTCAATTAGGGATTGCGCCGGATTTTGTCTTCATGTGGTTGGCTTGTATCGATCAGCCGCCGCAAAAACAAGAAATTGCTCAAGCGCTGTTGGATCAGCTAACACTTTTTCAAATGTTGCCAGCTGATTTTTATCTTTCTGGTGATCATACGAAAAATTTGATCACACCCCTTACTCAGCCAGCGGTCGAAAAAATGCTGCTTCGTTTTCGCGATGTCAAAAAAGGCGAATTTCAAATCGGTCGGATCATCCCTAAAGCAAGTACATTGTGGCAACAGCCAGCCGCCGCGCAATGCTACATGTGGGAAACTTATCAACAACTACTGCCGCTGTATCAAACAATGATTAAGACGGGCAAATAAAAAAAGTATCCACTGGATTGTGGATAAGCTGTGGAAAAGTAAAAAATGCTGTTATTAAAGGTTCAATAGGCTATTTTTTACTGCTTTTTATTATTTTATCCACAAGATAAATTAGAAGAGTCAATCAAGTTATCAACGGGGAATTGTTGATAACTTTTTTTAATAGCTTCCGTTGAGTTTTCCACATGGGAAGGTAAGTTGCTTTACTTAATGATAGAAATTTGAAATTGGCAATTCCAATTTCTATCAACGTTAGACTTTATTTTCTTGAGCGGTTTATTTTTACTTTTCTTCAAGTATACTAGAAGTTATAAACTAAAAATGAGGTGAGAAAAATGTACCACGCACAAGAAGATCGTTATGAAAACATGCAATACCGGCGCGTCGGCAACTCAGGACTGAAATTGCCTGCTATCTCATTAGGACTCTGGCATAATTTTGGTGATGTCGATAACTTGGCTCGCCAAAAAGAAGTTTTGTTCCGAGCATTTGATCGTGGGATCACGCATTTTGATTTGGCGAATAATTACGGACCGCCTGCAGGTTCAGCTGAAGAAAATTTTGGCCGGATCTTACACGCTGATTTGAAATCTTACCGAGATGAGCTGATCATTTCATCTAAAGCGGGTTACTATATGTGGCCAGGACCTTATGGCGAGTGGGGCTCAAAGAAAAATATCATCGCGAGTTGTGATCAAAGTTTGAAGCGACTCCAGTTAGATTATGTCGATCTTTTTTATCATCACCGACCTGATCCGGATACGCCGTTGGAAGAAACCGCTCAAGCGTTAGATTTATTGGTGCGGCAAGGCAAAGCACTTTATATTGGCGTTTCCAATTATTCGGCTGAACAAACAGCGGCGATCGCGAAAATTTTCCGTGAGTTGAAAACTCCCTTCATTATTCATCAGCCGCGGTACAATATGCTGGATCGGTGGATCGAAGACGGCTTGACGGAAGTCTTGCACGCTGAAAAATTAGGGGCGATCGTTTTTAGTCCACTAGCACAAGGTGTGCTGTCAGATCGCTATTTGCACGGGATTCCGCAAGATTCGCGGGCGGCTCGAACGTCCAGTCCGTTTTTGACGCCAGAAAAAGTAGAAGCGACATTGGCAATGGTCAAACGATTGAATACTGTTGCGAAAAAGCGCCAGCAAACATTAGCTGAAATGGCCTTAGCTTGGAATTTACGCCAAGAAGTTGTCGCGAGTGTCTTGATCGGTGCTTCCCGTGTCAGCCAACTAGAAGACAATTTAAAAGTACTGGAACACTTGGAATTTTCAGCAGCAGAATTAGCAGAGATCGAAACGATTTTAGCAAACTAAACGAATAGACTTGTTCATGAATGTTATTTGTGAGCGGGTCTTTTTTTAGTGGGGGAAAACAAATCGGTGCTACGAAGTGTTTAGAATCGCTAGTTAAATGTTAAAAAAATAAAAGCTAAGAAAGAATTTGTTTATTTAATAAGAAACTGGTTGGCATTACGTTTTGAATTCCCGAATACTTAAAGTAGTTCGCGGTTAAGTTAAGGTGAGTCAAAAATAAAAGTCTTTAATAAGCTGTCCATAACTACGGACACCGATTGAAGTGTAACCGCATTCAAAAACACTATACTAAAGTCAAGAGGTGAGGGAAATGATTTTTAGTTCGAACGAAAATCTATTGATCAATATGCTGAATTATGAGGATTATCTATCCGCCAAAAAATTAGCTGAAACTCTTTTTGTTTCCACTAAAACGATCTACCGGATAGCCAAAAGAATCAATGAAATCTCACAAAGCGATTTCAATGAAGCCTTGATCATCTCTGAACCAGGAAAAGGTTATAAACTCAATACGTATTTTATTCATCGAGATATTCATTCGATCGTCGATTTCAAAGAAGAAAATGAATTGAATGAAGTGTTACTGAATTTGTTGTTCAAACACCCTAAAAAAATCAGCCGTAAGTATTTCGAAACGCAATATGTCAGCGAGAGTACAGCGGAACGACAAATCAAAAAGATCCACGATAAGTTACAGGAATTTGAGATCCAGTTAAAAACCAACAAAGATTTTATTTGGTTGGTGGGCAGTGAGATCGATTTGCGAAAAGCCGTGAACCATATTTTTTCTGATTTGAATAAGTTAAACAGTCTAGGTGAGATCGGACTTGAAATCAATGCGATTGATCGGCATTTTATTGATCGACAGATCGCGCTGATTGAAGAGGTTGTCGGTGAGTACATCAATTATCCTTATGACATCACGCTTTATACGCATATCTATCTGCTGATCAAGCGCTATCGCGAAGGCGAAGTGAAATATCTTGAACAACAAGAGCCGCTGGAAGCTGATGAAAAACAACTGATGGCGAATAATCCAGCCATTACCAAGATCGCGCAAAAAATCGTTGAGAATATTGGGAATTATCTCAATCTGTTACTTGATCCACTTGAAATCTATTTTGTCTTCCAAAATCTTTATTCGATCAATATCCAAAAACGCGAAAGTAGCAATGTCGATAAGCATTTGGCAGAAACGATCGCAACTGAATTGATTACAAAGTTTTTCAATTTATCCAATACCACCTTATTGCCGGCCAGTCGCTCGCTTTATGAAGACCTTTACCAACATATTTTACCGATGTTGAGCCGCTTACGTTTAGGTATTCAAGTGGAAAATAATTTATTGAATGAAGTGATGTTTGAGTATCGAGAGACTTTTTTTAAAGTCAAAACGATCGTTGAAACGTTAAATCAAGAGCTTGTTTTTGATACGAAGATCAATGCAGCCGAGATTGGCTATCTCACATTGTACTTTGAAAAATATCAGATCAATCGGAAAAACAAAAAGAACTTATTATTAGTTTGTTCAACCGGTGTGGGGACTTCAGAATTATTGAAGATGCGAGTGCAGCAAAATTTTCCTAATTTAAATATCATCGCCACCATGAGTCAAAGGCAACTAAAGCATAATCAGACCTTTGTTAAAGAAAATATCGACTTAATTTTTTCAACTTTGAAATTGCCGTTGAAAGTAGACTCGATCCCGGTTTTGACGATCAGTCCACTCTTAAATGGTCAAGACATTCAAAAGATAAATTTCACTTTAAAGGAGTTGTAACCAATGCAAACAACGATCGAACTAGATAAAGTAATCAAAAAAGAATTGATGATCATTGACTCTAAAGCGGCGACTAAAGCCGAAATTTTAGCTGAGTTAGTCGAACGACTAGCGATGCAAAAAGCAGTCACTGACCCAGCTGCCTTTTTAGCGGATGTGTATTTACGAGAAGCAGAAGGCGAAACGGGGATCGGGCAAGGAATCGCGATCCCTCATGGAAAATCACCAGCCGTTCAGGAAACAACAGTTGCTATTGCAACGTTAGAAAATGAAATCGAATGGGAGACACTCGATGGTAAGGGGGTTAAGGCAGTTATCTTATTTGCGGTAAAAGATTCTGATGCCAACACGACGCATATCTTACTCTTGCAGCAGATCGCGATTTTACTAGCAAACGACATTTTCATTGAACATTTAAAGGCTGTGACATCGGTTGATGAATTATTCGAACTAATTGTAAACCAAAAATAAAATGATATAGGAGCGAAAAATTATGTTAGTAACTGGAAAAGAAATCTTAGCAGTAGCAAAAGAACAGGGCTTTGCCGTACCGGCTTTCAATGCAGGTTCAGGTCAATTATTAAACGCAGTGATGGAAGCTTGTGAAGAAGCACAATCACCAGTCATGATCGCGATCCATCCCGATGAGCTGAGTTTTTTAACAGATAGTTTTGTCAGCCAAGTCAAAGATTTAGCGAACCATTCAACATTACCGGTTTGTATCCATTTAGATCATGGTGCAAGTTTTGAGCAGGTGATCCATGCGATTCAACTAGGTTTTACTTCAGTCATGATCGACGCCTCTCACTTACCCTATGAAGAAAACGTTGCGATCTCACAAAAAGTAGTGGAAGCAGCACATGCAGTTGGCGTTTCTGTTGAAGCAGAGTTAGGCACGATTGGTGATACTGGGAACACGGTTGAAGGTGGTGTAAGTGAAGTAATTTATACCGATCCTGCTGTCGCGCAAGATTTTATTGAAAAAACAGGTGTCGATAGTTTAGCAGTCGCTATCGGAACGGCTCACGGGATCTATCCAAAAGATGTGGAGCCAAAATTACGACTTGATATTTTGGAAGAGATCGAAAGTTTAACGGATCTGCCATTAGTGTTGCACGGCGGTTCAAGTAATCCAGATGATGAAATCAGTAAAGCTGTTACGATGGGCGTCAATAAGATCAATATCTCTAGTGATATCAAGATCGTCTTTGCGGAAAAATTGCGGGAAGTTCTAAATGCAGGGAACACGGAAATCCGGGAACCAAATGTACTATTCCCACCATGCATGGCTGAAACAAAACGGGTCGCACTAGAAAAAATCAATTTATTCAAATCAGCTGATAAAGCAAAATTTTATCATGCCACAACTGAAACACGGGAAACGGTAACCGTTTAATTAAATGTTCTGCTGGTCATCAACTTGATCAGCAGAATCTTACTCAAAGTAAAGTAGCGAAAGGATGATTAAGATGAAAATCGTAGGAATTGCAGCTTGTACAGCGGGGATCGCCCACACGTATATCGCCAAAGAAAAATTAATGAATGCAGCGATCGCCCATGGTCATCAGATCCAAATCGAAACACAAGGGTTAGCCGGAACGCAAGATGCTTTGAAGCCTGCTGAGATCAAGGACGCTGATGTCGTAGTGATCGCCGCTGATATCAAAGTCAATGGTCGCGAACGTTTTGC
Organism: Enterococcus sp. CSURQ0835; assembly: GCF_902706605.1. Classification (GTDB taxonomy): domain Bacteria; phylum Bacillota; class Bacilli; order Lactobacillales; family Enterococcaceae; genus Enterococcus_A. The sequence goes on along the minus strand of NZ_CACSLH010000011.1, from coordinate 63,007 downwards.
AGGTAAAAAAATCGTGGAAGTACCAACTGGGCTAGTGGTGAAATCACCAAATAAGTTAGTTGAGAAGTTAGAAGAAATCAAAGTCTAAGCATAAGGAGGTAAAATTATGGAGGCGATTAAAAACTTAGGTTTCAAGAAGCATTTAATGACAGCGATTTCATTTTTCTTGCCGATCGTAGTAGCTTCAGGCTTTTTACTGGCAATTGGAAATATGTTGGGCGGTGAGAACATCGCAAACTTTTCGAAAGGCTTCTCTTTTGCGGATACGATGACGACGATGGGCGGTTATGGTTTAGGTTTATTACCGATGATCGTTTCGACGGCGATTGCGTATTCGATCGCAGATAAGCCGGGGATCGCACCTGGACTGATCATTGGAATGGTCGCTAGTGGGATCGGCGCAGGCTTTTTAGGTGGTTTGATTGGTGGCTATGTCGCTGGGATCATCGTTGTTTTATTGACGCTTTATATCAAAGTCCCAAGTTGGATGCAAGGTTTGATGCCGACATTAGTGATTCCTTTTGTCAGTTCATTTTTAGCTGGGATGGTCATGTATTATATCGTAGGAACGCCGATCAATTGGTTCACTAGTCTGATCACTAATTACCTAGGAAATCTGAATACCTCGTCATTATTTGTTTATGGTGCCATCATTGGAATCTTAGCCTCGATCGATTACGGCGGTGCAATCAACAAAGTCGTGTTCGCCTTTGTGTTCGCTTTATTTTCAGAAGGCATCTACGAACCGATTACCGTTTTGATCTTAGCTTCGATGGTAACGCCGTTTGGTTTGACGATGGCGTATTTCATAGGAAAAGTCATCCGGAAAAATATTTTTAACAAGCAAGAAATTGAAACGTTGAAGACTGCTTTTCCGATGGGGATTTGTCAGATCACAGAAGGCTGTTTCCCTATCGTATTAAATGATCTACTGCGTTGTGTGATCGCAACAGGTGTTGGTGGCGCGATCGGTGGTGGGCTGAGTATGTTGTGGGGAGCGGATAGTCATATCCCCGCTTCTGGAATGTTTGCGATTCCGACCATGACGAATCCTTGGGCGTTTGTAGCGGCCTTGCTCATCGGTTCGCTTGCTACAGCAGTCACGATTTTAGTGCTAAAAAAACAAGTCGATCCCGAAGCAGAAGTCATCGTTGAAGAAAAAGAAGAGGAAGAGATTTCTTGGGACGAGCTTAAAATCAGTTAATAGCAAGGAGAATGTCAAATGGATTATCAAGACCGAGTCAAAGCAGCTTTTCTAGCATCAGGAATCGTGTTTACCGAAGCTGAACTAGCTAGTATTGATTATGCTGATTTTGATTTGAATAATTTAGAAGTAGAAGGCTTAAATTTGATCGTCTATATCAATAATGAACGCTATTGTGCCAAAGAGATGGTGTTGTTACCTCAACAAACCTGTCCAGAGCACCGTCATCCAGCGCGTGGTGACTTAGCTGGTAAGCAAGAAACTTTCCGTTGTCGTAAAGGCAAAGTTTATTTATACGTAGAAGGTACAGGGACAGCTGAAACGATCAAAAGTCAGATCCCAGCTGGCAAAGAAGATTATTACACGGTCTTTCACGAAATCGAGTTACACCCAGGGGAACAATATACGATCGATCCGGATACCAAACACTGGTTCCAAGCCGGTGAAGACGGCGCGATCATTTCTGAATTTTCTTCACCGAGTGACGATGCAAGTGATATTTTTACCGATCCAAACATTAAACGAGTGAATTAAAATCAAACAGGCTAAGGCTAGTAGAGCCTGGCCTGTTTTTAATTGTCATTTTAAGAAATGAGGAATGAACGTGCAAAAATATCAATTAGAAAATGACGTCGTCTTGATTGAATTTTTAGATCTAGGTGGTTGTATCACGAAAATGATCAATAAAAAGACGCAGACAAATTACGTCTTGCAGTATGCCGAGGAAGAATTGTATCATGAAAATCCTTATTTTTTTGGTGCGACGATCGGCCGGAATGCCGGACGGACGTATCCACCAGCCTATCAAAATAGTTCCGGTGAGCAGATTTTATTAGATCAAAATGAAGGGCATGTGCATCTGCATGGCGGCAAAGCAGGACTTCAGTATCAAGTTTGGACAGTTGAAAAACTTACGGATATGGCTTTTCGTCTGCGGTTTGAAGATAGGAATTCTAACTATGAAGCATTTCAACTTCAACTGGATTATCAGTTGAGTGGAGCGGATTTTACGATCGAAATGATCGGACACGGAACCCAGCCGACGATCTGTAATTTGACTAATCATTCGTATTTTAATTTGAATCGACAGAAGACACAGACCATTGAAAATCATACTTTAAAAGTTGCGCCAGCTAAGATCCAAGTCATCGATTCGCAATTTGTACCGACTGGAGAATATTTAGGGCCTGAAGTTTCACTAGGCGCTGCTTTTAGTTTTGAACAGCCGAGACAAATCGCAACGGCTTTGAACCAAACTAACGAGCTGGCTGAGATTTGTGCTGGAGGAATCGATTTAGCTTATTGTTTCACTGGCGGGGAAACACCACAAATTTTATTGACGAGTGAGGATGAACAAAATCACTTAGCGATTACTTCTGATCAAGAAGCGTGTGTCATCTATACGTTAAATAAAATCGACCAAAGCGTCTCCATCAATGATTATCAGCCGATTCAAAAATACCAAGGAATCACTTTTGAGATGCAACGTAAACCTAACTATATCCATGAAGCAGATGATTACTTAGTCAAAGACTATCAGGCAGTTACTAATTACCATATTTTTTAGGAGGAAGACGATGGAGTATTATTTAGGTGTAGATCTAGGAACTAGTTCAGTCAAAATAATCGCTGCTAATAGTGAAGGCGCGATCGTCGGCAGCACGAGCGGCTCCTTTTCAATTATTTCAGAACAGGCTAATTATAGTGAGGAAGATCCGCGAGATTGGTTGTCAGCATTTGAGACAGCGTTCCAAGAATTATTGCGCCGCTTCCCAGTGCTCAAAACGAATTTGAAAAGTATTTCGTTTGCGGGGCAAATGCACAGTTTAGTTTTATTAAATCAAACGGGAACGCCGCTTCGCAATGCGATTTTATGGAATGATACGCGAACGACCCAAGAAGTTAAACAGTTGATGGAAAATTATCGGAACCACCTCTTAAAAGTGGAAAAAAACCGTGCGCTGGAAGGGTTCACATTACCTAAAATTTTATGGATCAAAGCGCATGAGCCACAAATCTGGCAGCAGACTTGGAAGTTTATGCTGCCAAAAGATTATTTGGTTTACTATTTGACTGGAAATGTCTTTACGGATCGTTCAGATGCTTCAGGCACGATTCTGTATGATCTTGAGCAGCATGAATGGGATATGGAGTTGCTGAAGGAGTTGGCGATTGAACCGGAAAAATGTCCAGCAGTTTTACGTTCAACTGATTCAGCTGGTGAGTTGACAGCTGAGATCAAAGCAAGATTTGGGATTCAAAGTCCGGTTGAAGTGATTATGGGCGGTGCGGATAATGCCTGCGGTGCACTGGGAAATATTACGGATCGAAAAACGCAAGGGTTGATCTCCATTGGGACTTCTGGGGTCGTGTTGACCTATGCTGCTAAAAAAACACAGCCCAACGGAACCTATCATTACTTTAACTCAGCCTTAACCGATCTCGATTACAAAATGGGGGTCACCTTGGCGGCAGGATATTCATTGGAGTGGTTCAAAAAAGTATTTGCGCCAACTGAGAGCTTTGCGGAATTGACTCAATTAGCAGTTAGCAGTCCGATCGGAAGCAATGGGATCTTATTTTTCCCTTATTTGTTCGGGGAACGGAGTCCGTATTTCAATGCGGAATTGACAGGTGGTTTCAGTGGTTTCAAAGCATATCACAACCGCGCTGATCTGGTCCGTGCGGTTTTAGAAGGGATTGCTTTTTCGTTGCGAAATGTTTATGACCATCTTGGGGCAGAAGAAACGCGATCTTTGGAACGATTCCGTATCACAGGTGGTGTCGTGAAAAATGAATTCTGGCTGCAACTATTTGCGGACGTCTTCAATAAAGAAATCGAAGTTTTAGCGTTAGATGAAGGCCCGGCGTTTGGTGCATTGATCTGTGGCATCACTGGAGTAACGGGCGAGGACCCCGCTAAAATTTGGCAACGATATAATCGAGTGAAAAAAGTATATGTTCCTTCACTAGACAACCATCAAAACTATCAACTGAATTTTGAACGTTTTGTAGAACAAAGTCAGCAATGGAATCAGCAAAATACGCAATAAATAAAATGGCTAGCTGCACGAGTATTTTTCGAAAATAAAGCGGGACTGAATCACGGCAAAAAATGCCCTGTTTCAGTCTCGCCTTATTTCTTGCTGGCTAAACGAGTTCGTCCAGTTTAACTTTATCCCTGCCCCACCCGCAATTTTTTTGGCAGGCGTTTACTGATCAAAGTGCCTAAGTAGCCCGCTGCACAGGCTTTGATGATGCCAGGAATAATGAAAGGAAGACAACCGGCTAACAAGGCATTTTGCCAAGCTAAGTTGCCGCTTAATTTTAACCAGACCGTCCCGAAAAGTAACGTGATCGCCGCGCCGATGATATTTGCAATCATGGCCCAAGCAAATTGCAGCAATTTGCGTTCGAGCAGCCAACCGGTAACAAGCGCGTTGAAGACAAAGCCGACTAAAAAACCACCAGTGGGGCCAAAAAGAACAGCAAAGCCAGCCGAACCACCCGCAAAAACAGGTAAGCCGATCAAGCCCAACAATAAATAAATGCCCACTGCCAAGGTGCCGACTTTTTTTCCTAGCAAGGTAACAGTCAAACCAACGGCAAAAGTTTGTAACGTTAATGGGATCGCGCCTAGTGGGATCGTGAATTGAGAAAGGATCGCGATGACAGCAGCAAACATCGCCGCTAGAATTAGTTCAGATAAATTCGATTTCAACTAAATTCCTCTTTTCGTAAACTAAATTTAAAAATAAAAGTTAACGAAAGTATACTACAAGTTGACAGAAAGTAAAGCGTTAGTTAACGAAATGCTATTTAAATTAAATTGATCACTAGATGGAGCGCAATCGGAACCGCGAGATTTTTAGTTTTTAAATAGAGGGCACTCAACAACCAGCCAAATAGAGCAGAGAGTAAAAGTTTGACCCCAGTCAAGCCGTGCGTCACTGCAAAAATGATCCCGGAGACAAGCGTGCCCGCGATTTGATTTTGCTTCGTGGTTTGTTTGAAAAAGAGATTGAAAAACAAGCCGCGATTGACGAGTTCATCTAAAACCGGTGCAAATAAAAATGTCGACAGGCCTGCTAAAGTCGGATAAAAAGTTAGGGCCTTAGCAAGTTGGGGTTGTTTAAACGCATAGGTGTTCAGTAAGCTCAATCCACTAGCGAGACAAAAAGCGGCGATGATCAGTTTGCGATTTTGCTTCGTGATTTTTTTAAAGCCAAAATGTTGCGGATTGAATTTTTTCAGCTGCTTCCGATATAAAAAAAGCAGTCCGGCAACTAACAGCACCCAACCAGATGTCGCTAGGGCAAGTAATTCTTTTTCATGGGTTCGGATAAATGTAAAGCTGAATTGGAGCCAAAATTGTAGGTTATACGTCAAGCACAACAGCAAAGTAGTCGTGAACAAGGCGATTTTTTTGAAGAAAACAGGCACGAAGATTCTCCTAAGAAAACTATTTTTAGTGTTGCATTCAAAATGTCGATTCAAGGCACAAAAAAAGCTGCCAGCCTAAGCTCGCAGCTCGAAGTAATGACAGAAATTACATTACTTGGTTGTAGAATTCAACGACTAGTGATTCGTCGATCTCTGGATTCATTTCTTCACGTTCAGGTAAACGAGTTAATGAACCTTCTAATTTTTCATCGTCAAAGCTGATGAAGGCTGGGCGGCCAACTGCTGATTCAACTGCATCTTTAACCGTCACCATGTCTTTTGATTTTTCACGGATGCCGACAACTTGGCCAACTTCCACTTCATATGAAGGGATATCAACACGTTTGCCATCAACTGTTACGTGACCGTGGTTTACTAATTGACGTGCTTGCCGACGAGTTGAAGCTAAGCCTAAACGGTAAACAACGTTGTCTAAACGACGTTCTAGTAAGATCATGAAGTTAACACCGTGTTTACCTTCTTTGATTTTGCTAGCGCGTACGAATAAGTTACGGAATTGACGTTCATTCAAGCCGTAAGAGAAACGTAATTTTTGTTTTTCAGCTAATTGCAAGCCGTATTCTGATTTTTTCCCACGGCTGTTTGGTCCATGTTGACCTGGAGCGTAAGGACGACGAGCTAATTCTTTACCCGTTCCTGATAAAGATACGCCTAAACGACGAGATTTTTTCCATGCTGGTCCTGTATAACGAGACATTTAAAATTCCTCCAATTAAAATAGTAGTTGGAGTAAAATAATCCGTTGAAAAATTCATATCCGTGTAGTTCGTTCTTCAATCTTCACCTTTGCAGCCGCGGTTACGCAATTGAACCTTTTCGGCAACGAACTAGAGGCGGGCTATTATTTCTCTGCTGCATTATTTTACACAAAGCCTAGTGTACCAAATTTTTACTGCAATCGTCAAGTCGACTTAATAAACTTGTAACGTAAATGCCTTTGCAAAAGCTGGGGATTTTCACTACAATAAAGCAGGATGATCACTTGGCGAGCAGAAAGGATGCTGAGATGAAGGAATTGATTTTTCCGATCCAGCCGGAACAGCGGGTGGCGATGCAGCGCTATTTGAAAGACCAATTTTTATTTTGCGGAGTCAAAGCCTGTGAACGTAGACGATTGGAAGCTGATTTTTTACAGGCGAGCGTGACGTTGCCGATTACGGAATTGGTTCAAGTCGTCACGTACAATTACCGCAAGCTCGAGCGAGAGTATCAGTACTATGCGATCGATTTAGTTCAAAAAAATAGTTCGCGGCTAAGTTCAGCTGAACTGGCATTATTTTTGCCGTTGATCGGTGAAAAAAGTTGGTGGGATACAACGGATGCGTGGCGTAAAGTGTTCAGTACGTTTGTCACCGCCCATTTGAAGCAGCGAGCAGAAATTTTTGCTTGGTTTTACGGGCACGAAGATTTTTGGTATCGCCGGATCGCCATCACATTGCAATTACGTTATCAAGCGGCTACCGATCGTAGCAGACCGGGACACGCCAGAATTTTTTATTCAAAAAGCGATTGGCTGGGCTTTACGCGATTTTAGTCGGACTGATCCAGCGTGGGTCGCACATTTTTTACAAACACAGGCACTAAGCAAGCTGGCTCAAAGAGAGGGCAGCAAATACATATAGGAGTGTAGACGACAGACATGGAAAGAAAATTGATTGCACTAGACATCGACGGCACATTATTGAATTCGCAAAAGGAACCTTTGGAAAGCACGATGCGGGCGTTGCAAGTCTTGCGGCGCGCCGGACACTTAGTGATCATTGCCAGTGGCCGTTCGCGCTTATTAGCAGGTCCGGTGATCCACGAGTTAGGCTGTACGAATTATATTTTATGTAACGGTTCTGCCGCATTTTTAGATCATGAACAGATTTATAAACATTTGTTGGATCGTGAAGCATTGGCTCGTTTGCTGGAATTTGCCAAAGCGCGTCAAGTCGATGTTTCATTGTTTAGTTTAGATGCACTCGGCCGCGTATCAGATTTTGATTTTCCGCGGGTCAAAGATGCGATGGATTCTTTCAATGGTCCGATCCCACCGTTTGAACCAGACTACATGGCGCATCACGAGATCTATCAAGGCTGTGTGTTTTACGATCGCGCAATGGACGCTGAGTTTGAGCAGGCTTTTCCAGAATTCCGCTTCGTTCGCTGGCACCAAAACAGTGTCGATGTGATTCCAAATCATGGCTCGAAGGCTCAGACGATTTTAGCTTTGGCCGAACGAGTTGGGATCAAGCCGGAAAATGTGATCACATTTGGTGACGGCAATAACGATGTGGAAATGTTGCAATTAGCTGGGACAGGCGTTGCGATGGGAAATGCTTCGATGCATGTGCAACAAGCAGCAAATCTGGTGACAGATACCAATGATCACGATGGAATTTTTAAAGCATTGCGTCAATTACAATTAGTTGATTAATAATAGTAGAAAAATGCAGGTGGGAAATTTTCCCACCTGCATTTTCTTCCTGTTTGATTCAATTTTGCTTCAATTGCTCAATGTTTTTCAACTTGCAGTTCGTGAACGGGTGCAGGGTTGAATTTATAAAGTACCAAACCTAAACCAAAGCCTACTAATGTTGGTAAGACCCAGCCAAGCCCTAGCGCTGCAAAAGGAACGTAATGATGATAAGCTGCCAGTACGTTTGCGACGACTGGTTGCGTTGCGACGACTTTTGGTGCATTGGCTAACATATCTAAGACCGCTGGTACGGCAGTCAAAGCGATCGTCAATTGGTAGACGCGTTGATTTTTTTCAAAATATTTATGAGTCAATGACAATAAGATCAAAGCAAGGGACAATGGGTAAAGGAGCATCAAAACGGGTAGCGACCATTGGATGATGTTATCAAGTCCGGCATTGGCGACGACAAATGAAACGACGGTCGTGACGCGGAGCCAATTTTTATAACTGACTTTCGGAAACAGTTTATGGAAGTCTTGGGCAAATGAGACTAACAGCCCCATCGCGGTAGTGAAGACGCCTAATGTGACTAAGACGCCTAAGAACACACCGCCAAAATCTGACAAGTAGTAGCGAACGATTTGTGCTAATGCAACACCGCCGTTATCAGATAGTTCAAAGTGATTCAAACTCATGGCACCGACTAAGACGAGTCCGAAGTAGATGACGACTTCTAATAAGACGCTCAATGTGCCAGCTTTAGCCGTGACCCGAGCCGCATCTTTTTTAAAGCCAAGCGCTTTGACGGCGTGAACAAAAGTGACACTTAACGCGAGTAACGCAACGGCATCGACTGTGTTGTAACCTTGCAAGACACCATTAGTCAGCGCGTGACTGACATAAGCAGTAGTCGGTTGTTGGTGTAACGCGCCCATCGGTTTGAAAAAGGCGATCAAAAAAACGACGGCTAGTAAGACTAAGAAAATACTATTCAAATATTTGCCGACGTACGTGATGAGTTTATTTTGATGCAACGTCAAGAAATACGCTAAGCCAAAGAAAACGGCGGTGAACAATAATAAGCCAACTGTTAAATACTGAGTGGGTAAGAATGGTTTTAAACCGATCTCAAAAGCAGTCGCAGCGGTCCGAGGCGTTCCGAAAAAAGGTCCGATCGTCAAGTGGACTAAAACTAGAAACAGCGCCGCATATTTTCGGCCCACGGGGCGAGCTAGATCGTAAAGGCCATCACTATTGGTGACCACGACTGCTAAAATCGCAAGCAGCGGGAACAACGCACCGGAAACCGCGAAGCCTAAGCTAGCAGATAACCAGTGGCTGCCAGCTAATTGTCCGAGATGGACGGGAAAGATCAAATTGCCTGAACCAAAAAACATTCCGAAAATCATGGAGCTTAACACGACGAGCTCTTTTTTTGAGACTTTTTTTGTAGTTGATGCCATAATAAATTCCTCCTAAAAGTTTGGTTGCATGATGCAAGTAAATGGGACTAATATCAACTTCCAAAAATCATCTCCCCTTTCATTTGAAAAGCAAAAAAGCCCTTCTCCCATATCGGGAAAAGGGCTCGAGTTCGAACGGTACCACCTTTTAAACAACTTATTTCACAGACGCTGGTAACTATCTGCTAGCCGGATAATGGTGGCAGCCACAATGTTCTACATATCGACATTGACTCAGAAATGATGTTCGCGATCTGCTGACTGCCGCTTCTCACCTGCTGCGGCTCTCTTTAAATCAAGCTTAGAATCGTTACTGTTTTTCCTCGACGCTTTTCGTTTGTTTAAGTTGGGACTATCATAAAACAAAATATTCTGAATTGCAAGTCAATTGCTGAAAAATTTTTCTCGTACTCGACAGCGGAGGAAATCTTTCAATTGAAAGCAAAAACCACTATAATGATAAAACGAAATGCTTTAAGAGAAGGGGAAAAAATGTGCGGTTATTATTTATTGGGGATGTCGTTGGTTCATTAGGACGCCAAACCATTACAGATTATTTACCAAGATTGAAAAAGAAATACCACCCACAACTGACGATCGTCAACGGTGAAAACGCTGCGGCTGGTCGAGGGATCACGGAAAAGATCTACAAAAAATTTTTACATGATGGCGTCGATGTGTTAACGATGGGTAACCACACGTGGGACAACAAAGGAATTTTTGAATTTGTCAATGACGCGAAAAAAATGATTCGGCCGGCCAATTTCCCAGCTGGGACACCAGGCAAAGGGATCGTCTATGTCAAGGTCAATGATTTGGTCTTAGCAGTGATCAATCTTCAAGGTCGCGCGCTGATGACGGACTTAGATGATCCGTTTAAAAAAGCTGATGAATTAGTAGCCGAAGCGCAGCAACAAACGCCCTTCATTTTTGTTGATTTTCATGCTGAAACGACGAGTGAAAAGCAAGCGATGGGCTGGTATTTAGACGGTCGGGTCTCAGCGGTCGTGGGCACTCACACGCATGTGCAAACTAACGATGCGCGCATTTTACCAAAAGGAACAGCGTATTTGACCGATGTCGGGATGACTGGGCCTTACGATGGGATTTTAGGGATGCGAAAAGGTCCGGTGCTGGAAAAATTTTTGACGGCGTTACCACAGCGCTTTGAAGTGGTGGAAGAAGGCCGCTTTTTACTATCGGGCTGTGTGATCGACTTGTCAAAAGAAGGACACGCACAAGCGATCAAGCCATTTTTGATCAATGATGATCGCCCGTTTCGTGAGTAGGAGAACATGATGGATAAAGAGATCCAAGCCGCTTTGACAAAACTTACGGCGGCTTTAGCCAACAATGAATTAATCAAAAATTACCAGCAAGTCAAACGTCAAGTCGACCAAAGTGAAAAATTAGCCCAGTTGCAAACCGCAATCAAAAACGCGCAACAAGAAGCTGTCCAAGCGGAACATTATGAAAAACCAGCTGCTAAAAAACAAGCGTTGCAGCAAGCCGATGCGTTGAAAGAAGCTTTTGACACGCATCCGCTCGTGGGAAATTACCGCGCCCAATTGCTGGAAGCAGATGATCTGCTGCAATACGTAACCAATTTGATCCAACAAGAAATTAATGACGCAATAAAGGAAGATACGAATGCCTCAAAAAACTAAAAATACACCGATGATGGAACAATATTTAGCGATCAAAGCCCAATACAAAGACGCATTTTTATTTTATCGGCTCGGCGACTTTTATGAATTGTTTTATGATGATGCGATCAAAGTCGCGCAATTATTGGAGTTGACATTGACCAGTCGGAATCGAAACGCCGATGATCCGATCCCGATGTGTGGGGTGCCGCACCATTCAGCACAAGGCTACATCGATACTTTAGTCGAACAAGGCTATAAAGTCGCGATCTGCGAGCAGATGGAAGATCCAAAACAAGCAAAAGGCATGGTCAAACGCGAAGTCATCCAACTGGTCACACCAGGAACATTGATGGATGGCAAAGGAATCGAAGCGAAAGCCAATAACTTTTTAACGGCCGTGACGACTGAAGCTAGCGAATTTGGCTTTGCCTATGTCGATCTATCGACTGGTGAGCTGAAGACGGCGCATTTGAAAGACGCGGATGCGGTCATGAATGAAGCCACCGCACTCCAAACGAAAGAAATGGTCTTAGGTAGTGAGCTCCCAACTGATTTACATAAAAAATTACAAGAGCGGCTAGGTCTAGTTTTTTCAACGCAGACGGAACTAACGGACAATGCAGAATTTAATTTTTTAACGAGTGAGTTGTCTGATCCGTTAGAAAAAGCTGCGACGGGTAAATTGTTGACGTATTTAGCTGAGACGCAAAAGCGTAGTTTGGGTCACCTTCAAAAAGCCGAAGAATATCAGCCGGAACACTTTTTAAAGTTGGATTATTTTTCAAAAACGAATTTGGAATTGACGCGCTCGATCCGCACCGGGAAAAAACAAGGGACATTGCTGTGGCTGTTGGATGAAACAAAAACCGCGATGGGGGGCCGATTATTGAAACAGTGGATCGATCGGCCATTGATCCAAAAACGTGCAATCACCGCACGGCAAGCGATGACAGCATCTTTGCTCAACGCGTATTTTGAACGGATGGACTTGAACGAAGCACTGACGAAAGTCTACGATCTGGAACGTTTAGCCGGTCGCGTGGCATTTGGCAATGTCAATGGTCGTGATTTGATCCAATTAAAAACGTCACTGGAACAAGTTCCGCAGATCCGCCGCTTGCTTACCGGGATCAATCAAGGCGAGTGGAACGAGCTGCTAGTTGATTTGGAACCGTTGGAAGATTTGGTGGCGTTGATCGATCAAGCGATCAATGAAGAAGCACCGCTGCAGATCACAGAAGGTAACGTGATCAAAGATGGTTTCAACGAGACATTGGACCAGTACCGCGAAGCGATGAAAAACGGCAAGACGTGGTTAGCTGAACTAGAAGCTCGGGAACGAAAAGCCACGGGCATCAAAAACTTAAAAGTTGGCTACAATCGCGTCTTTGGCTATTATATCGAGATCACCAAAGCCAATTTAGCAAATTTAGCAGAAGGGAAATATGAACGCAAGCAGACTTTGACGAACGCAGAACGCTTCGTCACGCCTGAATTGAAAAAATTAGAGACCTTGATCTTAGAAGCCGAAGAAAAATCGGTCGCACTGGAATACGATTTGTTTTTAAGTGTCCGTGAAGAAGTCAAACGCGCGATCGACCGGCTCCAAAAATTAGCGAAAAGTATCAGTGCAGTCGATGTTTTGCAAAGTTTTGCCGCAGTGAGCGAACGTTACCAATACGTTCGGCCAGAAATGGAAGCCGCAGGACATAATTTGCAGATTAAAGAAGGCCGCCATCCCGTTGTGGAAAAAGTCTTAGGACATCAAGAATATATTCCTAACAGTGTCCACATGAATCAAGACGAAATGATTTTACTGATCACCGGACCGAATATGTCAGGGAAGAGTACGTACATGCGGCAGTTAGCCTTGACGGTGATCATGGCGCAGATGGGTTGCTTTGTGCCGGCGGAAAGTGCGCAATTGCCGATCTTTGACCAAATTTTTACTCGCATCGGGGCTAGTGATGATCTGATCGCTGGTCAAAGTACGTTTATGGTGGAGATGATGGAAGCCAATCAAGCACTGCGGCATGCGACGCCTAACAGTTTGATTTTGTTTGACGAATTAGGCCGCGGGACAGCGACTTATGATGGGATGGCACTAGCACAAGCGATCATCGAGTACATCCACCAAACAGTCAAAGCCAAAACACTTTTTTCGACTCACTACCATGAGTTGACGGTGCTGGAAGAAAGTTTACCTCACTTAAAAAATGTTCATGTCGGTGCCGTGGAAAAAGCTGGCGAAGTTGTGTTCTTGCACAAGATGATGGATGGACCAGCTGACAAAAGTTACGGGATCCACGTGGCCAAAATCGCCGGACTGCCGACTGATTTATTGTCGCGAGCCCAAACGATCTTAGCGGCATTAGAAGCTGAAGCTCCGAACCAAATGCTAGCTGAAGAAGCACCGACTGCTGACGAGAACGAACAACTTTCTTTATTCAGTGAGGTCTCGACGGCCGAACTTGGGGTGATCGACCAATTGAAAAAAATGAATCTACTGGAGATGACGCCGCTTGACGCGTTAAATCTTTTATATGAATTACAAAAACGAATCTAATAGTGATCCAAGCCTCAGCTAGCTGTGCTGGCTGAGGTCTACATAGTATGTGACACACGTTCGACCAAATAAGTAAAGGAGTGAGCGCATGGGAAAGATCCAAGAATTATCGGAGCGCCTAGCCAATCAGATCGCAGCCGGTGAAGTGGTTGAGCGCCCCGCTTCGGTGGTAAAAGAGTTAGTCGAAAACGCGATCGATGCCGGTTCGGATCAGATCGATATTTTGATCGAAGAAGCCGGTTTGAAAAAAATCCAAGTCACAGATAACGGTGAAGGGATCAGTCAAGCAGATGTCAAAAATGCGTTCAAACGCCATGCTACTAGTAAGATCCACAACCGGGATGACTTGTTCCGCATCCGAACATTAGGATTTCGCGGTGAAGCGTTGCCTTCTATCGCCTCAGTCTCGGAACTTTCGATTGAAACCGCAACGGCCGACGAAAGCCAAGGGACATTTTTATTTTTAAAAGGCGGGAAGATCGAACAAGAAGAGCCCACTAGTTTGCGGACAGGAACGAAGATCACGGTGGAAAATTTATTTTTCAACACACCGGCACGTTTGAAATATGTGAAGACTTTGCAGACGGAACTTGCAAACATCAGCGACATCGTCAATCGCATGGCGTTGAGTCATCCGACGATCGCGTTTCGCCTCGTACATGATGGGCATAAAATGCTAGCTACTAGCGGCAACGGCGATTTGCGGCAGACAATCGCGGGGATCTATGGGCTTGCGACTGCTAAAAAAATGGTGGTCGTCGATGCCGCGGATCTTGATTTTAAAGTGCATGGGTATGTCTCATTGCCGGAAGTGACGCGGGCCAGCCGGAATTATTTGTCGGTCATTATCAATGGGCGTTATATCAAAAATTACGCGCTAAATAAAGCCATCGTCAACGGCTACCAATCCAAACTCATGGTGGGCCGTTTTCCAATCGCTGTTTTAGAGATCACGATGGACCCGCTTTTAGTCGATGTCAATGTCCATCCGACAAAACAAGAAGTTCGCTTATCAAAAGAAAAAGAATTGATGGATCTGATCGCTCGTTCGATCGCTGACAGTTTAGCGAAACTAAACTTGATCCCAGAAGTCGGTGAAAATGAAACCTTTAAACGCCGAGTCAAAGAACAAACGACCGCCGAACAATTAGACCTGACGTTAGAACAGCCTAAACGTAAAAAAAGCGATTTGAGTTTTGATCCGCAAACGGGAATCTTTTACGTAGAACCAAAAGCTGAACCGAGCGTTGTAGCAGAAACGCCAGAGTCTGAAAGCGTCGAAAAGAGTGACGCGAGCACCGACGCTTCAACAGATGAAACGGATGTGGATCTGCCAGCACCTGTTGCTGATTTAACGCAAACGCCCACTGCAACGGAGCCTTCTACGCCGTTAGCTGCTGAACAATTAGCGAAGGAACCGTCAGCTGAAGCGTGGGAACTGGCAGAGCATCCGGAATTTGATCCGACTAGTGTCGCCGGTGAAAAAGCGATCGAACAAGCTGCGGAAAAATTAGCCGCCGAGCAAGTAACACAACGGTTTCCTCAGTTGGATTATTTCGGTCAGATGCACGGAACGTATTTATTTGCGCAAAGCTCAGACGGTCTTTATATCGTGGATCAACACGCAGCACAAGAGCGGATCAAGTATGAATATTTCCGTGAAAAAATTGGCGATGTGACCGCTGATCTACAAGAATTATTAGTGCCCTTTGTTTTGGATTATCCTGCTGATGACGCGTTGAAGCTGCAAGAAAAAACGGAGACGTTGCAAGAAGTCGGAATCTATTTGGAAAGTTTTGGCGCGAATAGTTTTATCGTGCGTGCGCACCCGACATGGTATCCGGCTGGACAAGAAGAAACGATCATTCGCGAGATGATCGAGATGTTGTTGAATACCGGTAGTGTCAGTGTGAAAAAATTTCGCGAAGCAACCGCGATCATGATGAGTTGTAAACGTTCGATCAAAGCCAATCATCATTTGAATGAAGCTCAAGCTCGAGTGTTGCTCCAAGATCTAGCGGAATGTGAAAATCCGTTCAACTGTCCTCATGGGCGTCCGGTTTTAATCCATTTTACGAATACGGACTTAGAGCACATGTTCAAACGTATTCAAGACCCACATTAAACGTCAGAAAGGAAATTCGATGAAAATTATTTTAGCTTCCCAATCGCCACGGCGCCAAGAATTATTGCGGTGGTTAGTACCAGATTTTGTGATCGAGCCAGCAGACATTGACGAAGAAGTCAAAACGTTGTATCCGCCTGAAGAATACGTCCAATTGATGGCTAAAGAAAAAGCCGCGTTGAGCGCAAAAAAACATCCGCAAGATTTAGTGATCGCTTGTGATACGATCGTCGCGTTAAACGGCAAAGTCTTGGGGAAACCCAAAGACCGCGCAGACGCTTTTACCATGTTGCAACAGTTGAGCGGGACACAACACGAGGTGTATACAGCTGTCGTGTTGCGGCGGGGCGAACAATTAGTCAAAGAATTGACGCAGGCGACCGTCACCTTTTTCTCGTTGACTAAAGGCGAGATCGATCGCTACCTTGACACAGGTGATTACCAAGATAAAGCGGGCGCTTACGGAATCCAACACGAAGCTGGCGTGTTCGTCAAAGAAATCAAAGGCGATTACTACAGCATCGTCGGTTTTCCAGTAGGTGTGGTCAATCAACTGTTGAAAAAATTCTAAGCAAAAAATTCGCTTTTAAAAATGGGCAGGCTTTATGCTAAAGCAGAGGTGAGTAGCATGGATAAAAAAGACTTGCAACAAAAATTAGATCCATTGGCGTATGCGGTCACACAAGAAAACGCGACGGAACAACCCTTTACTGGTCAGTATGATGATTTTTATCAAAAAGGGATCTACGTGGATGTCGTCAGTGGCGAGCCGCTGTTTTCTTCACGAGCAAAATTTGATGCGGGCTGTGGCTGGCCGGCTTTTTCCCAACCGATCAAAAAAAGAAGCGTGAAAGAAAAAGCTGATTTTTCGCACGGGATGCATCGGACCGAAGTCCGGAGCAAAGACGCTGATTCTCATTTGGGTCATGTCTTCAATGATGGTCCAAAAGACGCGGGCGGCCTGCGGTATTGTATCAATTCAGCGGCCTTAAAGTTTATCCCGGTGACAGAAATGGAACAAGCAGGCTACGGTGATTATTTAGATCAAGTCGAGTGATGCGTTACGCAAAATTTTTTTCAAACTAACTAGCACGAGATGCGAAATTTTTTTCGGATCTCGTTTTATTTTGTGAGGGGTACACTTGTTGTCGCTGACTTTTTTAACCGAGTCTTTTTTGTCAGCCACAAATATGCTAGAATAGACCAACGAGAACATATGTCCCGATTTGTGAGCCGAGGGAGCTTGTTCATTCGCGGCCCGACTCGTAAACGCTAGAAAAATTTTTGACAAGGAGAAGTCATGTACGAATATATTTCAGGAACACTTACATACATTTGCCCCACTTATGTCGTGGTGGAGGTCAGCGGGATCGGCTATCAGATCTATTTAGGAAATCCCTATCGTTACAGTAGTCAGCTGGATCAAGCAGTCAAGATTTTCGTCCAACAGATCGTTCGTGAAGACGCGCAATTACTTTACGGCTTTGACTCATTAGCGGAAAAACAATTATTCTTACGACTGGTCTCCGTCTCAGGCATCGGGCCGAAAAGTGGGCTAGCGATCATGGCTAACGATGACCATCAAGGCTTGATCCAAGCAATCGAAGCCGGTGACGTGACGTATTTGACGAAATTTCCTGGAGTCGGCAAAAAAACGGCGCAACAGATGGTCTTAGATCTTAAAGGAAAATTGACGGAACTGTTAGAAGATAAGATGTCGCTGTTTTATGAAGGCGATCTAGCCGGTGAACAAGCCTTGACGGAAGCGTTGGAAGCGTTGAGTGCGCTAGGTTATAGTGCCAAAGAAGTCAAGAAAGCCGAAAAAACGTTGGCAAGTGAAAGTTATGCAACGACGGATGAGTATTTGCGAGCGGCCTTGAAACTGATGATGAAAAAATAGGAGGGTGTAATGGTAGAAGAACATTTATTAGCACCGGATGCCGATGATGAAGATAAAGGCTTTGAACGTTCACTGCGACCTAGTTTTTTAAATCAATACATCGGCCAAGACAAAGTCAAACAAGAATTAAACATTTATATCAAAGCGGCTAAAAGTCGTGAAGAAGCATTAGATCATGTTTTGTTATATGGGCCGCCTGGATTAGGGAAAACGACGATGGCGATGGTGATCGCAAACGAGATGGATGTCAAGATCCGTACGACGAGTGGGCCTGCGATCGAACGGCCTGGTGATTTGGTGGCACTGCTGAATGAATTAGAACCAGGCGATGTGTTGTTCATCGATGAGATCCATCGTTTACCAAAAGTTGCTGAAGAGACGTTGTATTCAGCGATGGAAGATTTTTATGTCGATATCATGGTGGGACAAGGCTCGACGGCACATCCAGTTCATTTTCCGCTGCCGCCATTTACGTTGATCGGAGCTACGACGCGAGCAGGCATGTTATCGGCCCCGTTGCGTGATCGGTTTGGTATCGTGTCCCACATGGAATATTACGCTGAAGTGGATTTAAAAGAGATCGTCTTGCGGTCAGCTGATATTTTTCAAACGGAGATCGTGGAGACTGGTGCCGTAGAGATCGCCCGCCGTTCAAGGGGGACGCCGCGAATCGCCAATCGGCTGTTAAAACGAATCCGCGATTTTGCCCAAGTGCAATCAGACGGGGTGATCGACCAAACGATCGCTGACAGCGCGTTGCGGTTATTGCAAGTCGACCAAGCCGGACTCGATTACGTCGATCAAAAATTATTGAAAACGATGATCACATTATACGGTGGCGGACCGGTGGGACTCAGCACGCTTTCAGTCAATATTGGTGAAGAACGGGAGACGGTTGAGGATATGTACGAACCGTATTTGATCCAAAAAGGGTTCATCAAGCGCACGCCGCGGGGCCGAATTGCCACACCACTAGCTTATGATCACTTTGGTCTACCGTATGAAGGAGTTTAGCTGATGGTCAATCCGACGAAAAAAAGTTTAGTTCAGGCCTTGATTCAATTGTCACAAGCCAAACCTTTCGATAAGATCACGGTCCAAGATATCACCAAACAAGCTCAACTGAATCGCCAGACATTTTATTATCATTTCAAAGATAAAACCGATCTGCTGCGTTTTGCGTATTATGAATGCGGCATGGCTTATTTGACATCTGACAAGCTCAGTTTAGACAACTGGGAAGAAGCGGCATTGTTGATGTTAAAAACGATGAAAGACAATCACGCGTTTTATTTGCAGACGGTGACTGCTGATCCAGAAGTATTGTCACAAGAATTCACGAAACTAGCAAAAGGTTTGTTCGTTCGCTTGCTTGACGATGTAGCGCAAGAGATTACATTGACGACGGCAGATAAAGAATTTTACGCGCGTTTTTTAGCGCATGGTTGTGCCGGGATCTTGATTGATTGGTTAAAAAATGGAACGATCGAGCCGCCCATCACGATCGCGGCTCAATTGTTCCAATTTGCAAAAGATATCGAATTTTTTGCGTATCGTTTGTACCAACGCAATCGCGAACATTAATTGACGACGTATTCGACATGACCGCCAGTCAGTTGAGCGATGGCGTTTTTCGCGACGATCTCAGCCATTTGATCCCGGGCTTCAACGCTAGCGTTCCCGATATGCGGGGTCAAAATGACGTTTGAAAATGTTTTTAATTCCGCTGTGACGTTCGGTTCGAACTCGTAGACATCTAGTGCGGCGCCGGCTAGTTCGTTGTTTTTCAAAGCGGTCGCTAATGCTTGTTCATCGATCAACGGACCCCGCGCAGCATTGATCAAAAAGGCAGTCGACTTCATTTGAGCAAATTCATCAGCTGTCAGTGTATGGGTCGTTTCAGGAGTGAGAGGTGCATGTAACGTCAAAATATCCGCTTGAGCTAACAATTCAGCTTTGGAAACGAACGTCGCCTGTAAAGCCGCTTCTTTTTCAGCTGGTAGGCGGTGACGTTGCGTATAAAGGATCTGCATCCCAAAAGCGCTCAATTTTTCCGCTAAAGACTGTCCGATCTGACCCATGCCAAAGATGCCGAGAGTCTTGCCCTTTAGCTCATGACCTAAGAAAAAGAGTGGTGCCCAGCCGTCAAAACCTTGCGCGTGCATCACCCGATCGCCTTCTACGATGCGCCGCGATAATGCGATGATGAGACCGGCCGTCAGTTCGGCGGTCGCATTGGTGGAAACAAGTGGCGTGTTGGTCACCAAAATATTTTTTTGTTTTGCGTAGTCACTGGCGATATTGTTGAAGCCAGCTCCAAAGTTTGCGATCAATTTCAAATTCGGCGCGTGATCGATCACGGCTTGATCAACGGTCGTCGATAAAGGACAGATCAGCACTTCACAATCTGCGGTCTGCTTCAATAATTCTGTTTTTGAGATGAGACCTGGTCCGTCATAAACGGCGTAGGTGATCTTGGCTTGGTCTAATAATTCAGTTCCAAGCGCCGGTAATTTAGCTGAAATAAACACTTTCATGATAAAATCCCTCTTTCGTTTTTCGTCTCTTAGTTGACTATAGCACGAATCAAAACGAAGAGAAAATCAGGAGGACTTGCGATGAAAAAAGTTTTATTCGTCTGTCTGGGTAACATTTGTCGGTCACCGATGGCAGAAGCGTTGTTCAATGAAAAATTTCAAGCGGAACATTTGCCGCTAGTAGCAGATTCAGCTGGAACGAGTGGCTGGGAAGCCGGCAATCCCGCTCATCATGGTACACAAAAAATTTTACGAGAACACGGTGTGGCTACCACCGGACTGATCTCGCGGAAGATCATGCGGCAAGATTTTTACGATGCGGATTATATTATTGGCATGGATGAACAAAATATTCATGATTTGAGACAACTCGCGCCCAAGGATACTCAAAATAAAATTTATTTATATTTGTCGATCGTGCCGAATATTAAAAATACGACGATTCCCGATCCTTGGTATACGGGAGACTTTGACGAAACGTATCGTTTGATTGAAAAAGGTCTTCCTTACTGGTTAGCGTTTTTTAATGCGCAGAACTAGCGGATTTCTTGTCTTTTAGAAAGTCATCCAGTAAAATAAAGCCAGTTCTTTAACAGAAGGTGGCGACCTGCTGGTAAAAATAGTGAGGGCTTCCTGCATCGAGCCTTCAATTTCAAGCTAAGTCCGTCAGCCTACTTAAGAATTTAAAAAATTGATTACCTTAATCCGAAGAAGGATGCCAGTTCCACTGTGGGTTGTACTAGTGGAATGGTATACGGCCTGAAGACCAAACTAAGTTTTTGTAAAAAAACTTAATCCCTTATTATGAAGAAGGAGAAACCCGATGAAACCCAAACCCGAAAAACGTAAAAAGAATTTGATTCGTTTGTTTTCTGACTCTTCCTATCGCTTGCTTTCGGAATTTTTGACCGATTCTCCTAATCGTAAAATCGAAGAGCAAAAGCGCAAAAATCAAACGATGATCGACCAATTAAAATTAGCGGCTTTAAAAGATAGTTTAGTCGTTTTACAGATCCAACCGCAACGCGATGTGTTGAAATTTGAAACGATCTCTGGCTGGTTGAGTATCAAAACGATCACGGAAAATTCGGTGATGGTCCGAACACCAGAAGACCGATTGTTGATGATCAAAGTCGAAACGATCAAAAAAATGACTAGCTTAGCTCCTGATGGAAAACGAAAAAGTATTTCTCGTTAGTGACTGAGGTTGCTAGTTCAAATTTTTGGCGGTTAAATGAGCAAGTTTACATTTAACTGGTGTGTGAAAACGATTTTTTGAGCGCGAGGTCTTTATTTTCAAAAAATTTGTGGTACACTTAACGCGAAAAGAATATGACTGTCACAAAGGGGAGCTTTTTGGCTGAGATTGAGAAAACCTCTAAACCCTAGTACCTGTTTCGGTAATCCGAGCGTAGGAATTGTGATGAAGTAATTTTGCTATTACTTCTCCTTTGTGAACGAGTTAGTTCTTAAAAAAGGAGGAGTTTTTATTATGGGCAACAAAACACGTATCATGATCGAAGGAACGGTCGTTGCGGCATTGGCATTGGCATTGTCGCTGATCCCCGTTTCCATCGGCAGCAGTTTCAGTATTTCGTTGGGGATGATCCCGCTAGTCATTTATGCGTTCCGTCGTGGATTCAAACCGGCGATCTTAGCTGCGTTTATTTGGGGCTTGTTGCATTTTCCCACCGGGCAAGTCTATTACTTGAGTGTTGTGCAAGTCTTGATCGAATATCCGATCGCTTTCACCTTTGCCGGTTTTGCGGGGCTATATGCCGACAAAGTTCAGCAGGCTTTGCTAGTGCAAGATCAGAAGACTGCGCGGGTGGCGATCGTTGAAGGAACGTTAGTCGGAACGGTCGCGCGTTACTTTTGGCATTTCGTTGCCGGGGTGGCCTTTTGGGGTAGTTATGCGTTGTGGGGCTTGAATCCTTGGATTTTCTCGTTTGTGATGAACGGGTTAAGCGGTTTGGCGACTGCCCTTGTGACGATCGTCATCACGGTGATCATCGCAGAAAAAATGCCGAGCTTGTTCTTACCAAAAGATGAAAAGTTCTCGGTCAAAAAAGTTAATCAATAGCAGACAAAAAGGACGAAAAATCAACTTGATTTTTCGTCCTTTTAACGTAAAGCCAGTCCCATTTCATCAAAGTCGAGCGCTAATGTCCAACGTTTTTGTTGGCTATCGTAAGTCAATGTAGCCATTTGCTGGTCAAACTGATTAGTATTTTTGCGCCAACCTTTTTCATCAGATAAGTAGATCGGGACTTGATAGATTTGGTTTTCAAACGTCGCTTGCTCTAAACAAAATACGAGTCCTTCTTGAAACAGCGGATAAAGTTCTTTTAATGTTTCGGTCTCTAAACGCGCAACAGCAGGTGTCCGGCGAAAAAGCGAGCGGCGTTCCGTGCAACGCTCTTGGACGATCCGCATGAGTTTGTTGGCTAAGATCCGATAAAATTCATCTAAGTAGCGATAGTACACACGTAACGTATCGTTGCCGAGATTGAAGTAGACAAAGTTATTTTGTAATTTATAAAAGAAAGGCGAATGCAATTGGGTCTTCATGTGACCAAAATACAATAACTCAGAAATTTCTAACGGCGAAAGTTCTTTTAAAAGGGTCGGATCATTGAAGTCCATCCACTTATTAGCATTGGAGTTGGCGTAATGTTTATTGGTAAAAAATTGGTTCACTGCTTGCGAGCCATTGATCACTTTCAAACCACTGTGGGGCTCGTATTCACCGACATCGGCCGCCGGGTCTAACAGCAACAGGTGATTGGGCTGATGCACGATCCCTTCGACGAAATCCAGATGCGAGATGCCTTTTGAAAAAACGGCATTGCTGGTAGTATCGATGTATACAAATAACATATCTGGCACGCTGTTTCCCCTCCCCACTTTTAGTCACACTTATTTTAACGCAACGCCAAAAAAAAAGCTCGTTTCTTTTATTTTAAAATTAGATTACAAGCCTTCATTTTTTCTGCAACACAGCAGCTAGTTAAAAATGAGCAAAAAAAACCAAAATGAACGCGTAACGAAAAAATAGACAAAGCTTGCGAATGTGAGTATCATGGCAGTGAAGTCGACCTTTCAAATCGGGTTCAGATGAGTAAGCAACTAAGAGAAACTTAAACTGTTTATGGTATGATAAATAAAAAGGAGGTAGCTGGATGGCACCCAAAAAAAAGCGCAGAAAACGCAATTGGTTGATCAACGGCTTGTTGCTGCTTTTATTATTAGTCGGCTTGGCGCTGATCTTCAACAATCAAATCAAAAATTTCTTGATCCAACATAATGGTGAGAAGTATGCTGTTGCCAACGTGACGAAAGATCAAATCGCAAAAAACGCGCAGCAGGCAGCTTCATTTGATTTTGATGCAGTCCAGCCTGCCAGTACCGAAGCGGTGATCCAAGCGCAGCTGAGTAACAAACGACTGCCGGTGATCGGCGGGGTGGCGATCCCTTCTGTCAAGATCAATTTGCCAATTTTTAAAGGCTTATCCAATGAAGCGTTGCTCTATGGTGCGGGGACTTTGGAGCCTGATCAAAAAATGGGTGAAGGCAACTACGCCTTAGCCAGTCATCGAGCTGCTGAGCCGGAGTTGTTGTTTACGCCGCTAGAACGCATGAATGTCGGGGATCAGATCTTCATTACGGACCTCACAAATATTTACACGTATGATACGACGTTGAAAGTTCGGGTGCAGCCAACGGAAGTCCAGTATTTGGATACGTTGCCGGATAAAAAACAGATCACGCTGGTAACGTGTGGTGAGATTGAAGGGGTGACTCGGATCGTCGTGCAAGGTGAGTTGAAAAAAGTCACGCCGATCAAAAAGGCCTCGACTGAAATGTTGAACGCTTTCCAAATGGCGCAACGCACATACTAAAGAAAGCAAAAATAAAAACAGGTGGACCGTTTGCGGCGCACCTGTTTTTTATGACCGTAATGTAGGAGGCCTTGCTATAAAGGGCTGCTAATAATGACAGGAGGTTGTTATGAAAGTCGAAAAAATTTACCCGAGTCAGCGGCTGACAAATCCTAAATTTTTGACGAGTCGCTTGCTTTGGCCGTTTTATCCGACGCAAAAAAAAGCCCGCACCGCGATGCGCAATGCACCGACCGTCTTTTTAGTGACCGGTCAAAGTGCACAGCTTTTTGTGGCCGTTCAAACGCAGAAACGAGTTTGGCGAGTGACGAATGTATTAGCTCCTCAAACGGCGACACTCAGTTGGCGGAAGATCTTGCAGCTAGTAGAGACCGCCGCTCGGCAAAAATTTGTCACCCAGCTGACAATTGAACTAACTGCTCCCCATGAGCTAGCGGCGTGGTTCAAACGTCACGGCTACCAGCAGACCACTGATGGCTTTAGCAAAAAGTTAGCGTATCACACGGGCCTAGTATTAGGCGGTGGTGGGGCGCATGGGGCTTATCAGATCGGGGCTTGGCAAGCGTTGCAAGAAAAAGCTATCCCCTTTGACTTGATCGCAGGAACTTCCGTTGGTGCGTTAAACGGTGCATTGATCGCGCAAAATGATGTGGCAGCGGCGCGAGCGTTATGGGAAAAAATCGAGACGAGTCAAGTCTTAGCTTTTACGTATCAGCAGTTAGATGATGCAGACTTTTCAGCGCAATTGGATTTGTTGCGCAATTTTATTACGACGGCTTTGCGGACTGGGGGCTTGTCAACGGAACCGCTGCGGGAATTGTTAGCTAGTCAAATCGATTTCACTGCGTTGCAAAGCGGCATCCCGTTAGCTATCGTGACAACGCGCGTACCGAGTTTCACCGAAGTCATCGTGCAGTTAAATCACGAGCCGCCCGCTAAAATGATCGACTGGTTGTTAGCTTCTTCGGCATTTTTCCCGTTGATGGCAGTCGAAAAAATCGCAGATGCGTACTATGTCGATGGCGGGTATCGTAATAATTTGCCTCAAGACGTTGCGCTAAAAGCTGGCGCTACCGAGTTGATCACACTAGACATTCACGGTCCAGGAATCGATCGCAAAGTGACTGTCCCAGATGAGATCGCGCAAAATTTATGGAAAACGAATTGGAATTTGGGGGATCTGCTGTTGTTTCAAACTTCTCGCTGCCAAGGGAACTTGACATTAGGCTACTTGGAAACAAAGCGGCAATTAGAAGACTTGCCGGGCACGTGGTATACTTTTACTAGTGAAACGGAGCTGCGCCAACTTTCGGCCCGTTTAATTCGTTATTTGCAAGCCCGACTGCCGATTACTTTAGAAACGCTGCAAGCGAGTAGCTCAGCACCATTAGAATTAATTTGTTTGCCGCTCTTAGAACAGTGGGGGCGCTGGCTGAAAGTCTCTCCCCTTCAGCCGTATTCGGTCGCAGAATTTACCGCAGAATTATTCGCGCAACTAAAAAGCACTCAGCCGCAGCCAGGTCCATGGACGGTCCAAGAGCAGTGGCAAACGTATTGGCAGTCCCACAACTTTTTTTCAGATTATCAGCAAGTGACGCGATTAGTGGCGGCGCTGAAGCAACAGACAGATCGACCAACGAGCCGACGTTTGCCGAAGCTGCAGCTGCTGGCGTGGTGTTTGATTTTTTTACAGGAGGAATAAAGATGGCACAAGAATTTAGTTATGAGATCGTAGAAGAGATCGCTGTTTTATCAGAAAATCCCAAAGGCTGGCGGAAAGAATTGAACTTAGTCAGCTGGAACGGGCGACCACCGAAATTTGATTTGCGAGATTGGGCGCCGAACCATGAAAAAATGGGCAAAGGTGTAACGTTGTCTAATGAAGAGTTCGAAGCGTTACAAAAAGCCTTGACCGAAATGAAATGAGGCGAGCGGTAGATGAAAAGTATGACAGGGTACAGCCAAGCGCAAGTCGCCAATGAACGATCTGAAGTCCGAATCGAAATCAAAAGTGTCAACAATCGCTTTTTAGATCTCCAATTTCGTTTGCCTAAAGAACTCAATGCCAGTGAAGTGGAGTTGCGCCAATTAGCAAAAGCTAAACTGGGACGTGGTCGGATCGAATTTTTCGTGACCGTTCAGCCGCTGGGGCAAACAGGGAAAAAAGTCGTGATCGATTGGCAGCTGGCCGATCAATTAGTGGCACAACTGACGGCCGGCGCACAAAAACATTATGGCGCGCGGATCGATCCGCAAGAAGTGTTGCTAAAAGTCATTGCTGATCCGGCTTATGTCACGATCGAAGAAGAAAATGAAACGGCTAGTTTGAATGAATTAGCGTTAGAAGCTGCTGAGATCGCCTTGAACCAATTGATCAAAAGCCGTGAGCAAGAAGGTGCCGGGATTAAAAAAGTTTTACTGGCCCAACAAGCGGAATTGACGCAGATCTTGACAGAGCTAAACCGTTTTGTCGCGGTCTACGAAGCAGAATTCAAAACGCGTTACGAAGCGAAACTGCAAACGTATTTGAGTGCAACAGTCGACCAAGAGCGCTTGTTGACGGAACTTGCGATTTTACTTGAACGCGGGGATATCCATGAAGAGCTGGACCGGCTGGCGATCCATTTGAAAAAATTGGCGCAGCTGTTGGAACAAACGGGTCCGGTGGGGCGTGAGTTGGACTTTTTATTGCAAGAGATGAATCGCGAGGTCAACACGATCGGTTCGAAATCTAGTGCGATCGAGATCAAAAACAGTGTGGTGGCTGCTAAAACGAATTTGGAAAAGATCCGCGAGCAGATCCAAAATGTCGAATAAAACTTTTCTCAGCTAAAGCGGTTCGCACCGCGCTTTTATGGGCTTCACAAGAAAGTGGTACTTGAAATTTATGCTAAAAAAGTGCACAATAGTCGTTAGCTAAAAAAAGACCATGAAAGGGCGTTATTATGTCGGAACGAGGACTGTTGATCGTATTATCTGGACCTTCAGGAGTAGGGAAAGGAACGGTGCGCAAAGCGATATTTGAACGAGATGACAATGACTTCCAATATTCTGTTTCCATGACGACGCGGCAAAAGCGCGCTGGCGAAGTGGAAGGCGTGGATTATTTTTTCCGCACCCGTGAAGAATTCGAAGCGTTGATCGCGTCAGGTGAGATGTTGGAATATGCTGAATATGTCGGCAATTATTATGGCACGCCGCTTTCTTATGTGAATCAGACGTTAGACCAAGGAAAAGATGTGTTTTTAGAGATCGAAGTCCAAGGTGCCCAACAAGTGAAAGAAAAAGTGCCGGATGGCGTTTTTATTTTTTTGACGCCGCCTGATTTAGCCGAGTTAAAAGCTCGGATCGTCGGCCGCGGGACCGATAGCCCGGAAGTAATCGACCAGCGGATGCAAAAAGCGCGAGAAGAAATCGAGATGATGGCGCTATATGATTACGCGGTGGTCAATGATGAAGTGCCCCAAGCAGTGGAACGAATCAAAGACATCATCGTCAGCGAACATTATCGCGTCGATCGTGTCATCGGAAAATACATTAAAATGTTAAAGGAGATATAAGCTTATGATGTTAAGACCTTCAATCGATACGTTGTTAGACCATGTCAACTCAAAATACTCACTGGTGATCTTATCCAGTAAACGTGCGCACGAACTAGATCTAGGAGCCCAACCAACCTTAGATAATTTTGAATCAGTCAAAAGTGTTGGCCAAGCTTTAGAAGAAATCGATTCAGGAACGGTGATCAGTGATCCACATCCAGAAGTGAAACGGGAACGTTTGAAATTAGAAGCAGAAGACCGTAAAATGCAACAAGACCGCGAACGACGTGAACTCGAAGCGCGTGTCCATGATGAAAAAAATAGCTAGGAGCAGGTGTTGACACTTTTCTCAACTTAAAGTGAGTTGCTTTTCAATTTGCTAGAAAAAAGTAACTAGCTAAGATTTCAGAGACAAAGCGAGAACGATTTGACGTTGTTTTACAACTGAATCGTTCTCGCTTTTATTTAATCAATCTAAGTGAAGTGGTAAAAAGAATTCAGGTGTTTACACCTGTTTCCTTTTTTTATTCTGATGCAAAAAACTGATTACCATAAATTGAAGAAGGGTGCCAGTTCCACTTTGAAGTGTATTAGTGGAATGGTATGTCAGCCTGAAAATCAAACTAAGTTTTTGTCAAAAAACTGATTACCTTAATATGAAGAAGGAAGCCAGTTCCACTTTGAAGTGTATTAGTGGAATGGTATGCGGCCTGAAGATCAAACTAAGTTTTTGTCAAAAAACTGATTACCTTAATATGAAGAAGGAGAACCTACAAAATGAAAATCGCGGAAGTGATCGTCGATGTCCCGGCGATGCAAACGGATCAGCCGTTTAGTTATTTGATCCCGCCGGAGCTTGCAGTGTTATGCGGCATGCGGGTCGAGGTCAGTTTTGGTCCGCGGCAAGTGCAAGGATTTGTCGTAGCCATCAAGGAGCTAGCGGCAACTGAAGCCCCGGAAAATTTAAAACCGATCACGCGCGTGCTGGATTTGGCGCCGGTCTTAAATTCAGAACTATTGGCGTTGGCTGATTACATGAAAGAAGTGACGTTTGCCTTTAAGATCACGTGTTTACAGACGATGTTGCCCAGTGTCATGAAAGCGAGCTACGAAAAAAAGATCGTCGTAAAACAAGCGGACCCGGCGATTTTAGAATTATTTGGGGGCGAAAAAGAGATCGCGTGGACGTTAGCCGAAGAACGCGGCTGGCTGAATCAATTAGCCAAGTGGCGAGCAGCCGATCAAGTCGAGGTCAAATACGAAGTTCACACGAAAAACAAAGTCAAAACCGAACGCTATCTCAAACGGACATTGTCAGTGGAAGCTTTAGCCAAAGAACGCGCCGCGATCCGTAAAGGTGCGACTAAGCAACTCGCCTTGGTGGATTTTTTACAGACAATGCCGGCTGAGCAGTACATAAAAGTCAGTGAACTTAAACAGTTCAGTGCCGCCGTGTTAAAACAAGGAGCCCAAAAAGGTTGGCTCGAGCTGAAAGACTTTGAACGCTACCGTGATCCATTTGCGGAAAGAGAATTTACTCAAACGAGCGCGTTGACGTTGAACACTGAACAACAAGCGGCCCAACAAGCGATCACAAGCGCAGTCAAAAAGCAGCAAGCGCAAGTATTTTTGTTAGAAGGTGTGACCGGAAGCGGGAAGACGGAAGTGTATCTTCAAGTGATTGCCGATGTGTTAGCTCGCCAACAGACCGCGATGATGTTAGTGCCTGAGATCGCGTTGACGCCTCAGATGGTGACGCGTTTCAAAGCGCGCTTTGGTTCGGAAGTCGCCGTGTTACATAGCGGCTTGTCACAAGGGGAAAAATATGACGAGTGGCGCAAGTTAGAACGCGGCGAGGCTCATGTAGTGGTCGGTGCGCGTTCGGCGATCTTTGCGCCGTTAGCTAATCTTGGGGTGATCATCATTGACGAAGAACACGAGACGAGTTACAAGCAAGACGAATCGCCGCGTTATCACGCACGAGACTTAGCGATCTGGCGAGGAAAATATCATCAGTGTCCAGTCGTCTTAGGAAGTGCGACCCCGTCATTAGAATCCCGAGCGCGAGCGCAAAAAGGCGTGTACCAGCTGTTGCCACTGAAAAAGCGTGCCAGTCAAGACGCGCAACTGCCCACCGTTAAAGTCGTTGATCTGAAAGGCGAGATGCAAAAAAAAGACGCCAACTCATTTTCAATGGAGCTGTTAGAAAAATTATCTGATCGGTTGGCAAAAGGCGAACAAAGTGTATTGCTGCTGAACCGGCGGGGCTATTCGTCATTTGTTATGTGTCGCGATTGCGGCTATGTCTTGCCTTGTCCGAACTGTGATATTTCGCTGACGTTGCACATGACCAGCAAAACGATGCGCTGTCATTATTGCGGTCATGAAGAAAAGATCCCCCACATCTGTCCTAATTGCGGTCACGGCAAGATCCGCTATTACGGGACCGGCACGGAAAAAGTCCAAGAAGAGCTGGAAAAATTATTACCCACTGCGCGCGTATTGCGGATGGACGTGGATACGACCCGTCGTAAAGGCGCCCATGAAAAAATCTTGCAGACGTTTGGGGAAGGGCGAGCCGACATTTTATTAGGAACACAAATGATCGCCAAAGGATTGGATTTTCCGAATGTGACGCTCGTCGGAGTCTTAAATGCCGACACGGCGCTCAATTTACCGGATTTTCGTTCCAGTGAGCGGACGTTCCAATTGTTGACGCAAGTTAGTGGTCGAGCTGGTCGCGGCGCCAAAAAAGGGGAAGTCATCATTCAAACGTTTAACCCTGACCATTACGCGATCCAACTTGCTAAGCAGCAAAATTACGAAGCCTTTTACCCAATCGAAATGAAGATGCGGCACCAAACGGATTATCCGCCGTATTTTTTCACGGTGAAACTGACGATCTCCCATCAAGAAGAACAAAAAGCCGCGCAAAAAGCGTTTCAACTAGCTGAAAAACTCAAACGCAGCTTGAGCGCCCAAAGTATTTTACTCGGACCTGCTCCCAGTGCGATCTTGCGAATCAAAAACCGTTACTACTACCAGCTGATCATCAAATACAAACGCGAGCCGCAGTTGCACGCTACGTTAGAAGAGATCTTACACGAAAGCCAAAAAGATCAACGCCAAGGTTTACTCGTTTCGATCGATAACGAGCCGCTGTATTTTATTTAAGTCGCGTAAAAAAAGTCACACGAACAAAATAAATTTGGTCAAAGTAGTGTACTATGGAAGCAAAGGTAAGTCCGGCAAACAGCCACGACTAGAAAAGGAGAGTTTATGCGTTATCCAATCGTACTTTATCCCGCAGATGGGTTAAGAAAAAAAGCGCAGCCAGTCGAGTTCATGACCGATGCGCTAGTGGAATTATTAGATGATTTGTATGAAACGATGCAAGCTCATGACGGGATCGGACTAGCCGCTCCTCAGATCGGGAAAAATTTGCGTGTAGCCGTCGTTGAGATCGATGAAGGGGATCGCTTTGATTTGATCGATCCGATCATCATCGAGCAAAAAGGCGAAGACATCGATGTGGAAGGTTGTCTGTCGATCCCGGGACGTTTTGGAACAGTCAAGCGCGCCGATGAAGTGACGGTTCGCTATTTTGATCGGGAAGGCGATGAAGTGGAAGTGACCGCTTATGGTTATTTGGCGCGAGCTTTCCAACATGAGATCGATCATTTAGATGGAAAATTATTTATCGATCAGCTGATCGAAGAGATCCCGGCTGATAAATTAGAAGAATATATGGAGGCACATGCTGATGACTAAAATCGTATTTATGGGAACACCCGCATTTTCGGTACCGATCTTAGAAGGACTCTTAAAAGCAGGCTATGAGATCCAAGCGGTGGTCACCCAACCGGATCGCCCCGTGGGCCGCAAAAAAATCATCACGCCGACCCCAGTGAAACAAGCCGCGCTAGCCCATGACTTACTAGTCTTGCAGCCAGAAAAAATCAGCGGTTCACCCGAAATGGAAAAAATCGCAGAACTACAACCGGATCTAATCGTCACTGCGGCGTTCGGTCAATTTTTACCGACGAAATTATTAGCAGTGCCCCGCTTGTTCGCGTTAAATGTTCACGCCTCGCTGTTACCAAAATACCGCGGCGGTGCACCAGTGCATTACGCGATCATCAATGGCGAAGACCAAACGGGTGTCACGATCATGGAAATGGTGAAAAAAATGGATGCGGGCGGGATCTTCAGTCAAGTCACTGTCCCGATCACAAAACAAGACGATGTCGGCACGATGTTTGACAAATTGAGTTTAGCGGGTCGTGATTTATTATTGGAAACACTGCCGAAAATCATCGCAGGGCAGTTGACCCCAACACCGCAAGATGAAACGCAAGCGACATTTTCACCGAATATCACGCGAGAAGAAGAAAAAATCGACTGGACACAAACGGCTGAGGCAATCGACTGTAAAGTGCGGGGCATGCATCCGTGGCCTGTCGCCTATACGACCTATGACAAGACGCGTTGGAAGATCGCAAAAGTCGCCGTCGTTCCAGAACACACGACTGCAGCGCCGGGTGTGATCGCCAAAAAAACGAAACACGAATTGTGGATCGCTTGTGGTGGTGGTACGTTACTTGCGATCCAAGAATTGCAGCCGGCCGGTAAAGGCAAACAAGCGATCAGCGCATTTTTAAATGGTAGCGGACAACACGTTACGGAAGGACAACAGGTGGATTAATGGCGAAAAAACTATTACATTCGGTGCGCTTTGCTGCACTAGAAGCGATCGAACGAATCAAACGTGGCGGCGCTTATTCAAATTTATTATTAAATGAACTGCTGACGAAAAATCAAGTCGCCAAAAAAGATGCGGGGCTACTAACAGAACTGGTTTACGGCACGATCAGCCGCAAATTATTGTTGCGCTATGAACTGGAACCTTTCATCAAAAATGCAAAAAAAGTCGAGGACTGGGTGGAGACATTACTGGAGCTCTCACTGTTTCAAATGCAGTTTTTAGATCGTGTGCCAGATCATGCCATCATCAATGAAGCTGTTGAGATCGCCAAATTCCGTGGCAATCCCGGTACGGCCAAATTTGTCAACGGTGTCTTGCGGAACGTCCAACGTAAAGGCGTTCCCAGCTTGGATTTGATCGAAGACCCGATCGAACGACTTGCCACTGAGATTAGTTTGCCGCGCTTTTTGACGGAAAAATTCATCCACGAATTAGGGCTGGAAAAAACGCGGGAACTCGGCTTGTCACTGTTGCAACCGAGCCACGTCAGCGCGCGGGTTGATCTGCGGTTCATCACCCGCAAAGAAGCGATCGAACAATTAAAAACAGAAGGGATCGAAGCGCGAGCAAGCGAGATCTCACCATATGGGATCGTTGCGGACAAAGGCTTTTTAGCTGGCAGTGATCTGTATCAGATCGGACTTTTGACGATCCAAGATGAAAGCTCGATGCTAGTGGCGCAAGCGATGGAACTTGCGCCGGATGATCAAGTGTTAGATGCGTGTGCGGCACCGGGTGGCAAGACCACTCATATGGCGACCCTTTTAGGCGATGCTGGTAAAATCACCGCCTTAGACATCCATCAGCACAAGTTGAAGCTGATCACGGAAAATGCGGAGCGTTTACGGGTAGCAGATAAGATCACGACGGAAAAAATGGATGCACGAACTGTCAATGAGCATTTTCCAGCTAACGCATTTGATAAAATCTTAGTGGATGCGCCTTGTTCTGGTCTGGGACTGATGCGGCGAAAACCAGATCTGAAATATCAAAAACAGCCGCGGGATTTTGTAAATTTACCAAAGATCCAGCTGGCGATCTTAGAAAGTTGCGCCCAAACCTTGAAACCTAAGGGCCGCCTCGTATATAGTACTTGTACAGTCGCACCAGAAGAAAACGAACAAGTCATCGCGGAATTTTTAGCGCGGCACCCAGAATTCAAAAAAACAGCGCTGCAGCTAAAAGGCAAAGTTACTCAAGCGATCACAGATGATCAGTTAAAAATCTATCCGCAAGACTTTATGACCGATGGCTTCTTTATTTGCGGCATGGAAAAAATCGAGGTGAATTAAATGGAGATCCAATTTCAATCTGATATCGGCAAACGCCGACATACGAACCAAGACTATGCCAATGTCTTTACTAATCAATCCGGCACTCGGCTAGCGATCTTAGCAGACGGGATGGGCGGACATTTAGCTGGTGATGTCGCTAGTAAAATGGTCGTGGAAGGTGTTGGCGAGGCGTGGCAAGTCTCTGAGGTCAATGATTGTGAAGATGCCCCACCGTGGTTTCGCCAGCAGATCCAAGTGGAAAACGAAAAAATTTATCGCGAAGGCTTAGAGCATCCCGCCATGCAAGGAATGGGAACGACGATCGTCACCGCCGCCTTGTTTGACGAGTGTTTTGTCTTAGCGCATGTGGGCGACAGCCGCGCGTATTTGATTCGTGACCGTAAGATCCAGCAACTGACAGATGATCATTCATTAGTCAATGAGCTGGTCAAATCAGGTGAGATCACCGAAGAAATGGCCGCGGTCCACCCGCAAAAAAATATTTTGACTCGCTCGGTGGGTGTCCAAAATCCGATCGCAGTCGATGTTTCCCGGCACATCTGCCAAGCAAATGACTACCTATTATTGTGTTCTGATGGCCTGACCAATATGGTGAGTGAGGAGCTGATCTTAGCTTTAGTCACCAGTGATGCCTCCATTGAAGAAAAAACGAAGCGTCTGATCACCGCCGCGAATGAAGCCGGGGGTGCCGATAATATCACCGTCCTTTTGATCCACTTTGAAAAGGAGGCCACTCCATGATCGAGATCGGCAAATTGGTCAACGGTCGGTATAAAGTCATTGCCAGTATCGGCAGTGGCGGAATGGCAAATGTATTTTTAGCCCATGACTTGATTTTAGATCGAGATGTCGCCATCAAGATCTTGCGGTTTGATTTTCAAAATGATCAAACAGCGATCCGGCGTTTTCAACGGGAAGCACTCGCGGCAACCGAACTCGTCCATCCTAATATCGTCAGTGTGTATGATGTCGATGAAGAAGATGGGATGCAATACTTAGTGATGGAATACGTAAAAGGAATGGATCTGAAGCGTTACATCCAGACCCATCACCCACTGCCATATCAAAAAGTTGTCGATATCATGCAGCAGATCTTATCTGCGGTGAGTTTGGCCCATGAACACGGGATCATCCACCGTGATTTAAAGCCGCAAAATATTTTGATCAATGAAGCCGGGGTAGTGAAAATCGCTGATTTTGGGATCGCGATCGCGTTGTCGGAAACGTCACTGACCCAGACGAATTCGATGTTAGGCTCGGTCCATTACATGTCACCGGAACAAGCTCGTGGTGGCATGGCTACGAAACAGTCGGATCTGTACGCGCTGGGGATCATTTTATATGAGATGCTGACGGGGAAAGTTCCGTTTGATGGCGAGTCAGCTGTCACAATCGCGTTGAAACATTTTCAAGAGCCGATCCCCTCAGTCAAAATGTTCGACCCGAAAGTCCCCCAGTCGTTAGAAAATATCGTGTTGTGCGCGACGGCTAAAGAACCTGCTGATCGTTACAAGACTGCTGAAGAAATGTCGGCGGATCTTGCTACGGCATTAGATGCGGATCGGTTGAACGAAAAAGCGTGGCATCCTAGTGCGATGACCGACGAAACAAAGGCGATCACACCGTTAAAAGAAGCGGATTTTAAAACTGAACCGGTCAAGCCGCCCAGTCGTTTGACGGGAAAACGTAAAAAATTATTCATCGCACTGGCGGCATTGGCACTTTTATTATTAGCGGGTGGTGCGACTGCTTTTATGCGTACCCGCCAAGCCGTTAAAGTCAGCGTGCCGCCTGTCAACAATATGACGGAAGTCGCTGCCCGCCAAACGTTGGAAAATGCCGGTTTGAAAGTTGCCGACCAAACCGAATCGATGGCAAGTGAGCTAGTCAAAAAAGGCAATGTCGTCAAAACTAAACCAGTCGCCGGTAGCCTCGTCAAAAAAGATCGCACGATCACGTTGTACCTCAGCACTGGAAATGAAAAGATGAAGCTC
Source organism: Enterococcus sp. CSURQ0835 (assembly GCF_902706605.1). Lineage (GTDB taxonomy): Bacteria > Bacillota > Bacilli > Lactobacillales > Enterococcaceae > Enterococcus_A. The sequence continues at coordinate 27,197 of NZ_CACSLH010000011.1, read as the reverse complement.
AAAGACTACACCGGTGAAAAAATCGAAGACGCCCAAGCTGATCTGCAAAAACTCGGTTTTGTCTTGAAGCACATCACGATCAAACGGCAAACGAGTGATACGGTGCCAGAAGATCAGATCATCAGTCAAGAGCCGAAAAAAGATCAAAAAGTCGATCCGAAAATGGACAAGCTGACCTTTATCGTTTCAGATGGTCCCGAGGCGATCGAAGTCGGGGATTACAGTGGGATGAGCTACCAAGACGCGTTGGCGAGTTTGATCCAAGCAGGCGTCACGCAACAACAGATCAAACGCGTCGATGAATCCAGTGAGACCGTGCCAGCGGGTTCTGTCATTCGGCAAACACCAAGTGCTGGAGCAGAACTGACTTCAAATGACACGATCACATTATATGCCAGCACCGGTTCAAACTACGTCACCCTGGAAGATTTCCGCGGCAAGACTGAAGCGGACGCCACGGCTCAACTAAAAGCTCTCGGGCTGAAAGTCTCGACGGACAAAGAATATTCCGATGAAGTGCCTGCTGGTCAAGTTATTCGGACGAGTCCCGGTGCCGGTTCAGCCGTGAAAAAAGATGGTGAGGTCACACTCGTCATCTCCAACGGGCCAGAGCCAAGTTCTAGCAGCTCTAGTTCTTCTAGCTCAAGTACGTCGGGCACAACGACACCCTCGACCACAACGCCAACGGAAAAAACGATGGAAGTCACCGTGGCGGCTCATTACACTGGTGACGGCCAAAAACCAGACACGATCGTCGTGTTAGTCAAAGATGTGAAGCATCCGAACTTCACACCAGTCAGCAGTTTCCAACTCGATCTGCAAAATCCTAGCAGCAGCGAGGTCATCCCGGTCACTGTCAGAAGTGACCAGCCTGGTGTCATCGAGGTCCAGCGTAATGGCGAAGTCGTCATGACCCGAAATATTTCTGAAAAGACGACGGTGGATGTACAGTAATGAAAGCAAAAGCGAGCACGATTCAGTTGACAATTCAACTTTGAATCGTGCTCATTTTAGTGATTGCTTTTTTTCAATGATTCATGCTTAAAACAAACTCGTTTCGATCGTTTCCACGTATTTGCCGCTGTGGACAGCTTCATACATGTTCAACTCATCTTTGACAAACATTTGAGCCGTCACGACTTTTTCCATTTCCGCTTTGACTTCTGAGCCAGTCATCCCGGCTTTCGCATCGGAAAAGCTGATGCGGGTTTTGTCACCGGCTTGGTTTTTAAAATCTACGACTAGTTTTAACATAATTTATTCCTCCTTATTTGGTGATCCGGACTTGATCGGTCTTCACAACACAATTCAAATCAGCAACATTTGCCGTCACGTTTTGCACGACTTCCGCTAAGACTAACGCTTGCTCTTCGGTCACTTCAGGGACGACATTTTGAAAACTCACCGCTTTTTTCTTGTCGCTGTCCACTAAGTCGAGCTGGACTTGCAATTTGGTTCCCATTGGTTGGATCATGATAAATTCCTCCTTGTTAGTAAAAGTTTTTTTGAGGTGCCGCGACGCCCTACACTAGTATTAACGAAACTTTTAGCTAAAACTGAACCAAACAGGCAAAAAAAGTTTCCATTTTTTTCTGCTCTTTCGAAAGCGAAAATAAAGAAGTTTTGGAAATCGCAAGGAATCAAGCTGGTAAAAACAGGCTGAATACATTTGTGAATCGGCTTTTTATTTTTTAGCAGGGGTTGGATTTTTCCGAAATTTTTCGTCTCTTTTAATATAGAGTCGAGCGCAATCGAGAGTCAGCTGTTTGAGCAAAAGATAGTTTAAGTGGTAAAGCGCACGAGCGAAAGTATCGCTCAGACAACTTGGCAGAATAATACCCGTTCGTTTTTGAAAAGCCAAAACGAACAAAAGCAAAATCTTTGTCCGGCAAGCCGGACGAGGGGGGTTTTTACAGAAAAAATCAAAACAAGGAAGTGCGGGTGGTTCCTTAGTGTAGCGGCTTCACCTTTTAGGTTCTACCGACCATTATTTGTGGTACAATGAAAAAAAGATTTGTCAAAGGAGTTGAAGCGTATCGAAGGACAGATTCGAAAAGCGTTGAGTGGTTTTTATTATGTCTATGCAAATGGAAAAACGTATCAGACGCGAGGTCGTGGAAATTTTCGCAAGAAGAAATTGACGCCGCTCGTAGGAGATCACGTAGTATTTTCCAGTGACAATCCAACTGATGGCTATGTGCTGGAGTTATTGCCGCGGAAAAATGAATTAGTCCGGCCGCCAGTTGCCAATGTGGATCAAGGGGTGATCGTGGCGAGTTTAGTGGAGCCGCAGTTTTCTTTCAACTTACTGGATCGTTTTTTAGTGACCTTGGAAGCTAAAGGGATCGATCCGATCATCTATGTATCAAAGACGGATCTGGTCAAAGATGAGAACGTTTTAAAGCAGATCCGAGCGATTTACGTCGCGGATTATCCCGTCGTCAGCAGTCAAGAAAAAGATAAGTTAACGGCGCTGTTTCCCAACAAGTTGACCGTCTTCATGGGTCAATCAGGAGCTGGCAAGTCGACGTTACTAAATGAATTGGTGCCGGAGTTGAACTTAGCGACCGGCGAGATTTCAACTTCTCTCGGGCGGGGACGTCATACGACGCGACACGTGGAGTTGCTGCCGCTGTTTGACGGCTTAGTTGCGGATACACCAGGCTTTAGTTCGATCGATTTTTTAGACATCAGTGCCGCGGAGTTGCCAAAAGAATTTCCGGAATTTCAGCGTGCGTCGGTCAACTGTCGTTTTCGTGAGTGCCGTCACGTTAAAGAACCCGGCTGTGCAGTGAAAGCCGAAGTTGAAGCCGGCGAGATCGCGCAATCGCGTTATGATAATTATTTGCAGTTTTTACAAGAGATCGAACAGCGTCGTCCGATCTATAAAAAGAAAAAGGAGTAAGGAAATTATGAAAATTGCCCCATCGATTTTAAGTGCCGATTTTGCTCGGTTAGGTGAAGAAGTCAAATTAGTAGAGGAGCTCGGTGCTGATTATATCCACATCGATGTGATGGATGGAAATTTCGTCCCAAATATTACGTTTGGTCCGAGTGTCGTCGCAGCGTTGCGTCCCGTAACTAAATTGACGTTGGATGTTCATTTGATGATCGCAGAACCGGAAAAATATATCGAAGACTTCGCTAAAGCAGGGGCCGACATCATCATGTCCCATGTGGAAGCAACACCCCATATCCATCGCGCAGTGCAAATGACTAAAGCTGCTGGGGTCAAAGCCGGCGTCGTCTTGAATCCTGGAACACCAGTCGAAGCAGTCAAATACGTTTTATCTGAAGTCGATCAAGTTTTAGTGATGACGGTCAATCCTGGTTTTGGCGGCCAATCGTTCATCGAAGAGACAGTCAAAAAAATCGCGGAGTTGGATCAATTGCGCAAAGAAAATGGCTATCACTATGAGATCGAAGTGGACGGCGGCGTGACCGATCAAACGGCTGGTAAATGTTTAGCAGCCGGTGCTGACGTCTTCGTAGCTGGTTCATACATCTATGGCGCAGAAGATCCTGGTCAGCGGATCAATGCGTTGCGTGAGATCATCGGCTAATGAAGATCTTACTTGTCGCCGGTGGCAGTCCAGAATTGTGGCCGCAGTTTGAGTCAACTGATTACGATTTGTTTGTCGGGATCGATCGCGGCACGTGGCATTTGTTAGCACGGGGGATCACACCGAATTTTGCGGTGGGAGATTTTGATTCGTTGTCAGCCTCAGAACGCGAAAAAGTCTTTGCGACGATCCCGGATGTTTTGTCTTCGATCCCCGAAAAAGATGATACTGATACACAACTGGCGTTGGCTGAAACGTTTAAACGTTATCCGACAGCCGACGTGTGTTTGATTGGCGCGACTGGCGGGCGGTTGGATCATCTGTTGGCAAATCTTTGGCTAGGGGTGGAACCGCGTTTTGTACCACATCTAGCACAATTGACGTTACAAGATCGGCAAAATGTCGTGACGTATTTAGCGCCGGGAAGCTACACGATCGAAAAAGTCCCAACGATGAAATACCTCGGCTATTGTTGCTTGACACCCGTGACGGATCTGACACTTTCAAAAAGCAAATATACATTGGATCATGTGCACGTGGCGCAGCCGACTAGTTGGGCCAGCAATGAATTTGTTGGACCGACCGCTGAGATTTCGTTTAGTGCGGGCATCATCGCAGTCGTGCAAAGTAAAGATCGAGCATAAATAAATAGTGCCCGCCATGACGTTTGGCAGGCGGTTGCTGGAAATGTAAGGAGTGAGACGAATGCGGTCTCGCTCTTTTTTGTCGCGTTTGACTGACAAGAACCTAAAAATATCTAAAAACGCAGGCTCACACTTTTTTAAACATTGGGTTAGTGGTAGAATTTATATTATATTATTAGTCGAGGTGCCTACGTGAAGAAGTTTAATCCAAACAAGAATATTTTTATTTTATTGATTTTAGCTATTATCGCGGTCGCGTTGATCTCGATCACCGCAGCGAGCCGTGCCAAAGAAAAAAACACGAACCTCGTCCAGTCAGCTATCAATGATACGGTCAGTGTCGTCGATCGAGTCGTTTCAGCTCCGAGCCGTCTTTTGAAACACAGCTCGCAATCGCTGACAGCGTTATTCAACACGTATGATGAGAACGAGGCATTAAAGCGTAAGCTCGATAAATACGAAGCGCTGACGTTGCAAAATAAGAACCAGCAAAAAGAGATCGAGCAGCTAAAAGAAGAACTTCAATTGAAACAGACATTGACGAGCTATGAAGAAGTCACCGCCAATGTCATTACGCGTTCGCCAGATACTTGGCAAAATATCTTGATCGTTGATAAAGGTAGCAGCGACGGTATCAAATCCAACATGGCGGTGATGGCGCAAAAAGGCTTGATCGGTCGGGTCATCGAGGTCAACGCCCATTCAGCGAAGATCGAACTTTTGACGACCAACAACAAAGACACGGATCAATTTCCGATTCGGATCACGTCAAAAGATGGCGAATCGTTTGGGTTGTTGTCGAAGTATGATGGTAAATCACAACTCTTAGTGGCTTCAAAGATCACTGAAAACAAAGATATCAAAGCCGGCGATGTGGTCCAAACATCGGGACTAGGGGGCAATTCGCCTGCGAACTTACCGATCGGAACCATTTCGAAGATCGAACCAGCTAGCTATGGCTTAGATCGCGAAGTCTACATCAAGCCGTATGCGCAGATGTATGATCTTTCTGTGGTCACGATCGTAAAACGAATGGTGGAGGCGTCCGAATGATTCCTGAACGCTACACGAAACGGTTCGCGCCGTTTTTACTCTTTGTCATTTTACTGTTAGATACACATTTTTCAACGTGGGTCAGCCAGTGGAGCGATAATTATTACATTGCCAACGCGCATTTGATCATCTTACTGATCCTCGTCTTATCCGAAGTCTTGAACGAACGCTTTATGATTTTGACCGCAGTCGTGATCGGCCTGCTGTTTGATCTGTATTACGTGGGTGTGATTGGGATTTACGCCAGTGTGTTGCCGGCGATGGTGGCATTGATTTATTTTTTCAATAACGCGATCCACCAAAGCTTACTGACATTGTTTTTTTCCATGATCATCTTCGTGACATTTTTTGAATTGAGCGCCGTCTTGCTCCAGATTTTATTCAAACTAGCCGTGGTAGACAGCAACTTTTTCATCACGAATTTCTTAGGGCCGACGTTATTGCTGAATATGATCATCTTTGTCATTTTCATCTATCCGCTCCATCATTTATTTACGCAAACCGAAGAACGACTTTATTAACAGGAGGCGAGCTCCTGTTTTTTTATGAAGTGAAATGACATTATTTTGTAACAACTTTATTATTTACCCGACATGAAGCTATGCTAAACTGCGGTTGTGTGTGTTAGTGAGTAGTCAAGGGTCATTAGTCCCAGCGTCTGGTCCGGCACGAAAAAATTTCCGCGTGAACCGTTCTAGTCAGCACGAAAAAGCGCGGTGATTTTTAAAACTGTGACCAACGAAAAACTAATCAAAAAAATAGTTCGCCGCGTGCGGGCTATTTTTTTGTGCGCTGACGCGTTGGAACTATTTTTTAGTAATACAGCTCACTCAAAAATTGATACACATTTCTTTCACGAAAAAATCGTAAAAAAGCCTTATTTTACAAGTGTTTCAATATTTCTTACGCAATTGTAATGTCATTGAATCGCAAAACAATGAAAGTGTTTTGTAACAGCATTTAAATTGCACTGCAAAACGGCTATGCTAGACTGCATCTTGTGTTAGTAAGAAAAAAGAAATTTAAATCAAAGAGTAGTCGGAGGAATTTAGCTTGAAAAAAATTAGTTTGAAAAAAAGTATGATGACATTGATGATGATCGGTTCGGTTGCGGTAACGGCTAGTGCGTTACCAAATTTCGCTTCAGCAAATGTAATGGCTGGTGCTGAAAACACTGGAAATGTCGCTACGCAAACAGCATTGCCAAATACTGGCGCATCTGCTGATTACAGCCAACCGATCATAGATTATAACTATAGCCAACCTGCCCAAACAGCTACGACACCGGTTGCGACGAACCAACAAGTTGCGGCACCGGCTTCAAGTACCGGTTCAGCAGTTGTGGCTGAAGCGATGAAACATTTGGGTGCACCATATGTGTGGGGAGCAAAAGGGCCAGATTCATTTGATTGTTCTGGTTTCACCCATTACGTGTACCAAGTAGCGACGGGGAAAGAGATCGGCGGCTGGACGGTACCGCAAGAGTCAGCTGGGACACAGATCTCAGTCGACCAAGCCCAAGCCGGCGACTTATTGTTCTGGGGCGCACCTGGGGCTACGTATCACGTTGCGATCTCCCTTGGTAACGGTCAATTCATCCAAGCACCGGCACCAGGTCAAAGTGTCAGCATCAGTTCAGTTGCGGACTTTGCACCAAGTTTTGCTGTCCGGGTGAACTAATTTTACTAAATGAAGTGCGAACGATCCAGTTGTTAAACCAACGCTGGATCGTTCGTTTTTTTGCTGAAAAATATGAGCAGCTATGCTAAGATAAAAGCGCAAATAAAGGAGACAGTGATGAACAAACAAATGAAAAACGGCAATCTCTATTTCGTTTTTGCGCTAGTTGTGATGGCAGTTTTATTTTACAGCTCGTCTATGACGTATGAAGCGCAAAGCCAAGTCTCAACGATCGATCATTTTTTGAAAAACCAACCGTTCAAAGAGCAGCTCAATGCGATCTCATTTCAGTATGCGGGCAAAGACGTCAGCATCGCAGCACTTGGTTACGGAAAATTTATCGAATTTTATTTACGCAAAGGCGCCCACTTCACGACCTATTTTTTATTGGGGGGCAGTCTGTATCTCGGCTTGTTGCCACGCTTGAAAAATAGTCAGCTACTCGGGTTAGGTTTTGCTTGGCTAGCCGCGACTGGCTATGCGGCGACTGATGAGTTCCATCAAATGTTGACAGGTGATCGCACACCGTTGTTCCAAGATGTCATGTTAGATAGTTGTGGCGCGTTGACCGCTTGCGTCCTCGTTTTTTTATGGCGGACGTTGAAGCACAAGCGGAGAAGCTAGGCTTATCTTTGCAAAAAAGCGGGGAAAGTCCTACAATTGGATTAGACTTTTGTAAAATTTAAAGGAGTGTATTCGAGATGTCAGGACACAGTAAATGGAACAACATTCAAGGCCGCAAAAATGCGCAAGATGCGAAGCGAGGCAAGATCTTCCAAAAAATTTCTCGTGAGATCTATATGGCAGCCAAAGCTGGAGGTCCTGACCCGAGTGACAATCCGGCTCTACGGCTTGTCGTGGATAAAGCTAAAGCCGCGAACATGCCCAATGATAATGTCAACCGTGCGATCAAAAAAGCAACAAGTGCCGGCGAAGGTGAAAATTATGATGAGATCACGTATGAAGGCTATGGTCCTGGTGGTGTGGCGATCTTAGTGCACGCCTTGACTGACAATCGCAATCGAACGGCGACAAATGTCCGGGTAGCATTTACCCGCAACGGAGGGAATCTAGGCGAGACCGGTTCCGTCAATTATATGTTTGACCGTAAAGGCTATATCGCCATTGAGCGGGAAGGGCTAGACGTGGATGAAGACACGATGTTAGAAGATGTGATCGAAGCCGGTGCTGAAGATATGGAAAGTTCACCAGAAGTGTTTGAGATTTTCACCGCGCCTGAAGATTTCACTACCGTGCGCGATCAATTAGAAAAAGACGGCTTCACGTTAGCGCAAGCCGAACTTACGATGTTCCCACAAACGACCGTCAAAGTCGAAGGCGAACAAAAAGAACAATTAGACCGCTTAGTCGAAAAATTGGAAGACGACGATGATGTCTCAGAAGTCTTCACGTCAGTGGAACCAGAATAAAAAAGAAATGGATTTCTTTTTAAAAATCAAAAACCCAGCTGCTACGAATTTTTTTCGTAGCAGCTGGGTTTTTTAGTTAGCCGACCAGCCCACAAAAAAACTTCAGAAGTCAGCGGGTAAGCTGATCTCTGAAGGTTTTTGTTTTGTTAGTTTAGAAGATGATCACCGGTGTTCCGACTTCGACTTGATCGTAAAGTTTTGCCATCACATCGGGTGGCGTATTGACGCAACCATGGGAGCCGCGGGTTTGCCACAAGCTACCGCCATAAGCTGGTTGCCAATCGGAATCATGGATCCCAACACCCGTCCAATCAACGGGCATCCAATATTTGACAGGACTTGCATAATCGGTACCATCATCGTTTTTTCCACGCAATGTCTTGTTGGTTTCTTTTGACCAAACATAATCGACACCAGTTGGAGTTGGGCTTTTCGGCGCGCCACTGACGATATCCGTATCTAAAACGACATGGCCGTCTTTGTAATACCACATATGTTGATTTTCTAGATCGACTTCGATATACGTTTTATCCACGAGCTTATGATCAGCACCGGTACTACCTTTTGTGATCGGGGAGCGGGTAAAATCTTTACCTTTTAAGATCTCATCCGTCAACGCTTTTGCTTCAGAGACCGTTTGGATCGTCCAGCTATACGTTCCGGGGTTGACCTCGACGGTACCGCGCTTCGTACTGTTGAATTTAGTTGCGACTTTACTCGTATCATATTGTTGCGCTAAGCTTTCAACATAATTTTGGACTTGCACTTGATCAAGGGATAATTCGCCATTGTCATCAATCAACCAGCTATTGATCTGTTCTAATGGGATCTGGAACGTTTCGCCGTTGATACTGTAATTGGCTTTGATCTTCGCGATCTTATTCATGCGTTCGATTTCTTTTTGCAATTTCGGATCATCTTTTTTCGTGACCGGTTGCGCTAAATATTTTTCGATATCAACTGATTGTTTGCCGGATTCCGCGGCTTTTTGGAATGCGTCCGCGGCTTTTTCAACGTCGATCGTATCGCCTTGTTTTTCCGGTACGACTTCAAAACCAGTTGCCGTTTGTTTGACCGTCGCATTTTTTGTTGGGGTCCGCGTCGTATTCAGTTGCTCGATCTCCGCTTTGACTGCCGTCTTCACCGCTGCTAATTTTTCAGCGTTGATGGTGCTGCCGTCTTCGATATCTTTATCCGCCGCTGAAGCAAATGACATGCCCCAACTAAATGGATTTTGATCTGACTTGATCGCTTTCAATTGTGTTTGATAGTTGGCTGTCCAACCTAGATCTTTGCGTTGAATCTCTTTCCAAGCTTTGCCTTTATCTTTGATTACAAACGGTGCGTTTGAAAGGTCGGTCTTCATCTTTTGATTAGCTTCGGCAACGGTCAGACCACCCACGTCGATCCCATTGACTTGTGTTTTAGGTAAAAAACGATCGCTGTAATATGTACTCTTTACTGTATAGCCGCCCACTAATACGACTAAGACTGCTAACACCGCAATGATCACTACACGCGTTTTGTTAGCTCGGTTTTGTTTTTCCGAACGTGTCATAAAATAACTCCCTTAAGAAATATGATAGTATTGCTATCAACAATTTTAGCACATTAGGAACTAAAAGGGACTAGGGATGCTCCAAATCTTAGTAAATAATTGAAAAAAAATCACAGATCATAACGACCTGTGATTAGAAAGCTATTTGAAATAATGTGCGGGAGAAAATTATTTTTCTAAATCAGCGAACGCTTTGTCCATAACTTCTTTTAGTTGTTTAGCAGAAGCGTCCATCCGATCTTTTTCAGAGTCAGATAATGGGATTTCAATGATATTTTGGATTCCGCTAGCATTGATCACGGCAGGGGCACCGATATAAATATCTTTTTGACCATATTGACCTTCTAAGTAAACCGATAATGGGAAGACTGAATTTTCGTCGTTTAAGATCGCACGCGTGATCCGAGCTAAAGCAACGGCGATCCCATAGAAAGTCGCACCTTTTTTGTCGATGATCTCATAAGCAGCATCACGGACACCAAAGAATAAGTTGACTAAAGCTTCTTCGTCGACTTCTGGATTGTCTTTGACCCATTCGTAAATTTGAAGACCAGCAACATTGGCATGTGACCAAACAGGGAATTCTGAATCGCCGTGTTCGCCTAAGATGTAAGCATGGACGTTCCGAGCATCAACGTTGACTAATTCAGCGATGGCTTGACGGAAGCGAGCAGTATCTAAAGACGTACCTGATCCGATGACGCGTTCTTTCGGGAAGCCTGAGAATTTCCAAGTCGCATAAGTCAAGATGTCCACTGGGTTAGCGGCAACTAGGAAGATACCATTGAAACCAGATGCAACGACTTGTTCCACGATGCTCTTGTTGATTTTTAGATTTTTGTTGACTAGGTCCAACCGAGTTTCGCCCGGTTTTTGGGGTGCACCGGCTGTGATGACAACTAGGTCAGCATCGTGACAGTCTTCATAAGCGGCTGAATAGATTTTTTTAGGTGAAGTGAACGCTAGTGCGTGAGACAAGTCGATCGCGTCGCCTTCTGTGCGTTTGCTGTCGATATCGATAATTCCGATTTCTTGGGCGATGTTTTGGTTTACTAGAGCGAATGCGTAACTAGAACCAACGGCACCGTCACCGATTAACATAACTTTTTGATGGGTCTTCTTAGCTGCTGTTGCAGTCATTGTGTACCAATCCTTTCACGTAATTGTTTTATCTTACAGATGATAACACTAATTTGCTCTCTATGTCACATGATATGCACAAAAATAATACAGTTTTTTTAGTTGTATTATTCGTAAGCGTTTCATCATTTATTTCCGCCATGCCTTGCTGCTTAAACTTTTTTTATAAATAACGATATTTTTTGCCGAGGTCGCAAGGCGCTAAATAGTCACTACAGCTAAAATTGTGTTATACTGATTCAGAAAGTGACTGGGTCATCAATTTGATGATCCAGCATTTTGGCATGCTTAAGAAAATGAGGGAATAAAATGAAGATGATCGTTGGCCTGGGCAACCCAGGTAAAAAATATGAACAGACAAAACACAATGTCGGGTTTATGGCCGTGGATCAATTGGCCAAGGCGGCAGGTGTGACGTTTAAAAAAAATCCATTTGAAGCAGAAGTCGCAGATTATTTTGTGAATAGCGAGAAAGTTTTGCTCGTCAAACCCCAAACATTTATGAATGATTCAGGGCGCGCTGTAGGACCGCTCATGACGTATTTTGGCGTGTTGCCAGAAGAGCTCGTGGTGATCCACGATGATCTGGATCTGACATTAGGCAAATTACGGTTACGGCAAAAAGGTAGCGCAGGCGGTCACAATGGGATCAAAAGTATCATTGCTCACATTGACAGTCAACACTTTGATCGGATCAAGATCGGGATCGGCCGGCCGCAAGGAAAAACAGTTGTAAATCACGTCTTGAGTCCTTTTAGTAAAGAAGAACAGCCGGAGATCTTACACGCGATCGATCAAGCAGTCGCGGCGTGCGAATTTTATTTGACGACCGATGACTTTGTGCAAACGATGAACAAGTTTAATTAAAAGACAAGGAGCAGATCAATGAATGTAATCGAATTGTTGAATCAAACGCCAGTCGTTTCAGAGTGGCACCAACAATTGAAGCAAAAAGCACGGCGGCAACTGTTGATCGGTTTGTCTGGTTCGGCCAAGGCACTCGTGATGGCTGGAGCTTGTCAAAATTTTGACCGGCAGATCATGGTCGTCGTTCCGAATCTCTACTATAGTAATCAGCTAGCCGATGAATTGCGGCAGTTGACTGAAGCAGTGTATTTATTTCCAGTGGATGAAGTGTTGTCAGCGGAGATGGCCTTTTCTTCCCCTGAAGCGCGTGCCGAGCGGGTTGCGACATTAGCCGCGTTAGCGCAAGGCTTGCCAGGACTTTATGTCGTGCCAGCAGTCGCGTTACGCAAATTTTTACCCACACCAGCAGTCTGGGGAAAAAATCAATTGAATTGGCAGCTAGGCAGTGAGGTCGAGTTAGACCAATTAGCGCAGCAACTAGTTTTGATGGGCTACGAACGCCAAAGTATGGTGGGCAAACCCGGTGAATTCAGTTTGCGGGGCAGCATCATCGATATTTATCCGCTGACGACTGAATACCCAGTCCGAGTGGAATTGTTTGATGTGGAGATCGATTCATTGCGTTACTTTGATCCAGCCACGCAACGTTCCGTGGAGAATTTAAAAGATGTAACCATCAACCCGACGACTGAACTGGTTTTTTCAGCCGAAGATCTAAAGGCTGGGGCTAAACAGATTGATCGTTTGTTAAAAGGCCGCTTGGCAGTCACCAAAGAAAAAACCGATCAAGAATTTTTGAGTGATTATTTCGGGCAGTTGATCGCGGATTTTGAAGCGGGAATTCCTGGAGAAAGCGCGCGTTATTACGCTGATTTAGTCTATCAAGAAAAAACATCGCTGCTGGCCTATTTACGTGAGGACGCCTTTTTATTTGTGGATGACTATGCGCGGATCTTAGAGACGAATCGCGAGACGGAACAAGAAGAAGCCCAGTGGCACACGCAAAAAATCGAAGAGCTACGCCTTTTTTCAGAACAAAAGTTAGGCTTTGAATTGCCGGAGCTGCTGAAAAAAAATACACATCCCGCGACGTATTTTTCGCTGTTCCAAAAAGGGATGGGCAATTTGCGTTTTGAAGCGATCCATAATTTTCAATATCGTTCGATGCAACAATTTTTCGGTCAGATGCCGCTGTTGAAAACCGAAGTCGATCGTTGGAAAAAACAAGAGCAAACGATCGTGTTTGTCGTTGGGGATGACGAACGGCAAAAAAAATTATTGCAAGAGTTTCGCGAAGTCGATATTTCTGCGGTAGCCACAAGACCCGATCAACTGTTAGCAGGTAAAACACAAATCATAACTGGCAACTTGACGACGGGTTTTGAATTGCCGCAAGCGCGACTGATCGTGGTCACGGAGCGCGAGATCTTCCAAAAAGTCACGAAAAAACGCGCGCGGCGCCAAACGATCTCGAATGCCGAGCGGTTGAAAAGTTACAATGAACTGAAGCCGGGAGATTTTGTCGTTCATGCTAATCACGGGATCGGGAAATATATTGGAATGGAAACCATCGAGATCGACGGTGCCCATCAAGATTACATGACGATCTTGTACCAAAAAGATGATAAATTATTCATTCCGGTCACCCAGTTGAACTTGATCCAAAAATACGTCGCATCTGAGGCTAAACCGCCGAAGATCAACAAGCTTGGCGGCAGCGAGTGGAGCAAAACTAAGCGCAAAGTCTCCCAAAAAATCGAAGACATTGCCGATGACTTGATCGAGTTGTATGCGAAACGTGAAGCGGAACGAGGGTATGCATTTGGGCCTGATGATGAATACCAAAAAGAATTTGAAGATGCATTTCCTTATACGGAGACTGATGATCAGTTGCGTAGTGCGGCTGAGATCAAGCACGATATGGAAAAACCACGGCCGATGGATCGGCTTTTGGTAGGCGATGTTGGCTTTGGGAAAACGGAAGTCGCGTTACGGGCGGCCTTTAAAGCGATCAAAGAAAATAAACAAGTCGCCTTTTTAGTGCCGACGACGATTTTAGCGCAGCAACATTTTGATACGATGACGGAACGTTTTGAGAATTTTCCCGTCAAAGTGGCGATGCTGAGTCGCTTTCGAACGAAAAAGCAACAAGAAGCGACGATCGAAGAATTGCGGACCGGGCAAGTCGATATCGTCGTGGGTACCCATCGTTTGTTGTCACAAGATATCAAATTTGCTGATCTAGGTTTATTGGTCATCGATGAAGAACAACGCTTTGGGGTCAAACACAAAGAGCGGCTGAAACAATTACGTTCTGAGGTGGATGTGTTGACCTTGACGGCGACTCCAATCCCTCGAACATTGCACATGTCGATGCTTGGCGTGCGGGATCTTTCCGTGATTGAAACACCGCCGGAAAATCGTTACCCGATTCAAACGTACGTGATGGAATTAAATCCCGGCGCTATTAGAGAAGCAATCGAACGGGAACTAGCGCGAGGCGGGCAAGTTTTTTATTTGTACAATCGCGTCGAGACGATCGAACGCAAAGTCAGTGAGCTGCAAGAATTGGTGCCGGATGCGCGGATCGGTTTTGCTCATGGACAGATGACCGAGGTCCAATTAGAAAATACGTTGTTAGATTTTATTGATGGTCAATATGATATTTTAGTGACGACCACCATCATCGAGACTGGGGTAGATATTCCAAACGTCAACACATTGTTTGTCGAAAACGCCGATTATATGGGACTGTCGACGTTGTACCAATTACGGGGACGCGTCGGTCGGAGCAATCGAGTAGCGTATGCGTATTTCATGTATGAACCGCAAAAAATCTTGAATGAAGTCAGCGAAAAACGTCTGCAAGCGATCAAAGACTTTACTGAACTCGGTTCTGGCTTTAAGATTGCGATGCGGGATTTATCGATCCGTGGGGCGGGCAATCTGTTAGGTGCCCAGCAACACGGCTTCATCGATGCAGTCGGTTTTGACATGTATTCTCAAATGCTACAAGAAGCGGTCGCTCGCAAGCAAGGAAAAAATGCACAAGTGGAGCGGACGTCAGTGGAGATCAACCTGGGGATCGATGCGTATATTCCAGGAACGTACATTGAAGATGAACGGCAAAAAATCGAGATCTACAAACGGATCCGCGAGTTGGAATCAGAAGAGATGTTGAATGAAGTGGAAGATGATTTGATCGACCGCTTTGGTGATTATCCTGATGAAGTGGCGCATTTGTTGACAGTCGGCCAGATCAAAATGGACGGCGATCGCGCGTTAGTGGAAAGCATCCAGCGCAATGAACGGCAATTAGTCTTCACGTTGAGTAAAGCGGGTACGAAGCAATACACCGCCGAGCAATTGTTTGCCGCGTTGACGGCTACGAAGATGAAGGCAACTTTAGGCGTAGAAAAAGAAAAAATGACCATCAAATTAACGATCGGTCAAAAGATGGACACCGCGATTTGGCTGCGAGAGATCGCAAAATTCGTCAGTGCATTAAAAGCGCAGAAGTATCAAAGTTAGGAGGGCTTCACCTGGCTAATAAAGAAATGAAAGTCATGATGCAAGGCGCGTTCGTCTTGACGGCCGCGTCGTTTGTCGCGAAGATCCTAAGCGCGATCTATCGCGTGCCTTATCAAAACTTAGCTGGCGATGAAGGTTTTTACGTCTACCAGCAAGTCTATCCGATCTATGGTCTTGCCATGACGTTGGCGCTGTCGGGCTTGCCGCAATTCATCTCGAAATATGTCGCGGAAAAGCCGACACTTTCGCAGCAAAAAAAAGTGTTAGCTGAGTTGTTCCCGCTGATTTCCAGTATCGGGCTCGTTTTGTGGGCGGGGACTTTTTTTTTCAGCAACGAGATCGCCCGCTGGATGGGGGACAGTCAGTTAAGTCCATTAGTTCGCGTAGTCGCCTTCACCTTTTTGTTGATGCCGGTGTTGGCGACTAGCCGGGGCGAGTTTCAAGGCAAGTTGCTGATGACCCCGACTGCGATCTCACAAGTGATCGAGCAAGTGATCCGAGTGACGGTGATTTTATTTTCAGCTTGGGCTTTGCAGCGATTTGGCTGGTCGGTCTATCAAGCCGGGACGGTGGCGATGTCTGGTGCAGTCTTTGGCGGACTGGCGGCAATTATCGTTTTAGTGTATTATCAGAAAAAAATCTTAGGGACCGGCTTCAGTCGGCCGTTGAAAAAAATCCAGCAACCGCAACTTTTTCGCCGGCTAGTAGTGGAAGGCGGCTTAATGACGATCTACAGTGGTTTTTTGATCTTATTCCAACTGGTGGATTCTTTCACCATCAAAAAAGCGTTGGTGGCACATGGCTTGACTGAACAAGGAGCTAAGATCGCAAAAGGAGTCTATGATCGCGGCCAACCGCTAGTCCAACTAGGATTAGTGATCGCGTTGGCGTTGAGCGCTAGTTTTTTACCGATCTTGACGCGCTATTTAAATGATCGGGAACTGTTTGTCAAAAACAGCCAGATCTTTTTACGCTTGACCAGTGGCGTGGCAGCTGCAGCTTCAGTCGGGCTAGCCTTGTTGTTGCCGTTAGTGAATTATGGGTTGTTCAAAGATCAAGCCGGCAATGGGACACTGACAGTTTTTGTCTTGGCGATTTTTTTGATGGCATTGATCCAAGCTCACCAAAGTATCGCCCAAAGTCAAAACCGTAATCACGCGCCACTTGTGGCAGCTGGCAGCGGTTTGGCAGTCAAGGCCGCCACCACGACGTTGTTTACTCGACAATGGGGAACGCTGGGGGCAAGTCTGGCGACGATTTTCAGTTTATTCGTGACGCTAGTCGTCTTACAGCGTGCAAGTGAAAAAAGCATCCAGCAATATCGCAAAGGACATTTCACGTTCAAACTATTGGCATGTTTAATGGGGATGAGTGTCGTGATCTTTAGTTATTACGGCGTTTTACATTTTACGATCGGCGACATCAAGCACCGCAGTCAAGCACTGCTTTTAGCGATCATCGGGGTCGGCTTAGGCGGTAGCGGATTTATTTTACTTGCGATCCGCTTGAAGTTATTAACGTTGCGGGAGTGGCTGTTATTGCCATTTGGCGCAAAAATCTTACGAATCAATTGGAAGAAAGAAGGAAAATAATATGCGTTTAGATAAATTTTTGAAAATCTCACGGATCATCAAACGCCGCTCAGTGGCTAAAGAAGTGGCGGACAAAGGGCGGATCCAAGTCAACGGCAAACTAGCGAAATCTTCGACTGATGTCAAAGTCGGCGATGACGTGAAGATCCGTTTTGGGAATAAAGTGTTGGAAGTCAAAGTCGCTGAGCTACATGAATCGACTAAAAAAGATGACGCGGCGCAAATGTATGAGATCATTCGGGAAGAGCGCGTGGAAAATAACCTTTAAATAAAGCGAAATCAAATAGACATCCTCTAGGGGACTTGTTATAATGGGTAGGAATATCATAAGGATGGGAGCGGAGAAAATGAGTGAAAAACAGCAACCGAAAGTAGCCTCCATCGGCACTCCTTATGCGAAAGAACAATATGTGAAATTTCAAAAGCAACAACGACAATTGATCTTTCGCCGCCGACGTTTAGCTGCGGTGATCGCAGTGGTCGGAGTGATCTTTACCGTTATGAGTATTCAGATCTTTCACGAACACCAGCGTTTGAATAATTTAGTGTCGATCAAAGAAAAAACGCAAGTCGAAGCTAAAAAAGTTGACACGCGTGTAACGACTTTAAAGCATGATGTCGCATTGTTAGAAAATAATGACTACGTGGAAAAGCTAGCCCGCAGCCGTTATTATTATTCTAAAGACGATGAATTGATCTTCGTTTTACCAGAGCAAAAAGCGACGCCAGCCACCAATGATCCACAAGAAATCATTAAGTCTGAAACTACCAACAAGTAGTTTTAATAAATAGGTAATTAAAAATAGGAGGAACAATCTTTTTATGTCAATCGAAGTAGGAGCTAAGCTACAAGGAAAAGTGTCTGGGATCACAAATTTTGGTGCATTCATTGATCTTGGAGAAGGGAAGACCGGCTTAGTCCATATCAGTGAAATATCCAATGGTTTTGTCAAAGATATCCATGATGTTTTAAGCGTAGGAGATGAAGTGACCGTCAAAGTGACCTCGGTTGGTGATGACGGCAAGATCGGTCTTTCAATTCGAAAAGCGCAAGATCAACCACAAGCTGAAAAGAAACCATATCGTGAACACCGTGAAAGCCGCGACCAGCATGACAATCGTGATAACCGCGATAATCGTGGCGGCGGACATCGCGACAACCGTTCACAAGGCCGGAAAGGTCGACCAAGCAACAATCACGGCGGCGGCAAACAAGACTTCGATACATTGATGAGTTCCTTTTTAAAGGATAGTGATGATCGTTTATCATCACTAAAACGTAATACAGAGGGAAAACGTGGCGGCCGCGGCGGACGTCGCAGCTAACACGGGAAGCTGAGATCCGATGGGTTTCAGCTTTTTTTGTCGGGAAAAGTCAGCTGTTGGCAAAAAGCGCCAAAAATCAATTGACCGCTTATTGCTGGAAAGTTGAACGAGCCTGCTGCGCTTTTCATTAGATCTAGCTACGAGAACGACCTTCTCTTCGCTTTTCATTTCACATTGAGTTCATAAGGAGGTGGTAGGATGGAAGCAGCTTTTTGGCAACAAAATCAGGCTTTCTTTCAAGGTCAGAAGATTTTATTGGCGGCTTCTGCGGGGGTTGACTCGCAAGTGTTACTGCATTTGTTGACGAAATTACCGGTGACGTTCGGCGTGGCACATGTGGATCACGGGTTGCGTGCTGAGTCTAAAGCGGAAGCGGATTTTTTGCGGACCCTTTGCCACACGTTACACGTACCATTTTACGAAACGCGTTGGCAAACGATCCCTTCAAGCGGTGTCGAAGAACAAGCCCGCGCGTTTCGCTACCACTTTTTTGAACAGGTGATGGAAGAAGCGGGCTATGAGCTATTGTTCACGGCCCATCATGGGGATGATCAAGCGGAGACGATGCTGATGCGACTAGTGCGAGGTGGCAGTTTAGCGACTCATGCCGGAATCAAAAAAGTTCAGCCGTTTGCTACAGGTCAGCTAGTGCGGCCGTTAGTGACGTTTGAAAAAGCCGCGTTGTATCGGTACGCCCAGCAGCACCAGCTTCAGTATTTAGAAGACGCGAGCAATTTTTCTGACGCGTATTTGCGCAACCGGCTGCGGCATCATGTTCTGCCGAAATTAAAACAAGAAAATCCCCAAGTGCTACAACATTTTGCGCAATTCAGTCAGCAGTTGTTTTCAGCAGATGATGCGCTGAAAGAATTATTAGCCAATCGCTTGGACCAAGTGACGGAAACTTCGACCGGTTGGCAATTTGCCCGCACACTTTTGCCGGAAAATGCCAGTACGCGCTATTACTTCTTGCAATTTTTTTGTCAGCAGTGCGAAGTGGCGATCAGTCAAAAACAATTGCAACAAGTGTTGACCTTGATGACTAAAACCAAATCCCAGTGGACGATCGATCTTGAAGGTGGTTGGCAATTTTTCCGAAGCTATGAACAATTAGGATTGATGAAAACAAAACCGGTAAAAAATGTGTCGCAAATTACTCTTACAGCAGAAGAAGCAGTTGCTTTGAGTGAGACGGAAACGGTTTGTTTGCGCCAAAGCACGGGGAAAACGTCAGCTCAGTATCAGCTGGAATTACCTTTGACGACAGCCTTGCCGCTAGTTGTTCGGCGGCGTAGACCCGGGGATCGCATCCAGTTGAGTCCGACACTTTTTAAAAAGGTCCGCCGCTATTTGATCGACCAAAAAATCCCGCAAAAAAAACGCGAGCAGCTCTGGGTAGTGACCGATGCGAACGATCGCGTTTTAGCGCTATTACCTTTAGTGAATTCTTATTTGAGTATTAGGAATGAAACTGATAGAATACACTACATACTTGAATATAACGCTCAGGGAAAGAATTGAAAGGAGCCCCTTTTATGCTAGAAAAAGATATTGAAAAAGTTTTGATTACGCGAGAAGAGATTCAAAAACGTTCCGCTGAACTAGGTGCCGAATTGACGAAAGAATACGCTGATAAAAATCCATTAGTAGTCGGGATCTTAAAAGGAGCCATCCCCTTTATGGCTGACATTGTCCGCGAGATCGATACGTATCTCGAATTAGATTTCATGGATGTCTCAAGCTATGGCAATCAAATGGTCTCATCTGGTGAGGTCAAGATTTTAAAAGATCTTGACACCAACGTGGAAGGCCGCGATTTATTGATCGTCGAAGATATCATCGACAGTGGTCGGACATTAGGCTATTTAGTTGATCTATTCAAATACCGTAAAGCTAATTCGGTGAAGATCGTGACGCTTCTAGACAAACCAGAAGGCCGCGTGGTCGATATCACTGCCGATTATGTCGGATTCAATGTGCCGAATGAATTTGTCGTCGGCTACGGATTGGATTATGCGGAAGCTTATCGCAATTTGCCGTATGTCGGCGTGTTAAAACCAGAAGTTTATCAATCAAATTAATGCTGGTTGGAAAAACATTGTGTTATAATTAATTGGTCAGAATAAAACAAAAACGATCCAAGGAGGACGCCTATGAACAAAAATAATAAGGGGGTCAAAAATGCCCTCTATTATATCCTCGTGATCTTGGCGTTGGTGATGGTCGTTTATTTCCTATTTGGAGATAACAAATCGCAATCGCCGGACATCGAGTATAGTACCTTCACCCAACAGATGAAGGACGGAAAAATCAAAAACTTCAAGATCCAGCCATCCAACGGGGTCTACAAGATCACCGGGCAGTACAAAGAAAAACAAGAAGTTTCAAACGCTGGCGGCTTGAGCATCATCGGATCGACCGACACGACGACGACACACTTTTCAACGATCGTCTTGCCGAATGACTCTTCGTTAAAAGAAGTCAGCGATCTAGCCAAAGACCACAAAGTCAAAGCAGATGTCCAAGAAGAATCTAGCAGCGGCATGTGGATCACTTTACTAGTCAGCTTCTTGCCGATCTTGATCATGGTCTTCTTCTTTTACATGATCATGGGCCAACAAGGTGGCGGCGGTGGCGGCAACGGTCGGGTCATGAACTTTGGGAAATCCAAAGCCAAAGAAGCCGACAAAAAAGCCAACCGCGTCCGTTTCTCTGATGTCGCGGGAGCCGAAGAAGAAAAACAAGAATTAGTGGAAGTCGTGGAATTTCTGAAAGATCCACGGCGTTTTGTGGAGCTGGGCGCTCGAATCCCAGCTGGGGTCTTACTAGAAGGACCTCCCGGAACTGGTAAAACATTGCTGGCTAAAGCAGTTGCTGGTGAAGCTGGCGTACCGTTTTACTCGATCTCAGGTTCAGACTTTGTCGAAATGTTCGTCGGGGTCGGTGCCAGCCGAGTTCGGGATTTATTTGAAACAGCGAAGAAAAATGCACCTGCGATCATCTTCATCGATGAAATCGATGCAGTCGGTCGGCAACGGGGCGCTGGGATGGGCGGCGGTCACGATGAACGTGAACAAACCTTGAACCAGTTGCTTGTTGAAATGGATGGATTTGATGGGAATGAAGGCGTCATCGTCATTGCCGCAACCAACCGTTCAGATGTTTTAGATCCAGCTCTCTTGCGTCCGGGACGTTTTGACCGTCAGATCTTAGTCGGTCGGCCAGATGTCAAAGGTCGGGAAGCGATCTTACGCGTCCACGCACGGAACAAACCGTTAGCAGATGATGTTGATTTGAAAGTCGTAGCGCAACAAACACCAGGTTTTGCCGGTGCTGACTTAGAAAACGTCTTGAACGAAGCCGCTTTAGTAGCTGCGCGTCGGAACAAGAAAAAAATCGACGCTTCTGATGTGGATGAAGCCGAAGATCGCGTGATCGCCGGACCAGCGAAAAAAGATCGGGTCATCTCCGAACGCGAACGTAAAATGGTCGCCTACCACGAAGCCGGCCATACGATCATTGGAATGGTCTTGAACCGTGCACGGGTCGTTCACAAAGTAACGATCATTCCGCGAGGACGCGCCGGTGGTTACATGATTGCCTTACCAAAAGAAGATCAGATGTTGATGACCAAAGACGATATGTTCGAACAAATCGTTGGGCTCTTAGGGGGGCGGACAGCTGAAGAGATCATCTTCAATGTTCAATCAACTGGGGCTTCCAATGACTTTGAACAAGCGACACAATTAGCTCGTAGCATGGTCACGGAATATGGGATGAGTGAAAAACTTGGTCCGGTTCAATATGAAGGCAACCATCAAGTTTTTGTCGGTCGTGACTACGGCCAAACAAAAGCTTATTCTGAACAAGTTGCCTTTGAGATCGACCAAGAAGTGCGCAAGATCTTGATGCAAGCCCACGAAAAAGCTCGCGAGATCATCGAATCTCATCGTGACCAGCATAAATTGATCGCTGAAAAATTATTGGAATACGAAACATTGGATGCCAAAGCGATCAAGTCATTGTTTGAAGATGGCAAGATGCCGGAAAACGACAGCTTGTATCCAAGTGAAAAATCACAAGCACAGACATTTGAAGAAGCCAAACGCGCCTTGGAAGTCAAAGATGCTGAAAAACAAGCAGAAGATGATAAATCAACTAGCGATTCAGCAACGAAAGGCCAAGACTCAGCTGAAAAAGCTCCAGCGCCAAACGCTGCGGATTCAACGGATGTCAAACCGAAAGATGCGGAACCACATGATTCGGATTCGGATCATCAAGCATAAAATCGATTGAAGTAAGAGGGTAAGATCAACGCGGATTGATCTTGCCCTCTTTTCGTTTTAAGATGGTGCTCGGTCACTTGAAGGCTGCGTTACAACTGCGTACAAAGCTACGGGCACCTTGAACTTTTCTTAAACCGGAACGGAGCAGTTGAAAATTTTCAAAACTCCTAGTATGATGCAATCACGAGTAACAGTTGATCAAAAGCAGTCAATGGCTGAATGATCAACTTGATTTTAATGACGAGGAGTACAAGCATGAGCGATTATTTAGTAAAATCATTGGCTTATGACGGTTTTGTGCGGGCTTATGCGGTGGATGCCACTGCAACGATCGCCGAAGCGCAACGTCGTCATGAGCTTTGGAACACGTCTTCAGCAGCGTTAGGTCGTACGATGATTGGCGGGTTGATGTTAGGCGCGACGTTAAAAGGTGATGACAAATTAACGGTGAAAGTATTAGGGGATGGACCAGCTGGCGCGATCGTCGTCGACAGTAATGGACGCGGTGATGTCAAAGGCTATATCCAAAATCCACATTTGAGCTTGCCGTTAAATTCTCAAGGTAAATTGGATGTCCGGGGTGCAGTTGGGACGCAAGGTAATTTCACTGTGATCAAAGACTTAGGTTTAAAAGAACCTTTTTCTGGTCAAACACCGATCGTTTCTGGTGAGATCGGCGAAGATTTCACTTATTATTTGGCAGTCTCTGAGCAAGTGCCTTCTGCAGTCGGGGTTTCCGTTTTAGTGAACACCGATGACACGATCAAAACAGCGGGTGGTTTCATGATCCAAATCATGCCTGGTGCAAGTGACGAAGTGATCGACAAAATCGAGCAGCAAGTAACGCAAACCGCACGCATTTCCAGTCTGTTAGATGAAGGCAAGACCCCCGAAGAAATTTTGACGGGCTTGTTAGGAACGACCGAGATCGACTGGCTCGAGAAAATGCCGGTGCAATTTAAATGTGATTGCTCGAAAGAAAAATTTGCCGAAGCGATCATCGCGCTAGGTGCGGAAGAGATCCAGACATTGATCGATGAAAATCACGGTGCTGAAGCAGTTTGTACGTTTTGCAACAATAAATACGAATACAGTGAAGCAGACCTCGCTGCATTGAAACAAGAAGCGTTAGGAGAGAGTTAAATGACAAAACCATTGAATGGGACGTGGAAGATCGGCGATGTCGAGATCCCCAATCGGGTCGTGGTGGCGCCGATGGCTGGGATCACAAATGCCGCGTTTCGCGTAACGGTCAAAGAATTTGGTGCCGGGCTGGTCGTCTGTGAGATGATTAGTGACCAAGGGATTCATTTTCGAAATAAAAAGACGTTAGAGATGCTCTACATCGATGAACGGGAACATCCGTTAAGCGTGCAGATCTTTGGTGGTAATAAAGATTCTTTAGTAGAAGCAGCGCGCTTCGTTCAAGAAAATACGGAAGCGGACATCGTGGACATCAACATGGGCTGTCCGGTAAATAAAGTCGTTAAAACCGATGCGGGAGCTAAGTGGTTGTTAGATCCCGATAAAGTCTATGAGATGGTGTACGCAGTGGCGTCTAGCGTCGACATTCCTGTCACCGTCAAAATGCGGATCGGTTGGGACAGTGAGCATATCTTTGCTGTGGAAAATGCACTGGCAGCTCAAAGTGCGGGCGCAGCTGCTCTAGCGATGCACGGTCGGACACGAGTGCAAATGTATGAAGGGGAAGCCGACTGGGGTGTGTTGAAACAAGTCGCTGATCACTTGACAATCCCGTTCATGGGTAATGGCGATGTCAGAACACCAGAAGATGCGAAGCGTATGATCGAAGAAGTCGGCGCTGATGGGGTGATGATCGGTCGCGCTGCGCTTGGTAATCCGTGGATGATCCATCGTACGCAACATTACTTGGAGACCGGTGAATTGATCGCTGAACCAACCCCACGGGAAAAAATCGCCACGGCCAAAGTGCATTTGCAACGGCTCGTTGATCTAAAAGGTGAAAAAATCGCGTGCCGTGAGTTCCGGCAACATGCCAGCTATTATTTAAAAGGCATTCCGCGGGCGGCCAAAGTCAAAGTCGCTATCAATGAGACCGAAGAACAACACGTCATCAATGACTTATTGGATGCTTTCGTCGAAAAAACGGAACGCCAAAAAGTTCGCTAGATTTCAAGCCGAATCCTGAATTCGGCTTGCTTTTTTATGTATTCATTGGCATTATAAGAAAGAATAGCAAGAATGAAGGAGGAATCTTCGTGACAGAAGAACAAAATTATCAGACGGAAATGAACGATCAAATGCGTGTCCGTCGTGAAAAAATGGAAAATATCCGCGAGCAAGGCCAAGATCCATTTGGCGAGCGGTTTGAACGGACAGCAAATTCAAAAGAGCTCCATGAAAAATTTGATGCAGACACAAAAGAAGACTTAAAAGAAAAAGGCTTGACGGCTAGTGTTGCTGGTCGGATGATGACCAAGCGCGGCAAAGGAAAAGTTGGCTTTGCCCATTTACAAGATCGCGAAGGTCAGATCCAGATCTATGTCAGAAAAGATGAAGTCGGTGAAGAGCCTTACGCGATTTTTAAACATGCT
Source organism: Enterococcus sp. CSURQ0835 (assembly GCF_902706605.1). Lineage (GTDB taxonomy): Bacteria > Bacillota > Bacilli > Lactobacillales > Enterococcaceae > Enterococcus_A. Next base: position 1,951 of record NZ_CACSLH010000011.1, on the reverse strand, counting down.
GACCTAGGCGATTTCTTTGGCGTGACTGGTGAAATCATGAAGACTGATACCGGTGAAGTGTCCATCAAAGCTCAAAAGATCACGCTATTGACAAAATCATTGCGACCATTACCAGAAAAGTATCATGGTTTGACGAACGTAGAACAACGCTATCGTCAACGGTATTTAGATCTGATCTCAAATCGTGATAGCTTCGACCGTTTTGTGAAACGCAGTGAGATTATCAGTGAGATCCGTCGTTATTTGGATGGCTTAGGGTACATCGAAGTCGAGACACCTGTGTTACACAACGAAGCAGGTGGAGCTGCGGCTCGTCCGTTCATCACGCACCACAATGCGTTGGATATGGATCTGTATTTACGGATCGCGTTGGAATTGCATTTGAAACGTTTGATTGTTGGCGGGATGGAAAAAGTTTACGAGATCGGCCGTGTCTTCCGAAACGAAGGGATCGATACGACCCACAATCCAGAATTTACGATGATGGAAGTCTATACCGCTTACTTCGATTATGAAGACGTGATGAATTTGACAGAAGGCATCATCCGCGACGTGGCAGCTAAAGTTTTAGGCGAAAATACGATCACCTATGATGGTCAAACGATTGATTTGAAATCTGATTTTAAACGCGTGCATATGGTCGATGCGATCAAAGAAAAAACCGGTGTTGATTTTTGGCCAGCTATGACGCTGGAACAAGCGCGCGCATTAGCAGCTGAACACCACGTAGAAATCAACGATAATATGGAAGTCGGCCACATCATCAACGAATTTTTCGAAACCTTTGTTGAAGAAACATTGCAACAACCGACCTTCATTTATGGTCATCCTGTGGAAGTTTCACCACTGGCTAAGAAAAATGCGCAAGATGATCGCTTTACGGATCGCTTTGAGTTATTTATCGTGGGGCGTGAGTTTGCCAATGCCTTTACCGAATTAAATGACCCGATCGATCAGCGGGAACGGTTTGAAGCGCAAGAAAAAGAACGCGAACAAGGAAACGATGAGGCCCATGGCGTAGATGAAGATTTCTTAGAAGCGTTAGAATATGGAATGCCGCCAACTGGTGGATTAGGAATTGGGATCGATCGTCTCGTCATGTTACTGACAGACGTCCAATCGATTCGTGATGTTTTGCTTTTTCCAACGATGCGCTAAAAAATAAAGACGGATGATTTTGTGTATCTTGCAAAATTATCCGTCTTTTTTGTGATTTTAACGAATGTTTCAAAACTGTTACGCGATAACAATCGGGTATAAAAAAAGGTGGCAAAAAAGTACAATTAATCGTTGACCAATCCGAATTAAGTTGGTATATTAATTATTGTTCGAAACGAGGAAGTCAAATATCTCGCTCGAAAAACTTAAAAAAAGTTATTGACAAATAGCTTGAGATTAGGTATTCTAACAAAGTCGCATCAAGCACTTCAAACAACTTCAAAAAAATAATTTAAAAAAGTTGTTGACTTTCAGCTGGAAAGCTGATAAGATGTAAAAGTTGCTGATGCAACACGAAACACCATGTAGACCTTTGAAAACTGAACGAAATAAGACGAACCAAATGTGTAGGGCGTTTCTATATTTATAGAAACAACATACAAGCAAGCAATTTATGCTAGCGAATCAATTTTATTTGAGCTTAACAAATTCAAATGACGTCAAATTGTTCTTTTAGAAAATTTGACTATAGTTCAACATCGATACAAACGTATCGTGTTGAACTTATATATGAGAGTTTGATCCTGGCTCAGGACGAACGCTGGCGGCGTGCCTAATACATGCAAGTCGAACGCTTTTTCTTTCATCGAACTTCGGTTCACCGAGAGAAAAGGAGTGGCGAACGGGTGAGTAACACGTGGGTAACCTGCCCTTAAGAAGGGGATAACACTTGGAAACAGGTGCTAATACCGTATAACAATTTTTATCGCATGATAAGAATTTGAAAGGCGCT
>NZ_CACSLH010000010.1 GCF_902706605.1 Enterococcus sp. CSURQ0835 | reverse complement strand
ATCTAAAACTTTCATAATCAATAAAAAACATTTATTATATTTCTGTAATAATATACACATTATTTTAAGGAGGAAAATTATGTTAAAAATGAGGAAAAATCGTCACATTGTTGGGGGAACGTTGAGCTTACTGACAGCCTTTCTCGGTGTACTCATTTTATCAGTTTCAGATCAAGCTAATGCCAAAAGTCTTGGAATTGATTTAAATGCAGAGATTAAAAATATTCCCGAAACAGTTCATGTAGGTGACCGCGGGAAACTTGATTACAAAATTAAAAACATTAATGGAATTTCGACAACGGGTAAAGTCGACTTTACTTCAAGCGATCCCTCGATTTTTAAATTCGGGCAAGATGGCAACTGGCAAGCAGTAAAACCAGGTATTGCAACTTTTCATTATGATATTATGTTGTCACAAACGACCATCAGTGAACTATTAGGAAACGAGTATGATGACCTTGAAACACCCACTAAATATGAATATTACACTGTAACTGTGCTTCCAGAGACTCTTGATGTCTACCGTTTATATAATCCTAATAGTGGGGAGCATTTCTATACAAAAGCTACGATTGAACGTAATGCATTAACAAAAGTTGGTTGGCAACTTGAAGGCAATGCTTGGAAGGCTTATTCAAATGGGATTCCAGTTTATCGAGTTTATAATCCCAATGCAGGCGATCACCACTATACAACTAGCAAGTCTGAAGTGAATATGCTAGTGGCGCATGGTTGGCATGACGAAGGGGTAAGTTTTAATTCTTCTGCACAAAAAGATCAACCAATCTATCGACTCTATAACCCAAATACAAAAGCGGGAGCTCATCACTACACGAAAGATTTGAATGAAAAAAATTCGCTAGCTAGTCTTGGATGGAAATATGAAGGAGTATCTTGGTATGACGAATAATTTAAAGAAAGCTTTTTTATCTATTTTTGTTATGATAATGACCTCTTTAGGGATCGGATCGGTCATTTCTGATGCAGCCTCACCTTATGATATGGTTACCGATGATGGACAAGTTATCACTGCTGATAAAAAAAGTGTGGACACGCCTAGTCAGCAAGGATACCAGACAACTAACAATTCAAAAACTGGTCTATCTGGTGTAACAGAATCAACTAAGAATTCAGACTCTCTTCAAGGAGAGTTTGAGCCCAATAAAGTTATAGGACCGGACAATAGAAGAGAAATTACTAACACCTCTACATTTCCATATTCCTCTATTGTTCAAATAAACTCTTTCTTTAGTAATAATAGTTCCGCAGGCGGTACTGGTGTTCTCATTGCTCCAGATACTGTTTTAACAGCAGCACATGTTGTCTATGATATTGAAAACCAAGCTAAATGGGCTACAAATGTGGATGTTTATCCGGGTAGAAATAAATCTGTTGCTCCGTTTGGAGAAGCTAGCAAGGTTAGACTTGCAGTTTCATCTGGTTTTACAACAGCTAAAAAATATGATGAAGGATTACCATATGATATTGCTATGATACGTTTGAATAAACCAATTGGGCTACAGTCTGGTTGGATGGGATTATCATCCAACTTAACTCCTCAGACAGCGATTAATATTACAGGATATCCTGGAGATAAATACACATCAGATAGACAACCTACTATGTGGACGGATTCTGGAAAAATTACAGGATTCGCAAATAATAACAAAAATATTAACTATCAAATTGATGCTGTCAAGGGGCAAAGTGGCAGTCCTGTATACAATAATCAAAATCAAGTAGTTACAATCCATACATTCGAAAGCATTTCTAAACCTTATAATGGAGGTACGTACATTAGTAGCGCAATACAAGGATGGATCAACGAGGAATTGAATAACACCCAATCTATTTATCGTATGTATAACAAGAATACTGGTGAACACTTTTATACAAATAAATCAGCTGAAGTCGATTTGCTGCAAAAATCCGGCTGGAATTCAGAAGGACTCGCATGGTTTGCTCCATCAAAAGGTAACCCAGTTTATCGCGTGTTTAATCCAAATAACGGTGGAGATCATCATTATACACTGAATGCTAACGAACGCGACATGCTTATTAGATCAGGGTGGAAAGATGAAGGTATTGCCTTCTATTCAGATCCTAGTCAAAAAACACCTCTTTATCGTTTGTACAATCCTTCTGCAAAATCTGGAGCTCATCATTATACAGTAAATACGTATGAACGTGATGCTCTTGTTAAATCAGGTTGGAAATATGAAGGTATTGCATGGTATGGACTGTAAAATAATTAATCGACTAAATATTTTATAATATAAAGGAGTAACGTATGGAGGGCTTTTTAATTCCGTACGTTACTTTTTTATGTAAAAAAGATAATTATGACAGTTTCTTATCTCATTAGGTTTGATAAGTTCAATTTTATGTGAAGTTAACATATTCTCTATTGGTAAATTGATCTAATGTTGATCTTCTCGGGAAATTTATCGCTTTTAATCAAGTATTATGAATGCTTATACTTGTATTTTTACTTTTTCAGGATAGTTATCTACTTTCTAGAGAGCTCGCAATATATTGACTTGTATGTAGTGAATATCTCTATACTTGTTGACATAATTATTTCATTTTTTTACAACTATCTGCATCCTTCTACGATATTTTGACAATCTGAAAAGTGGCATGAAGACTGACAATTCAATCTTTGTACCACTTCAAAACGCTATAATCTCCTTGACTATTAAAAAACGACTCACCGATCAGATGATCGATGAGTCGCAAAGGAGTTATTCTGACAGTTGCTAGCGTAGCTTAATGTTTTACTTTAGCATTGTCTTTATTTTTTTTCATGGCAGCTAATTCGCTGTATGTTTCAGAGCGCCGTTCCATATCTTCGACGGTCTTTTGGTACATTTCTTCCACGACTTCTTCATCTTTTTTCACTGTATGCAAAGCAGCAAAACGATTTTGCATGTTCAACAAGGCTGGAATCTGAGTGAAGTCGGCTTTTTTGAAATCGACTTTCATTGGATCTTTACCTTTGGCCGCTAAACGTGGATCGTAGCGATACAATTGCCAATAACCAGATTCAACCGCTTGTTTGGATTCTTTGATGGAGTTGACCATCCCGCCTTTCAAACCGTGATTGATACAAGGAACATAGCCGATGATGATGGAAGGTCCAGGATAACTTTCCGCTTCAACGATTGCCTTCAAGGCTTGCGTTGGGTTGGCTTCGATCGCGATTTGGGCGACATAGACATTGCCGTAAGTCGCGGCCATCATACCTAAATCTTTTTTCGCAGTCTTCTTCCCACCAGCTGCAAATTTCGCGATCGCAGAAGCTGGCGTGGCTTTCGACATTTGACCACCAGTATTAGCATAGAGTTCATTGTCCATCACAAAGATGTTGATGTCTTCGCCACTAGCCAAAACATGATCGATTCCGCCAAAGCCGATATCATAGGCCCAGCCATCGCCACCAAAGATCCATTGACTCGTTTTGACAAACATATCTTGATCTTCTAACAGTGCTGTCAATGCTGGATCATTTTCTTCACTCAACGCAGCGATTGCTTTAGCAGCCCGTTGTTGGCTACCTTCGCCTACGTCTACATGATCGACCCAATCTTGTAGTAAAGCTTGCGTATCTTCATTACCGAGCCCTTGTGCCAAGACAGCTTGGACTTTTGAGTACAACCGATGCCGTTTGACTTGGTTCGCTGTAAACATCCCAAAACCGTATTCGGCGTTGTCTTCAAACAATGAATTCGACCAAGCTGGACCTTGCCCACATTCATTGGTCGTGTAAGGTGATACTGGTGAAGAGGCGCTGTAAATGGAAGAGCAACCCGTTGTGTTAGCGATCATCATGCGATCACCATATAATTGTGTCAGCAATTTGATGTATGGTGTTTCACCACAACCAGCACAAGCACCGGAAAATTCCATCAATGGTTGTTCAAATTGTGAGCCGCGGACTGAATTGACTTTCAATGGGTTTTCTTTATGCCGCAATGTCATCGCAAACGCCCAGTTGACAGCTTGTGCTTGTTGTTCGTCGTAATCTTTCATGACTAACGCGCTAGCTGGACAAGCTTCGGCACACAACCCACAACCAGTACAATCTTCAAGTGACACTTGGATGCGGTATTTCAAGCCATCTTTACCTTTGAAGTCACGAACGATAAAGCCTTCAGGAGCTTCCGCCATTTCTTCATCGTCTGCTAAGAATGGGCGAATCGCCGCATGTGGACAGACGAATGAACATTCATTACACATCGTACAGGCTTCAGGAATCCATTCAGGTACTTGTAAGGCGATCCCGCGTTTTTCATAAGCGGCCGTCCCAGTTGGCATCACGCCACCTAACATCCCATTATTGATCAGATCTCCCACGGATAAGTCGTCTCCTTGTTGCCGATCGATCGTGTCGACGATGTTGCGGACAAATTCAGGACGTGTTTCATCCATGACAGGTGCAACTTCTGCTAGTTCTGCCCATTCAGCAGGTACTTCAACTTTGTGTAATTGGTCAAACGTTTGATCGATTGAGGCCCAGTTTTTCTCAACGATCGTTTTTGATTTTTTCATGTAGGCTTTTTCGATTTCGCCTTTCAACAATGGTAAGAAAGTCTCGCGATCCATAATATCAGTCACTTCAAAGAAAGCAGCGGACATCACCGTATTGATCCGGCGACCTAAACCATTATTTTGCGCGATATGCATCGCATCGATAATATAAAAATCAATGTTATGTTGAGCTAAGTAACGTTTCAAATTGACTGGCAAATGTTTTTTGACTAATTCTTCATCCCAGACCGTATTCAATAAGAAGGTACCACCATCGCGCAAACCTTTGACTAAATCGTATTTATGCAAATAGGCGGAGTTGTGACAGCCGACAAAATTCGGATGTTCCACTAAGTAAGTCGAGTCGATCGGTTCATGGCCAAAACGTAAATGGGAAACCGTCAAGCCACCGGATTTTTTCGAATCATAAGCAAAGTAAGCTTGGGCGTACATATCGGTATTGTCGCCGATGATCTTGATAGCTTGTTTGTTGGCGCCCACCGTTCCATCTGAACCAAAGCCCCAGAATTTTGCTTGGAAGGTACTGGCTGGTGTTAAATCTAATGGTTCATATTTTGGTAATGACAAATGCGTCACATCATCATTGATCCCGATCGTAAAGCGCGGTTTCATCTCAGCTTCACTTTTTTGTAATTCATCATAAACTGAAACGATTTGTTCCGGCGTAACATCTTTTGACGCGATCCCGTAACGGCCGCCAATGACTTGCGGACGATTTGGATGACGATACAAAATACTTTGCACATCTAATAATAAAGGTTCACCATCGGCACCGGGTTCTTTCGTCCGATCTAAAACTGCGATTTTTTCTACGGTATCAGGTAATTTTGCGAGTAGATTTTCTTTTGGAAATGGACGATACAAATGAATATTGATGTGTCCGACTTTGCGTCCTTGCGCGTTCAAATGATCGACGACTTGACGAATGACCGGTGTTGCCGACCCCATCGAAATGATAACCTCTTTGGCATCTGGTGCGCCATAATACGTCGTCAAATCATAATCAGTTCCACGTAACGCATTGATTTGTTGCATATATTTTTGGACGATGGCTGGCATCGCATCATAAAATTGATTGACTGTTTCACGAGATTGGAAATAAATATCCGGATTTTGTGCAGTCCCAGAAATATGCGGATGATTTGGATTCATCGCTTGTTTGCGGAACTCGGCTAATTTTTCCCAATTCATCATTTTTTTCAAATCATCGTAGTCTAACACTTCGATTTTTTGTAATTCATGACTGGTCCGGAAACCATCAAAGAAATTAATGAACGGCAAGCTGCCTTCGATGCTGGCTAAATGTGCCACAGCCGAAAGATCCATGACTTCTTGGACGCCAGCTTCAGCTAACATACAAAAACCAGTCGAACGAGTCGACATCACATCACTATGATCACCGAAAATACTCAACGCATTTGTGGCAACGGCCCGAGCAGCCACGTGGAAAACACTTGGCAACAATTCCCCTGCAATTTTATACATATTAGGCACCATCAACAATAAACCTTGTGAAGCCGTATAAGTCGAAGTCAACGCACCTGTTTTCAAGGAACCGTGGACTGCACCGGCTGCCCCAGCTTCTGATTGCATCTCAACGACTTTAACTGGTTCACCGAAAATATTTTTCTGACCTTTCACCGACCATTCATCCACGACTTCTGCCATCGTAGAACTTGGGGTGATTGGATAGATCGCAGCGACTTCCGTAAATGCATAGGAGATATAAGCAGCTGCTGTATTTCCGTCCATTGTTTTCATTTTTTTCATAATAAGCTTCCTTCTCTACTCTTTTTTTGGATATAGTCATCAATCTCTTTAGCGGCTAATTTGCCTGCGCCCATCGCTAAGATCACCGTCGCAGCACCTGTTACGATATCGCCACCTGCAAAAACGCCGGGGATATTCGTCGCACAACTCGCTTCTTTTGTTTGGATATACCCGCGAGAACTGACAGCTAATTCAGGAAATGTATCTAATAAAATGCGATTAGCACCTTGACCGATTGCTTCGATCACTTCATCGGCCGCCACTTCAAATTCACTGCCTGGGATTTCTTTTGGTCGGCGCCGACCTTGTTCATCCGGCTCACCGAGTTCCATTTGGATACAGCGGATCTTTTCAATATTGCCTTCTTCATCGGCTAAATATTCCACTGGACTCGTCAGCCACAAATATTCAATGCCTTCTTCTAATGAATGCAAATATTCTTCGCGGCGAGCGGGTAGTTCTTCTTCTGAACGCCGGTAGATGACGGTGACTTGTTCAGCTCCTAAGCGTTTCGCACTGCGCGCAGCATCCATGGCGACATTTCCGCCGCCGATGACTGCAACATGCTGATGTTTTTTAATCGGTGTCGCGACTTTTGGAAATTCATACCCGTGCATCAGATTGATCCGTGTCAAAAATTCGCTGGCGGAATAAACGCCTTTGAAGCCACTGCCCGGTACACCCATAAATTTCGGCGCGCCAGCACCAACAGCGATATAACAAGCGTCATATTCAGCCAAGATCTCATCCATATCGATCGTTTTCCCAACGGCAACATTGGTTTTGATCTCGACACCTAGACTTTTGATTTTTTCGATTTCTTTTGCAACGATTTTTTTCGGTAAACGAAATTCAGGAATCCCATAACTCAGGACGCCGCCTGGTTGATGAAGGGCTTCAAAAACCGTCGCTTGATACCCTAACTGACATAAATCTCCGGCAACGGTCAGACTTGAAGGACCAGATCCGATCACGGCGACTTTCCCGCGGTCTAATGGACAGGGCGTAACTTCAGTCGGTTGTTCTAACGCCCAGTCAGCCACTAACCGTTCTAATTTCCCAATTGCGACTGGTTCAAATTTTTTCGAACGCCCTAAGCGGCAGACAGCTTCACATTGTTTTTCTTGCGGGCAAACTCGTCCGCAGATCGCTGGCAAATTGGAATACTGATGAATGATCGTATATGCTTTTTCTAAATCATCTTCTTTAATCGCTTGAATAAAACCAGGAATATCGATCATGACGGGGCAATTTTGAATGCAAGGCGCGTCTTTACATTGCAGACAGCGACTCGCTTCTAATTTTCCTTCTGCTAGCGTATAGCCATGAGTTACTTCTAAAAAATTATGGATCCGCTCAGCTGGCGCTTGTTCGGTGATCGGTGTTTTTTGATAACTTCTCTTAGCCAAATTCTTTCACCTGCTTTTGATATGTTTCAAATGCGACGGCTTCTTCTTTTCGATACTGACCTAAACGCATGATGAATTCATCCCAATTCACTTCACTGCCTAGAAATTCCGGTCCATCGATACACGCGAATTTGACCGAATCGGCGATGGTTACGCGACAACCGCCACACATCCCTGTACCATCGATCATGATCGGATTAAGTGATACAAAGATCGGAACGTGATAATTTTCAGCAGTCAAGGTACAAAACTTCATCATCATACTTGGACCAACCGCCCAAGTGTGATTGATTTTTTCAAATTCAAAAACCGCTTTCATCGCATCGGTTACTAAACCTTTGCGTCCTAAGCTCCCATCATCGGTCATAATGATCAACTGATCGGAATACTTGCGACATTCTTCTTGCAAGATGACGAGCTCTTTGGTTTTAGCGCCTAAAATCGTCACGACACGATTTCCTGCTTGTTTTAAGCCTTTAATGATTGGGTAAAGTGCTGCGATCCCAACGCCACCTCCGACTAACAAGACATGACCGTAATTTTTGATCGCTGTTGGCTTTCCTAATGGTCCTAACAAGTCATGCAACTGATCGCCGTTTTTTAATTGCGCTAGTTCAGCCGTTGATTTGCCGATAACTTGGAAAATCAAATGAATCGTCCCGAACTGTTCGTTGCAATCCACGATCGTCAAGGGAATCCGCTCTCCGACTTCATTGATGCGCAAAATAACGAACTGACCAGGTTTAGCCTTTTTGGCGACTAAAGGTGCTTCGACCCAAAATTCAAACTCATTTTCCGAAAGTTTACGGCATTGGGAAATAGTAAACACAAAAATGCCCCCTTTTCAGCTTATGCGTTAACTAAAGCTTTCACAAATTCAACCAATTTTTCCTCATCTTCATCATCTGCATCATTTTCGATCTTCACAGTCTCATGCCCTTTTTTCGCGCCGGTTTTTTCAAAAGCTTCTTCAAATGCATCGGCTGCATGACAAAAATAATCAGGATACAATTCGCTGTCGCCACTTCCCACGACCCCAAAAACTTTTCCATCTAACTCTTGGTCTGGTAACTCTTCATAGAAATCTTCCAAGTCAAATGGCAATTCGCCATCGTTATACGTATACGTCGCGACAACGCAAATATCGGCATCATCGAAGAAATCATCATCCGCATCATCGGCTTCGACACGTTCAACGTCCACATCATTGGCTTTGAATTGCTCTTCCAAGATCTCTGAGATTCCTTCTGTATTTCCGGTCATACTGGCATAAACGATTTTTGCTACTGTCATTTTTGGTTCCTCCTAGAATTTTTTCATTCAGCAAACCCTTACATTTGCTGATACCAACTGTTTTTTACAGTTCTAATATAACATAGATTCCGCTGTTTGTTACAATTTTTTTCAGGTTGTAAAAATAATTTTTATTATCCTTTTCATATATCTTTCTCTTAAGCTTAGCAGGTTTGATGGAAAAAAGCATGCGCCACCTCAATCGGCGTGAGCTATGCAAACTTTCTCTACTGCAACAGTCCCCCACTTAGTAAAAAAGAGGCAGAATCAACAAGCGATTCTACCTCTAGACATGAAATGACAGTGCGGCAACTATGCAATTAAAAGCGGCTAAAATTTAGTTAACAGGAGACCGGTTCGTTACAATGTAGCAATTCGTGATAGCTTTCTGGTGTATCGATGTCTACTAACTGAGCTTCTTGAGTGAAGATCGCCCGCCAGCTTTCTGGAAAACGATCCCGCACAGAACGACCACCTTCATCTCCAGTGACTTTCAGCAGTTCCTCGATAAAGTCATTCCCAAAAAAGATCGGAGTCGTCGGATGATTGTGATACACCGGAAAAACGATTTTATCGCTGCGACCACGATCAGCGATTTTTCGCAAAAGTTCTTTCGTCAAATTGGGTTGGTCGATCGGTAAAAAAAGTAAATGTTGACCGGTTGCTTCGACCGTTCCCAATTTGACCGCCGCGCTTTGTCCTTGCAAGGCTTTGCGATTGATTACGACTTTGACATCTTCAGGAAAATGACAATTCACGTATTGTTCAGGTCGAACAACTACAATAACTTCAAATAGTCCAGCCTCGCGTGCAAGTTCGACTGTTCGATTTAAAAAGGTCTGCCCTTCGTAAGTTAAAAAGCATTTATCGGTTTGCATGCGCGTTGAAAATCCGCTAGCTAAGATGACGGCACTCGTTTGTTCTTTCATGTCTGTTCACTACCTTTATTTTCTCTTTTTCGCGTACGGTGTATCTGCTAATGGCAAAGTTGGTCGTAATTGTTTATCTTTGGCATAGTAAGCCCCGGCGATCGCTGGGGCAATCGGAATCGTGGCTAGTTCGCCGACACCTTTGACGCCGTAAGCAATGCCTTCATGAATTCCTTTTGCTTTAACAAATTGCGTTGTGATTGGTGGGACTTTTGAGGCATCAATCAAGCCTAGATTTGCATAGTTTGCTTTGACATAACCATCTTCTAACGCAAAGTTTTCTGTCAGCGCATAGCCCATCCCCATGACGATCCCGCCTTCGATTTGACCTTGAGCAGAACGAGGGTTTACGACTTGACCAATATCATAAACAGCCAAAATATTTTTCAATTTACCTTTTTCATCCAACTCCACAACTTCTGAAGCATAACCGTAGCCGACATGGCTGATTGGATTTGGTTTATCTGAATTGATTGGATCGGTGTCCGGTGAGAATTCACCATAATACTCTGTTCCTTCCAACTCTTGTAGAGAACGGCCCATATCAAGGTCAACTCGGAGTTGTTCGGCTGCGCGACGACATGCTTCACCAGTAAATAGTGATTGACGTGAAGCAGTCGTTGTCCCAGAATCAGGTGTTCGGCGAGTATCTGGTGCTTCGGCGACGATCATTTCCGGATCAATATCTAATGTTTCACAGGCGATTTGAGTCGTGACCGTTGCCATTCCTTGACCGATACAAGCAGCACTGGTCCGAATATGGACTTTCCCACCTTCGACCGATACGATACAACGACCCGCATCCGGTACACCGACACCAAGTCCGCTATTTTTAAAGAAGCATGAGATCCCAGCAACTTCCGCTTTTTCATAAGTATCCTTGACCGCTAGCAGACTCTCTTTCAGCGCTGCGTTTTTCGAAACTAATTGGCCATTGGGTAACGTATCTCCGTATGCCACTGCATTTTTATAACGCATTTCCCAAGGACTGATCCCGACTTGATCCGCTAACAAATTAATGTTGCTTTCGATCGCAAAGGCAGTTTGGCACACTCCAAAGCCGCGGAAAGCACCACATGGGGGATTATTCGTGTAAATCGCAAAACCTTCGATGTCAATGTCTTGATATTTATAAGGTCCCGCAGCATGAGTACACGCCCGTTGTAAAACCGGTCCGCCTAGTGAGGCATAGGCTCCGGTGTCAGCATAAATGACCGCTTTCATCCCCGTCAAGTTACCTTCTTCATCACAAGCCGTGACAAAATCCATCTCCATCCCATGACGTTTTGGATGGACTTTCAAACTTTCTTCGCGACTTAGTAAAACTTTGACTGGTTGTTTCAATAAATAAGCCGCTAATGACGCATGGTGTTGGACACTCATATCTTCTTTCCCACCAAAGCCGCCTCCGACTAATTTAGCTTGCACGTGGACTTGGTCTTTTTCTAAGCCTAACATCCGGCTGACCTCTCGTTGCTCATCATAAATACTTTGCCCCGCACTATACAATAAAATCCCATCGTCTTCTGGTTGGGCGATCGCACATTCAGGTTCCATAAAGGCATGTTCATTAATCGGAACGGAATAATGTTGCGAAACGACGTATTTGGATTGTTTGATCTTTTCAGCAGCATTCCCACGAACTAAATGTTCATGCGACAATGTATTGCCTTTTTCATGAATCTTCGGCGCGTCTTTTGCTAGCGCTTCTTCACAACTTAAAACTGGTTCTAATTCTTCGTATTCAACTTCCACCAACTCTTTGATCTCAGCCAGTGTGTCTTTGTTTTTGCTGACGACCAACGCGATCGCATCCCCCACATAACGAGTGATACCGCCTACTGGAATCATGACGTCCCAATCAGAAATAAATTCCAAATGTCCGATCTTATTGTTCCCCGGTACATCTTCTGCGGTAAAGACCGCTACACAATCTGGATGAGCAAGCGCTTTCTCTTTATGGATCGCTAAAACTTTAGCGCGCGGATAAGCCGCCCGGATCGCCGAAGCATGAAGCAAACCTTCAAAGTCGATATCATCGACATAGATCCCTGTGCCCAATGTTTTTTCTACTGCATCAACACGTTTAAAATCATCGCCTAATTTCGCATGTTGTTTTTCTTGTGGGATCGGTAACTCTTCCCGGAACATTTTAGCAGCTAATTGAATCGCTTCAATAATCTTGACATACCCAGTACAGCGGCAAATGTTTCCTCGGATTCCTTTGCGGATATCTTTTTCATCTGGATCAGGTTTCTTTTCAAGTAAGGCAACAGCTGAAACGACCATCCCAGGAATACAATAGCCGCATTGAACCGCACCGGCTTTAGCAAATGCATACGCAAACACATCTTTTTGGCGTTCGGTCAAGCCTTCGATCGTTGTCACTTCTTTGCCATCAACTTTTGATAACGTGAATAAGCAACTCTTAGAAGCCTTTCCATTTATCATTACAGTACACGCGCCGCACGAGCCTTGATCGCAGCCGTCTTTGGTTCCGGTTAATCCTAAGTCATCACGTAAAAAATGCATCAATTTTTTGTCTTTTTCACAGGTGACTGGTTGACCATTTACAGTCAATGAGTACATCCATCCCACTTCCCAACAATTATTTTTATCTCGGGTTCATTATAACACCTATAAATAATATTTTGAATAGAAAAAAATTTTTTTGTTGAGATTTTATAAACTTTTAGATAGCGCTACCATTTTCTTGTAAAAAACTTCACATTTTATAAGAATTCTTGGAAGATCTCGTTAAAGACTTGATCGACTAGTTGATAGGTTTCCGTTTCAAATTGATGGTACTTAGTTAACAAGACTTTCGCATCTGGGGTCAATTTGGAACCGCCGCCACATGGTCCACCGACTTTCGTCTCTAACAAAGGGCGGTCCCATTGGCTTTCGGCTCGTTGCACGATCCGCCACGCTTTATTATAGGAGATCGCCATCGTTTGGGCAGCTTTATTCAACGACCCTTCTCGTTCGATCAATTCTAAGATCGTCACGACTCCAGGACCTAAAAATCGTTCATTTTTTAACAAGCGGAGCGTCAATGAATACGTCAGCGCTGGATCTTTTTTCATTATTTTCCCCTCCGTACCACTTACAATAGATAACGTTTTTAGCAAATAAAGCTGAGCCATAGCTCAGCTTTATTTGATCTATCGACAGAAATAAATCTGTTCATAAACTTGTCGGCTGCATCTGAGAAACTGAACGCTCAATGGTTGAGTTTTGAACGTAAAAGATATGAACTGACAAATCGGAACGTGTATAAGCTGTATTTTCTTAAAAAAGGATTCTCTATGTGTGGTCAATGAGAAAGTATGAGTAGAGATACATACAGCCGACAAGTTGATGATAAATTAAGCTTCTTTGGCTTTCGGTCTAGCTTTCAGGTGGTTTAAGACTAAATTCAAAACAATTGCTAAAATCGTCGTTAAGATCACTTCAGAGTTTCCAAAAATCGTCGTGACCCAAGCTGGAAAACCAGCAAAGCAATTTTCTGATAATGCAGTCCCGACACCAAAGGCTAGTGATAAACCAACGATGATCGTGTTTTCAGGCGTTAATTTTTCTTGTGAGATCGTTTTGATCCCTGTCATCGCAATCGTTGCAAAAACCGAAATCGTTGCGCCTCCGATGACGGCATATGGGATCGTCGTCAATAAAGCGGAGATTTTAGGAATGAAACCCGCTAGTAACAAAATGCCTGAAGCAAAGACTAAAATAAATTTATTGACCGCTCTTGTCGTGATCACTAAACCGACGTTTTGGCCGAAAGTAGCAACTGGTACACTCCCGAAGAAGCTCCCGATAAAGTTTGCAAACCCATTGCCCATGATGGCGCCGGACAATTCTTTATCGGTCGGTTGACGATCCATCGCACCGACTGTCGTTGCAGTAAATTGGCCGATTGATTCAACTGACCCCACCATCGAGACGATCGTTAACATTAAGATCGGCACTAGTTTGAATTCCATCCCGAAATGCATCGGGCTGATCATTTGAACGATCCCGGCTTTTCCCACCGGATCAAACTGGACCATGCCCATTGCTAAGGCGATCAAATACCCGGCTACCATTCCGACTAAGATCGAAGATAATTTCAAAAAACCTTTGCCGAAATTATTCAAGTAAAAGACGATCAAAAAAGTCACCAACGCGATCAGCCAATTTTGCCATGCGCCGTAGTCTTTATTTCCAACACCGCCAGCCATGTATTTCACGGCCACCGGAAAAAGTGAAAGTCCGATACTTAAAATTACCGTTCCTGTGACGATCGGCGGAAAGATGAAGCGGATTTTTTTCAAGATCAACCCGACTAACATAATGATGATACCACCGATCAATTGCGCACCAAAAATCGCTCTGATGCCAAAATCACCACCGATCGTCAAAAGAATCGGCACATACGCAAAACTTGCACCCATTACGACCGGCAAACGTGCCCCAAAGCGGCCGAACAATGGAAAAATCTGTAACAAAGTTGAGATGCCCGCAAATATCAAAGAAGTCTGGATCAACAGCGTGGTGTCACTGCCATTTAAGTTACAGACCTTGGCGATCATCAAACCTGGCGTAACGATCCCAACGACTGCAGCCACAACATGTTGTAATCCTAATGGTACGACTTCCGTCAACGAAGGTTTGGCATCATAGTCAAATAGACTATTTTTTTCTTCTGAATTCATAAATAATTCTTCCCTTCATAAGTAAGCCCAAACGATTTTCCGCAACCGAACGACTAATTCAGAAAGTTTGCGGAGGATCGCTTATTTGGCAGCGATCGCCTCGATCTCAAAATCGCCACCTGCTGGTAAACTTTTAACCGCGTAACAAGAACGCGCGGGTTTCCAATCACCGAAGTAATCGGCATAGACTTCATTGATCGCTGCAAAATCATTCATATCCGTCAAAAAGACCGTCGTTTTCACAACATCAGAAGCTGTCATGCCGGCTTCTTTTAAAATCGCGTCAAAATTTTTGAAACTTTGTTTGGCTTGCGCTAAAACATCAGCTGGTAATTTCCCAGTCGCAGGATCGATCCCTAATTGACCAGAAATAAATAAGAAATCATCGGTGCCTACAGAATGAGAAAAAGGTCCCACCGGTGCTGGTACTTGGCTTGAATTGATCATTTTTTTAGACATGTTTTTCCTCCTTATGATGATGCTCCAATGCATTTATTATTTCCCTTTGATGACCGTTCCCGTCTTCCCGGCAAGTCCTTCTTTGGCTTTTTCCAGTGAAGTGATCAAGGCATCATGGCCGCTTTTTTCAGCAAACGAAACGGCAGCTTCAACTTTTGGTAACATTGAGCCTGGTGCAAAGTGACCTTCTTTAATGTAGTCTTTCATTTCAGCAATCGAAACATCTGCTAATTCTTTTTGATCCGGTTTGCCAAAATTCAAAGCGACTTTTTCGACCGCTGTCAAGATCACCAAATAATCAGCATCAATCACTTCGGCTAACAGCGCGCTACAATAATCTTTATCAATGACTGCCGGTGTCCCTTTCAAATGATCGTTAGCTTGTTTGATGACTGGAATCCCGCCACCACCACAAGTGATGACAAGTTCATTGGCTTGGATCAAATTAGTAATCGTCTCCAGTTCAACGATTTCTTTTGGTTTTGGTGAAGCGACGACTTGGCGATACCCGCGACCGGCATCTTCCACTACTTCAATCTTCTTTTGTAATTTCAAGTCCATGGCTTCATCTTTGGTCATAAACCGGCCGATCGGTTTCGTTGGATGATTGAAAGCCGGATCGTTTTCGTCAACAACGACTTGGGTTGCGACAGTTACGACTGGCTTTTGGATCTTGCGATGAAGCATTTCTTCTCGTAAAGCATTTTGCAAGTCATATCCGATATACGTTTGACTCATAGCGACACAGACAGATAATGAAACGGAAGGATATTTTTCCGGATCTTTTTCAGTCAATTCATCCATTGCCAACTTGATCATGCCGGCTTGCGGACCATTGCCGTGAACTAAAACGACTTCATAACCTTCTTCGACTAAATCTACGATCGAAGTCGCCGTTTGTTTAACCGCTTTCATTTGTTCTGTTAAATTGTTACCTAAAGCGTTCCCACCTAGTGCTACAACCACTTTTGTCATGGTTCCATCTCCTCGTTGTGCAATTGTTGCGCTTCTATTGCGCTAAGCTGACACTTTGCAACGTGTTTGTCGAAAGTTCAGCTTAGCTTCAGAAGCTGGTGCATTTACATGTGACGATCTTGTGCTTGGTCTTCTAATTCTTGTAATTTAGCTGCTGGATCTTTGAATTTGCTCAAGAAGATCATAGCGGCAATGATATATGGTTTGAAGCTGGCTTGTTTGTATAATTCATCGCGATAACGATCAAAGACTGAAGCATCAACTTCGCCTTCATCAGCCGAAACGCCGGTGATGTCAGCAGGTAGCGGATGCATATACAACGCTTTACCATCTTTAGTCAATTTCATCATGTCTTCGGTACAAGCCCAATCTTTATGTTTCGCATTTTGAGCTAATAAGTCTTGTTCTAGACGGTCAATGCCATCAAAGTCGCCATTGCCGTATAATTCAGTCCGTTCTTCCATGGCTTTGAACGGTGCCCAGCTCTTGCAATAAATGACATCTGCATCTTCAAAGGCTTCTTTCATATCATTGGTTTTCGTGTATGAACCACCAGATTTTTCAGCGTTTTTCTTCGCTAATTCTTCTACTTCTGGCATGACTTCATAGCCTTCAGGATGGGCTAAGACGACATCCATTCCGTAACGCGTCATCAAACCGATGATCCCTTGTGCTACAGATAACGGTTTGCCATAAGATGGTGAATAAGCCCAAGACATGACGATTTTTTTCCCTTTTAAGTTTTCGACGCCGCCAAATTCATGGATCATATGATCAAGATCGGCTAAAACTTGGGTTGGGTGATCTTGGTCGTCTTGAAGATCGACTAAGTTCGGACGTTGTTCTAAAATACCGCTTTGATAGCTATCTTTTACTGATTCGATGACTTCGCGCATATACGCGTCACCTTTGCCGATATACATATCATCGCGAATCCCGATCACATCAGCCATAAATGAGATCATGGTTGCAGTTTCCCGAACTGTTTCGCCGTGAGCGATTTGGGCTTTTTTCTCATCTAAATCTTGGACTGCTAGACCTAACATGTTACATGCACTGGCAAATGAAAAACGAGTCCGAGTTGAATTGTCCCGGAAAATCGAGATTCCTAAACCAGAATCGAAAATTCTAGTGGAGATGTTACGTTCCCGCAAGTCGCGCAACGCATCTGCTGTTTTTAACGTCGCATTTAATTCTGCGTCGCTTTTTTCCCATGTTTGCATGAAATCATTGCCATGCATTTTCGCTGTATCTTGTTCTTTGATCTCTGCTAATAATTTTTTAAAATCGGCCATTTTGCTGATTCCCCTTTGAGTTTGATTAGTCAATTGAATGGTACTTGATTGAATAAGTTTAGTGAACCGGTTGAGTCCACCAAAAGGAAGCCAGCAATGTTTGGAGCACTTGCTGGCTCACTAGAATTATTTATTTTTTTGCGTATAGATCGTAGGAAGTGTTGCGTAAAAAGCAGCACAACGAACGAGATCTTCTTTCCAACTGATTTCATTTGGTGCATGGGCTTGGTCTTCGGCACCTGGTCCATAACCGATACAAGGGATGTTGTTACGGCCCATGATGGTGACACCATTAGTTGAGAAGGTCCATTTGTCTAAGACTGGACGAGCGGCCCGCATTTTGATTTGGGTATCAGGTCCTTGACGTTTGTCGCCAAATAAATTGTGATGAGTTTCCATCAATGCTTCGGTAACGGCATGATCTTCAGGAATGACCCAAGTTGGGAAGTAGCATTCGATTGGGTAAACAAGTCCTGTGTAACTTGGACGATCATAGTCATACATAGAAACGACTACATCTTCACCGTATTTTTGAACTGCTGGTAATTGGCGGATTTCTTCTAAACAACTTTCCCAAGTTTCGCCAGCTGTCATCCGACGGTCTAATGAAACGCTACAGCCATCCGCTACGGCACAACGACTTGGTGAAGAGAAGAAGATTTGTGAAGCTGTTACAGTCCCACGACCTAAGAAGCGAGCTTCTTCCCATTCAGGGTTGAATTTTTCTTGCAACATTTTCGCTAGACCTTTGATTGAAGTGCTTTCAGTCCAGTCATTGTTGTTTAAAGCGCGCACATCATTTAAAATGTCAGCCATTTTATAAATTGCGTTGTCACCACGTTCTGGTGCAGATCCGTGAGAGGAGACGCCTTTGACATCGATGCGGATTTCCATCCGGCCCCGTTGTCCACGGTAAATCCCGCCATCAGTTGGTTCAGTTGAAACGACGAATTCTGGGCGAATCTTATCTTCATTGATGATATATTGCCAGCACAAACCATCGCAGTCTTCTTCTTGAACGGTGGCTGTCACTAAAACAGTATAGTCATCATTCAATAAGCCTAAATCTTTCATGATCTTCGCACCATAAACAGCTGAAACGATTCCGCCTTCTTGGTCGCTCGTCCCACGGCCACCGATCTCAGTGTCATTTTCATAACCTTCATAAGGATCGAATTTCCAGTTTTTCTTTTCACCGATCGCAACGGTGTCCATATGGCCATCAAAGGCAATCAGTTTTTTACCAGTTCCCATATAGCCTAATAAGTTCCCTTGTGGGTCAAATTCGACTTTATCAAAGCCTAATTTTTCCATTTCAGCTTTGGCGCGTTCTAATTTTTTCTTTTCGTCCGCACTTTCACCAGGAATTGCTACTAAGTCCCGTAAAAATTTTGTCATATCCTTTTCATAGTTTGCTGCTTGTTTTTTGATTGCTTCGAAGTCCATTTTATTCTTCCTCCCACAAAATTTTTCTATAATTATCAGGATCGGTATTCCCTTCAGTTGAGAACATCAATACATCTGATTGACTAGTTAAACCGAGTTGATCTTTCAACTCTTTGTAATTTGGATCGGTCATCACTGTTGCGATCAAACCCATACCAACTGCACCAGATTCACCTGAAGTAACCGGCGTATCCCCTTTGACAGGAGCACCTAACATGCGCATGCCTTTAGCTGAGACCCAATCCGGACAAGAAACAAAGAAGTCCGTATGATTTTTCAAAATATCAAAGGAAATCGTATTTGGTTCGCCACAAGCAAGTCCCGCCATCATGGTCGTCAAATCGCCGTCCACGATGCGAATCTTTCCATCAGCTGCTTTGGCTGATTGGTACAAGCAATCTGCAGCTTGGGCTTCCATCACGATCATTTTTGGTGGATTTTCTTTGTAAAGATTGGAGAAGTAGCCAATCACTGCACCAGCTAAACTACCAACACCGGCTTGGATAAAGATGTGACTTGGACGTTTGCCCGCTTTTGCGATTTGTTCGCCCGCTTCTGAGGCCATCGTGCCGTAGCCTTGCATGATCCAAGTCGGGATTTTTTCATAACCGTCCCAAGCTGTATCTTGGACCATGATGCCGTTTTCATCTTTTTCAGCTAAGTCGTTGGCCATCCGCACGCATTCGTCGTAGTTCTCTTCTTCGATCGTAACCTTGGCGCCTTCTTTAGCGATATTATCAAACCGCATCTTCGTTGATCCTTTTGGCATCAAGACGACGGATTTTTGACCTAATTTATTGGCAGCCCAAGCAACGCCACGACCATGATTGCCATCCGTTGCTGTGTAAAAAGTTGCTTGACCAAATTCTTGTTTCAATTCAGGTGAGATCAATGTGTCATAAGTAATCTCTGAAATATCTTTGCCTGTACGTTCTGCCACATAATTGGCGATCGCATAAGAACCGCCTAAAACTTTAAATGCGTTTAAACCGAAGCGATACGATTCATCTTTCACAAAGAAATCATCTAAGCCAAGATAGTCCGCCATTTGAGTAAGTTCAACGAGCGGGGTTTCGCTGTATTGAGGAAAACTCTTGTGGAACTTGCGAGCTTTCTTCATATTTTCTTGATTCATTAAAGGTAGATATTTGTCTTCTGTTTTGGGCATCTCATTTTTGACCCACTTGATTTTGTCCATCTTTACGCCTCCTGATTTACTTTGCGAAAAACGAAACGGCCGGTGCGTGGTGCAATGACCTTTCCATCTTCTGCGACTTTTTTACCTCGAAGGAAAACGAATTTCGCTTTCCCGGTTGTTTGAAATCCTTCATACGCACTGTAGTCACAGTGTTGCAATTGTGTCTGTTGACTAATGACATCTTGTGCTTCAGGGTCCCAAACGACAATATCCGCGTCACTGTTTAATTGAATCACTCCTTTTTGCGGATACAACGCAAATTGTTTTGCGATATTTTCTGATAGTAATGCAACGAACCGTTCTATGCTGATCTTGCCAGTTGCAACGCCAGTCGTATACACGATCGCTGGTCGCGTCTCGACTCCAGGCAATCCGCCGGGAATCTTCGTGAAATCTGCTTTACCAAATTTTTCTTTGGCCGCAAAGTCAAAATCACAATGATCCGTGGAGATCGTATTGACGTCACCTGCGATCACGCCTTGCCACAGCGCTTCTTGATCGGCTTGACTGCGTAAAGGCGGTGAGCAAACATATTTGGCGCCTTCAAAGTCTGGCAAGCGATATAAATCATCCGTCAGCGTCAAATATTGCGGACACGTTTCCACGTAAACTTTTTGTCCGTGAGCTCGTGCGCGCTTAACGACGGCTAAGCTTTCTTTCGTACTCAGATGCACGATATTGACCGCTAAGCCTACCGTGTTTGCGATCGTCAGATAACGATTCACCGCTTCGGCTTCAAGTGCATTGGGCCGAGTCAGTGGATGATTTTCCGGTCCCGTCTTACCGGCTGCCAAATAATCTTTTTGCAACTGATTGATGATCTCGCCATTTTCACAGTGAACACCTAACATGCCGTTAACACTTTTGATCGCTTTCATCGCTTCATAAAGTTCAGCATCAGTCGTCCGCAAATTATCGTAAGCTAGATACATCTTAAAAGACGTCACGCCAGCTTTGACCATCTCAGGGATCTCTTTTGCAATCGCAGGTGTCCATTCAATGATTGACATGTGATAGTTATAATCACACGACGCTTTGTTTTCTGCTAGTGCGTTCCAAGTCGCCAAACAGTCAGCTAAACTTTTCCCGCGATCTGGTGTCGCCATATCGATCACAGTCGTCGTTCCTTTAGCTACCGCTGCTACACTACCAGTAGTAAAATTATCTGACGTATCAGCATAGCCATTATTTAATTCCAAATGAGTATGCGCATCGATAAAGCCTGGCAAGATGAAACACCCACTGGCATCAACGACTTCGCTATCTTTTACCGCTAAGTCAGCGCCCAGCTCGACGATTTTTTCACCGTCAAGCCGCACATCCAACTGACGGCGCGTGTGGCTGTTCACCACTACGCCGCCTTTTACTAAAATTGACATTTCATACACCTTCTAATTGGCTAGACAGTAACTGTAGTCGTCAATCACTGTTTCCATTAAATCTAAAATTCCATTTGCGATCGTCAAGTTATGTTGATTCAAGTTGATCTCGCTGATAATGCCTTTATAACGAACCAAAATTTGTTTTTTCGCAGGATCGATTACATAAAAGCCTTCATTCGTACTATTTTCAAAATCAGCCACACTGTTGAACAAAGTAAATTTATCTTTGTACGGTGCACTTGAATAGGGGCAGAAGGTTTCACAGTTACCGCATTCATTACACATCCGATCAATGTGCATGATTTGTGGTCGATCGTTAACATTGATCACGACATTGGCGCGGTTCGGACACACGTCGACACACGATTCGCAAACTGTTGAACATTCCAAACAACGTTCTGCTTGGGTCATCGGTTGTTCTTCCGTGACTAAGATTCCTCGTTTGGCTCTTGGTTCTGACAAATCAATATTTTGATTGGCTCGTTCGTAATGTTTGTTGTGAACGTTACAAATTTGATTGCAGGCTTTCGTCGCGTCAGCAATGGCTTCAACAATCGTCGCCGGTCCACGTTGCGCATCCCCGATGACATAGACGTTTTCTAAATTAGTTTCCAAAGTTGTTGGATCTACAATTACTCGGCCGCGATTATCAGTGTCCAGACCGATTTGATTGAAGAAGGTATCATCGACTTTTTCACCGATGGCAGAAACCACTGTAGTAGCTGGTACATTGACAAACTTGCCGGTCCCTTCTGGCCGTTTCCGTCCAGAAGCATCGCGTGCACCTAACTGCATGACTTCACATTTTAATTGACCGTTTTCTAGGCTGACTGGTGATAATAATTCGCGGAATGTCACGTCATCATCTAAAGCGAAATACAATTCTTCTTCGTCTGCTGGCATGTTGCGTTTATCGCGGCGGTATACGATCGAAACATTTTTCACACCTGGTAACCGTTTAGCAGCCCGTGCACAATCCATCGCGGTGTTCCCGCCACCGATGACAACGATCTCTTCGCCATAAGGATTGACACTGTGATCGTCTCTCAAGGCTTTTAAAAATTCCAACGAGTTGATTGCATCACCATGTTCCAATTTCAAATTGTTGTGTTTCCAAGCCCCGATCGCATAAATAATATGTTCGTAGCCTTGTTCCCGCAATGTTTTGATATCTGGTGCAGCTTGACCGGTTTTAAATTCAGCCCCCATGAAACGGGCTAAGTCGACATCATGTTCAACACTTTCAGCTGAGATCCGAAATTCTGGAACGATCTGGGTACAAACACCACCAAGTTTGTCTGATTTTTCAAAGACGGTGACTGGATACCCTTCACGAGCTAAGAAATACCCTGCGGAGATCCCACCAGGTCCGCCCCCAATGACAGCCGTTTTAGTAGCGTTAGGTTGCGGCGTTGGTTTTTCCATCGTTGCCATCAATTCATCAAAAGCATGTTCGGCAGCTTCAAGTTTGACGCCGCGAATATCGATCGCTCCTTCATAAAATTGACGCGTGCATTTTGTTTCACAAGGATGGGCACAAATCGTACCGGTAATAAATGGTAATGGGTTTTTATCAACGATGACTTTCAGCGCATCCAAGTATTTTCCTTCACTAACGTAGCGAAGGTAAGCCGGCACATCTTGATCAATCGGACAGCCACCGGTACCACGACAAGGTGCGGTATAACAATCCAATAATGGCAAACGCTCTTTAATCTTCGGTGAGATCGGTAACTTGATCGATTTTTGATAGCGTGCTTGCGTTAATGATTTTTCTACTAACTCGGTCACTTTAGGCAAATCAACTTGGACATGGGTCGGATAAGGACTTTCGACGACCACATTAGCAATTTGCGTTAAACGTTGATAGGCACCTGGTTTTAACAAAGTCGTCGCTACCGTGATCGGCCAAATCCCAGCTTCAAACAAATCTTTGACGTTGAAAATATCTGCTCCGCCAGAATACGAGATTTGTAACTTACCAGAAAACGCATCCGATAATTTTTTAGCAACCATTACACTTAATGGGAACAATGAACGACCGGACATGTACATCTCTTCACCAGGCAATTCATTTTGTTTGATATCGACTGGGAACGTATTGGTGATCTTCACGCCAAAACTCAATTGTTGACCGCGGGCTTTAGCTAACAAGCGTTCGATCATCGGAACCGCTTCATCAAATTGCAGATCTTCTACAAAGTGATGATCATCAAATTCCATGTAATCAAATCCTAATTCATCCATCGTCTTGCGCGCATAGTCAAAACCTAAAAGCGTTGGGTTACATTTTATGAAGGTATTCAAATGTTTTTCCTCAATCAAATGAGTCGCGATTCGCTCGATCTCATCTGGTGGACAACCATGTAATGTCGAAAGCGTGATCGAATGCGAAACATGTGGTGTGATCGTTGCTAAATACGCTTCATCGATTCGCGTAAATTGTGGCAAATGACGTTTCGCTGCTTGCAAACATTCTTCCCAAATCGGAGTAGTAGAAGCATCTTGCATGTCATCGATATATTTTTGGATCTTCGGTGTTTTGATTCCGGCCAAATCATAGCCAACACTCATATTGAAGATGAAGCCATCTGGATCGCCAAGATCAAATTCCCGCGCTAATAATTTCAAGATAAACCACGCTTTGACATATTCATCATAAGCTTGGGGAACTCGTAATTCCGTGGACCATTCAGCATTGTAACCTTCATCGCGAGCTGCGATACATGGTTTAGCAACGGGAAGATCTTCACCGTCGATCACTTGGACTGTTTTTAATTCGAAAAAGCGTGCACCGCTCAAATAAGCAGCGACGATATTTTGGGCAAGTTGCGTATGTGGTCCTGCCGCAGGTCCAATCGGTGTTTCCATCTGTTCATTGAACAAAGATAATTCTTTTGCGCTTTCCATTTTGAAAAATTTTCGGATGCCAAAGATATTGCCAGTCTTCCGATATTCTTTCATGACCCAATCGAGTAACGCATCGATTGAGATCGGACGCATGATATCACTCATTTTTTTCACCTCTATTGATTGATTCGGTTCCAAAGTTTTTGTGCTTCTTCTTGTGCGTGAGCGTAAACTTCTGTCTCATCAACACCTAACACGTTGCGGTCGCGCATTTTAATCTCACCGTTCACGATCGTATCGGTGACGTTTTTCCCATTCATACCAAACAAGATATGCATGTTGTAATTATCTTTAGTCATTGGGGTTGCAGCTTTGTAATCCAAGACGATCACATCAGCGGCAGCATCTTTTTCTAAAACACCCAATTTTGTATCAAAGTAACGGTTGGCCATCACATGATTGTTGTCAAAAATCATTGCTGGAATTTCACTCCAACCAGCATTTGGATCAACTAAATGATGTTTGTGGATCACATTGCCGACTTTATAAGATTCGGTCAAATCATTCGTGTAGCCATCTGTTCCGATCCCACACAATAAGTTGTAGTCATTGAACATCCGTAAAACCGGTGGACAACCAACTGCATTGCCCATATTAGATTCAGGATTGGTGACTACCATCGTGTCGGTGTCTTGCAACAGTTGCATCTCATGTGGATTGATGTAGATACAATGGGCGACGATCGTTTGCTTACCTAAAATATCTAAATCAAACAAGCGATTGACGATCGGTTTATTGTATTTTTCCAATGAATCTTTCACATCAGAAAATCCTTCTGCCACGTGGATATGAAAGCCAACATCACGAGGCGTTAACTTGCGAGCGGTTTCAAAAGTCTCATCTGAGATCGTAAACGCCGCGTGCATTCCCATCATCGCGTGTTGCATGTCATCTGTTCGTTTTTTACTTTCATTGATGAAACGAACATTTTCATTAATGGCAGCTAAAGCTTGATCTTTGCCATGTCGATCAGAAACTTCATAGCAAAGGCACGTCCGAACACCAAATTCATCGGCTGCTTTTGACAACTGATCTAAACTGCCATCAATTTCGCCGTAACTAGCTTGATGATCAAAAACTGTTGTCACACCATTTTTGATACTTTCCAAATAAGCGACGCGTCCACTGTGATAAGTCGTGTGATTATCCATTTGACTATCTAAGCGGAACCATTGCCCTTTTAAAATATCTAAAAAATCGTTTGGGTGGTAGCCGTTGATAGCAAGTCCCCGAGCAAATGTACTATAGATGTGATTGTGCATATTGATCATCCCCGGCATGATCACGCCACCTTTTGCATCGATGAACTCTTCATCCGGGTAACGTTGTTTCAGCTCGGCTGTCGTTCCGATTTCTTTTATCTTGTTGCCTTCGATCAATACGGCACCATCATTAATGAAAGGGGTTTCCTTTTGCCGCGTAATCAAATGACCGTTTCCAACCAACATAATGTGTAACCTCCTTAAGTCTAAGCGCTTGCAAGAATTTCAAACCTAACAACTGTTCAAGTGTTGGCTCAAATTTTTTGTTCCGCTTTCTTGTTCGTCCCTAGTATAGCACTTTACCTAAAAAATAAAAAGCTAAACTAAAAATTATTTTTGTTTATTTGTCTTATCCTTGCCATCATGCTATTATTAGTCTATCCTAAAGGACGAAAAAGCTAGGTTCTTGCTAACTTTCACTAGGAACTAAAAATTTTTTAGCTCCCGTTGTTTTCAAGGTTAAGTAAGTCCTGCGCTGCTTCTTCTGCCAGCAAATAAAATTTTTTTGGAGGGAACGCAATGATTTCCGATACGAACTTAGATTTTTTACAACAAATCGGGCGCGCGATCGCGACGCAATTCGGCGAAGATTGCGAAGTCGTCATACATAAGATTGATGCGGAAGACACGGAACATTCCATCATCTCAATTGAAAACGGCCACGTAACCGCACGTCATGTAGGAGACGGACCTTCTCAAGTCGTCTTAGAAACGATGAAAAAAGATCCGGCCGAGCTAAAAGATCGCTTGAACTATTTGACTCGCACCCACGATGGCCGCGTGTTAAAGTCCAGCACTGTCTACTACAAAGGCGAAGCCGGTGACTTAGAAGCGATTTTTTCAATCAACTTCGATACCTCTTCACTGTATGCCGCAGAAAATGCGATCCACAAGCTGACAGCTACGGCGGTCGATCAATCTGAATCCGAAGACCCGAACTTCATTCCAAAAGATGTCAACGAACTATTAGACGAATTGATCCTCGAATCTGTCAAACTCGTCGGTAAACCCGTTGCGCTGATGACTAAAGAAGACAAAGTGAAGAGCATCCAGTACTTGAACAAGAAAGGTGCCTTTTTGATCACCAAATCCGGCGATAAAGTTGCGAAATTTTTCAACATCTCTAAATACACCTTGTATAATTACATCGGATAATAAACTACAGGCCAGTCAAAACAAAAAACGTGAAAGACAAAAAGTCGATTGTCTTTCACGTTTTTTGTTCTGCTCAAATCAGCACATCACTTGCTACTCGTTGCAATTGCATCAATGCTGCTTCCAAAGCCGCGCCACCTAATGCCCGCGCTTTATCAGAAATCGCGTAGCAGTCGACTTGGGCTTTTGGTCGTGGATCGACATCGCCACATTTCAAACCTTGCGGGATATCGATACCCGCTTGGATCAAACCGCGCAAAACACCGGTTAGTGGTGAATAGACGGGAGTCTGTCCAACATAAAATAAAATCTCACCTTTTGTAACTTCTGTACCGATCGGATACCGATGTTTGACCACGCCACTCGCCGGTGAATGGATCACTCGTTCCGCACTTTTCCCCCCTAATACGCCTGGAATCCCCGTATTCGGTAAGGCACTACCGGCTGTGATCAATTTCCCTAGTGAATGGCCTCGCATCGTTTCAATCACGACTTGGCAATCGCTGGGCGCGGAAAATCCAGGCCCCAATGCAATCGTCACTGGTGCCATTTCAGGTGTCGTCCCTAAATTTTTTTTCGCTAAAATCGCGTCTACTACTACAGCCGGTCGTAATTGAGCTAAACTTTCAGCTTCAGGATCGATCAGTAACGGGATCTGTCCGTGTTGCCAACTCTGTTCACACTGAGTCCAGTCAGCGACTTTTTCAGCTACGAGATCCTCAACTTGAAATGTTTGCGTATAAACCGCATTACACAGTGCTACCGTGCGCCGAATCGCTAGTGGTTGCGCAGTTTCTAAAATCACGACTTTAAACCCTGCGTGAAAAAATTTTTGAATGACGCCCGTTGCTAGATCCCCACCGCCACGAACTGCGACGATCAATTCATTGAGCGCTGCCATAAGACCACTCCTTTATTTTGCCGTGTACTGCCCGCCACGATTTGATCTACGACTGACTTATCCACTTGTTGTGCTAACATTTGGGCTGCTAGCCAAGCAGAGGTCGTTTCCACTTGATTCAGCAATAAAATTTTATGCCCTTGAGCTTTTTGAAATAAACCAGTGGCTGCTTCAATCACCGTTTTCAAAATGACTGGCGTGATCACATCCCCTGCCGCCGCCTCAGTCAAATTTAAAAAAAGCGGCAAGCGGTGGACTGTCGTCGGACCAATCACGTGACCCAAAACCGATAATGGGATGATACCGATCGTCGTCGTTGTTTCCGGTAAGACTACTGGCTCAAAATCTGCCCAGCCTTTTAATGGCAATTGTTTGGAACCATCTGCTTCTAAAACGACATAATCAAAACAAGGAAAGCGATCACGAAATGTAGCATCTAACGGTTGTGTAATTTTTTTGCGTCCATCGTGCTCACTGACCACACCTGCGATCGTCACACCTGGTGCTTGGCCTAACTGAGAAAAGTCTCGTTGGTAAAATTGATCATAACTATTTTTTAGCGGATACCCCATCTTAGTTGTTGTACTCAACAAGATTTTTTCTACCGGTAATTGTCGCGCCAGCAATTGTAACAGGCTCGTCTTGCCGCCACTGCCGATCACGGAGACCACGCCTTTTTTTAAATTTAAGCAATCAACTAACGTTTTCATGTGCACACTTCCTGACTTGTGCTCGACGTGCAATCAATTCACCGGCGACACTGATCGCAAGCTCGGCGGGACTTTCTGCACCGATCTCTAAACCAATCGGCATGTTGATCCGATCGATAGTCGTTTGAGAAAAACCAGCTTGGGTCAATTTTTTTCGTTGCAACGCGATTTTTTGTCGGCTCCCCATCAAACCGATGTAAGCCGCCTTAGTTTGTAAAAGTTGTTTCGCAAGTTCAAAATCATGCAGATGCCCGCGCGTGATCACGACTGCAAAATCAGCCGGTGCGATTTGGAGCGCATCGATTTGATCAAACGCAATTTTACGGCGTTCATTTGCAGTAGGAAAAGTCGTTTCCGTCAAATAATCTTCACGATCATCCGCGACGACACAATAAAAATCCAACTGCGTTAGCACGGGGACGATAGCTTGAGAAACATGACCTGCGCCAAATAAAACTACCCGCGTCAACGCTTTTAATTCAAAAACAACATACTGGCTGCCCGCTAAGTTTTGCGGACCAACTGCTCCGTTCCAGTTCGCAGCTAAGCTTTCTGGTAGCCAACCACTTTCCGGTGTATAAATCGTTAAAGGGCAGGCTGCAGTTTCGGCCGTAGCAAATAAAAAGCTTCGGCGGTTGTGTTGCTGATTGACGATGATCTGTTGGCAAACTGCGATTAAAGCTGGTGTCGCGATTTGAAACGTTTGGAACAAGATCGAGACTTGTCCACCACACACCATCCCAAAATCACGCGCAAGATTATAATCACGGCGCACACTTTTTTTAGCAGCTAGATCTGCTTGAGCTTGTTTGATACTTTGAAACTCGATCGCGCCACCACCAATCGTTCCGGTAACTCGCCCCTGTGAATTCACAAGCATCATTGCCCCAGTTTTTTGTGGGGTGGAGCCATGACTTTCCGTGATCGTCACTAGAATACACGCCTTTTTTTGTTGGAGTTGCGCTAGTAGTGCTTCGAAGATTTCTTTCATGTCGTTCCCCTACTTTTTTTATTTTTTCGCAAGCGATTACATTTTCCGTTCAGCCAAAGTATAGCACCCTGCCAAAAAATTTACAATGTGACCAAAATAATATTTTTTAGAACTAACTGTTTCGGAGCTAAATAATTTTCAACTAAGCAGATTATTTTTTATAAAAGCGCTATCTTTTTCAAATTAAACGTGCTACAGTATTTTTGTTGAAATCATTAGGAGGCAGTACCGATGAAAAAAATTGTGTTAAGTTTACTGACAGTTACGACATTACTCACACTAGCTGGTTGCGGAAATAAGGCAAGTTCTACTAGTGGCAGTACTAAAGCGACGACCCAAACGAGCAAGGCGGAGTCCGTTACCTTGAAACTAGCAGCAGCTGCAAGTTTGGAATACGCCTTTAACGAAAAGCTGATCCCACTTTTTGAAAAAGAAAATCCCAACGTCAAAGTCGAAGGTTCTTACGACGCATCTGGAAAATTACAAACTCAAATCGAACAAGGTATGGATGCAGATATCTTCTTTTCAGCCGCCACTAAGCAGATGGATAATTTAACTAAAGAAGACTTGATCGCCAGTGCGACCAAAACTGATTTGTTAGAAAATAAACTCGTCCTGATCGTGCCGAAAAACAATCCGGCTAAGATCGAGAAATTTTCAGATTTGACTAAAGCAAAAACATTAGCGATCGGTGATCCAGCCAGCGTTCCTGCGGGTCAATACGCACAAGAATCCCTGACAAATTTGAAATTGTGGGATTCTGTTGCAGACCACTTGAGCCAAGGATCAAATGTCACCGAAGTCTTGAACTGGGTGGCAGATAGCAGTGCTGAAGCGGGCTTAGTCTATGCAACGGACGCGAAGATGAACAAAAATGTCACCGTCGTTGCGACTGCACCGCAATCTAGTCTGAAAGAACCTGTCGTCTATCCTGTGGCGATGGTGAAAAAAAGTCAACATCCAAAACAAGCGAAAGCTTTCTTGAAATTCCTTCAAACTAAAAAAGCGCAAACCATCTTTTCTGATTATGGCTTTACGCCGAGAAAATAAAAATTCCAATTAATAACTCAAGATTCCCTTTAACACAATCTCTTTAATAAACAAAAACGGTTTCGCTCTTAATTGATAGCGAAATCGTTTTTGTTCATTAGCTCAATTGACTAACAATAAAACTACTGAAGCCTGACTGAATGTATCAGCAGCTTTTTTAAAAGAGGCATTTTTGATGCTTGTAACTTATCCAGCTCTTTTTTACTATGATTTCGAAGCTGAACATATTGCACCTTATTTCGTTCATTTCCCTGATCTTGAAAGTTCTGGAACACAAGGAGATGATATTTCGGATGCCATGATGATGGCGGCTGATTACCTTGGTGGGTTGCTCTCGATTATGATTGAAGAAAATGAACCCATTCCAGCGCCGCCGAACATCCACAAACTTTCGCTGACTGAAGATGATTCCTTCAAAGATGAGCCTGAATTTTCATCGTCTTTTGATCCTGAAAAATCATTTATTTCCATGGTGACAGCTGATCTGACTAATTACTTAAACGGAAATGATCCAGTGGAAAAAACACTAACAGTTCCCAAATGGGCAAACCGACTTGGTCAAACATCGGAACTTGATTTTTCAAAAACACTAGTCGATGCCATTGTTGAAAAACATCTTGCAGATTAATCAACATTAAAAAAGATCACACCAACAAATTTTGCTAGCGTGATCTTTTTTAATGTTTTTCAGCTTCTTGATTGCGGTCAGTTAAAATCCCTAGAGCATGCGGTAATTGGTCGAGTAGATAGGTCAATGATTCTTCTACGGCTTTGACACTGCCGGGCAGATTTATGATCAAAGTTTGGCCGCTGATCACCGCCACGCCACGGCTTAACATCGCGCGTTTGGTAATTTTGAGCGAAAAATTACGCAGTGCTTCTGCGATTCCCGGGACAATTTTATCAGCTACCGCCAGTGTCGCTTCCGGCGTGACATCTCGTGCGGCTAGTCCCGTACCACCAGTCGTCAAGATCAAATCGCATGTCTGATTGTCACACCACGTTTGCAATTGTTGACAGATCACAGCTTGTTCATCGGGCACGAGCGCGTAGTCTACCACCTCGAATCCATTTTCCGTACAAATTTTTTTAATCGCTGGCCCACTGAGATCAGCTCGAATCCCCGCGGCTCCACGATCACTAGCAGTCAAAATAGCAACCGTATACGTCATGTTTTCACTCCTTTGCTTCAGTTACACGTGTCTTTTAGTAATTGGATCTTGGACGGCGGGATCGTTAAATGACCTGTAAACTGATTGGGCTGACTTTTAGCTAACTTCCACCAAAGTTCACGCGTTCCAGGTGACCCTTGACAATAAAATTGCTGCTCAAATGGCGTTTCACTTTGTTCTAAGATCGTAGCGGCAAACGCATTTTCAGCGGAGGGGCTACACGGGGCTAGATCGTGGGCACGGACCCCGATCTGCGTCACATCAGCTGTCACTTTACGGGCAGTTTTTAAGACGAGCTGCCAGTCCAGCGCGCGGACCGTATAGTCATCGAGCTTTTCGATTCGTGAAATATTTTTTACCCCTGTCAACCGCGCCGTCGCCACTTGTTGCGGCTGATCAAAAATTTGTTTCATCTCACCAGATTCCACCACTTGCCCCTGGTCTAAAATCGCGAGCTTTTGACACAAACGATACGCTTCATTGCGATTGTGGGTGACAAAGATCACATCACCGTCGTAAGTCGCTAAAAAATGTTTCATCTCTAGTTCGACTTTTTCTTTTAAAAACGTATCCAGTGCCGAAAATGGTTCATCCAATAACAAAATATCCGGTTGTGAAGCTAACAAACGTGCAAGAGCAACGCGTTGCTGCTGTCCGCCAGACAACGCATGACTGTATTGTTGGGCCACATCAGTCAATTCAAAACGTGCCAACAAGGCATCCACTGCTGTCTTTTGAGCGACACACGCAATATTTTGTCGGACTGTTAAATTCGGAAACAACGCATAATTTTGAAACAAATAGCCGACTTTGCGTCTTTGCGGTCGCAGATCAATCTTTTTTTCTGAATCATACAACGTGCGCCCATTCACGATGATCCGCCCAGCATCTGGTTGCTCGATGCCCGCGATACATTTTAAGATCATACTTTTCCCAGAACCTGATGCCCCCAAAAGTGCTAGTTGATCATTTTGCGAAGTCAGCCGACAGCGGAGCGTAAAGTTAGTCAATTTTTTCGTAAAATCTACTTCTAGGCTCATCGAACTGCTCCTTTTCTCAATGTGATCAAATTCATCAACACTACAACGACAAATGAAAAAACAACGATCAAAAAAACATCGTGGTAGGCATCTTGCATCCGTCCGCCGGCTACCGATGAATAAATCGACAACGGCAAGGTCCGTGTTTTACCCGCGATATTGCCCGCGATCATTGCCGTCGCCCCAAATTCACCTAGCCCGCGCGCAAAAGATAAAATACCGCCTGACAAGATTCCAGGAGTCGCCAGTGGCAATTCTAATTTAAAAAAAATAAAGGTCTCAGATAAACCCAATGTGCGTGCAGCATTTAAATAATCAGGATCGACTTGCTCTAACGCCCCGCGAGCCGAGCGATACATCAATGGAAACGAGATCACGACTGCAGCTAAGACCGTCGCGCTCCAAGAAAATGCGATCTTCCACGCAAAAAATTCTAAGAAAAATTTTCCTAAAATACCTTGGACACCGAAAAGATACAACAAGAAAAACCCCGCGACCGTTGGCGGCAAGACCATCGGCAACGTTAGCAGGCCATCTAATAGGATCTTGACTTGTTGGTTGCGAATTTGATTGACCGCTTTTGCTATCAACAGTCCCAATACAAATGTGATCAGACCGGCACATGTTGCGGTCTTCATAGATAATAATAATGGTGACATGCGCGCCTCCTACAACAACCCGCCGACGCCCAGTTGCGCGATTTGCTGCGGGGTGATGGTTAGTTCTGCTAAAACTCGCGGCCAGATCAAATCGAAGACGGTTTTTTTCGAGAACATCACCGCTCCCGGTAAACCCATGATCGTTTGTCCATTTTTCGTATAAGCTAAACTGAACATCGAGCCCGGTAAGACGGGTGTGCCATAACAAACTAGTTCATCACTGGCTGCTTTGATCGCGTCAGCTGTCACATCGTCAGGATCGACACTCATCCCACCCGTACATAAAATAATATCGATTCCCGCTTGTTTCATATCTTCAATTGCAGCTGTGATGTGCACCAAAGAATCATCCACGATCTGGTGCGCCGTGATTTCGACTGGATAGCTGGCTAACTTTTCCCGTAAGACAGGTTCAAACCCATCTTTGATCCGCCCTTTGTAGACCTCGCTTCCCGTCGTAACGATTCCCACCGTTTTAGTTTTAAACGGCCAAAGCTGAACTAATTCACGCTCTGGCACTAGTGTTTGCAGCTGCTGCATTTTTTCTTTTGTGATCGTTAAAGGAATGATACGCATGCCAGCGATCGATTCCCCTTTTTGCGCTTCATAAAAATTCGCTTTAGTGGCGATCATGGTTTCCCCAAAACCATTGACTTGGTCTAACGCAGCTGTTTTGACCGTTACGACGCCCGCAACTTTCGCCTTGGCTTCGATCTTGCCTTCTTTAACAGGTGTCGGTTCGATAAATTCGGAAGCACACAATCTATATAAAAGTTCAGCCGCCGCCTCTTCATGAAGTAGCTGATCATTTTCTTCCCACACATATAAATGTTCTTTGCCTAGCGCTAATAACACCGGGATATCTTCTTTTGTCACGACATGGCCTTTTCTAAAGCGCGCACCTTTTCTGACACCCCGTACGATCTCGGTAATATCTTGGCACAACGTCAAACCCACTGCCTGTTTCGTTTCAACAACTTCCACAATTCTCACCTCACAACTATTTTGCACTACTAGCCTAGCATGTTCTACGTTAGAAAGATAGCGATTCCAAATAAAAAATTTGGTTTAAAAAAAGTTTTTTGTAGAAAATGGTATAGAAAAATAAAAACTCCTTCGCAAACCGATTTGGTCACGAAGGAGAAATATTATTCCGGCCACAAATAAATTTTCACGATCGAGCCAGGTTGTATTTTTTCACCGACAGGCTGTTCTACTAAACAATTGGTCGCAATCGTCGTATGAAAGATCGCAGAACGATGGCCCCGTGGCGCGATCTGAATACGACCGTCAGTGTAAGTCGCGCGAATAAAACGGCGGATGCGACCTGCTTCCATTTCACCGGAAACGATCGTGCCCCATTTTTCTTTTAAAGCAAAGGCTTCGCAGTGATAAAAATGCGCTACTAGATCCCAATAAAACAATTGGAAGTTTACGAATGCGGCAAAGGGATTACCAGAAAGCGACAAGATGATACTTTCTTGCCACTTAGCCGCCATCACCGGTGTTCCCGGTTTAAGATTGACATAATGAAAAAGTTCCTCTGCTCCTAGCAGTGCCAAGCCTTGCGGAATAAAATCTTTTTCACCGACGGAAACACCACCAGTTGTGATCACTAGATCGACTTGCCCCGCATAGCTTTGGACGATTTTTTGAAAAGCGATCGGATCATCGGGACAAACCGTTTGAAAAACTACTTCACCACCAAATTGAGTGATTGCAGCTGCGACCGTGTAACTCGTACTGTTATAAATCTGACCTGGCAGCAGGGATTGACCTAATGGCGCTAACTCACTTCCAGTCGCTATGAGCCCGACGCGAATTTTTTTTAGCACCGATACTTCTTTGATCCCAAGACTCGCTAAGATTCCTAATGCCGCACTCGTTAACCGAAAGTTAGCCGGTAAGATTGCTTGTCCCAACTGGATATCTTCACCGATCGCGCCATAATTACTACCTGCGACCGGTGTGGTATAAAAAGCGACACACTGACTGCCTTGATCAGTCAATTCTTGCTTGACGACAGTATCAAAACCGGTGGGGATTGCAGCCCCAGTCATCACCCGATAAGCAGTTTGGCGTTTGCCTGTCAGCCCAGTCGGATCATCACCTGCATATAGCGTTCCTGCGACCGGCAAACTAACAGGCGTGGCTTGACTAGCGCCTACTAAATCAGCCGCGTAAACCGCATACCCATCCATACCAGAACGCGGAAAACTTGGCACAGCCACTGGTGCGGTGATCGCTTCAGCAGTTACGCGTCCGCTAGCGTTTAACAGCGGAAGCATTTCTGTTTTCGTTTGTTTTGCTAAGGCTTGACGCAAAAGCCCTTGAGCTGCTTCAACTTCGATCACCGCTCGTTCCTTCTTTCTACTTTACACATTCACGACTGCTTTGACTGGTTCGATTTGGACCGCACAGACTTTATATTCTGGAATGATGGCGATATCATCAAAAACAGCATTCGTGATCTCATTGACATTCCCATCTGGAAAATGGAACGTCATGAAGACTGAATCGATCATAACCGTATCGCCTACTCGCGCGTAAGTTTCAATCTCGCCTCGACGGGATGTGACTTTGACTTTATCTCCATCTTTGATCCCTAATTGATTGGCGTTTTGATAATTGATCTCGATATACGAATGGTTCGCCAATTCATTGATCCCTTCCGTACGCCCAGTCATTGCTCGTGTATTGTAATGATATAACATCCGCCCGGTCGACATCAAGAACGGATACGTGTCATCTGGTAATTCTTTAGCAGGTTTATACGGAATCGCCATGAACAAGCCTTTGCCGCGAGTAAACTCGCCCACGTGCATGATTGCGGTTCCTGGATCGTCTAGGCTCCGGCAAGGCCACTGCAAACCGCGCCCGCCATTTGCTTCTAAACGTTCATAATTCACGCCGCCAAACGTTGGTAAGAGTTGGGCGATTTCGTCCATGATAGCACTTGGATTTTCATACTGCATCGGATAGCCCATTCGAGTAGCAACGTCACAAAAAACAGTATAATCTTCGCGCGCTTCGCCTTTTGGTTCCACCGCTTTTCGAATACGTTGGATGCGGCGTTCCGTATTCGTGAAGGTCCCGTCTTTTTCCGCAAAACTGATTCCGGGTAAAACGACATCGGCATACGCTGCTGTTTCGGTCATAAACAACTCTTGCACCACTAGAAAATCTAAACTTTCTAACGCTTTACGCACGTGACTGATATCAGGATCTGTGACGATCGGATCTTCCCCGAAAATATATAATCCGTGGATATCACCTTTGATCGCCGCTGGTAAAACTTGTGTAGAAGTCAACCCGATCTTACGGTTCAATTCGGTTTGCCAAGCTGCTTCAAATTTATCGATCGTACTTTCATTGGCGACTTTTTGATACCCTGGGAAATCAAATGGCGAACATCCCATATCACAAGCACCTTGAACATTATTTTGACCACGTAACGGATTAACGCCACAACCTGGTCGACCTAATTTACCTACGAGCATCGCCAAATTCGACATGCTCATCACGCCTTCTGTCCCGGAAGAGTGTTCCGTGACCCCTAAACAATAAATGATCGGTGCTTTGTCGACGGTGGCATATAACCGCGCTGCTGCAATCAAGTCTTCTTTATCGATCTCACAAATTTCCGCCACTACTTCTGGTGTGTATGAAGCAACTAGTTCTTTCATCGCTTCATAGCCTTCTGTCCGTTCGCGAATGAAATCTTGATCTTCTAGCCCTTCATTGATGATGACATTCATCATCCCGTTGGCAAAAGCGACATTAGTCCCACCTTTGATTTGAAGATGTAATTTACTATTTTTCACTAAATCGATCTTACGAGGATCAACGACGATCAGTTTGGTCCCGTGTTGGATTGCTTGACGGATTTGGGCGCCGATCACTGGATGCGCTTCAGTCGGATTCGAGCCGACGAGTAAGATCGCATCTACATCAGTTGTGATATCTTCAATCGTATTGGTCATTGCCCCACTGCCTAATGTATTGGCGAGTCCATGCACTGAAGCTGAGTGACACACACGCGCACAATTATCGACATTATTCGTGCCAAATGCCGTCCGCACCATTTTTTCAAAGACGAAATTATCTTCATTGGTAGAACGTGAGCAAGAAAAGCCAGCCAAACTATCCGCACCGTGATTTTCTTTGATCTCATTAAATCGTGTAGCAATCAAATTCAACGCGTCATCCCATGAAGCTTCGACAAACTCTCCATTTTGCTTAATCAACGGTTTCGTCAAACGATCCGTTGATGCGACGAATTTATACGACGCAAATTTGCCTTTCACACACAATAAATTTTTGTTAGCAGCACCATTTGCTGGTTCGGCTCCCACGATCGTATTGTTTTTGACTAATAGATCCAACTGACAACCAGTCCCACAATGCGGACAAGTCGTGCGTACTTTCGTCGTTTGCCATTTGCGGAATTTTTTCGAATCTTTTGCCGCTAAAGCACCCGTCGGACAAACGGAAACGCAATTGCCGCAAGACTCGCAATCAGACAAACTCCAATCTTCACCATAACAAGGCAACATCTTCGTATCAAATCCTCGACGAGCAGTTGCGATCACATCCCGACCTTGGCGCGATTCACAAACACGTGCACAGCGGCGACACATGATGCATTTTTCTGGATCATAAGTGAAAAATGGATTCGTGTCATCGACTTGATTGCTCGGTTGACGTTTACCATGGAAACTCGTTTTACTGATCCCGTATTCCAACGAATAATCTTGCAACTTACAATCACCGTTACTTGGGCAACGGAAACAATCCAATGTATGGTTACTCAACAATAGATCTAATACAAAGCGCCGAGAGTCCCGCACTTTTTGATTGTTAGTATGGATCACCATCCCATCTTGGGCATGGGCGGTACACGCAGTCACGAGTCCACCTTTGCGTCCACCTTCTACTTCGACCACACACATCCGACACGATCCATCAGGCGCCAACTCTTTTAAATGGCATAACGTCGGGATCTCAAGTCCGACTTGCTCTGCCGCAGTTAAAAGTGTCGTCCCTTTTGGCACCGTGACTTCATGGTCATCGATCGTCAAAGTCACTGTCTTGACGTTGGTTTTTACTTCTGGCATTACCATGCAGCCTCCTGTCTTTCAGGTATCGCTTGATCCACGACCCCTTGGAATTCTTCTGGAAAATCCTTCATCGCTGAAACCATCGCCGTTGCAATCGATTGGCCTAACCCACAAGCTGACAGTTGGGTCACATGGGTCAATAAATGTTCAAATCGTTCCACATCTCCCGGAGCCGCAGCTTGCGCTTTAAACGTTTCCAACATTTCTACGATCCGCAAGCTACCGATTCGACACGGCGTACATTTGCCGCAAGATTCATGCGCGAAAAATTGAGCGACCGATACTAAATAATCGATCAAATTAACACTGTCATCCAGTACGACGATCGCACCGGAACCGATCGCCAAATTTTCTGCCCACAAACCGTCATAAGAATACTCACAATCAGCTAATCGAGCCACAGAACCGATCGGACCCGATTGCCCTCCAAAGTGAATAAACTTCAACGGCCGACCGGTACTGGATCCTCCGCCATATTCCTCACTGTATAAAATTTCTGATAATGGCGTACCGAGATTGACTTCATACAAGCCTCGATTTTTAATATGGCCAGATAAACAGATTAATTTCGTACCGCCGCCATCTTCAGTCCCTAATTCACGGAAATAGTGTCCGCCTTTACGTAAAATCACTGGGACACCAGCAAAGGACTCGACATTGTTGACTAAAGTCGGTTTCAAATACAAGCCGACATCCGCTAAATGAGGCGGTTTAACCCGTGGTCGCCCGGTTTTTCCTTCGATGGAATTTAACAAAGCGGAGTTTTCCCCGCAGACATACGCTCCAGCTCCCGAGATCACTTTGATATCATAATCAAAACCAGCGCCTAAAATATTTTCTCCTAAATAATTTGCTTTTCGCGCATTATCTAAGGCTTCATTGAACAAGTCTTGCAGACGACGATACTCACCACGAATATAAATATACCCTTGTTTAGCACCAAATAAGTAGCCAGCAATCGTCATGCCTTCGATGATCGC
Organism: Enterococcus sp. CSURQ0835; assembly: GCF_902706605.1. Taxonomy (GTDB): domain Bacteria; phylum Bacillota; class Bacilli; order Lactobacillales; family Enterococcaceae; genus Enterococcus_A. Next base: position 53,262 of record NZ_CACSLH010000010.1, on the reverse strand, counting down.
AAAGGGATCTTTTTCAATCAACGCTTTATCTTTAAAGGTTCCTGGTTCTCCTTCGTCGGCGTTACAGACGATATATTTCGTGTTACCTTTTGAACCGTACATATGACGCCACTTACGGCCTAATGGGTAAGCAGCCCCTCCTCGACCTCGCAGCAAAGCTTCATCCAATTCCGTAAAAATCGCTTCGTTGTCCATGATCAGGGCTTGTTTTAATCCTTGATAACCGTCTAGACGAACGTAATCGCTAACGGAAGTGGGATTGATCTGATCGAAGCGTTTCGTTAATACAATTTGGTCACGCACCACATGTCACTCCTTCATCACTCTAGTTTTTACTGAGACTACAGCTGTGGGGAGAGCAAATCTCTCGCTGCGCTTTCCCTCAGCTTTTTTGGCCGGTATTTTTTATAACTCTGGATACTCGCCTTCTGCTAAATCTACGACGAGTTGACTGATCTCCTCTTCATTTAAATTGGTGAAAACACGGTCTTTGATTTTGATGAAAGGAGCCTTGTCACACAACCCGATACACGGCACACTGTGGTATAAAAACAAACCATCTGGTGTCGCAGTATTGGCCGGTACCCCTAACACTTTTGCTAAAGTCTCAGATACGACTTGCTCACCAGAAAAATGACACGGCGCACTGTCACAGATCTTCATTACGTAACGTGCTTGCTTTTCGTCTTTTAAAATCGAATAATATGAGATCATCTCATACACGCGCGTCTCGGTAAGACCCAATTCTTTTGCCACGAGCTGGGCAGTCGGTTCATCGATATAGCCTTTGGGTGACGCGTATTGCAAATCAACAAGCATATTCAAAACTTGTTCGGGATTGCGATCATAATGGTCGATGATCGCTAATTTAGCTTCTACGTTCAATGTGGTCATCATTCAATCCTCTTTTCAATAAACAGTTACGGGCATTTGTTTGTCCCAACGCAATTGGTTGGTAGTCGTTTCTTTTTGGATGGTAATCCGCTCAACTGCCGGATCAGTTGCATCACTCACGATTAGATCCGCAAAATCATATACGTCTTTTGAACTGGGCTTCAAACGACGCTTTTGGTTGTCCATCATAATAAAGATCCCTGGTTCTACGTATTTACGTAATGAATTGGATTCGCAAATGATCAACGCATTTGCTGGAATCTGTTCCAAAAAATATTCGAAGCCTTCAAACAAACTATCTTCAAATGCTTTTAACAAAAAACTTTGCTTCACACCTGCTTTTAATAATTCCATCGTATCTTTTTTGCCACGGCGATTTTTTTCTTCGATCAATTCAAATCCGCTATCGATACTCGTGCAGATCCCACAGCCGACACCACCACGCTGGCAAACACCACGTTTACCGGTGATCGTGATGATCTTTAACGCCACCAAGGGATAGTCGTTGAATTTTTCGATCAATTTTTTTGCCACGGTGGTTTTGCCACTGTTGCGTCCAGTCGATCCGATCTGCAACAGCCGCGGAAAATACCAATAGCCTATCGTCATTTAGATCACCTGTCGTTCAATTATTTTTTCTGCTTCTTCAGCAGGTTTGAAATACGTTTTATAAAGTGGTAATGCTAAGAATACCGCGCCGCCAAGTGCGTTGCCGATAAAGACGAACACGATATCTGTGAATAGTGCGCCAAGTGAAATGGGGGCGCCGGCAAACATCGCAGCAGGAATGATAAAGGCATTTGCCACAACGTGCTGAAAGCCACAAACGACAAACAGCATGATCGGAAACCACAGGCCGAATGCTTTTCCCATGAAGTCTTTACTCATGGCGCCTAAAAAAACGGCCATACAAACAAAAATGTTACAACCGATTCCTGAGACCACCATCTTCAGCGGTGTATCCGCTACTTTACTAGCCGCTACGGCAATCGTCTTAGCTGCAAAATCACCTTCTGTCAGTCCCGTAAGATGACCGAAAAAGTAAGCCACGAACAAGCCGCCTAAAAAATTCCCCAGCATCACAAGCAACCAATTTTTGATAACAGAAGTCAGCTTAACTGTATGATTCAGCCAGCCAAATGCCATTACCATCATATTGCCAGTTACTAATTCACCGCCTAAAAAAGTGATCGCCATCAGTCCAATTGGGAATAAACAGGCGCCAAGAAACGTTGAAAAGCTGCCCCAGGCTTTCGGGGTCGTACCCGCAACTCTGACAAATGACAAATACCCTAATGCGATGAACGCTCCAGCTAAGATTCCCAATAAAATAACTCGTATGATAGAAAGTTGTTCTTTTGCATGCGCTTTTTTACTCAATAACCCGATCACTTCTTTTGTGGAATAACTATTCATTTTGACACTCCTAACTTTTTTGATCAACCTGAGTCCAACCAATTCTGTTAGTGTCTATACGTTTTGTCATTTTACCATTGAAACTTCAGTGATTGCTACTGTATTTTGATTAATTTTCAGAATTTTATAATAGCGACAAACGCAACCTAACAGAAAATAACGAAACACTGCCAACAAAACTTCCTTGCTCCAGCACTTTTTATCCGCTCACGTTGCGCCCCCTCTTTTAAAAACGCTTTCAAAATTATCAAGCAGTATTGGGAATAATTTCTTCTCACTGCTGTTTGACCGAAATGATTGTGATGTGTTTTCGATGCTAAAAATATTTTTTAGCAACTAAAATTATTTTTTATTTAATTATAGATCTGATTCACGATTAGTCAATAAGATTTGAGAAAAGAATTTTAGAATGACAAAAAAACTGGTCATCAGTCAGTATGATCCGACTTGATGACCAGTTTTTACTTGAACATATTAATTGATAGATGCAACTTTAGAATCTCCTTTTTCACTTTCTGCTGCGACATTGGCTGATGAACTTTCTGACTTAATCAATGACTTAAAGTTAAAGAAAAAATTCAAGCTGATAGCTGTCAAGGCGCCGGATAAAATACCGCTGCCAAAAATATTTTGGACCAACTGTGGAAAGCCAACATAAAAATTCGGATACGTCGAAGGCAACATCGCGACGCCCACACTTAATCCAATGATCAACATATTTTGATTTCCTTCAAAATCGACTTGCTTCAAAATGTTTACAGCACTGCCAATAATGACGCCAAAGATCGCAAAGCCTAAACCACCCAAAACTGGTTTGGGGACAGCGGAGATCAGTGCTGAAAATTTTGGGACAAAGCCCGCGATCACCAGCATCACACCGGCAGCAGCAGTTGCGTAGCGACTTTTTTCTTTTGACAGATCTAAAATACCTAAATTTTGCACAAAAGCAGTGGGCTGGACTGCATTGAACAGTCCGGAAAACAAAGTGGAAAGGCCTAATGTTTTCAACGTGCGACCAAATTGTTTTTGTGTCATTTCTTTTTCAACGATGTTATGGATCCCCATCGCAGTTCCTGAAACTTCCACCATTCCTAAAATCATCACGATCACATACGATGGCAAAGCGGCTAGGTCCAGCTTAGAGAAACCATAATGTCCTGGCAATGTGAAATCAAGCCATTTTGCTTCGATGACGGGAGTAAAATCCACCATACCCAATAAAATAGCCGCTAGCATCCCCACCACCAACGCGATCAAAATACTTAAATTGCCTAAGAAGCCTTTTAAATATTTGCTGATGAGAATGTGAAAAAGGAAAATTCCAAAAGCGATAAAAAAAGATCGATGATCGATCGACTGCGTCAAATCGTAAGCTTTTTTCCCCATCATCCAATGATACGTGTTGGGGATTAACGCGGTCCCTAACACCATCAAATTCGTTCCGATCACGACTGGCGGAAAAAGGTGGCGCAACTTGATCCAGTAATTGGCAATCAAAAAGCAAAATAGGCCAGCTAGCATCGTTGAGCCTGCTACGATTTGAAATCCTTCACTGACAGACTTCGCTTCTTTCAATGTGCTGACAACAACTGGAATAACTGAAAAGTTAGCTCCCATTGCCATCGGGATCAACGGACTGGTGCGGGGGATCACATTCAATGCAGCTAAGATAGAAGACAAGCCCGCAGCGAAAATGACCGAGCTGACAAAAAAGCGAGTTTGTTCGGCTGACAAGCCGGCACTAGCTGAGATGATCAAAGGAACTGGGATCGCAGCTAAAATGGCAATCACCGTGTGTTGAAAGCCTAAAGGTAGAATTTCTCCCAGGGGCAACTTACGATCAGTAGTATCGGGCAGTGCATTGACGTTCGTTTTTTCGGACATATCCGAGGTCACACCTTTCATTTTTAGAAAGCGTTTTCATTTGATCTTTACGTTTGAGCTCACTAAAAATAATGGTGCTCTTTCAGCAAAAGAGCACCTATTATTTTTACTGTCAACAATTATTGTTCATTGCGCCGGTGTGCCGTCACTTCGACCGCATCAACGATTTTTTGGTATCCAGTACAGCGACACATGTTGCCAGACAAACCACGCCGAATCTCAGCGCGACTAGGCTGCGGATTATGTTGCAACAAGTTTTCACTGGACAAGACCATCCCCGGAATACAGAAACCACATTGGACCGCACCCGCTTCCACATACGCTGCTTGAATATCAGCTAGCGTCCCATCTGCTTGTGTGATCCCTTCAATCGTCGTAACTTTCCGGCCGGCTACCCACATCGCCAGATAAATACAAGAATCGACTGTTTGATCGTCAACGATCACAGTACAAGCTCCGCATTCACCGACTCCACATCCTTCTTTTGTCCCCATCAAAGCGAACTCTTCACGAAGCATCTCTAACAAGCTCTTCCGAACATCGACCAACACTGTGACTTCTTCGTTATTTAGCGTAAAGGTAATCTCTTGTTTCATTTCGCAGCTTCCCCCTTCAATGCTTCCACAATATTTCGACCAGGCAATAGCTGAACGAGATGATCACGATACTCTTTTGATGCGCGCCATGAGTTACGCGTATGAGTCTCTGTTAAACACGCCGCTCCGATTTGCTTCAAAGTTTCATCAGTGATCGTTTTACCTTGTGCGTAATGTTCTGCACCAGTCATTCGAATCGGTGTCGGAGCAGCCACACCAAAACAAATTCGGAGTTCTTCGATCACGTCATCTTGATGCTTCACTAAAGTAGCACAACTGAGATTTGCAATATCTAAAGCTTGGCGTTGAGCAAATTTTGTATAGTGTCCGATAAAGCCCGCATAATCTTTTTGCTCGATTTTGATTTTAGTCAAGATTTGACCAGGCGCTAGATCTACCCAGCCAGCTCCTTTGTAAAAATCAGCGATCGGCACATCTTTCACGCCATCTTTGGTCGCAATTTCCAACACAGCATTATAAGCGAATAAAGTCGGTGCGCTATCGGCTGAAGTTGCTCCATTACAAACGTTACCACCGATCGTTCCACAATTTCTTGTTTGAGGCCCACCCACTAGTGCCACCGCTTCGGCTAAGAGCGGTGTGTATTTTTTGACTAAAGGATGAGCGGCAACTTCCGTAAAGCTATTGGCAGGGCCGATGACTAACGTACCCTCTGCTGTTAAATAAGTGTCGTGCAGTTCCGAAATCCGCGTGATCCCGATCAATGGCACACCGACAAAGCCTTTTTTATATTCACGCGCTTTTACTAAGACATCGGTTCCACCCGCAATGATTTTTGCTTCAGGATATTTTTCAATCAAAGTAAAGTAATCCGTTAACGTTGTAGCTTCATGATAACCCGTAATATCATACATTGTTTATTCCTCCATCATTTAAGTCGCTAAAAGCACCCCGTTCAGAAAATGAACTACAGTACCAGCAAATTTTCTAAACTGTGCTGTCCACGCTTAGTTTAGATCAAGCCTGCTGCTTTCATTTTTTCAAATACAGTTTGGGTAGCTAATGGAATCTCATTGATTTTGACACCCGTTGCATGCTTGACCGCATTGCGGATCGCACCAGCCGGTGAACAAATCGGATTTTCCCCTAATGATTTATTTCCATAAGGCCCCAGTGGATCAACACTTTCAACAAATAAATGATCAAAATCAGGCAAGTCCATCATGGTCGGAATTTTGTAATCTAATAAATTATTATTCAAGATCTTTCCTTTCGCATCATAGCGTAGCGTTTCTGACAATCCGTAAGCCGCTCCCATCGCCATTCCGCCTTCAACTTGACCCGTAGCCAACAATGGATTGATGATTTTTCCGGAATCATGAACGTTTAACATCGATAATAAGGTCACTCGCCCGGTTTGGATATCGACATCTACTTCGGCAAACGTACACCCAGAAGCATAGGAATTGTGATGAATATTGACGGAAGATTCAGCGACGATCGTCTGACCATGTTCAGGGCTGTAAAAAGATGCTAATGCTACGTCGGCTAAAGGTGCAATCAATTGCTCGTTGTGGGCGTAGACAAGATTATTTTCTATAATTTCGATATACTCGGGCCGAATATCATATATTTCTGAAGCTCGTTTGATAATTTTAGCTTTCATCTTTTCGGCGGCTTCTTTAACCGCAAAACCAGTAACATACGTTTGCCGAGAAGCATACGCTCCCGTATCAAATGGGTCGATGTCCGTATCAGTCATGGCGTCGCGAATGATTTTATCGTACGTGACACCGAGCGTATCCGCTGCCATTTGAGCAAAAGCGGTATCCGCGCCTTGACCAATCTCAGTAGAGCCGAGCATTAATTTAAATGAACCGTCTTGGATCAAGATCAACCGTGCACCAGAAACTTCTAACCCAAATGGATACGTTCCAGAACCGTAAGAGAAACTCCCAACTCCGACGCCACGTTTATGATCTTTATTTTCCGGTTGGGCATTGAATGCTTGACAAGCCTTTCGTTTGTGATCCCAATCAAAAGCCTCTCGCCCTTTTTTGAGACACTCCGCTAATTTGAAATCAAACTGATACAAATTACTGAGCGTATTGAAAAAACCTTCCGCGCGCGTATTTTTGAGCCGAAACTCAACTGGGTCGATCCCAACTTCATCTGCACAATCATCCACAACGGATTCTAACGCGTACATGACTTGCGGAATCCCATAACCCCGCATCGCACCAGCAGCTTGTTGGTTGGTATAAACCGTTTTTGCTTCATAGTTAAGACTATTCATTGTATACATGGAATTAATGAAGGTCCCGCCTTTACCACCGATCGCGTGACCGTGAGAAGCATAGCCACCTTGATTAGAGATCACTTTAAAATCCATTCCCGTGATCGTACCGTCTGTCTTGACTCCGATGCGAACATCGTAGTCGATCGCATGGCGCGTTCGCGTAAAAGCTAACGACTCTTCGCGGGTCAGTTTAATCTGAACGGGTTTACCACCACAAAGCATGCTCAATGCAATCGTCAAAGGCTCGATCGTCACGTCTTGCTTATTTCCGAAACCTCCACCAATAAACGGTTTTTTTATCCGAATTTGCGACCAAGGAATGCCTAATGCTTCCCCACAGATCCGTCGACAAATGTGTGGGATCTGAGTCGATGAGATACAGAGCCAACGTTGATCTGCTCCGCGATAAGCTACCGCAACTTGATTTTCCATATGAGCATGTTGTTGGATACCGGTGTGGAGTTGTTCGTTCACGACATGCTCACTTTTTTCTAGTTCGTCTTCAAGCTCACCATAGCCGACTTTTGTACTCGCGATCACATTATCTCGTTCTTCATGGATGCGCATCGCACCTTTTGCCATCGCAGCTTTTGGATCTAAATAAACCGGATATTCCTCATACTCGACTTTGATCTTATTCAATGCTTTTTCAGCGGCTAATTCAGTTTTAGCGACCACTGCTGCAATCTCATCGCCATACACATGAATGTTGCGGCTCAACATCAAACGATCTTCAATATCTTTTTTTTGCCGATTCCAGCTATACGGGTGGCCCGCGGTGGCATATTTTGTTTGGGGCACATCTTCAGGCAATACGATTTTTACGACTCCCGGTATGTTTTCAGCTTCCGAAAGATCGTAGGCTTTGACCTTACCATGAGCGATCGTAGCCCGCAGCATTTTAGCATGAAGCAGATGATTGACTGGAAAATCTTCCGTAAAATTAGCTTGCCCAGTTACTTTGGCTACCGCGTCCCAGCGCTGTTCTGTTTTACCTACTGTTCTGTTTGTCATGATTTCTACTTACCTCCTAAATAAAAACAAAATTGTTGGCCGCAACAGCTTTCATTCAACATAAAGAGGTGAAATCTCCCCAGGATCATGACACTATGGGAAATTTCGTTATCGATGTTAGCTATGTGATACCAATCAGGCGACACATTTGTACATTTCTGCACAGCTAGAGGATGGCAAATGATTTCACTTCTGAAAAAGATGGTTAGATAACAAATCCACCCTCAACAAAAAACTTTTTGAATTCAAAAAAATTTTTCTACAACTAGTCTAACAGCTTTAAAAACCTTTTACAATGCCCGTTATACTAACGAAAACATAACGAGATAATTGACTTTCTAGTTATCGAATAACTAAACAAACTTAAAAGAAAAGGCTTACATAATTATTTGATCTCGCTTCAAAAAAATAAAACTTTGTTATCCAATCAAAAAATAGCTACTTTTATCACAAATGAGAATTTATCTCAATCAGGAATTTTCAGCTAAAAACACACGCAATGTCCTTTAAAAGTACTCGTAACTAAAAAAAGACGCTGACCATTTGACTGATCAGCGCTAACGTTTACAAAATGATTTTACTGTGAGATTATCCCCCGATCTGACTCATGTGTCGCCAAGTCGGTTTTTTATTTTTGACTTGGTCTTGTTGATCCAGTGCCATCTGGTGATTTTCAGGTTTGTTCGCTAAAATCTGTTGGACTCTTTGTTCAAAAGCCGCAAAGTCTCCGATGCTAGCGCGAATACTGTCTTCGTCATCCCAATAGAGGCAAGATTTTAAACAACCATCTGCTGTGATCCGCAGGCGATTGCAATTCTCACAAAAACTGCAACTGATCGGATGGATCAACCCAAAGCTACCGACTGCTCCTGCGATCTGGAAATTTTCTGAGGGGCCATTGCCGGAAAGCGTGATCGGCTGATAGTCCCAGCCATTTGCTCGACAAACTGCAAAGGCTTGCTCAATGCCGACATATTTTGCTTGCCAATCTTGATCGTTTTGGCCAATAGGCATAAATTCAATAAAACGAATGTTGACTGCATGCTCAAACGTATATCGTAAAAAATCAGCCATCTCATGATCGTTTTGGCCATGGATGATCACCGTATTGAGTTTGATTTTTTCAAACGGCAATGCACTAGCAGCTTCGATTCCCGCCAAGACCCGTTTTAAATTCCCGCCACGCGTCATCTCTTTATAGCGCTCGGGATCAAATGTGTCTAAACTGATATTCAAACGCTTCAAGCCAGCTTCATAAAGCGGTTTGGCTAAACGTTTTAAGGCGAGACCATTTGTCGTGACTGAGATATCTTGAATCTCGGGAATTGCTGCGATCCCTGCGATGATCTCTAAAATATCAGTGCGTAAAAGTGGCTCACCACCCGTCAATCGAACTTTCGTGACTCCCATCCGAGCTAAATTTTTCGTCAGCTGAATGATCTCAGCACAACTCAAAACCTTTTCATCTGGAAAAAATGGCAAACCTTCTGCTGGCATACAGTAAACACATCGTAGATTACATTTATCCGTCACTGAGATTCGCACATAATCATGGACACGACCGTAACGATCTGTCAGCACCGGCGCTTTTATTTCAGTTTTCGTCTTCATCTGATTACCCCCCACTGACCGGCGGGATCAACGCAATTTCTTTTACCTCCGTCAGCGAAAATTTTTCATCGGTGATATAGCTTTGATCGATCGCCACATTACAGCTTTCGATCTCTTTTTTAGCGAGTGGATACTTCATTGCTACAACTGTTAAAACCGTGTCACGATCAAGCGTCTCGGGTAAATCGATCGTCACAGTCGGCGCGATCGTTTCAGCTAAATAGGCGAATAATTTAATTTCCCGCGGCATCTTGCAACCCTCCCCAACGAACTTCATTTTCGTCGATCTCTTTTTTCCAAATCGGGACATTGACTTTCAGCTGATCGATCAAAGCTTCGCAATAGTCAAAAGCTTCTTTACGATGGGGCGTAGCGACTCCGACAAAGACCGCTTCATCCATCAAGTCTAAGATACCTAGCCGATGAACCAGAACAACACGTGCCCCTGTTTTTTCAATCGGTGCAGCTAATCGCTCTAACTCTCGAATGGCCATATCTTCATAAGCGGTATATTCGATCTGGGTAGTTTTAAGTGAACCGGTCCACTCACGGACTGTGCCGACAAAGGTGACGATCCCGCCATATGCTGGATCTTTTAATTGATTATAATAAAAGGGGACATTGATCGCCTCTTTTTGTAATTTGATGAGCGCCATATAATCGGATCCTTTCTGCTTCAAATGTAAGCTCTTTCTTCAAGCTATTATAGAATAAAAAATATTTTTTTTAAATAAAAATATTTTTTCCTTAGTGATTCTTAATTCCCATACGTAAAATGACCACTTTTACCACCTTTTTTTTCGACTAAATGACCAGCCGTGATCTGCATCCCGCGATCCATCGCTTTACACATATCGTAAACTGTCAACGCAGCGACTTGACAAGCCGTCAACGCTTCCATCTCTACGCCGGTACGATTGGTCACTTTAACAGTCGCTTTTATGGTCAAGCTCGTGTCATCATCATCTGAAAAGTCGATATCCACACCATCTAACGGAAGCAAATGGCACATGGGGATCAACTCGCTCGTCTTTTTCGCAGCCATGATGCCCGCCGTTTGTGCGACCGCCAAAACATCGCCTTTTTTGATCTGACCAGCTTTGATCCGTCGTAATGTTTCTGGCTGCATCACCACTGTGACCGTCGCGGTAGCCGTCCGAGCAGTGATTGCTTTTTCGCTGACATCGACCATCTTGGCGCGACCTTGCTGATTGAAGTGCGTTAGTTTATCCATTTTTTGTGCCTCCGATTGATTGCTTTTTTTAGTAAATGTGGTATCTTGATGGTGACTTTATTCTAACAAAATTGCGAGGAAAAAAACATGACGCGTTATGATCGGCAGATCCGGGTACCTGCAATTGGTCGTACCGGACAAGAAAAAATTCAACAAGCTACTGTCTTGATCGTGGGTTGCGGTGCCCTAGGAACGTACAGCGCCGAGCAACTCGTCCGAGCTGGGATCAAAAAAGTTATTTTGATCGATCCTGATGTGGTGGAAGAAACGAATTTGCAACGCCAAACGCTATTTACCGAAGCTGATGCTCGTTCAGCTCGCCCTAAAGTAGTGGCAGCCAAAGAAAAATTGCAACAGATTAACACACAAACTGAAATCGAGATTTTTCAAGAAACTTTTGACCAAGCGCTATTTCGCGAATTTGGACAGTTAGATCTTTTGTTGGATTGTACGGATAATTTTTTAGCACGCCAAGTGATCAACGAGTATTGTTTGCAATTTGAACTACCGTTTATTTTTGCTTCGTGTGCCAGTACGTCCGGGCAAGTGATGGCCGTTCACCCAACGATCGGTCCGTGCTTACAATGTATCTTCCCCCAACTTCATGAACTAGAAGAAAAGGGTTGTGAGACACTAGGCGTCTTCACTCCTCTTGTCCCATTAGTTTCCAGTAGCCAAGTCAGTCTTGCCTTACGCTATTTAGTCGCACCAGAAAAGATGCGTTGGGATCAAATGCATCTTTTAGAAAGTTGGCCGCTAGCTCAGCAAACCTTCACGATTAAAAAACGGGCGGATTGTCCCGTCTGTCAAACCGCTCAGCAAAAAATAGCCACTCAGCAAATCTTTGAAGCATGCGGTAAAGTATTCCAAGTGACATTGCCTAAGATCTCTTTACAGCAAGTAGCAGACTTTTGTCAGCTTCATGATTATCCCTACCAAAAAAATGCTCTAGCTGTTCAGTTTCGCTTAAATGAACAAACTGTGACAAGCTTCAAAAATGGTCAAGTTTTATTTTACGGTTATCAAACAAAAACGCAAGTCGCTCAAACGTTGACGAGCTTACAAACAGCCCTACAAACTAGTAGCAGTTAAGCGCTATAGCTTGAAACAGCCAATCCCGAAACAGGATTGGCTGTTTTTTTATTTGATCAAACAACGGGCTTAGCGGTGTTTCCGTCGACTAGCACGCGTCTGGCCAGCAGGTTGAGTTGATGCTTGGGCAGTCGCCGTTGGATGAATCGTTTGGTTTTTAGCAGTTTCTTTTTTTACCATTAATTTCAAATGGTACGGCTCATGATACCGCACGCCGCCTTTGACAAAATCGCCGCCGGTAATAAACAAGCCGATCGGTTTTAATGGATCTTGACACTCATTTTTGATTCGACCTACTTCTTCAAGTTCATCATAACTACGCCCGATTTGAAGCGAGTATTCTTGATCATTTAACGGCTTGACGAAGTAGTACGGGTACAGCGTATTTTTTTCGATCAAAAAGCCATCATGTTTTGATAAGTCATTGGTCTTGATCTCACGCTCTGCGATCATTTTTTTCATATTAGCAGCTAACTTCAACTGGTAATCAGAAAAATAATCCACCGCTACTTCTTCTGTATTTTCCAAAGTGATTTTACCATGCCGGGTCGCTTTGCTATCTTGGAAGTTGAACGCATCTTCTGGCAAAACTTTGACAAACAACTGTGTAATATCGAATTTGACATTTTTATCAAAGAAATAATACAAGACATTCAAAACTAAAAAGTACAGCAACGCAATAAAAACTAAACTGTAAAGTGCTAACTGGACATAGTTTTGATTGAGCCACAAACCATAGACGATCCGCAAAATATAAACAGTCGGAATGATACTCAAAATGGTGTAGCCACGGTTCAAATATTTCGGACTGATATCCAAGTAACTTAGAAATTTATTCAGTCCATTGACGATATCTAAAATAAAACTCACGAGTCTTCCCTCCTATTGATTTGCGGCAGCATCAGGCGTGGCAGCTGCCGGCTGTTGCGCACCTTGATCGCCAGTACCGCCTTGATTCGTCGCGTCACCACCGGTATTGCCTCCAGTCGTTCCGCCACCGGTATTTGTGTTATCCCCAGTATTCGTTCCTCCGCCATTGCCTGAACCGCCACCAGTACCGGTGTTGCCTTGGTCTTGACTAGCCGGAGTGGATGAAGCAGGCGTTTCTTGATCATGGCTTTGACTCGTTTGTCCTTGTTGGTCATGGCTGTAACTTGGCGTCGTATTGGATTGCGGCGTTTCTTTGGTACTTGTTGACACATCATCATGTGACTGCTCAGCACCTGTTGAAGATGAATCGGCCACACTTGTTGCAGTCGTAGACGACGAACTTGCGCCTTCACTACTTGGTGCAGTCGATGATGGATCTTGATTATGGACAGCTGAACTGCTGGGGTGAGTCGTTGAAGGTTGACGATAACTTGAACTATTTACCACACCAGTTGCTGTTGCGATCAGAATCGAGACCGTCAGTAAAGCGATCGGTTTCAAAATCGGCGGTACATTTCTCATCTGCATTTCCTCTTTTTCGATTGATTTTCTTCTTGCCCTATCATAAAGGACGACTGAATAGCTGACAATAGTATTTTTACCAAAGAATGTTTATTTTTTTCTTATGATTGTATGAAAATCTTGTTGCAGTTTCAATTCTAGGTGGAAATTTTTATTTTCTGCAGTGAAAACTTTCTGCTCAGCCAAATAAAAACACCCCAGCCTAAGCTGAGGTGCCCGTCTTAATTTTCGGTATGATGCAAGAAATAGATCAATGTTTGTAATTCATTCGTCAAGTCGACGCTTTGGATAATAACGTTATCCGGTGCTGACAAGCGAGCTGCCGTAAAATTCAAGATCCCTTTGATCCCGGCTTCAACTAGTTGATCCACCACATCTTGGGCTTGCGTCGCTGGCAAAGTCAAGATCGCGATCTCGATTTGTTGCAACTTGATCTGTTCTACCATTTCGTCTAACGGGTAAACTGGAATGCCATCCACGATCCGACCCACGATATCTTCTTTGACATCAAAGGCACAACTGACCCGGATACTGTTGCTTTGATGGAATTTAAACTTGAGCAACGCACTACCGAGATTCCCGACCCCAACTAAAGCGACATTCGTCAATTGATCGTCGTTTAAGATCTTACCAAAAAAGTTCATCAAATCTTCCACGTCGTACCCGTAACCGCGTTTTCCTAACTCACCGAAGTAAGAAAAATCACGCCGAATGGTCGCACTATCGACTTGGATAGCTTCACTTAGTTCTGTCGAAGAAACTTTGGTCTTGCCTGCATTATTTAAAATCCGCAAATACCGATAATAAAGCGGTAAGCGTTTAACCGTAGCTTTAGGAATTGCATTTTCTTTCACAATATTTCACCTCCATAGCAAATACTAGAAGCTTAGTTCTGAATCATAATAGCAATAAGTGTTAACAAAAAGCAACGGACTTGCTCAAATAATTGTGAAATAATCACGAGATTTTAATAATTTTCTTGCTGAATCGAATCACTCGCTAAAATATGTTAAACTATTGCCATTAAACTGATGATAAGGAAGAGACAAATGATTTTATTACAAGCCAATCAGATCGCCCGCTTTTTTGGCGCGGAGATCTTATTTCAAAATCTCCACTTAGAAGTGGCAGAAAAAGCTCGCATCGGGTTAGTCGGCCGCAATGGCGCGGGCAAATCGACACTTTTAAAGATCATTGCTGGAATCGAAGCCCCTGATGAAGGACAGATCGTAAAAAACAAACAAGCCACACTTGGTTATTTAGCCCAAGATACTGGCCTCGATTCTGACAAAACCGTCTGGGAAGAGATGCTGACCGCCTTCGAACCAGTCCGCAAAATGGAACGCCGGATGCGCGAAGTCGAGCTTGCGATCAGCCAAAGTGCCGAAAGCGATACCAACTACAGTCGTTTATTAAAAGAATATGACCAACTGCAACATGATTTCAATGAACAAAACGGTTATGGTTATGAAAATGAGATCCGCAGTGTCTTACACGGGTTTAAATTTGACGAGCCATTTTACGAACAACAGATTGCGACCCTTTCCGGCGGACAAAAAACGCGGTTAGCTTTAGCTCGGATGTTGCTCGTTAAACCGGATATTTTGATCTTGGATGAGCCGACCAATCATTTGGATATCGAGACCCTTGCTTGGTTGGAAGATTATTTACAAGGTTACGCTGGAGCTTTACTGATCGTATCCCATGACCGTTACTTTTTAGATCGGGTCGTTACAGAAGTTTATGAACTCTCTCGCCACAAATTGACGCATTATGCTGGTAACTATTCGCGTTATTTAGACTTAAAAGCTGCACAGTTAGCTAGTGATTGGAAAGCTTATGAAAAACAACAAGCAGAGATCGAAAAATTAGAAGATTTCGTCGCTCGAAATCTCGTCCGCGCCTCTACGACCAAGCGCGCACAAAGTCGGCGAAAAACATTAGAAAAAATGGACCGCTTGGATCGGCCGGATGGCAAAGAAAAATCGGCCCATTTCATGTTTGAGATCGATAAAGTTTCTGGCAATGTCGTCTTACAAGTTGAAGACGCTGCGATCGGCTACGAAAAAGTCTTAGCAGAGCCGGTTGACCTTGATGTACGGCGAACCGATGCCATCGCGCTCGTAGGACCAAATGGGATCGGTAAATCAACGCTGTTAAAATCTTTGATCGGCCAACTTCCGTTTCTAAAAGGCACGGCCCATTTTGGAACAAATGTTTCCATCGGTTATTACGATCAGACACAAGCTGACCTGCACAGCAACAAAACGATTTTAGCTGAATTGTGGGATGAGCACCCAACGACTCCCGAAAAAGAGATCCGCACGATGCTTGGTGGTTTCCTTTTTTCAAAAGAAGATGTCGAAAAAACGATCCCCTTACTGAGTGGCGGTGAGAAAGCACGGGTCGCGTTAGCCAAACTTGCTATGGATCGCGAAAACTTTTTGATCTTAGACGAACCGACCAACCACTTAGATATCGATAACAAAGAAGTCCTTGAAAATGCACTGATCGATTATGAAGGCACCTTGCTCTTTGTTTCTCATGACCGTTATTTCATCAATCGGATCGCCAACAAAGTCATCGAACTGTCCCCGACTGGCAGCCGACTTTACTTAGGCGATTATGATTATTATTTAGAAAAGAAAAAAGAAGAAGAAGAAATCGCCGCTTTAAAAGCTGAACAAGCAGCCGAAACAAAAACGGAAGCCGAACCAAAAAAACGGACCTACCAAGATCGGGAACAACAAAAAGCTGTCCGTAGTTTGACTCGGAAAATCACGGCGATCGAAGAAAATTTAAGTATTTTAGATGAAACGATCGATCAATTAGAAGCTGCAATGGTCGACCCAACTGTTTTAAATGATCACGTGAAACTACTAGAACTCACAAATGAATTAGAAAGTAAAAAAGCAGAGCAAGAACAACAATTGAACGATTGGGAAGAGCTCAGCTTAGAGCTAGAAGAATTAACCTAAGTTTTAGGAAAGTCCGGCTGGAGTCTGATGCTTTTTCAGCCGGGTTTTTGTACACTGAGAAATGGAGGTGTCTACAATGAGAAAAAATCTCCCCATTGTGCTCGGGATTTTACTAATCGCCGCTAGTGTCTTTTTAATCGCTTTGCGCGTTTTGTCCCATGAGACAACTGACCATGACTCAGCATTAGCTAAAGAAGCCAATCAAGAATTACAATTAAAAGGCCAAGACATGCAGCTATTATTGCAAACTGATCCGCGTTGGCGCGATCAAGCTTACGGTAGCGGCAGTTCCAGTAACGATCTTGCTACCAATGGTTGTGCCATCACCTCGCTGGCTATGATCTTGAGCTTTTATCAAAAAAAAAGCCGTCACACCACCTGAGATATTAGCATGGGCCCACGATCAATATTATATAGCTGGCCAAGGCACGGCTTGGTCGATCTTTCCAGCATTTGCTACTCACTACCAATTGCATTATGACGATCTCGGTCTCGATCAAACACGGATCCAAACTAAGTTGGCAGCAGGTCAACCGGTAGTCTTATCGGTCAAACCTGGCGAATTTACCGCAGTCGGGCATATCTTAGTCATTAAACAAGAGCCCCATAGTCAAAAGATTACAGTCTTTGATCCTAACGATTCTCAAACTAAAAAACATTTCGAAAAAAGTTACGACCTTCCACATCTTTTAAGTCAAACTTCTCATGCTTGGAGCTTTGGTTAGTAACTGATTCCACCAAAACAGCGAGTCGCTTCACGAGTAGGATATTACTCATGAAGCGGCTCGCTTTTTAGTGCGCAAAAAAGCTTGCGTTAGCTCAAACGCAAGCTCAGGAGGCCTGTAAGATTACAGGAAATGAAAAAGATTGATTTAGGGTTAGTCTTACTTTACCAACTAAATGTGAAAAAAATATAGCGAAAGTCGGTTCTTTCTTTGAATTTCAGCCATTTTTCCTCGTACCCTTTATATTAAACCAAAAATTTTCCTCCTTTCTAAGCTTCAACTCTCCTTAAGAAAAAAAGAAGAGCAAATCCAAAAATTTTCTTTTACAATTTTGTAATATTTTGGTAACATTTAAGTAACAAGAACTAAATATTTTTTTGAATCATTTTATTTTATAATTTAATGTATAACGAATTAAAAAATAGTAAGTAGCAACTAGATAATTCTAAAAATTGTTATAATTAGGGTTATGTCTTTAAATAATCTGAATAATCCGATCATTCATAAAATGAAATTTCTTCTAATCTATTTATTTTAAGGTTATTTATTTAATTTTTATCATTTTCGTAATATTACAATTAGATTTCAACAAGCGAATCATCAAGGAGGGATTCCCATGTTAAAAATACTGAATATCGTGATCTATACATTTTATTTGATCATTGGCACAAGTGTCGGGTTACTGATCAAGATCGGCTATGAAACAAAAGCCGCGGCAATCCCACAACCTTTATGGACGTTTATTTTCATTATGACGTTGTTCTTAGTCTTCTTCCATGCCGTACGCGCAGTTTTACGCCAGCAGATCAAACTTCAAAAAGATGTCATCCCTCAAGCAACTCGCTCAGCACGCTTGAAAAAACGAGTGAAAGTCAAACCAGTGATGAACAAAAGTGCCCGCCTCACGTTCAAAAATCTACGTAAACTTGCGCAGCGGAAAAAAAGATTGACCTAAATTTAGAGAAGCCTTACTTAAAGAATTTAAACCAATTCTATAAACTAAAAAGAAACTTACTTTGACTTGACCTCGACCTGACAAAGTTAAAAAGCAGAACGACGAGTTGACAAATCAATCCGTCGTTCTGCTTTTTGCAACTAAGAAGAAGCTAGCTAAATCTAAACTATCTTTTTCGGAGCTGCTCTAATACTTGTCTTGCTTGCTTGAATTCTCCAATCGGGGCAATCTCATAGCCTAGCTTTTGGTACAGTCTGACAGCGGGATGGCTCCACGTTTGAGTGTGTAAGATCACAGGCTGACCTTCACCTAATTCCAATAATAAATTAGTGATCGTACTGATTAGATACTTAGCCAACCCTTGACCTTGTTCTGTTGGGATCACCGCCAGCCAATGGACCAACGGCTGATTTTCTTTTGACCACCAGGCTGTACACGTACCCACTTTATCCCCTGCAGCATTTTCGATGAACAACATTCGGCTAGCTAATTCGGCTGGGTATGGTGCAAATGTTTTAGCAAAATAAGCCGCCGCCGCTGTTTCAGCTTCAAACTCTCCGACCGCCGTCTCGATTTTCCCCCAAGCAACTTCATCGCCCGGTTGATAAAAAGTGGCCCGAAACCCGCTGGGAAGTGCTACTTTTGGTACTGGCTGGACTGTTTCTCGTACCATCCAAAATTCAACGTAAGGAACTGTCTTATCTAACATGCGATCCTCCTTTTAACTTTCACTGCTTTTTATTTTAACAAGAAATGCCCAACTACTCGAATAAAAAAAGCCCGACCGTAGCCGAGCTTTCCAACTCACTATTCAAATCCTTTGAACCCGACACCTTCGTCCGTCCAACCGATTTTTTTCAATGAATCACGTTCACTAGCATAGCGCGTGTAATGATGCGCGCCAGCTACTGCGTTTTTGTTATAAAGACGATAAATATCTTTGTCGCCGCCTGAATAGAAACTGCGGCCTTCGTCTTTCCAACCTAAGTTTTTCAACGTATCACGTTCAACGACACTCATCGTATAATGGTGATCGCCAGCATTTGGATTGTATAAACGATAGACTGCATCGCCTTTGTCTGGTGCTTGCCAGCTGATTCCTTCATCGTTCCAACCAAGCTTGATCAAGTTGTCTTTTTCGCCAGCATGTAATGTGTAGAAGTGCTCGCTCGAATTTGGATTGTATAAACGATAGACTGGCTGTTTCGTGACAGCGGGTTCTTTCGCATACGTTTTCCGACCATCGATTGCCGCCACGACTTTTTTACCAGATTCAGCTAAGTCTTGGATGTAGCCGATAAAAGTTTCGGTATCTGGATCAAGTGCGCCGACTAATTTAGCTTTCGTGAATTCCGCAAAACCATCGCCACCGCCAAATAAGAAATCATTGATCACGACACGGTAAGTTTTATCCGCTTCGATTGCATCACCATTTGCTTTTGTCAAAGTATCCACAACTAGCGGATGATCTTTATCAGCTTGATCAGGATTATCGATCACACTATATTTCAACCCAGCCACTTGTAAGAAGTAACCATTGCCACGATTTTCAACCGGATCATGGCTGAAAGTTTGTTCATTCAACACATTTTTGATTTGAGCGCCAGTCATTTCGACAACTTGTAAAATATTTCCAAAAGGTTGGACCGCTTGGGCTGCTCCCCACGTGATCGAACCATCTGAACCGACTTTTAGATCGGCACGGATACCACCATTATTCGTCATAGCAAAATCAGCTTTGACTCCTTTTTTCTCCGCCATGTGCAGTTGCGCATCAGTGATCAGATTGCCAGCAGGTGACTCACCAACATCATTGACATTTCGCGTAATGTCTTTAGCTTGTTCAGCAGTTCCGATTTTTTGTTCGGTCACAGCTTTCACGCGTTCAGAAGCATCGTCCACGATCGCTTGCACATCTTTATCAGCTTCTGGTGCCGTGTAGTTGGCATCTGTTGGGCGAACTGGATTGACGGTAGCTTCAGGTGTGACCGTAAAATCACCTTTTTCTGTATCATAAGTCCCTTGTAAATCAATATAGCCCTTACCTTGTGAAGTTGATTGAACGACACGAGTCTTGCCTACGACTGCATCTGTATAGACATGGTTGTGCCCAGCAAAATACGCATCGACGCTATTTGCAGGATACAATTGGTTCACTTTGTTGATGATCTCTGCAGTTTCACCGGTCGCACCATCTGCTCCAGTTTGCATTGAAGGTGTATGACCTAACACGACGATCGCATTGACCTTTTCTTTTTCAACTAACGTCTTAGCATTATCTGCAATTGCTTGAGCCGGGTCAGTAAAATTATAATCTTTATGGTGCGCGGCTAAAACTAAGTTCGGGATCTCAGTCGTTACGACACCGATAAAACCGATTTTTACTTTCTGACCATTTTGATCATATTCTTTAACCGTATAATCTTTCCAGTCATAAGGATTTTTACCGGTCATTTTGTCTTTGACATTTGCGATGACAAGATCAAAGCCGCCTTTTAATTGGTCTTTTGTGTAGGCATTGTTGTAATCATAGACGATCGGATAAAAATTTGAATCTTTTGCTGGTTTGTCACCATTTAAAATCCGGTTGTACTCAGCTAAGCCTTCGTCAAATTCGTGATTTCCTAAAGTCCCGACATCAAATTTCATTTGGTTCAAGACCCGCATCGTCGGTTGATCTTGCAACAAACCAGAGTTGGCTGGACTTGCTCCCACCATATCACCAGCTTGCACTCGCATTGAGATTCCGTTGGCATTTTTGGTCATGAAATCTTTGGTTGACTGATTGAAATAACCTGCCATCAATGAGGCTGTTCCAGCATTAGCTGTCTTATGCCCTGCACCGTCATAATAACTTCCTGTCGTACTCAATGCACCATGAAAATCATTGATTCCTAACATCTGTACCGGTACACTGTCAGCTTTTGCTGTTTGACCGAACGCTCCAACTGAAAGACCGAGCAAAACCGACATTGAGATGAAGCTGAATTTACCTGTCCCCTTTACCACAAAAAAACCTCGCTTTCAAAAATAAAAGATTTTTGGATCCGATTTCAATATACCGCAAAAATAAAAAAAGGCAATATTTTTTCACAGTTTTATCATAAAATAATTTACGATCTAGACCTTTGACAGCAAGTTTTACAAACGATTCTCTTTTTCACTTAAAAGTTTTTTAGCTGTTGTTTTAATTAGAAATTTTTCAATCACTCGGGGATAAATTAAAATAATTTTTTCAGCTGATCTATGCTATCGTAGAATTAGGAGGTGAGTAGTTGAAAACAATTGGCGTCTTTAATCTCATTTTTCACAACGAAAAAGTTCTGCTAGTCAAACGGCGCGATATTCCTTTTTGGGATCTGCCCGGCGGAAGAAAAGAAACAGATGAAACACCGATTATTGCCTTGCTCCGAGAAACCACAGAAGAAACAGGACTGAGTGTCACACCGCAGCGCAAAGTCGGACATTTTTACAATGCAACGTTAGCTGATGAACAAATCATTTTTTGTAGTCAGATCTCAGGTGGTCACTGGCTCACTAGCGGCCCTGAGACAAAAGAACTACGCTTTTTCTCACCGAGACAGCTCCCATTAAACTTGATCCCTCAACGAAAAAAACAGATTCAACTAGCTCTCAAACAATTACCCGTGCAATACTGTGCCATCAAAGATCCGTGGTGGGTGCGAATTTATAAACAGCTGACGCACTAATGGTGTTTGTGTCCCATCTTTAAATCAAATCGTACTTTAAGTTCCTTTGAGACAAACTAAAAGAGCCGTCAATAAAAGACGGCTCAATTCAATAGCACTTGTTTTATTTTGAATAGCTTAACTTAACTCTGGCCAAAAATCTCGATTTGCTTCATACAATTCGTCTAAAACTTTTTTCCCGATCGTATAATTAGGAATCGTTTTATTCAACATCACTGCTTCTAAAGCTGTTTGATAAGAGCCTGATAAAGCGGCATCAACGGTCATTTTTTCGTAAGCCTTTTGCATTTCCATCAAACCTTTTTGGAATGTTGGGATCGCACCGATATTGATCGTTTCAGCGCCCATTGCTCCTACGTAAGCCGGCGTTTCCACTACCGCTTCAGGATCAAAATTTGAAATTGCACCATGATTTTTTTTGTTTACTGTAAAACGCTCTCTAGTATTGTGAATAATGGCATAGGCAATGTCCACGATATAATTGCCGTGTACCCCTGCATGCAATGAAGAACCTTTCGCTGAACCCGCTGCGATGACACGTCGACATTCATCGTAAATTCTTTTTTCTCGCCCTTGCATAACATAGTCCCCACGAGTGAAATCAGGATCGTCATGTGCAACCATTTCATCAGGCGTCAAATAATATTGTAAGTAGCAATTAGGAAAATACTCAGGGAAACGTTTAAAGAGACTGATCATTTGTTTGTACGTATCGATCCAATATTGATCGCCTTCCGTTTCATCATTTGACATGAGCAACGTGTCGATCTTGCCTGACACGACATCTTCCCGCAATTTCGGTAACAAATCCCTGCCTTGTTCATCAATAACATTCGTCCACCAACCAAAGTGATTCAAGCCGAAATATTTAAAGGTCAAGTCGCGTAGATCTTTTTTGAAATATTTGGCGATCGCGCCTTCAATTGAAATCGGCATATCACAAATACATAGCACATTAGCATCGGGAAATTCTCGATAAATAGCCTCTGACAAAATTGCTTCCGGATTCGTGTAGTTTAAAATCCAAGCATTTGGACAGATCTCTTTGACTTTTCGAATAATCTCTAATACTGCCGGGATCACTCGCATCGCAAATGAGAAACCACCGAGTCCACAAGTTTCTTGACCGACGACACCATTGCGTAAACAAATCTTTTCATCGATTGCCCGTTGTTTGTTCAAACCCGGACGGATCTGCATAAATAAGAAGTCTGCTCCTTGTAAAGCCGCCTCAAGATCAGTAGCATAAGAGACCGCGACCTTTGAACCAGTCTCCCCATAATACATTTTCGTATACTGACCTAACAGATTGACCCGTTCTTCGTCATTATCATACAACACTAACTCTGTTAAATTCAGTTCTGCTGCTCGTTTCCGTAAAACTTCTAAAATACCAGGCGACTGAGTTGAACCGCCACCAATCATTACGAATTTATTCCCCATTTTATTTTCCTCCAATAATCCGATTTATCTTATACATTTATCGTTTGTAAGTGAGCTAGATAAGCCTCAACTTTTTCTCGTTCTTCTTCAACTCCGACCCCAATAATGATCTGGATATGTTTACCTTTATCTACGATGCCAGAAGCTTGAACTTTTTCTTTTAAAATCTGCAAGTTGACTTTATCCGCATCTTTGACATCCACACGCAGCCGGGTATAACAGTTGATGATACTTTCAATATTGTCTGCTCCACCTAGACCTGCTACAATATTTTGAATTTGCGGCTCAAATGCTGTCTCACCTTCTGCTGGCGTTTTTACATCAATGGTTTCATCTAGTGATACAGTTTCAATTGACGTATCTTTTGGCTCACGTCCTAACGTTGGGATATTTAATTTTACGATCAACGTTTTAAAGACAAAATATTCTAGAACTGCCGTGATTAAAAATACGACTGGAATCAAGTATTGGTGACCTAATCGACTCGGAAAGGCAAAACTGTTGATTATCATATTGATCCCCGTATCAAATTGAATATTGATCCCAACTAGATTCGTGAGTAGCATACTTAGACCATAAACAACTGCATGCGCTGTCCAAAGAACTGGTGATAAGAATAAGAATAAAAATTCTAATGGCTCTGTTACCCCAGCTAAAAAGGCAGTTGTGACAGTTGGAATCAAGATAGCAGCTACCTTTTTACGATTTTCCAGACGAGCTGTTTTCCAAAGTGCAAACGCGATGCCGATCGGTAATGAGATCGAACCAAAGTTTGCTAAGTAGCCGATCGATGGATGCATTGAAGAGATCGAACCTGCATTGCCTAATTCAGCTAACCAGATATTAAAAGCGCCATTGTAAGCTTGACCCGCGATCTCTGCCGTTCCTCCAAGGGGTGTATAAAATATTGGCATCCATAAGAAATGGTGTAAGCCCAGTGGTAGCAATAAACGATTCAAGAACCCATAGAAGAAGAATCCAACTGAGCCTGCTGTAGTCGTCGCTTTCACAACCGCTTCAACAGCTGCATTCACAGCCGGCCAAAGATAAGTAATTCCAATTGCAAATAAGATTGTCGCAAACACGATCAAAATATAAGCTGATTTCGTTCCAGAATAAGGCGCTAAATACTTGTGTAATTTGATCTCACCAAATTTATTCACCATCACACCAACAAACACACCAAGTAAGATCCCTAAAAAGACACCCATATCCGTTACTTGAATCCCAAAAACAGTACCTTGACCCGTTCCGTATAAGCCTTGCTTACCAGCTTCAGCCAAGCGGTCCGTGACCGTTAACCAAGCGTTATTTGCATATAAGAAAACTAAATACGTGATGATTCCTAAAATTGCAGCATCTGTTTTATATTTAGGTTTGGCTAAAGCAGCCGCGATCCCGACACAAAATATCGCACTTAACTGTCCGATCATTCCGCCAGACATGATATTAAAAACAAAATTTCCAACTTCTTTCAACGCAGCTGGCATCATCTCTAATTTAAAAATGGCACAAACCGACAAGATGATCCCCGTTACAGCCATAAACATTACTGGCTGAATAATTGCCTTTGAAAAAGTACTAGCTGACTTCATGAGTCTTTCTTTCATTGCTTCCCTCTCCTTTTAAGTTTAATTTTATTGACCGTCAGTTACTCAATGCTGTTACAAACTCGCCATAATGATACAATTCAACTTGATATTTCGCTAAAAGCACACGCAGTTCAGGGTCACACAATAGGGAAACTTCTTTCGCTCGCTGGATGTTAAATGATGAATTAAAATATAAAGTTTCATCTACAAAAGCCGGATGGACCATTAGTTCTGTCACCTCATCTTCTTGAGCTAAAGCTAAAACAGCTTCGATTTCTCCAAGACATTGCGCTTGTCTAGTCTTCACCGTAAAGTTAAGATCGCGAATTTCTGGGTAATTCATCAAATCTAAAAAGCCGCTGATTCCTTTTTGATAAGGCAAAGTCACACGTGCTTCAAGCTCATAAGCATTTCGAAAACATAATCGATACTTTTCAGCGATCCGTTTAGTAATTGCATAATTTTCTGGGAAAGTATGAACATGGTGATGACTATCTAAATGTGTAAGCGTCAATCCTTTTGAAATTAAAGTATCAATCTGATTACACCATTCTTGGAAAATCGCCTCTTCATCCATTTGACTTCGGAAAATCGCATAATCTTTTAAACTAAAAAAATTTCCATTTGCATCAGTTAATGATGGATTAGGGATTAAAGGTGCACCGCAAGTTAAAACTAAATGACCGCCAACTCCTAGACCAGGATTATTTTTCGCTAATTCGATAGCTTCATCGCAGCCAAGCATATTGGCCATCAATGTAGCTGACGTCAACACCCCTTTTTTATACGCTTCGATAATGCCTAAATTGACCGCAGTTGAATAACCAAAGTCATCTGCATTGATAATTATTTTTTTCATTTTTTTACCCCTTTTATCTAGAAATTACTTTCACATAAAGTCATTGCTTTCTCTATGATCGTAGTATAGAGTATTAAGATAGCGCATACAATACTTTGAAATTAACCTGATAGTCCTTTCTGATCTTGAAAGTACTTTCGTTGGAGGAGACCAAATGAAAAAAATTTACTACTTCAATCGCTTATTACCAAATAGTCAGCTTAAAGCCGATGATGAAAAGATAATCGAGAGCATGATCACTGATGTCGAAGCCAAGAAACCGATTGAAATCAAGCTAGTGGCTGAAAAAAATTTTACTTCCCAATCTTCCATCAGCCGACTCGCTAAACGAGCAGGCTTTAAGAATTTCAAAGAGCTCGTCTTCTTTTTAGAAACTGAATTTTCGGCTAAATCAAATAAACAAATCGACGAACTTCCATTTGTTAGCTCCGCTCATGATTGGGATACCATTGATCAATATTTTTCAGAAGCATTTTCAACTAAAAAAATCTATTTGTTTGGTGAAGGTTTTTGTCAATTTTTAGTCGACTATACGTATCGGAAACTACTGCTCAAAAAAATCTATGCGATCGACCTTGAAGGTGTTGAGATCAGTTTGGTCTCAGACGAAACTCCCCACACGTTGCTCACGTTCTCTCAGTCAGGTGAAAATCGACATGGCTTAATCAAAATGCAAGAATGCAAAAGTTATGGCGGCAAAGTGATCGCGATCACTGCGACGGAAAACAGTAGCTACACAAAGCAAAGCGATCTTTCTTTTATCGTTGAACGTGGCACAACGGGGATGGATCATGAAAACCAATACTTGAATTACTTTTTTGGCAACTCACTTAACTTAATCGAATACTTGATTGGAATTTATACGAAAAAAGAAAAAGCGTGACCTATTTAAGGTGACGCTTTTCCTTTTTAAAGATGACTGTATGAATTGATTATTTTACTAATACTTCTTAAACCCGCACCACTAATTTTCCCAACACGTCTCCTGCTTGTAAGACATCTTGCGCATGTTTCATGTCACTTAACGAAAAAACCGCACCGATCTTAAAACGTAACTGATGCTGCGTGATAAATGTCTGTAGTTCAGAAAGCAAGTTTACATCTACAACAGTTGATTGAAAATTTGATAAGTACGCTCCAGAAGGAATTTCAAAAGGTGAGAAGTTTGGCAGTTCCCACGTGTTAGCAAGTCCCCCAGTCACTACATGCACCCCACCAGGTTTTAAATGCTGCAATGAATCTCGTAATGTTTTTACTCCCACAAAATCAATGATCGCATCGTAAGTTACTTCAGTTTGCAATTTGCCAGCTTTTTCTAAGACAAAATAGTCGGCGCCTAAATCCAACAAGTCAGACGCTCTTTTTATTTGACGCGAAGTCGCAGTCACTTCCGTTTCCAAAAATCGCAAAAAACTCAATGTTGCCAATCCAACAGTTGAAGTCCCGCCGCGCACTAAAACTTTTTGACCTGCTTTGATATTCGCTACCTTCAATGACCCGTAAGCGGTGTAACCACTTTCTGGAATCGTCGCCAGCTGCTCCCATGTGTCCGTCACAGTTAACGGATAGATTTGATCATTCGGAACGGCTAAATACTCTTCGTAACTACCATCAAACTGACGTCCCAAGCCACCCATCAGCGTCATAACTTTTGTCCCTACTGGTAGCTTTCCATCAACCGTTTCTTCGATCTCACCGACTGCTTCGATCCCTAAAACGCGCGGCAAACTAACATCTGGCGATTGTCCCAAACGAGTATAAAGTTCCGCGCGATTTAATCCAAACGCTTGATTTTTGATTACAGACCAACCCGGACGAGCTCGCGGAATCGGACGTTCGACTAAATTAAAGCCAGCAGAACTACCAAAAGTTTCTAAAACTACTGCTTGCATCTTGCACACTTCCTTTTTATTCATTATGCATCAAAATGAAATCGGATACAAAAATGAAGCCAGCTAATTGTTTTAATGAAAGTTACGTCTTAACTCAACCAATCTTTCACTAAAAAGGACGGACAAACCTTGATTCAGTTTGTCCGTCCTGCTTTTTATTTCCGATACATTTTAAATTCCAAATACAGATCGTTGTAGATCCCTAAATATTTGGGCCCAAGATCTTGGTAGACTTCTAAATGTTTCAATGTCTGATCATCAGGATAAAATTGCGGATCGTTTGAAACAGATTTTGGTAACAAAGCCCGCGCTTTTTTATTCGGGGTTGCATACCCGATGTATTCAGCATTTTGTTTAGCGTTTTCTGGTTTCAACATAAAATTGATAAAGTCGTAAGCGCCCTTCCGATTTTTCACCGTTTTAGGAATGACGATATTGTCAAACCACAGATTGGAGCCTTCAGGTGGAATGACATAGTGCAAGTGTTTGTTTTGCGCCATCATGTCAGCTGCTACGCCAGAAAAGGTGACCGCCACCGCACTTTCGTTGTTGATCATGTACATTTTGATCTCGTCAGCCACGATCGCTTTGACATTGCCCGTCAAGCCTGAAAGTTTGCGGGTTGCTTGTTCCAGTTGTTGTTTATTTTTCGTATTCAAGGAGTAGCCTAAGCTGTTGAGTGACAAGCCGAGGACTTCACGAGCACCATCGATCAGCATCACATTGTTTTTCAACTCAGGCCGCCACAGATCATTCCAATGTTGGATCTTATCTGGTGCGATCATTTGATCGTTGTAGACGATCCCCAAAGTCCCCCAAAAATACGGCACTGAATAGCGATTGTTTTGATCAAAAGCTTGATTTAAAAAACGTGGATCAAGATTGTTGAGTCCTTTGATTTTGTTATGATCTAACGGCTCCAACAAATTTTCTTTTTTCATTTTTTGGATCATATATTCACTGGGGATCGTAATATCATAAGCGGTCCCGCCTTGTTTGATTTTAGCTTCCATCGCTTCATTGGAATCAAAGGTTTCATAGTTGACTTTATAGCCGTATTCTTTTTCAAATTTTTTGAGGAGCTCAGGATCGATATAATCGCCCCAATTGTAAATATTCAAGACATTCGTGCTCGTGTTAGCTTTTTTATTCAATTGCGTCAAGGCCAACGTCAGCAGTAAAATAATGGCGATGACACCGATGAAAAGTGAACGTAATTTTTTCATTTTAAGCGTGCCACCTCCTCGAATTCACGTTTGCGTTTGCGGCGTTTTTTCGATAAATTATCTTGGCTGATGAAATAATACCCCACTACCAAGATCAGCGAGAATAAAAAGACTAACGTCGACAAGGCATTGATCTCCAAACTGATCCCTTGCCGCGCGCGCGAATAGATTTCTACAGATAACGTTGAAAAACCATTCCCCGTTACAAAAAAGGTCACAGCAAAATCATCTAACGAGTAAGTAAACGCCATAAAATAGCCCGCGATGATTCCAGGAGTCAAATACGGTAAGACGATATTCCCTAGCACTTGAACATTATTCGCGCCCAAATCGCGGGCAGCATCCACCATCGAATCGTTCATCTCTTGCATTTTTGGCAAGACCATCAAGACGACGATCGGGATACTAAAGGCAATGTGAGACAGCAAGACGCTGACAAAGCCCAGCTGAAAATTTTTCAACACACTCCCTAACATGGTGAATAAAATCAAAAAGCTGGCCCCGATAATGACATCTGGGGAAACCATTAAAATATTATTCAAGCCTAACAATGAAGACCGATGCTTTTTCGTGTAATAGATCGACATCGCCCCAAACGTTCCGATCAGCGTCGCTAAAAGTGCGGCTAAAAAAGCCAAGATGAACGTTTGCAATACGATCCCGATCAAACGGGTGTCAGAAAATAAAGTTTGGTAATGTTCGAAGGTAAAGCCGGTGAATTTGGTCATATTGCCACCAGCGTTAAATGAATAATAGATCAAATAAAAAATCGGCACGTACAACAAAATGAAGACGGCGATCAAATAAAGATTCGACCAAGAAAAATGTTTTTTCATTTAGCACGTCCTCCTTTACGTTTTTCACCGGTCAACAGCATCACGATAAACATCGCGACGATCAAGATCACACCGATCGTTGAACCCATGCCCCAATTTTGCGTTACGAGAAAATGTTCTTCGATCGCAGTCCCTAATGTGATCACACGATTCCCGCCGATCAAGCGCGTCAGCATGAATAGTGAGAGTGACGGGATGAAAACTGCTTGCACGCCACTTTTCACACCGTTTAATGAAAGCGGGAAGATCACCCGGCGAAATGTCGCCACGTTATTCGCGCCTAGATCACGACTGGCAGAAATAAGCGTCGGATTGATCTCTTCTAACGCATTGAAAATCGGCATGATCATAAACGGCAACTCGATATAAGCTGCGACGAACATAAAACTAAAATCGGTAAATAATAGCTGCTTTGGTCCGATTCCGATGAAACTCAAAAAGTCATTGACAGACCCGTGAGCACTAAAAATCCCGATAAAGGCATACGCTTTTAATAATAAATTGATCCAAGTTGGCAACACGACAAGTAATAAAAGAAGTTGTCGGTGTTTTACCCGCGCTAAAAAATAGGCGGTCGGATAACTGATCAGTAAGGTGACTAAGGTGATCAAAAACGCGAACAAGACGGAGTTTAACGTCATCATCAAATACGTTTTTGAAGTCAGATATGTTTGGTAATTGCTCAAAGTAAACTGACCATTGAGATCAAAAAAGGATTGATAAATGATCAAGATCACCGGTGCGATCACAAAAAAGAGCAACCAAAAATAATACGGAATCGAATACAGGCGGCGCATATTTTTCATTTGATCGCCTCCCTACTCTTCATAACTTTCAAGCCGGGCATCAAATTCAGCTTCGGTTTCATTAAAGCGCATGACGTGAATGTCTTCGGGCTCAAATGATAGACCGACTTTGCTGCCTTCTTTGGCTTTTTTGGTCGAATGGACCATCCACTCATTGCCATCTTCATCGACACCTAAAATCTCGTAATGGACTCCCCGGAACAATTGGGTTTCGACTGTGACGACCAATTTCCCTTTTTCGGGTGTCGTCATGGTCAAATCTTCTGGCCGCAACACGACTTCCACGGGTTCATTAGGTTTCATGCCGCCATCGACACACTCAAACACTTTGCCGACAAATTTCACTTGGTAATCCGCGAGCATTTCACCGGCTACGATATTGCTTTCACCAACAAAATCAGCTACAAAATGATTGATGGGTTCGTCGTAAATATCGACTGGACTGCCGGATTGGACGATCTTGCCTTTGTTCATGACAAAAATCTCATCACTCATAGCGAGTGCTTCTTCTTGGTCATGGGTCACAAAAATAAAAGTGATCCCGAGGCGTTTTTGTAACTCACGCAATTCATATTGCATGTCCGTCCGCAATTTTAGATCCAATGCCGAAAGCGGCTCGTCTAGTAATAAGATCTTAGGTTCATTGACAATGGCGCGGGCGATCGCGATCCGTTGTCGCTGTCCGCCAGACATCTCGGTGATCTCCCGATTTTCATAACCAGGCAGCTGAACTAATTTCAACGCTTCCGTTACTTTTTTTGCGATTTCTTTTTTGGGCATCTTTTTGATCTTCAAACCAAACGCGACATTGTCAAAAACATTCATGTGAGGAAAGAGCGCGTAATCTTGAAAGACTGTATTCACTTGGCGTTTGTTGGCTGGGATATCATTCATCCGTTTGCCTTCAAAATAAATGTCCCCTTCACTGACTTCCGTAAAGCCGGCAATGATCCGCAAGATCGTCGTCTTCCCACAGCCAGAAGGTCCGAGCAATGTATAAAAGCGGCCTTCTTCGATCTCGAAGCTGACTTTTTTCAAAACTGGTTCATCGTCATCATACGCTTTGACGACTTTTTCAAACGAAATAATTGGACTTGTCATTTGATCACTTCCTATAAATAAGATTCCGTGGCGACGATCAGCACTTGGCTTTGGCCACTCGTTTCATTTTGCAGACGGTGAGGCTTCGTCGCTTCATAATAAATACTCTCACCAGCTTTAGCGAGATAATTTTCGGTGCCAAATTGCAACGAGATCGCACCTTTTAACACGTAGATGAATGTTTCCGAAAGCGAAGGCGTGAATTGTTTATATTGGCCACCTTTTGCGAGCGTCAATAAGATCGGCTCCATTTCTTTTTCATTCGATTCGGTGATCAGCCAGGTGATGTGATACCCGTGCTCATCATCGGTAAAAGATTGAGCATCTTGTTGCGTATATAAAATCTTTTGTTCCCCGATTTTTTGACTGAAAAAACCTTCTGGCGTTACACCTAGCACCTCTAGGATGGCAAAAAAAGTTTCCAGTGAAGGGGAGCTCAAATCGCGTTCCAACTGCGAGATATAGCCTTTTGACAATCCAGTTCGTTCACCTAACTCTTCTTGGGTCAAATTTTTTTGGATGCGCAGATTTTTCAATTTTTCTCCGATCTCCATCCGGTTACCTCCTTTAAGCCAACTGTTCATTCATAGTCGTTACTTGTTTAACAATAGTAAACTAGAAGTTTAATAGCACCAGTCAAGTATACGAAAAAGTTGCTAGATTTCAAGTAAGGTTAATTTTTTCTTAGAAAAGCGTAGCTGCTCCGTCGATTTCAGAACCGGCTCTTAAGCCGATCAACACGTTTGGCTAGCAACAATTGTTTAGTCATTTTTTGATCGGTTCAAAAAAATGCTTTCTAACTCAAAAATCGATCATCAGAAGTTGCATTTTTGCTCGTTTCCGCTATCATAAAATAAATGAAAGGAGCCTTTAGATGACAACTTACAAACGTTTTCGAGTCGTTGCTGATGATCCGATCAGAACGCTCGTTGAAGATTTTGAACAACCGGAACTTGCAGCAGGTGAAGTTTTGTTACAAGTCGCGTATTCAGGAATCAATTATAAAGACGCACTGGCGACCCGAGCCAACACCGGTGTCGTTCGGACTTATCCCATCACACCAGGAATCGACGCAGCCGGAACGATCATCGCTAGCCAAGACGATCGTTTCAAAGTAGGACAAGCAGTGCTAGTCACAGGCTTTGGTTTTGGTGTGGCCGCTGATGGTGGTTGGACTGAATTAGCGGTCGTCCCAGCTGATTGGCTCGTAGCATTGCCCCAAACGTTAAGTCCTAAACAAGCGATGACTTTTGGAACGGCAGGTTTTACTGCGGCACTAGCTGTCGATGCATTGGAGCAACATGGTTTGACTAAAACTAGCCGTGTTTTGGTAACGGGTGCAACCGGTGGTGTAGCGAATTTTGCGATCAGCTTTTTGCAAGCCCAAGGCGTTAAAACGATCATTGCGTTAACGCGTAAAACAGAGCAGGCTGATTATTTGAAACGTCTAGGCGCGACTACTATTTTATCGCCAACCGACTTACCAGAAAAAACGAAACCACTCGCAAAGCAACAATTTGATTTTGTGATCGATACCGTTGGCGGCACGCAATTAAGTCAGCTATTACCGCTGATTTCTTACGGCGGCAGTTTAGCTTTATGCGGTAATGCTGGCGGGATCAAATTTGAAACAACTGTCTTGCCGTTTATTTTACGAAGCGTCAATTTATTAGGAATTGATTCAGTGGAAGCAAATTTGGAAACACGAACTCGCTTATGGGAAAAAATGGCGACTTTATGGTCAGTTCCTGCAGCGTTACAAGTCAATGAGATCAAATTAACGGAACTGTCGGCGACGATTGCCGATTTACTTGCAGGACAACATGTCGGCCGCACACTTATTCACTTAGGAGGAATGACGCGATGAAAATTTTGATCACTGCCGGTGGAACGTCAGAAAAGATCGATGACGTTCGTTCGATTACGAATCACTCGACAGGACGATTAGGTAAAGCGATCGCTGAACGATTTGCAAAAAGCGGGGCTACGATCGATTATGTGACTACCCAGCAAGCCGTTTTACCTCAAGCGGAAGCCATCACCTTTCATATGATCGAATCCACCGCTGATTTAGCCCACACGATAACTGACTTACTAACTAAAAATAACTATACCGCGGTGATCCACAGTATGGCCGTGAGTGATTTCACCCCGGAAAGCTCAGTCACGTTAGCTGAATTAGAACAAGTGACTGCCCAACAGCCAGCCGACTTGGCCCAAGCTTTGGCTACTCAAGCTAAACGACGAACTGAGAAAAAAATCTCGTCTGATACGGATCATTTAGTTCTTATTTTAAAAAAGAATCCAAAGATCATCGCGTTGATCAAGGAGCTGCAGCCCGCTACGATCTTAGTCGGTTTTAAATTATTAGTTGATGTTCCACTAGTCAAATTATTAGATGTCGCTCACCAAAGTTTAGTGAAAAATCAGGCTGATTTTATTTTAGCCAACGACTTAGCACAAATTTCCGGTGAACATCATCCCGGCTTTTTGCTCAATCGTGACAATCAAGTCAAAAAAGCGCAAACGAAAACCGAGATCGCAGACTTGATCGCCCAAGAAGTTTTAGCATTGGAGGAAAAAAAGTGAAAACAATTTTATTAGGTGTCAGCGGCAGTATCTCCGCTTACAAAGCAGCTGACCTCACCAATCAATTGACTAAGCTAGGTTATCAAGTCGATGTGGTGATGACTCAAAACGCGACTAAATTCATCACGCCGTTGACTTTACAATCGTTATCACATCGACCTGTTCATTTAGATGTCATGACCGAAAACAAACCCGCTGTCATCAATCATATCGATTTAGCTAAACGTGCCGATCTTTTTTTAGTCGCCCCAGCTTCGGCTAATAGCATCGGTAAATTAGCCAACGGGATCGCAGATGATCTACTTTCGACAGTGGCATTAGCTTTGTTACCTACCACGCCTAAATTGATCGCGCCGGCCATGAACACTTACATGTATCAAAATCCGATCACGCAAAAAAATCTTACCACCTTAAAAGAAGTCGCTGGTTACGAAGAGATCATTCCCCGTGAAGCCTTACTAGCTTGTCGCGATTATGGTCGTGGAGCCTTGGCGACGATCGATACGATCGTCGAACAAAGTTTAGCGGCGTTAAAGGAGTCGACTGATGAAAAATCTGAAAGTTAAAGATTTCACCTTGACGGCACTTTTTTTAGCAATCTTGATCATCTTAGCCGTGACTCCGTTAGGCTTTATTCCGATTGGTCCCATCAACGCAACGACGATGCACATCCCCGTGATCATCGCGTCGATCATCTTAGGTCCTAAGATCGGTGCCAGTCTCGGAGGGATTTTTGGCGTGATCAGTTTGATCCGTTCAACGGTGATCATCACGCCGATGTCATTTGCCTTTTCACCGTTTATCGCCAACCCATTGACTGGACACGGCGACTGGCGAGCGGTGATCGTTGCGATCCTTCCGCGAATTTTGATCGGGATCGTGCCTTATTTCGTCTATCGCATCATGGCGCGTTTATTAAAGCAAAAAGCTCAGACTGTCAGTTTATTTATCGCTGGCGTAGCGGGTTCACTGACTAACACGATCCTCGTCATGAATTTGATTTTTTTCTTTTTTAAAGACAGTTATGCTCACACAGTGCAAGTTGCTGCGCAGACCGTTTACACCGTGATCTTAAGTGTCATCTTTGGTAGTGGTCTAGTGGAAGCAATCGTTGCTGGGATCGCGACAATGGGTGTCTGTGCGGTTTTATTACGTTTATTGAAACGTGCGAACTAGCTTATGCTCGCTGATATTTAAAAAAATCCGTAACTCAAAAGCTGAGCTACGGATTTTTATTTTATTCTTCATACCATGAAATGCCTTCTGATTGCCAGCCGGCGTTCGTCAACGCTTGTTGTTCTTTTTGATCTAACGTATAGTGATGGGCCCCAGCTTTAGCATTTGGATTGTAGACGCGGTAGACGCCAACATTTTTGCTATCAGCGGAATAGAAGCTGATTCCTTCTGATCGCCAGCCATTAGCCACTAGATGATCGACTTCACTTTTATCTAATGTATAATGATGGTCGCCTGCATTTGGATTGTAAACGCGATAAATTGGGATACCACCTTGATACGATTGCCATGATGTTCCTTCAAAGTTCCAGCCGATTTGAGCTAGTTGATCTCTTTCAGCTCCGTTGGTCGTGTAAAAATGTTCGCCTGACTGTGGATTATACAAGCGGTAAACAGACTGAGTTTTGGGTTCGACTTTGACTGGAATGATTTGCGCGACATCTTCTACGGAATAGCCGCCATATTTTTTAATTAAAAGTTGTTTGGTTTTTTCGGAAAGTTTCGTTTCAGGAGCCAGAGTTGTCTCGCCTGCGCGAACGGCTCGCCATGTATCACCTTTGATCTCAAACACTGGATCATTTTCTGCATGAAAATCAACTGTGCCGGTCGTTTCCACTCCACCAACTGGCTTGATTTGATAGTTTACGTTTCCTTGGTCTCCCACGGTAATTTTTTTCGGCAACTCTAAGTTTACCTCATAACGGAACCCGATACCGGTGTTGATCGTCTGAGTTTCAGCTGCTTGTGCCGTTTGAACCTGACTGATCCCCACCATACTTGCTAAGCCGATTGTTGCCACTACTAAACGAAGTTCGTGTTTCA
Organism: Enterococcus sp. CSURQ0835; assembly: GCF_902706605.1. Classification (GTDB taxonomy): domain Bacteria; phylum Bacillota; class Bacilli; order Lactobacillales; family Enterococcaceae; genus Enterococcus_A. Next base: position 17,039 of record NZ_CACSLH010000010.1, on the reverse strand, counting down.
TCTCCTGCTCCTCCTAAAAAGTTACTGCTTTGCTCTTCTCATTTAAGATACAGGAAAAAACAAAATAAAAAACATCAATTATTCATCAAGGTTCGAATATTTTTGGCAGTTTCATTATGAGAACGCTTAACAATTGCTTACTCGGAAAAAATAAAAATCAGGAGCCTGACTGATGTTGCGTCTGACTCCTGATTTTTTTATTTTGGTTCTTCACCAATGATTCGGACTTCGGTTTCCAAAGTCACATCAAATTTTTCTTTGATCACTTGTTGAATGTGCGCGATCAATTCGATGTAGTCTGTTGCTGTTGCGTGATCAATATTTACAATGAAGCCCGCGTGTTTTTCTGAGATTTGCGCGCCGCCCCATTTTAAGCCTTGCAAGCCGGCTTCTTGGATCAATTTACCAGTGAAATGTCCCACTGGGCGTTTGAACACACTGCCACAAGAAGGATACTCTAACGGCTGTTTCAATTGCCGCAACTCGGTCAATTCAGTCATCCGTTTTTCGATTTGATCATGGTCACCCAGTGTTAATTCAAACGTGGCACTTAACACGATCGCTGGTTGATCTTGAACCGCTGAATGCCGATATGCAAAATTCATCTGCTCGCTCGTCCACGTTTCGATCGTTCCATCAGCCAATAAAATCTCAGCTGACTGAAAGACATCTTGCAACTGTCCATCATAAGCTCCTGCATTCATGAAGACCGCCCCACCGATGCTGCCGGGGATACCGCACGCAAATTCAAAACCAGCTAATGAATGATCCAATGCGACATAGGTGGTGTCGATCAGCTTCGCACCAGCTTGGGCTGTCACAAGATTTCCTGCAGCTTTGATCTCGGTCATATCAGTCAACATGATCACGATTCCACGAATTCCACCATCGCGAACGATCAAATTGCTGGCATTCCCTAGGACAAGCCAAGGCAAATCTTGCGCACGAGCAAAGTCTAGCAATGCTTTGACCTCTTGATTATTTTTAGGAAAAGCTAATACGTCAGCCGGTCCCCCGGTTTTCGTAAAAGTATAATTCATCAACGGTTCATCGAATAATAATTTCACAGTTGGAAGTTCTTTTGTCAACATCTCTTTTTTCACAATCCTGATCCTTTCTTGTAGCGTCTCAACTATTTTAGCACGCGAGATTTATTCTCGCCACCTCTGACCAAAAACACAGTTGCTATTTTTTACTTTTTCGCTAAAGGAAGCGTGCAAGCTTTGGCATTTTGCCAGAAGTGTTTTACAATGAGAGCGATGCTAGTTAGAGGAGGAATTTTTTTGAAACTCATCTCGTGGAACGTCAATGGTTTGCGAGCCATCGTTAAAAAGAATTTTATGGAAGTCTTTACCCAATTAGATGCTGATTTTTTCTGTTTGCAAGAAACGAAACTACAAGCGGGTCAAATCGAATTAGACTTGCCCGGTTATTTTCAATATTGGAACTACGCCGAAAAGAAAGGTTATTCCGGGACCGCGATCTTTACTAAATATGAACCGCTTCACGTAACTTACGGTATGGGGATTCCGGAACATGATCAAGAAGGACGTTTGATCACGTTAGAATATGAAAATTATTTTGTCGTGACTTGTTACACGCCTAATTCTCAAAGCGAACTAAAACGTTTGGATTACCGAATGGAGTGGGAACGTGCTTTTTTACAGTACCTCAATCAATTGAATGCTCAAAAACCGGTGATCTTTTGTGGTGACCTCAATGTCGCCCATGAAAAGATCGATCTAAAAAACTGGAAGACCAATCAAAAAAATGCGGGCTTCACCCCACAAGAACGCGAAAAATTCACTGAATTATTGGCTGCTGGCTACTTGGATACTTTCCGCTATTTTTATCCCGAGACAACGGGCGTTTATTCATGGTGGAGCTATCGTTTCCACGCGCGTCAAAACAATGCGGGGTGGCGAATCGATTACTTTGTCGTTTCAAAACGTTTAGCTGATCAATTGGTTGACGCGAAGATCTTAACCGATATCACCGGCAGCGACCACTGTCCAGTGGAACTAGAGATCAATTTATAGGAGGTGTTTTCTCTGAATTTCATCGCAATGGATTTTGAGACGGCGACTTACGAACCACACAGCGCCTGTTCCCTCGCACTGGTGATGGTCAAAGACAGCCAGATCGTCGGCGAATATTATTCCCTCATCAAACCGGAGACCGACTTTTTTTGGAAAAATATCCAGATCCACGGCATCCACGAAAAAGATGTAGCTGATGCTCCGAAGTTTCCAACTGTCTGGCGCGAGATCGAAAAATATTATCAAGCCAATCGGTTAATCGTGGCTCACAATGCTGGTTTTGATACGAAAGTCTTGGCTGGGTGTTTAGCTTATTATGACATCCCGCAACCTCATTACTTATCTTTATGTACCGTGCGGACCAGCCGTAAGCTTTATCCAAATTTTGTTAACCATCGGCTGAACACGGTCTGTGAACAATTACAGATTCCATTAGACCATCACCATGATGCGCTAGAAGACAGCCGAGCGTGTGCAAAGATTTTACTTACACAAGAAAAACGATTTGGCATTGAGCCGTTAAAAAAATTAGTCTTACCGCAATAAAATAGTAGCAGATGAGTGAAGAAAAAATTTCGAGCTCGTCTGCTTTTTTGTTTGAAAAAGTCATTTTAGCTGCTTATTTTCTAGTTTTTTTACCGAATCAGAATGTAAAAAGCGTTTAACTTTCTTTTTATTAGTAAAAGCAGTACTCTGAGGTTGATCAAAGAAAGGATGATGTAAAAATGACTAGTAAAGCACCGCGCGACCCACAAAAAGATGAATTATTAGCGCCTGAAAACAGTGTCTTTGTCTTAATTGATTATCAACCTACCCAGATCAACTCCATCAACTCGATGGACCGTCATGAACTGATTGAAAATATCACGGCGGTGACTGGCTTGATGAAAGCTTATGACGTACCAGTGATTCTTTCTACCGTTAACGTGGCTACCGGCCGCAATCAAGATACGATCCCACAATTAAAAGCCTTATTAGAAAATGAAACGAGCTATGATCGGACTTCCATCAATGCTTGGGAAGACCAAGATTTTTATGATGCGGTAGTCAAGACTGGCCGCAAAAAAATTATTATCGCCGCACTTTGGACGGAAGCTTGTTTGACCTTCCCTGCGCTAGATGCCTTAAAAGAAGGCTATGAAGTCTATCCGGTTGTCGATGCCGTTGGTGGAACGAGCAAGATCGCCCATGAAACTGCATTGCGGCGCATGGAACAAGCTGGCGCTCAATTAACTAGTTTTGCGCAATTAGCCTGTGAGTTCCAACGGGATTGGGACAGGACTGAAAACGTACCGAAATTTGTCAAAGCGATGCAAGATAAAGGAATCTTTTTGAAATTAGTTTAGTCAGTCACAGTCACGATGAAAGAAGTGAGTGAAATGTTAGAAATCGCAGCATCTGTAACTAATTTACAATGGACCACTGAACATCATTTCCGGCATATTCAAAATCAGCATGAATTCATGCGACGCTGGGCCGTTCAATTTGAGTTAGCTTATACTGATTTCAAAACAATCCAAATCGCATTGCAGTTAGCAGAAAAAACCGAACTTTATGAACGCTTCACAAAAGCCTATCAAGCTGTTTATCCTTATGAAGCAGCGTTTGCGATGGACGGCTTAGAAGGCTTCAATGAAAAATTCGCTACTCAGCTTGACGACTATGAACAAGCCCACGATGAGTTATTAGCCGTCTTAAAAGAATTGGAACAATTAAAGTAGGTGAACGTGATGCAAACAGTCGTTTATGATGAAAAAAATCAATCAGCATTAGACGTTTATGAAGCTTCCCACGCAAAAGCCGGGATTATTTTGATCCACGGTGGCGGCTGGTTTCGTGGAGATAAACAAAAAGATCAGCATTTAGCAGAAAAATTAGTAGCAGAGGACTTTACGGTGATCGTCCCAAACTATCGCTTGGCACCACAAAATCTGTATCCTGCACCAGTGATGGACTTGCTAAATGTTTACCAATGGACACTGACAAATTTTCCACAGTTCAAAGGAAAACTCGCCGCATGGGGCTCATCAGCAGGCGGCAACCTTGCCATTGAATTGGCGCTGCAAAAAGGCATTCCCGCGGTCTCTTGGTCGGGGATCATCGATTTAATCGATTGGGTCTCTCAACATGAAGATGTCGTCGCTGCGATGAATCAAGAACAGCATTTCGATCGAAAAGCTTCTAGTAAAATCGATCAAGATGGTGCCAATGATCCGTTTTATAAATGGTTCGTCTTAAACTATGTAGCTGGAGATGAAGCGTTACTTACTCAAGCCGATCCGTTGCAACGCGTCACCAAAACGAGCGGACCACTTTTCTTGGCTAATTCATTAAATGAATTCGTTCCTTTAAGTGGTGTATTCAAATTACAACACGCACTGAGCCAAGAACAAATTGAAACGGTGACTCAGTTGATCCCCGGCAGCGCCCATGGTGAAGGCTACTTATCAACAGCTTATCCCCAAGCTTTACTTTTTGTGAAACAAAATTTGTTCAAAATAGATTAAACTAGCGCTTTGTTAAAAGATAAACGAAAAAATAAAAAAGTCTGAGCTTGCTAAATTGCGTAGGCTCAGACTTTTTTTCGCTCTAAATTGTTTCACAGCTAATCGATCAAGCGCCGCATTAAATCCACTGGCAAAAATTCACCTTCTGCGCTTCGGACACCTCGCGCCAAGGTGCCTTCTTTGACAAAATCAAATTTTTGATACAATCCGATAGCACGTGTGTTGCGAACTTGAACGGTCAATTCCAAACGTCGAATCACACCGCTTGCTTGAGCCCACACGATAATTTCTTCTAAGAGTGCACTACCGAGTCCGATGCCCCAGTAAGCTTTTAAAATACTGATCCCGATTTCACCGATATGGGCAACAGACGGATCGACTGCCGCCTTAACCGAAGCTGTTCCGATGATTTTTTCATCAGCTAATGCCAGTAACAGTAAATTATTCTCACTTTCATAAATATCTGCTAAGTTTAACGCCAACAGCTCTGGCGTCAATTGCATGCCGACTTCATCTAACACTAAAAAATCCGTTTCCCTACTTAATTGTTTCATCACAGCTAAAATCTCGGCGGCGTCAGCTGGGATCGCCTCACGGATCGTGATTGATACATCGCTCATCGTGTCACCTCTTGTTGAATTCGCTTTTTAAATGCTTCGGCTTGTTCACCAAAAGCTGTTAACGTTACACTGCGCGTTTCAGTTGTTGTTTTTGTAATGGTAAGCTCCAAATAATCCAATGGTTTAAATTCTGCCAGCTGATTGCCCCACTCGATCACACTGAGGCCATCCCCTTCAAAATAATCATCTAATCCAAGATCATCAGCGCCTTGTGTGATTCGATAAACATCCATGTGATAAAGCGGAATGCGGCCTTGTTGGTACTCACGAATGATCGTGTAAGTCGGACTTTTGATCATCTGCCCAATCCCTAGTCCACGCGCGATACCTTTAGCAAGTGTGGTTTTACCGGCGCCTAAGTCTCCCGTCAAGATCAAATTATCACTGGGGTGCGCTGCTCGCCCGATTGCTTCGCCCAACGCTTCCATTGCCGCTACATTTTTTATTTCCATTTCATTTGCTCCTCTCGCATCATCTTGTTCAGTATACCGATTCTCTAAAAAAAAGGAAAGTGTACGAATAATGCGACGGACCACCATTTTGTTTTAGCAAAAAAAAACCGCTCATCGGATTTGATGAGCGGTCTGGGTCGATTTTTTAATCCATCAATGTTTGAGCAGCTGTGATGATGGAAAGTTTATAGACATCTTCTTCATTGGCACCACGAGAAAGGTCAGATACTGGTTTGTTCAAACCTTGCAAGATTGGGCCGATTGCTTCGAAGTTTCCTAAACGTTGAGCAATCTTGTAACCGATATTTCCTGATTGTAATTCTGGGAAGACGAAGACGGTTGCTTTACCCGCAACTTCTGAATGCGGCGCTTTTAATTGCGCAACGTTTGCGACATACGAAGCGTCAAATTGCAATTCACCATCTAAAACGATATCAGGCGCCATTTCTTTGGCGATCTTCGTAGCTTCTACGACTTTATCGACTTCTGGTGATTTAGCAGAACCTTTTGTTGAAAAGCTTAACATGGCAACTTTTGGTTCAATATCAAATAACTCGGCTGTCCGAGCAGAATCAATCGCGATTTCTGCCAACTCTTGAGCATTTGGATTCACATTAATCGCACAATCTGAGAACAAGTAACGTTCTTGATCACGACCACGGACCATTAAAAAGGCACCGCTAGTCCGGCTCACACCTGGTTTTGTTTTGATGATCTGAAGTGCGGGACGAACAGTATCGCCAGTTGAATGGATCGCACCTGACACCATTCCGCCAGTGATCCCCATGTAAGTCAACATCGTACCAAAATAATTTTCATCTTTTAAGATTTTTTCGGCTTGCTCTTTTGTCGCTTTACCCTTCCGACGTTCAACAAACGCGTCAACCATTTCATCCCAACGATCAAAGTTATCTGGATCGATGACTTCAAAGTTTTCTAATTGGACTCCCCGTGCATCGGCAGCTTTTTTGATCTCAGCTGGATTCCCGATTAAAACCGGTTCCACAAGTTCTTCTGATTTCATGCGAGCTGCGGCACCTAAAATCCGCGCATCCGTCGCTTCTGGAAATGCGATTTTGATGTTGCGGCGTACGATTTTGAATTTCAAACTGTCAAATAATTCCACTGTTAAATCCCTCCTGTAAATGTTTACTTTCCTATCATACAACATTTCCTAGAAAAACAACAGAATAATTTTACTGTATCACCATGACAAATCTGTTATAAAAGAAATAGCGTTCTTTTCATAAATTGTACCTATAACAGAAAGCGCTGTCTCACTCTACTGTTTCAGGCAGTTGCCAATCGATCGGTGCTTCACCCCAATCTTGCAAAATTTGATTGGTTTTTGAAAACGGGCGCGAGCCAAAAAAGCCGCGATGCGCTGATAATGGTGACGGATGTGGCGACTTGATGATCGCGTGTTTCGTCGTATCAATCATCTTGATTTTTTCTTGTGCAGGTCGACCCCACAAAATAAACACGATCGGTTGTGTTCGAGCGTTCAATTTTTCAATGATGACATCAGTCAACTGTTCCCAACCATGTCCGCGATGGGAGTATGCCTGACCTTCCCGAACTGTCAGTACCGTGTTCAATAATAAAACACCTTGTTTGGCCCAACTAGTCAGATTCCCATGTGCAACAGGTGGAATCCCCAGATCCAATTGCAATTCTTGGTAAATATTGCGCAAAGACGGCGGCACTTTCACTCCTGGTTGAACTGAAAAAGATAGACCGTGGGCTTGATTATATCCGTGGTAGGGATCTTGGCCTAAGATGACGACTTTGACAGCGTGAAACGGTGTAAGTTCCAGCGCCTCAAAAATATGATACATGTCAGGATGGATCTTTTGCGTCGCGTATTCCTGTTTTAAAAATTCACGCAGCTGTAAATAGTAAGGTTTTTGAAATTCTGGTGCTAAGATTTCTTGCCAGTCATTGTGTAAAATCGTTTTCACTCGTAACACTCCTTTAGCAGACCCAAAAGTTTATGAAGAAACCGTTTAGTCGGCTTTACCTGTTTAGAGAATATGGTACACTAACTAAGAACGAGAAGAAAGTTAGGTGAAAGAATTTGATCAAATTAATTGCTTCTGATATGGACGGTACATTGCTAAATCACGCGATGGAAGTCCCTGAAAAAAATATCGCTGCGGTAAAACAAGCCCAAGCAGCTGGCATCGAATTTATCACAGCTACTGGACGCGGTATCGCCCACGCTAAATCTGCACTCGATCATGCCGACATCCACGTCCCGATGATTTTATTAAATGGTGCTCGGATCATCGATGAAGCGGGAAAAACAGTCTTTGCTGCGCCGATCGAACGGGAAAAAGCCTTTCAAATTTTAGATTTATTAGACGCACAACAGATTTATTATGAGATTTTTACCGACGAACATGTTTATTCCCAGAACCAAGCATTTCGGATCGATTTTTTTGCGGATCGCGCCCAAGAGATCATGCCACAACTGACTAAAAAACAAGCGATCGCAACCACTTCCAAAGAAATGTTGAAACTTCCTCTCACCTATGTGGAAAATATCCAACAGCAAGTCCTAGCAGCTGATGAAGAAGTGTTGAAGATCATCGCCTTTGACAAAATCGGGCCTGAACACTTAGCGCCTATCAGAGAAAAACTTCACGCACTAGGCGGACTAGCCGTTACGTCATCGGAAGAAACGAACCTTGAGATCAATCATCAAGATGCGCAAAAAGGGATCGCGCTAGCTCATTACGCTGAATCAAAAGGCTTGACCGCTGACGAGATCATGGCGATCGGTGATAATTTAAATGACATCAGTATGCTGAGCTATGCTAAAACAAGTTTTGCGATGGGCAATGCCGCACCTGAAGTCAAACAAATCGCAACCAATTATACCGCAACTAATGAAGAAAACGGTGTGGCACAAGCGATTGAATACGTATTAGCCCAAAATGGTCCCTCTTTCAATCCATAAAGGGTGGTGACGAAACATGACAGAATTTTTTATTCAAGAAAACCATTTAAGTACCGCCACCCGAACGATCGTCAAAGATGCCGATGGACGCTCCCTTTTTTTACTAGTGGGACATTGGGGCCGCAAAGGAAATGTCTTGTCGCTTTATGCTATGAGCGGCGAGATCGTGGCCTCCATCAAACAAGCTAGCGTGATCTTCGGACGTAAATTTGAGATCTATCAAGGGCAAGCTAAAGTCGGTACACTACATAAGATCTTCAACTGGCCCGGTGATTTTTATTACATCAAACAACTTAACTGGGCTGTCCATGGCAATATTTACCAGCATCGCTATGCAATCAACCATTTTAATGATCGCGTGATGACGATGGACAAAGCAACACTGCTGACGGGCGATTATTACGTGCTTGATGTCACACAAACAAGTGACGCGCCCATCTGTATTTGTATCGCCGCGATCATGGACTACTGGCTTTACAATCGTAAAAAAGATCGGAAGCCTAGTTTACAGATCCGTTTTTCAGCTGAGTAGCCAGCCAGTCGCCGCTCAGTTTGAAAATGCTCTGTTTCCCCAAAAGCACTAAAACTTCGATAACCAAAACGATCTCATTGATCTGATTATGAGATCGTTTTTTGCTGGTTTATTTCAAAACGTTCATTATCCTAAAAATAGTAGTCAAGGAGTTTTCAGTTTGAAAAAAATTTTTCGCTTTTTTATCGGGATTTTTACCGCGGTACTTTTACTATTAGTTTGTTATATCGGCTATTTATTTCTCAGCTATCACCGCTTACCCGCTGAACAGCAGCTCGCCGTTCATACTTCCCCGCGTTCACAGCTAGTCAAAGATAAAACCTATCGCGCCATGACGTATAATATCGGCTATGGTTCTTACCCGCCAAATTATAGTTTTTTCATGGACGGTGGAAAAAAAGCGCGCGCAACGAGCAAACAAGTCGTTCGGCAAAATCTCAACGGTATCATCCAAACGACCCAACAAATCGACCCGACACTCGCCTTTTATCAAGAAGTTGATCAAGCTGGTGATCGCTCGCGACATGTGAATGAAGTCCAGCGATTAAAAAACGCGTTTCCCGACTACGCGAGTGTTTACGGTCAAAATTATGATTCCAGCTATTTATTTTATCCGTTGACCGAACCGATTGGGAAAGCAAAATCAGGTTTAGTGACGTTAAGCCGCACAACAATCAGCCAGAGCCGCCGCTACTCATTACCGATCGAAACGGATTTCAATAAATTTTTTGACTTAGATCGCGCCTTTACGGCTTCCGTCTTGCCAGTCAAAAATGGTCGATACTTGATTGCGATCAATACGCATTTATCAGCTTACACGAAAAATAAAAAGATCCAACAAGCTCAGCTGGATAAACTTTTTACGTTCATGTCTGCAGAAGCCAAAAAAGGTAACTATGTGCTAGTAGCTGGAGACTTTAACCATGATTTGCTAGGAAATAGTCCCCAAGTTTTCCATACGAGTCACCAACGTCTCAGTTGGACGCATCCATTTCCGACACAACAACTACCGGTAGAGTTCACGCAGCCACAAAGCAACTTAGCCCAAGCAAAAATCCCTTCTGCGCGAAATTTGAACGAACCTTATCGCAAAGGCCACACGCTAGTCACACTGATCGACGGTTTTTTCGTTTCCGACAACATCACGGTCAAAACTGTCCGCGTCCGTGACACCGGCTTTGCTTATTCAGATCATAATCCGGTCGAAATGACGTTTAGTTTGCACTAAAGCACTTCTTTTTAATCACAAAAAAAGTACGCGCCAGTTAAATTACTAGCTGGCGCGTACTTGTCGCTTTATTTAAGTCTGCTATTTTTTTGGCGTAATTGGTACAAGAGATTTTCAGCAATGGTTAGATTCATTTGGGGCGCTTGTTTTAATTGTTCACTGATCAGCTCGATCTCTGCTCCAGTAGCTCCCGCACTCATGGCTAAGCTGCGACTTTGCAAACTCATATGACCTTTTTGGATGCCTTCTGTCACCAGCGCTTTTAAGGCTGCAAAATTTTGCGCCAAGCCTACAGCAGCGATCACTTCCGCTAATTCCGCGGCTGAAGTAACCGCCAATAATTTCAAACTCAACTGCGCTTTAGGTAAAATTTTTGTCGCGCCCCCTACGCAAGCGATCGCTAACGGGATCTCCATCTCGCCAACTAATTGATCTTTCTGGATCTCCCATTGCGCAAGCCCACGGTAGCGACCATCTCTAGCAGCATAAGCGTGGCACCCGGCAGCAACTTGACGGGTGTCATTTCCCGTTGCTAAAACGACCGCATCAATGCCGTTCATAATACCTTTGTTGTGGGTCACAGCACGGTAAGGATCAAGTTGTGCAAAGTGACTGGCAGCCACGATTTTTTCCGCGATCAGTTGCGCTTTTTCTGGTTTTGGGTGCAATTTTGAAAGTGGGATCTTGCCTTGAGCTGTGACGGTGGTTTCGGTAGCATAGTTACTTAAAATACTAAATAAAATAGTTTGTTCTGGTAACCACCCGCGAATTTTCTCCGCCACGCCTTCTAAAATCGTATTTAAAATATTCGCTCCCATCGCATCTTTGACATCGACTAAAAGATCGAGGGATAAAAAGTTCGCTGGAAATTCGCGAAAACGCAACGCCGTCAAACCACCGCCGCGCGCAACAATTGACGGATAAGCGGCCTTAGCAGCAGCAAAGATCTCCGCTTCATGTTCTTTCAATGTGGCGCTAACCTTGGCTTGATCTTTGACAGCTTGCAATACGATCTGTCCGATCATTTGGCGATCGTTTGAAGCAGCTTTAAGTCCGCCGGCAAAAAAACGCGCGCCATTACTGGCAGCGGCAATGACAGAAGGCTCTTCCGTCGCCATCGGGATCACATATTCTTTTCCATTCACCACAAAATTTTGGGCAAGACCTAACGGGATCTCCGCTTCACTGATTTTATTTTCGATCAAATGAGTGGCTACCGTATCCGATAAACTCGTCTGATCCAATTTCGCTGCTTCAGCTGCCGTGATTTTTTTTTCAGCTACTAAATGTGCCAACCGTTCGGCAGTCGTCAATTGATAAAATTTCTGCGCATTGGTTTTCGTTTCTGGGCGTGTGATCAATAGCGCAAGCCCGAGGCCACCGCCAATACATAATGAAGCGATCCCAGTTTGTTTATCTAATTGCTGCAATTCTGATAACAAGGTCGTTACGATGCGAGCACCCGTTGCCCCGATAGGATGTCCCAAAGCGATCGCGCCACCGTATAAATTAACTTTTTCAGCTGGTAATTGCAATCTGTCTTGCACTACAACCGAAGCAGAAGCAAACGCCTCGTTGATTTGAAATAAATCGATCTCCGCGGTCGTTTTTTGTTGGGTAGCTAATAATTTTTCGATCGCAGTGATCGGTGCGACACCCATGATACTAGGATCGATCCCGACTTCGCTGTAGCCTGAGATCGTCGCTAAATAAGGCAACTCGTGCGCAAGTGCATAACTTTTAGCCGCTAAAACTAACGCCGAAGCGCCATCGTTTAACGTCGAGGCGTTAGCAGCTGTCACGGTTCCATCCGCTTTGAATACTGGCTGCAGTGTGCTGATTTTTTCTACCGTCGTCTCAGGTCGAATACTCTCATCTTGAGCAAACCAACTGCCATCGGGTAATAAGACGGGAACGATCTCCGCATCAAATTTTCCGTCTGCCGCGGCAGCAGCAGCTTTTTTTTGCGACGTATAAGCAAATTCATCTTGCACTTGGCGACTCACTTGAAATGTCTCCGCGACTTTTTCTGCCGTCAAACCCATATGCTGCTGACTAAAGGCATCTGTCAAACCGTCATAGAGCATGCTAGAAAAAGGTGCTTGCCACGCTTGTTTTTCATAATCGAATTTTGAAACGTTTCCTGCTTGCGACATGCTTTCAGTCCCGCCAGCCACGACTACTTCGGCTTGCCCCAACTGGATCTGCTGCATGCCGTAAATCAAAGCTTTCATACCTGAACCGCAAACTTCATTGATCGTAGTAGCCGGTGTTTCAACTGGAAGTCCGGCATTTAACGCAACTTGGCGCGCAACATTTTGACCATTGCCTGCCTGTAAAACATTTCCAAACAAGACTTGCCCCACATCACGACCGTTGATTTGCGCCCGCCGCAGACTTTCTTCGACCACAAGCTGGCCTAAAGTAACAGCTGAAAAACTTGCTAATTTTCCTTTATATTTGCCGATCGGTGTTCTGACGGCACTTAAAATGACTACCTCTTCCAAGGTGGCACCTCCAATGATTTCGATTAAAGACCGGGCTAGAGTATAGCACAGAGAGTTTTATAATTTCTTAAGAAAATTGAGTTTATTTGAAGACATATGCTATATTACAGAAGGAAAGAAATCGCCACTAGTGGACGACACAAGGAGGAATATGATGAAGATCGGGATTGAAAAAATCGCCTTTCATGTACCAAATAATTATGTCGAAATGACCGACTTAGCTCAAGCGCGGCAAGTCGATCCAAATAAATTTCATATCGGATTAGGCCAAGACCAAATGGCGGTCCTCCCTTACACTCAAGATATCGTAACACTGGGAGCAAACGCAGCACAACGAATCGTGAGTGACACCGACAAAAAACAAATCGCCATGGTGATCGTTGGTACCGAGTCCGCTCATGACTTTTCAAAATCGGCTGCTGTCAGCATTCATCACTTGCTTGGTATCCAACCTTATGCTCGAACTTACGAGATCAAACACGCCTGCTACGGTGGAACGGCGGCTTTGCAACAAGCTCATGATTTTGTGGCTTGCCATCCTGATAAAAAAGTTCTTGTGATCGCAGCAGACATCGCAAAATACGGACTCGCTACTCCAGGTGAACCGACCCAAGGCTGCGGTGCGGTCGCGATGTTAGTCAGTGCTGAACCGAAGATTTTACGTTTTGCAGATGATTCGGTTTATTATGCAGAAGATGTTTATGATTTTTGGCGGCCGGCTGGACATGATTATCCCCTCGTTGACGGACATTTATCTAATGAGATCTATGTCGAGTCTTTTGTCAAAGTCTGGGAAGCAAATAAAAAATTGAATCAGCGCACCGCAAGTGATTATGCTGCACTAACTTTCCATTTACCTTACACAAAAATGGGGCGGAAAGCTTTCGCGGCAATCGCACTAGAAATGTCGACTGCTGATCAAGACCGTTTAATGGCGCAATACGAGCATGCCATCACTTATAGCCGCAAAGTCGGGAACTTGTACACGGGCTCATTATATTTGGGCTTATGCTCATTATTAGATCACGGCACATTAAAAGCCGGCGACCGAATCGGATTATTTAGTTACGGCTCAGGAGCAGTCAGCGAATTTTTCTCATTGATCGTCGAGCCAGACTTCAAACGATCACTGCTGATAGCGGAAAATGAAGCTCTTCTAGCCCAACGAAAAAAATTGACACTCACGGAATACGAAACATTGTTCAAACAAAAGCTCCCTGCAGATGGCGGAACTTATGAATTTGATGACACTAGCAGTTTTGCAATCAAAAAAATCAGCGGAGATATTCGTTATTATCGTGAAGCATAACTTCGTGAACAACTAATTACCAACTAGTAAAAGCTCAACCGAAAGTTTCGGCTGAGCTTTTTTTCGCACAAAAATAGTCTAGCAAGTTAAATGGTAGCCGCACATTTTGCTATCTATTACATTTTTTGATAGCGTTGCGGTCGTGCATAATCAATGCGTCCATCACATTATCTTTTGATCATTACCATCTGGTGGGAGAAAATGGTTCTGTCTGTCTACATCTTCTCTTCCTTGCTAGACCTGATTTCCTTGGTAAGGAGTCTTCAAAATCCCTACTTCCTTTCTGCCATTACAGCACTTCCTGTCGATGAGTGCCTCCACCCACCTTGCTGTATCCTACAACTTACGGGATTACTACCCCTTACACTTATTTTATACCATGTCCGCTAATTTTTTGCAATCGTTTACATTCGGAGTAGCCAAATTTTTTCTTTCAGCAACTTAACGAAAGAGTGCTATAATATTTTTTTGAAGCCACTGGCGATCTATTTTTAGCAAAAGGAGTTTTTCCCATGAAACTGATTTATATTTCTATTTCCGGCAACACGCGTTCATTTGCAAAACGTTTAGCCGAATATGCTGCAGCTCAGCAAACAACTGATCCTACTGCTCCTACGATCACTTTAAAAGAGATCGATGACAACTCGCCTTTTGAAGTTGAGACCGAAAATTTTTTTGCGATGGTCCCGACTTATTTAGAAGGTGGTAACGGTGTCGACAATGGAGATGTAGAAATTTTGACGGATGTTTTACGTGACTATTTAGATTATCAAAACAATTATCGCTATTGTTTAGGTGTCATCGGTAGTGGCAACAAAAATTTTAATCGCCAGTACTGTTTAACCGCTAAACAATATGCGGCACAATTTGATTTTCCTTTTCTTGCAGATTATGAATTACGGGGAACAACGGCTGACTTGGAACGAATTTATCAATTATTAAAAACAGCCAATCAGAATTAAAACATTTCTCATTTTTTAGTTGACAAACTCCCTGAAGAGGTCCATGCTTTTTTTAATGAAGAAAAGGAGATGCTTCGAAATGAAAAAAGCAGCTATCATTGGACTGGGACATGTAGGCAGCACGGTTGCCTATACATTGATCGCCCGTCAATTAGTGGATCAACTTGTCTTTTTTGATCATAATGAAAAAAAGATCAATGCAGAGGTCAATGACTTAATCGATGGTCAAGTGGGCCAAAACGGTTGGGTCGAGATCTTACCGAGTGATGAACGTGAATTAAGTGATTGTGATTTGATCATTTTTTCAGCTGGTGACATCACGATTTTACAAGGAACGACCGATCGTTTTGCCGAATTAAATTACACAAAAACTGTTGTAGCTGAATGGGCACCAAAAATCAAAGCATCTGGATTTAACGGCGTATTGCTCGACATCACAAATCCCTGCGATGTCGTTACTCAGTATTTACAAGAATTAACTGGTTTACCTAAAAATCAAGTGATCGGTACGGGGACGACTTTAGATTCTGCGCGGATGAAACACGCTGTTGGTAAAAATTTGAACTTACATCCGAATACGATCGAGGGCTACGTGATCGGTGAACACGGCAATTCACAGTTTGTTGCTTGGTCCAGCGTTAGAGTGGCTGGAAAACCAATTACAGAAAATTACACACCCGCGCAACTAGAAAAATTTGATCACGATGCTCGTGATGGCGGATGGGTCACGTTTGCTGGTAAAGGTTATACTTCTTATGGTATCGCAAACCAAGCGGCTATCGTTGCAGAAGCCATCCTTACGAATAGTCGGATGATCTTGCCGGTCTCCAATTACAGTGCAGCAGATGGTTGCTATGCTGGACATCCCGCTATCGTCGGTGCCGGTGGGGTCAGTCAAGATTTCACCTTACAATTGACCTCAGCTGAACAAGAAAAATGGCAGCATACGATCGAAACGATCAAACAAATGCATGCTTCGATCTAACAAAAAAGCGTTGATCAGTTTCTTTTTGATCAGCGCTTTTTTTCTAATGGAACTAAAGTAGCATTCGGGGTCCGTAATTTGAAAAATTCCGCATTTTCTAAAGGCTCAAAATAATTCCGAATAGCGCGGATCAATCCATTATGACAAACTAATAAATACGTATTCGCTTCATCGGCTAAAACTTCTTCTAAGAGCGGCACCACGCGAGCATAAATATCTAATACGGATTCTCCGTTTGGAAAACGTTTAGCGAATTGTACTCGAGCTTTTTGAAACGCAGGTGTCGATTGTGGCATCCCATCAAAATCACCATAGTTCATCTCCACCAAACGCTCGTCAGCGATCATTGGCAAATGATTCTTATCTGCTACCGCTTGAGCCGTATCTTTCGCGCGTTTTAAAGGTGAATGGATAATTTTTGTAATCGGTTGTTCCAAACGACTCACTTCTTCGGCTAGCTCTTTTGCTTGTTGCTGTCCTACTTCTGTTAAAGGGACATCCGATAACCCAGAAATCAACTCGGCAACATTCCACGTCGTTTGTCCATGTCGTGCGACATAAAGCAACTAAATCTCCCTCTTTCTTTCACATTGCTCGATTATAGCAAAGCTGTTGCTGGAAAATCAAGGCAAACAGTGAATTCGAAATAAAAAAAGTCATGCAGCTTTCACTGAATGACTTACGTTGCGTGGCGACGTCCTACTCTCACAAGGGGCAACCCCTCACTACGATCGGCGCTAAGAAGCTTAACTTCTGTGTTCGACATGGGAACAGGTGTATCCTTCATGCTATCGCCACCACACTATTTAATTGAGTAAACTTCGTTCACTCAAAACTGGATTCAGAAACTTTAAACAACCGAAAATCATTTTGGTTAAGTCCTCGATCGATTAGTATCAGTCCGCTCCATGCATCACTGCACTTCCACTCCTGACC
>NZ_CACSLH010000009.1 GCF_902706605.1 Enterococcus sp. CSURQ0835 | reverse complement strand
CCATCTAACGGATGTTTTGACATCATCGCTCTCATTCCTTTCAATAGCATTGAATTCGTTTTCAATTCTATTATAAAAGAAAAGACTGTAAACATCATCCAAAAAGGGACTTTGTCTACAGTCTGAATCACAGACAGCTGTCTGTGATTTTTTTATGGTCTGCTGAAAAGGGTGCTTGTGCTCTCAGTTTATTTAATCTTCGGCTTTTGCGGATCACAGGCCATTTTTTCACCACTTTTAGTAGAATTACTTGATTTCTCAAAAAGAAATGACTAGTATTTTAATTGAAATAGTATATAATCGTAGCGTATGTAAAAAAGAAAGTGGAGGTTCCCATGTCAAAACATTATTTTGATCCAAGATTGAAGATTTTTGCCTTGAATTCAAATCGTCCGTTAGCGGAAAAAATTGCGAACGCAGTTGGAGTCGAACTGGGAAAAAGTTCTGTTACTCAATTTAGCGATGGCGAGATCCAAGTTAACATTGAAGAAAGTATCCGCGGCTCGCATGTCTATGTTGTACAATCAACGAGTAGCCCAGTCAATGACAACTTGATGGAGCTTCTGATCATGATTGACGCATTGAAGCGAGCAAGTGCAAAAACGATCAATGTGGTGATGCCTTATTACGGCTATGCTCGTCAAGACCGTAAAGCTCGGGCGCGTGAACCGATTACAGCAAAACTAGTTGCGAATATGATTGAAAAAGCAGGAGCGACTCGTCTTTTGACATTAGACTTGCATGCAGCTCAGATCCAAGGCTTCTTTGATATTCCAGTGGATCACTTGATGGGAGCACCATTGATTGCAGATTATTTCTTAGACAAAGGTGTTTACGGTGATGATGTCGTCGTTGTTTCACCAGATCATGGCGGTGTGACGCGGGCGCGTAAATTAGCTGAATTTTTGAAAGCGCCGATTGCGATCATTGACAAACGTCGACCAAAAGCTAACGTAGCGGAAGTGATGAATATCATTGGAAAAGTCGAAGGTAAGACTTGTGTCATTATCGATGATATGATCGATACAGCGGGAACTATCACACTAGCTGCTAATGCGTTAAAAGAAGCTGGCGCAACAAAAGTGTATGCTTCTTGTACGCATCCGGTCTTGTCTGGACCCGCGATGCAACGGATCCAAGATTCAGCGATCGAACATTTAGTTGTAACAGATTCGATTTATTTATCTACTGAGCGCAAGATCGATAAAATCGATGAAGTCAGTGTAGGAGATTTGATGGGAGATGCCATCAAACGGATTCATGAAAATAAACCAGTTAGTCCACTTTTTGAAACGCACAAACATAAATAAAATAGCTCCGACAATGAAATGCGCTAAGAACTATCCGTCTGTTCAGATGGATAGTTTTTTTATTTAGGTATCAAGTGGAGCTAGTGTTTGTTTTAATGTGCGAGTTCGTACCGATCGCTTAGAATTACGACTCACTTTACAAAATCGTCAGCTTTTATAAATATTTTGCAGGTATAAAGTTCAGCAATTTTTTAATTCGTCTATAAATTTAATCGCTTTCACGTTACAATGGATACGTTTGAATATCGCATGTTTTTTTAGGGGGATAAAAAGATGGATAAAAAAGTTCATTACAAGATGCGGAAAAGAAAAAAGCAATGGATCGTGATCGGGATTTCGATCATGAGTGGGGTCGTGTTAGTGTTCCAGACAAATACTAGCTCAGCTTCAGCTGCTGAAACGTCGGCTGATTCAGGAACATTGGTGATGTCAACTGAACCAGCGAGTGCGACCGCGACGTCTACAGAAAAATCATCACTAACAACTGAAGTTAGTGCCGACACGTCAGTTAGCGCTGAGTCACCACAATCAACGGAAGTAACTCAGCCGAACCAAACTGAAGTAGCACAACCCGAGTTAGCAGCAACGGCAGCAAGCAGTGCACCGTCTGAGTCGCCAGCAACACCGGCTACTCAAACTCCAACAGTTCGTGATACTACCGATGTGAAAGAAAATCAAAACATAGCTGTTTCAAATGGGCAAAGCGGATCTGATGTGAAAAATACCGCGCCGACTTCGAGTGATACGTCAACTAACTCAACAAACGCTACTACCGATTCGTCGGTGATTGCTGACTCGTCTGGCACTACGTCAACTCAAGCCCAAAATGAAACGGTTGCAACCACGACGACAACTGAAACAAAAGAAGCTACAACTGAAACGTCAACCACCTTGCCGACTCAACCAGCAACTGGGGCAAGTGAAAGTAAAGCGCCAACTGAGACTGCTGAATCAACGAGTGATCAGGAGCAAGCAGCCACTGCAACTACAGCTGCTGATACACAAAAAACTTCGACTGATCGTAACGAGTCAACGAGTCCAGCGGTCGAGAAAAATACGTCGGCTAGCTCAACTACCGTTACGGAAACGAAAGCTGCTGACGCTAATGCAGCAACTCAACCAACGAAAACTGATTTAGCCTCAACCAGTCCAGTACCTGCAGGCGATTCAACGTCGACTGATCCAGCACCGAAGTGGGATAAACCTTATTTTGATCCAGCTGATTTAGCAAAAATCAAAGATCCTAATTTGCAACTCTTGCTCCGTGATTATTTGGTGCATAATCAATTTCATGTAACGTATGGCTATGATAATGACAACATGCAAGCCACTTTTCAAAATGGCTACACACTAGCAGATCTACAATGGATTTGGATTGATCCGCAATGGCACTTGCCAGAGGGTTTTACGATCCATTCATTAGAAGGATTGGAGAATGCGCAAAATCTTCAATACATTTCACTACCGGGACAAGAAATCTCAAGTATCGAGCCGCTTGCCGAGCTGAGCCACTTAAAAGTAATCGATCTCAGCAATAACCAAGCGACGGGAACGCTACCGAATGCGTGGGGCAATCCCGATTTAGCTTTCGTCAATATTCGGGGCAATAAAATCACCGGTGAGTTTGGTCCGAATTGGCAAAACTTACCGAACTTGTTGGAATTGAACGCGTTGGGTAATGGGCTTTTGAATGGACAACCCATCGGAAATTATCTCACGGGTGAGCTACCAAGCAATTGGCCTAAGATTTATACGTTGAACTTAGCAAATAATGGGTTGACCGGCGATATTCCTGCTAGCTGGGTCAATCAAAAATTTGTTCATTTTGGAGATCAAAAAGGTCTTTTCATTTTAGATCTGTCGAGAAACAAATTGCATAGTGGCTACCAAAATGAAACGACGGGCACCATTTTGCCAAGCGATGATCCTGCAGTCAGTGATGGTATCGCTAGTTCTTCAATTATTGTCAATCAAGATCTAGGAACTGTGACGTGGCAAATTTCTGCGGATCACAAGACTGCTACATTAGATTTGAATTCGTTTTATCATGGCATTTTGCAAAGTGATGGGACTTTTTCACTACCGACCACCGGTGTCAATGAAGCGCCGGATATTTATAAAAAGAATTTTTATTACACTGTGAAGGAGTGGAATGATCCGACATTATTGAATCAGCGTTTAAAATTTGAAAATGGGAAATTTATTTTAGATCTAGTCGGCTTGACGCCTAATCAAAAACTCTCGATGGATGTAACGATCGGCGATGTGCGCGTTCCGTATGACTATGTAGAGTTGAAGTATGGCGACATTACCAAAGCATATAATTTAGGTATTGTGTATCACGGGATCGCAACTTCTGAATTGACGGTGCCAGAACCATTCACGTCCGTCAACGTTCATTTTGTGAGTGCAAAAGACACCGGAAAAGAGCTGAAGCCAGCCGTTACTTTAGGCAATCAACTGGTCGCTTCTACCATCGACTTATCAAAAGCCGGTCTTGATCCGACGATCAACGGCTACACATTAGCCAGCAAATTGAATCCGAATTATGTAGTTAGAGCGGATGGGAATAACATCTACTTACTGTATTTAGCCAATGACTATGCGATCACCTTCGATTCAGCAGGCGGCAGTAAAGTCCCTGATCAAAATTATACGATCGAAACGGGCGCTGATCATTTCACGCATCCTACTAAGGCAGGTTATCAGTTTGTCAATTGGTTAGATGAAAATGGCAATCCAATCACTGCAATCAAAGTAGGTGCCACAGGAGATCGTCATTTGACAGCATCTTGGCAAGCCAATGATTATACGATCACGTTTGATTCAGCGGGTGGGAGTAAAGTCCCCGATGAAACCTATACGATTAAAACCGGTGCCGATCAATTTGCGACCCCAACCAAAGCAGGTTATCAGTTTGTCAATTGGTTAGATGAAAGTGGCAATCCAATCACTGCAATTAAAGTAGGCACCACAGGAGATCGTCATTTGACAGCGACTTGGCAAGCGATCGATTACGTCGTACATTTTGATTCCGCTGGTGGCAGTGAGGTGCCTGATCAAAATTATACGATCGAAACCGGTATCCCTGATTTTACGAAACCTACGAAATCCGGCTTTGATTTTGTCGGTTGGAAAGATTCAACGGGTAAATTGTTCACTAAAATCGCAATTGGCACGACAGGGGATCTCACGTTGACCGCTGATTGGGCGAAACACGAAGGTGGCAAGGATGAGCCTGTTCCACCGGAAAATCCAGATCAGCCAACGCCGGAAAACCCAGTACCCGATCAACCAGTACCGGAAAATCCAGTACCAGGAAATCCTGAACCAGATCAACCGGTGCCAACTCAGCCGATACCGGATCAAGCGGGAACAACAATAACGGAACCGACCACTGCTACATCAGATGGAGCAGCGACTGGTCAAACTGAATCGGCAGCTCAATCATCTACTGATTTTGGCGATCAAAACCTTAGTCTGACTAATTCACAAGTAGCACAACCACTTGTGATGAAAAAAGCGGCAGAAGTAGCCGTTCCAACAGCTCCTAAAGAAACCCAGACTGCCTCGCCTAGCCAATTATCAACAGCACCAACCCATGCTAACTATCCACAAACTGGTGAGCAAACAAATCACTTAAGTTTACTAGGTTGGCTCATCGCTGGCATCGTGGGGACACTGGGCACGAGTTTATTTAAAAAAAGAAATTAATGATTCGGCACGTAGCTGAACTAACGCCTTAGCAAAATTAAAAGCTAAGGCGTTTTTTGTAGTAGTCGACTTCAAATTGCGCAAAAAAATAGTCTGCCGATTACTCGACAGACAAGGGGAGGTAAAAATGAAAAAGTGTTTAGGGTTTGTTGGTTGGTATGTTTATATAATACCGGATAAATGTGAATGAATCGTGAACGAAGTCGTGTAAAAGTTAGAAATTTTTATTGCGAAAAACTAAATTTTGCTTTTGAGTGACAAAATTCAGTTATAAACTTAGGACTTGAATTGTTTTTTACAGTTTAAATAGAGGTAGTTGTTCTTAAAGTCAGTTGTCACACGACCTGTTTTTAGTTAAAGCTGAAGCGATAATCGAAATAAAAAAAGAGCCTGTCAGTGGGTAGCTGACAGGCAAAGGAGTTAAAAAATGAAAAAGTGTTAGGGTTGTTTGTTGGTATGCTTATATAATAGCGATTAATTGTGAATTTTTTATGAATGAACTCTTGAGAAATGGGAAAAATTTTTTTACAACGTTTTAATAAATGGAAAATGGAATTTTGAATCCTCTGGCTAGAGGAGAGGGTGATCATCGAAAACAAAAAAAAGAGTCTGCCAGTGGGTAGCTGACAGACAAAGGAGTTAAAAATGAAAAAGTGTTAGGGTTATTTGTTGGTATGGGTATATAATAGCGCCTAATTGTGAAAACATTGTGAACAAACCATTAGAATAAACGAAAAAACAATCGTTATCATGCAAAAAATCAGAAAAATTGAAACAAACAATCATTTTCCGTCAAGGATCACTTGGCAAGCTGAGCTTAAAACTTTATCGATCGTATTTATTATCGACAAGGCGCGAGACCTAAAAAAATCTGCCGGCAGCACTGCCGACAGAAAAGAAGGAGTAGAAATGAAAAAGTGTTTAGGGTTGTTAGTTGGTATGCTTATATAGTAGTCGCTAGGTTTGAATTATTTGTGACGAAAAACCAGTGAATCTAGGAAAGAATCAATAAGCAAATGCTAAGTCTAGATTTTTTTCGTTGAAGGTATCGCCGTGTTCTAAATCACCATAGCGATAGCCACGTTTGAACCAATTGATCCGCTGCTGAGAAGTTCCGTGAGTGAAACTATCAGGGACCACATAACCTTGATATTCTTTTTGCAACGTATCATCACCGATCGCATTAGCAGCAGTAACTGCTTCATCGATATCGCCAACTTCTAAAATCGGTTTTCCATCGTGGGTCTCACCTTCTAAATACTTTGCAAAACAGCCGGCTAAATAATCGGCCTGTAATTCTAATCGGACACTGTATTTATTGTACTCCGTCTCAGATACGCGTCGCCGAATCTGATCTAACTGTTGTGTGATCCCCAATTCATTTTGAACATGGTGTCCGACTTCGTGAGCGATCACATACGCCATCGCAAAATCACCAGTCGCACCGTAACGATTGGATAATTCATCAGCAAAACTCAAATCTAAGTAGACATTTTGATCAGCGGGACAATAAAATGGTCCGACTTGTGAGGACGCTTGACCACAAGCTGAGTTGACACTGTCATTGAACAAGACGAGTTTTGGATTTTGATAGCGTTCATTCCGCTGTTCAAATTCCCCATTCCAATAATCTTCTAAGTGGGCAAAAACGACTGCCGCAAATTCTTTTTGATCGGTGTATTCTTTAGTAGAAACATTTTCTGTCTCGTAAGCGGCTGGTTGAACACTGCCGCCGCCCATCGTATCGGTAACGCTGCTAAGATCACCACCAGAAATAAAAAAGACGACCAGCGCGATCAAAAACATTCCTAATCCGCCGCCGGTTGCTACTTTACCTACAGATCGGCCACCACCACTGGTACGATCTTCTACATTACCACTTTGCCGACCTCCTCGCCAACGCATAAAATCCCCTCCCTCATTTTCTTTTATTATATCGGAAAGCAAATGAAACACGAAATGAAAGACTAGATCAAAGGCAAAAATTAAGCAAAAAAATTCAAAAAAATACTGTTATGTTACAAAAGAATAACTGAAAGTCAAAAAAACTCTTCCGAATTCTAAAATTTTTTTGCATCGAATGGAAAATAAAACGCCGCTTACAGGAATGAATACAAAAACAAATAACATCAAAAAAACGCTGCCAGTGATAAAAAAATGATGTTATCAAAAAAGAAGATTGTATAAAAAACAAACGATTTTTTCGTGAGTTTAGGTCTGACTAAGTAAAGAGCGTAGTTAGAAAAATCGATTGTTTGCAGAAGTTTTTAGAAAGGAATACGATGTACATGCATATTATAACGATTTAGGGGGAAATTGAATGAGAAGTGTGAGCAAGAATAATTCTCGGCTCATCACTTGGCTGACGGTGGTCGTAACATTGCTACCGTTTGTCCAATATTTTGCGTCGGGTCTGACTGCTGTTGCGGCTAGTACCGAGGCAGCCGAGGAAAATTTATTTGACGGGGATACTGGATCAGGAAAGATCTCGTATCAGAAAGATCCAGACAATAAACAGATCGATTGGAAGATCACTTATCAGAAAAAAGCTAGTGAGCTAGCTCGTCAAATCGGATTTTCATTGAAACAAAACGGTGAGACGATCGTGCCAACGGATGTGGCGAGCCAACCAGCTGATTTATTTCAAGTAAGTGGATCGACGAATTCGATTCCTGCAAATACGATTTTACAAACACAAGCGACTAAAGACGCGCAACAAGCGCAAGTCACATTTAAAACGCCGCTCGTTGAAAAGCTTTCTGTTCAAACGGTGATGAATGAATGGAAAACTGATGGTAGTCAGCAGGATCTTTTGCAAACTGCGTCGCCGGTTACGATCGCAGTCAAAACAGAAGCACCCGCAAAAACGTCAGCTACAACGGAAACTAGTAGCTCACAAAGTGCAACGAAAAGTTCTGTTTCAGCTTCTTCAACTGAAACGAAAGCAACAAGTCAAACAAGTTCAGCTAGTTCGACAATCGTAAAAAATACGGCACCGGTCGTCAAAGCAAATCTTTTGCAAGCGACTGGACGTGATATCACGACATTGCCGGGAGCTGATCAATTAAAAGATTCAAATGAAGGTAAGACGATCTTTGATTCAGCTAACATGTATGTCAACGGCTCAACTACGCCGATGAAAAACGGCGACAAACTAAATTTAAATGATTCACTTTTATTAAAATACAATTGGTCGCTGCCAGAAGCTGTTCGGAAAAATATCAAGGCAGGCGATTTTTATAAATTCAAATTACCCGACAGTTTCAAAGTCCAAGGGGATAAAGAAATCACTGGTGATTTGAAAAATGATCAAGGAACGACATTTGGTCAATTCGATATTCAACCTGATGGCCATGTTACGTTTACGTTTACAGATGCGGTCGCTGGTAATTCAGGGATCACCGGGACATTTAACTTGGCGGGTTCGATCAATCAAGTCGAGATCAATAAGCCGGGCGGGAATACATTTACGATTCCTTTTACTGATTATGATAAGACGGTCACACCAAATATCGTAGTGCCTAATAGTAAAACGTTAGATAAAGTGGTCGCAAGCCAAACGAGTAATGCAGAGCTCAAAAACAATCAAGGTAAAGTCAGTTGGAAATTGACCGTCAATAAAACTGGCGCTACGATGACAGCAGGCGTGTTAAATGATACTCTACCAACTGGCGCGACGCTTGATAAATCGACGATCAAAGTAATGGCGTATGATGTGGATCTTGCCACGGGGAATTTGACTGGTGATGGCAGTGATGTGACAGCAAATGTCAACGCCGATCAAAGTGGTCAAAATGTAAAATTCACTTTTCCTGACAGCGACAAAGCCTATGTTGTTACCTATGATACTGCTGATGATCTCAATCAAAACCTTGCTGCAGACGGCAAAAGTGCAGCCGTGGAAAATGAAGCTGTGCTTTCAACACAAGGTGCCGAAGATGTAGTTGCTAAAGCTACCGCAACATTTGGCTCCGCTAGTGATATCAAAAAGACAGCTGGTACCTATGACGCCACTAAAAAAGTAGCCGCCTGGACGGTCAACTTTACCAAAGCCGGTCTTGATATTCCAAAAGATGCGTTCTTTACAGATACGATGGACAATGGCCAAAGTTTCACGGATGCAGATGGGAATGCTTTATCTTTAACGGAACTGCAACAGCAATTGAATGATCAACTAACAAAAACTGGGAATGCCGGTAAAAATGTCGTCGTGACTAAAAACGACGATGGTAGTTACAAAATGAGTTTCCCACAAGGTATCTCAGATAGTTTTGCTTTTACCTACTATACAAAGGTCGCCGGTAAAAACGGTGTAACGTATAACAATGGCATCAAATGGAACGACAAAGGCAACACAGCTAATCAAGAATTCATTAAACAATCTGGTGTAACTAAAGGATTTGTCGATCAAGATAAAAATGGATTGCCAGATACACCGGGTCAAGCGACTTGGCAAGTTGGCGTCAATGCTGAAAATGCACCGCTCGATCAATGGAAAGTCGTTGACACGATGTCGAATACGACGCTTCAAAACGCAAGCGATGTGAAAGTTTATGAAGTGAAAAAAGGCGCAGCTGATACTAGTCGAACTGAAGTGCCTGCCAGTGATTACACGGTAGAACCAAGTAATGATGACAGTAGTTTTACCGTTACGTACAATCACGCGAGCGATTCTAAATTTATCATTGAATATACGAGCAAGTATGCGGATGATATTGCAAAAAATACCCAAGTCACAAATCATGCAGCTTACACGTATTGGGAAAATGGAAATGATTGGACTAAAGAAGGCAACAGTAGTTTTGTTCCGAATCCTGATACCCAAAAACAATTGGCCGGTAACAAAGGTGGTTCGTATAATTTCACGAACAACACCGTTACTTGGACGATCAATGCTAATACTGGGAAGATCCTGTTTGGTGAAAATGGGATTTTAACCGATCCAATCCCAGCTGATCAAACGTACGATCCAGCAAAGGCGAATGTTAAAATTTTGAATGCGGATGGAACTGCCGCAACTGGATTCACAACGACTTATGTGGCAAAAGCTGAAACGCAAACGATTGCCGGTTACAAAATCGATGGTGGAACAAATGGCGTTCTAGTCGTCACCGGTTTTCCTAAAGCTGAAGCCGATCAGTATCAAGTTCAATTTACGACTAAGATGGCCGATGCTAGTAAGTTACCGACTGGAACGAGAACTAATACCGCGACCCTTGCCGATGACGCAAACAAACCAGTGAACATCAAAGGGCAAGTCAGCTACGCGAAAGCGAATGGTTTTATCAGTAAAGGGAGCAACCGGGATGGGAATCAGATCCATTACACCGTGACCGTCAATCCTAATAACTATCCGATCCACAATGTTGTTGTAACGGATAACAATTGGCAAAATGTCAAAGTCGATCCGAATTCGATCGTTGTCAAAGATCAAACTGGCGCAGTCGTTGATCCGGCTAACTATAAAATCGAAAGTGAAGAACAACAATTTAAACTTTCGTTAGGCAGTATCGATTCAAAATACACGGTGGAGTACACGGGCGCGATTTTATACAACGGTGATCCTAACAGTTCCATCAAAGTTTCTAACGATGTCCAAATCAATGGTGATAACATTCAAACGGATGGCCAACACACTGAAAAACAAGATGTTGTTGTCGTGCCAAGTGCCGGCGGGAATGCGCAAGGTGAGACGCGTAATTTGACGATCACCAAAAAAGATCAAAAAGGGAATGCGTTAAAAGACGCCGAATTTACCTTGTATCGTGGCAAACCAAAAAATGGCAAAATCGTCATCAGTAACGTGCCTACCGATGCAAAAGGTCAAATCAAGTTTTCGAATTTAACTTTTGATACGTATTATTTAGTTGAAACAAAAGCACCAACTGGTTATTACACTAGCGATTCATTAAAAGCTGGTGTTCCTTATGTGATCAATCAAACTACCGATAAAGAAAAAGGGTATCTTGATCCAACTACGAAAGCAACGCCTGTTTTGGTCAATCAACCGACTGGGCAAATCACGTTGACGAAGACTGATCAAACCGATTCAAGCAAAAAATTAGCGAACGCAACTTTTGAATTGGATCAAGATGGTCAAAAAGTAACGCAAGATGCTTCTGGGAATCCGCTTGATACGTTTACGACCGATCAAAAAGGTCAAGTGACGATCAAAAATTTAGTTCCCGGTACGTATCAATTAAAAGAAGTGACAGCACCAGCAGGCTATCAATTAAGCAAGACGACAACAGATGCTACCGTAGTTTCTGACAAGACGACAGCTGTAACGGTTAAAAATACCGCGGATACTACGACGGTTTCAGGTCAAAAGACATGGCAAGATGATAATGATCGTGACGGCGTGCGACCTGATGCAGTGACCGTCCAATTGATGAAACAACTCGATGGACAAACTGAGCCGGTAGCTGTTAGCGGTAAAACGGTCAAAGCCACGAAAGACAATGATTGGCACTACCAATTTACCAATTTGCCAACGACTGAAAATGGTCAAAAGATCACTTATAGTGTGCAAGAAGTCAATGTAACAAAAGATTATGCAGCTCAAGTCGATGGCACAGATATCACCAATATCCATCCCGCTGACAAAATGAATGTCATTGTGAAAAAAGTTTGGGACGATCATGATAATCAAGATGGCAAACGTCCAGCAAGTGTGACGGTCCAATTATATGCGAATGGCCAAAAAGTTGGTGATCCAGTTTCCTTAAAAGCTGATAATCAATGGACGCAAACATGGAAAAATTTAGCGCGAAGTGAAGCAGGCAAAGCGATCGATTATACCGTTAAAGAAAATCCCGTTTCCGATTACACGGCAACAGTGGCAAAAATCAATGATCATACGTATGCTATCACCAACACTCATCAACCCGAAACAACCCAAGTCTCCGGTAAAAAAACTTGGGTAGATAACCACGATCAAGACGGTGTGCGCCCTGAAAAAATCACGATCCACTTGCTAGCAGATGGTAAAAAAATCCAAGACCAAGTCGTCCAAGCGGATGCGCAAGGAAATTGGACTTATCATTTTGATAATTTACCAAAATTAAAAGCCGGGAAAGCGATCGATTATACGGTCTCAGAAGATGCGGTTGCGGGTTATAAAACAGAAGTTGCTGGAGATAACTTGAAAAATACCCATCAACCTGCCACGACGCAAGTCTCAGTCAAAAAAGTTTGGCAAGATCACAACAATCAAGATGGCAAACGGCCAACAACTGTTAGCGTTCAATTATTTGCAGACGGTGCAGCACTAGGTGATCCTGTTACATTAGATGCTAGCAATGCGTGGTCTTATAATTGGAAAGATTTAGCAAAATTTGAAAACAAGACACAAAAAGCAGCCCAACTCGTAAATTATACGGTCAAAGAAGTTTCTCAAGCGGCTGGTTATACGGCAAAAGTCGTAACGGATTCTAGCAACAAAACCGTCGGGATGAATTATGTAATTGAAAATAGCTACACACCTCAAACGACAACTGTCAAAGGAACGAAGACTTGGAATGATCATCACAACCAAGATGGTGTGCGGCCTGCTTCGATCAAAGTTCAACTTTATGCAGACGGGCAAGCTGTTGCTGGTCAAATGCAAACAGTCAAAGCAACAGCTGCGGATCAATGGCACTATGAATTTTCAAACTTGCCGCTTTATAAAGCTGGTAAGAAAATCATTTACACGGTCAAAGAAGCAAGTGCAGTCAAAGGTTATACCGAGCAAGATCATGATTTAGACATCACCAATACTCATACACCTACTGTTACAAAAATGGCTGGTACGAAGACTTGGGATGATAACCATGATCAAGATGGTTTGCGCCCTGCAAAAATTACGGTTCATTTGTTAGCAGATGGGCAAGTAGTCAAAAGTCAAACGGTGACTGCTGCCGATGCTTGGCATTATGATTTTGGTGAATTGCCAAAATTCAAAGCCGGTAAAGCAATTCAATATACGGTTTCAGAAGATACAGTCACAGGATACACAGCTAAATATGCGGGTTTGAATATCAAAAATACCCATCAACTAGCTGTGGTCACAATCAACGGAACGAAAGTTTGGCAAGATCATGACGATCAAAATAAGTTACGCCCTGCATCGATCAAAGTTCAGCTTTATAAAAATGGACAAGCAACTGACCAAGTGACAACAGTCAAAGCTTCCAGCGGGAATGAGTGGCACTACACCTTTACTGATTTACCTAAATTTGAAAAAGGCAAGGCCATCACTTATTCAGCTAAAGAAGCAGGTCAAGTGGCTGGTTACACTGAAAAAGATCAAGGGTTAGTGATCACCAATACATTAGCGACTACTAAGTATGCAGGGACTAAAATTTGGGAAGATCAAAATAATCAAGATAATTTGCGGCCTGCTGAGATCACTGTGGAACTCTTGCAAAATGGTGAGAAGTTCAGTGAACAAAAAATTTCTGCGGCTACCAAATGGACTTATGCTTTTGAGAATTTGCCAAAATTTGATGCGAACGATAATTTATATGCTTATTCAGTCAAAGAAGAAAATGTACCGGCTGGTTATGACACGCTGACGGTCGGAAAGAATATCGTGAACGTTCATGTTCCGAATCTTCCACATACGCCAAATGTACCAAGTAAACCAAATCTCCCGAACGTCCCAACGATTCCGGGTGTTCCGACGATTCCAACAGTGCCAATGATCCCTAATCTTCCTGGATTACCAGAAGATGGGAGCAAGACACCAAATGACGCTACACCTAGCGTGTCGATCCCTGAAATCTCACTGCCAACTTTGAGTGGCACAACGAATGCACCTGGGACTGTCCCAAGTGCTGGGGCAACTAATGCGACGCCCGCGGCTGATAATGAAACGCCAGCGACTTCCAACCAACGTTTTCCAAAAACAAACGATAAACGCAACGCTACTTTAGTGGTGTTCGGGTTGATCCTTGTCGCAGCTGTGCTTTACTTCTGGCGCAAAAATCGGAAGCATGCTTAATAAGAAACAACTGTGTCAGAAGTGCTTGGCTTTAAAATTTAAGTAGCTAAGTTGCCTGTTTAGTAAATCTATAATTTGTACTAAGTAAACAAGCAATTTCTGTTACGCTATTTTATAGAAACTAAGGGAATGGAACCTGATTTAGGTCCCATTCCTTTTTTTGTTAAAAGGTCAGAAATAGTCAAACTATTATTCGCAAAATAATGTTAATCTTTTGTTTTTTTAGAATTATTTTTTATGATATTTGCTTGTTATATAACTTGCTGAAAAATTTTAATAAAAAATAGCACAAGCTTATCACATTGTATTCTAATTAAAATAACTAGTTAAAAATAATATTGAAATAATAATTCGTTATTTCATCGTGCTTTTGTCGTTTAAATACTATTCTTTAAAAGTTGCACATCTGAAATTTTACTAATAAAATTAAAGTGAGATTAGAATAAAATGTTGGAGGGGAGAACAATGAGTACGTATAGGGGGAGGAAAGCTCAAATCATTACATGGTTTACACTGATCGTCATGTTATTGCCGTTTGCTGAGTATTTTGTTACCGGACTGACTGCAATCGCTGAAACGACGAATTCAAAAGAAACCCAGTTATTTGAGCACGCAGATGGTAACGGTAAGCTTTCATACCGTGAAGATCCAGATCAGAAGCATTTGAATTGGGCGATCTCGTATGAAAAAGTAGCAAGTGAGTTAGGTAGGCAAATCGGGTTTGTATTGAGAAATGGCGATGAAGTCATCACACCACAAGAAATTTCTAGTGAACCAGCCGATCTATTTAATATCAGTGAGGCAGCAAACGAAAACGATCCAATGGTGATCCAAACAAAAGCCACTCAAGCTAATGAAAATGTCACGTTGAATTTTAAAACAGAGAAACTGGATCAGCTTTCGATTGTGACAGTTCTAAATGAATTTAAAGCAGATGGAAGTCAAGAGGATCTGTTTGCTGGAATCCCAGCAGTTGATGTAGCAATTCAAAAAACGGAGACACCGGTACCTGAATCAAACAGTCCACCCAGTGAAAATGCCACTAGTCAATCGTCCGCACTAAAAGCAAGTGAGATATCTTCTGCAAATACAGGTGAGAGTAACACATCAAGTGAAAGTCAAACAAGTGAGTCGCAATCTTCTGCTCCAGTTGAAAGTCAAACGAGCGGGACTCGTCAGTCAAGTACGCAAGCAAGTACGAGTTCAGCTAAAGCAGCGCAAGAATCTAAACCGAAAGCTTCTACCGCTAAAGAAGACAGTAATTTAGTCACTCGCGCTTTTAAAGCATTGTTGCAAGGTAATGATCAACAAAACGATGAGACAAAAAAAGCGCCCGTTGAAAATAATAAACAGTCAAAAACAAAGGCTAAAAAAGCGAATGACTCAGACACACGAATCGGACCACAAGCAACTGGAAATGATATTAGAAGTTACGATACAAATGATGTAATGAAAACGAGTCCAGACGGAAAAACGATTATGGACAATGCACAATTTTTCCAAGGCAATCCGCCAGTAGTGGTGACAGACAAATCGAAGATCAAAGTCGATGCTGATAAAGATACAGAATTGTCGTTGAACTACAATTGGTCGATTCCAGAAAATGTTCGGAGTAAAATCCAGCCTGGAGATTATTTTGACTTTGAATTGCCAGGAAAAGTCATGGTCAAACCGGGTTCTCATTTGACAGGGAACTTAACTGATGGAACGACAGTTTTTGGGACGTATGAGATTTCTTCAGACGGGAAAGTTCGATTCATATTTAATGAAAACATCCGTAGTGGCTCGAATGCAAAAGGAACCTTTGGCGTTTCGATGTTAGTCGATAAAGATTCATTCGGGGAGCCCGGAAAGGTTAAATTATCGATTCCGTTTACAGATGAGTCCACAACAGTTACCCCGAGCATCGTGATTCCAAACAATCAGAATTTAACTAAAGAATTCGTTGACGAAGGGACAACGAAAGATGAAGACATCACAAACAATCAAGGTGTCGTTCGTTGGAAGCTAACGGCCAACAAGATGGGCTTCAAAATGACTGATGCGACAATCACCGACACCTTGCCAAAAGGTGTAACCTATAAAGCTAATAGTTATAAAGTCTTAATGTATGCAGTCAAAGAGGATCGAAGTGGTTTTGAGGGTGCGGGAATCGATATTACTAATAGTGTTGCTCCCCCTACTACTGAAACTGATCCGACAACTGGACAACAAAAAGTGATCTTCAAGTTGCCAGATGATAGTAATGGAACAAGTAATAGTAAGTATGCGTATGAAGTTTACTTTGATAGTAATGTTAACTTTAATGAAGATTCGCTTCAACCAAAACCACCTGGTTGGACTCAGGCGCCAACTTCTGAAATTAATAATAATGCGGAATTAAATTCTAATGAAGCACAGAAAATTCCAGCAAGTTCAACTAAAACTTTTACCAGTAAGACGGAAATCGAAAAACAGCAGATCAAAACGAACAATGAAAGCTACAAGCCAGTCAAACCAACGACGGCAAATAATTTTAGCAATGGCGTCTTTACTTGGAAAGTCGATGTCAAAAAACAAGGGTTGGATTTAGTACCGGGTACGGTGATGTCTGATTCCATGAATTATGGACAAGAACTGACCGATGAAAGTGGCGTACCATTAGTGCCTGCTGAAATTCAAGCTTTAGTGGAGCAGGCTTTTCATGAAGGTGGAAAGAATAACGGAAAAAAAGTTGTTGTGACGACCGATACTTCTGGCGATAATAAATATATCTTTACTTTTCCAGACGGCGTTTCTGATTCTTTCACCTTGAACTATCATTCAAATATGAAAGGTCAAGTCGGTATTAAATATGGCAATACCTTTACTTGGAATAATAAAGGTCACTATGAAGGCAATGATACCCAACCAATTGGGAGTAAAGGGATCAAAAATTTCCAAGCAGATCAAGATGGCAATCCAATTGGGTTGGATAAAGGACAAGTAACTTGGGAAATCCAAGTCAACACAAACACTCAACCATTGGATAGTTGGTATGTAAAAGATAAATTGAGTGGTCCAGATAGTCAGTTCAATGGTGCCGATAGTTTCAAAGTTTATGAAGTCGATGACAAAGGAAATGAGCATCTTTTAGATCGGGATACAGGAGATTATGATATAACGGGCAAGGATGGCACCTATACGATTACTTATCCTCGGGCTACATCTAGCAAATTTATTGTGCGGTATACGAGTTCGTATGATAAAGATTCTAATGACCTAGTCAAAAATGACTACGAGTATCACTATATTACAGATGGTAAAGATTGGCATACAACGGGAACAAAAGAATTCCAACCTAAGCCAGTGACTTTAGGAAATATCTCAGGTTCGAAAAAAGGGGAATACTTCTTTGATACCAATGATCAAAAAGACAAAGTGAATTGGACGGTAACGATTAACGATAATAAAACGACGATCGGTCCTAATGGCGTCTTTTACGATCCGATCCCAGCAGGTCAAACGCTAGATACGTCCATTGAACCAGAAGTTTTTGATGAAAGTGGCAATAAAGTCGATGCTGGTGAGAGTTGGAATTTGAATCTGAAAGGTGGACCAGCTTGGAGCTATGTGAAACCGAACGACAACCATTGGTACGGTAAATTTTTGAATATTTCAAAAGGCAGCAACCCCAATGGTACTCTCGTTGTTGGTTCCTTACCACAAGATGATCAAAAATATACGATCAAGTTCACAACAAAACTAGCGAAATCAACTGATCCAAATGATGTCAAAGAAACTGTTACGAATACTGGGCACTATCGTGATGATGCGAATACCCCGATTGAAGTTGAGGCAAAGGCTTCTTTCCAACGAAACAGTCGAACGATCGATAAGTCTCATAAAGTCAATCCAGTAGGTGATGATGGCAAACAAAAAGTCGATTATACAGTGGTTGTTAACCAAGCGAAAAAACGACTGGAAAATGTCATCGTCGAAGATAGCAATTGGCAAAATATTGAGATCGATCATAATACTGTAAAAGTCGTCGCTAGTACAGGAAAAGTTCTAACTAAAGGTCAAGATTATACGATCGATAAAACTGGTCAGCAAATGTTTATTCGTTTCAATGGTGTAATCAATGATAGTTACACGGTTACTTATTCTGGCGATGTGATTTGGAATGGTATCGTAGGCCAATCGATTAATGTCAGTAACTCAGCTAAAGTCACAGGTGACGGGATCGAAGAAAAAACGGAGCCGAGTACCTCAGGGTGGAAAGCAAAGATACCTGACTCAGTTGCGACCGTTACCGTAGAAAATGGCAGTTTAAAAATTATTAAAGTCGATAGTAAAGATCCGACGAAAAAACTAGCCAATGCTACATTTGATTTAGTCAAAGCCGAGACTGATAAAACAGGTCAAGTCAAATACGATCAAAACGATAAAGCCGAGATTGCCGAAACGACTTGGAAAGATGTAGTGACAAATGATCAAGGTGAAGCTGAATTTACTGGTTTAGTGACGGGTTCTTATTTCTTAGTTGAAACGAGTTCGCCAGATACTTACTACATCAGTGATGCGTTAAAAGAGCATCGAAATGATAGTGGGCAAATCGATCCAGGTAGATTGATCGAGATCAATGTTGAGGATAAAGATCAAAAAAATCTTACTTATACGATCGAAAATCCGACACTACCGATCGCAGGTGAAAAAATATGGTTCGATGATGATGATCAAAATCGCCCGACTGAGATCACCGTTCACTTGATGCGAGATGATCAAAAAGATCCTGTCCAAACCCAAACTGTTACAGCAGGTAGTGATGGTAAATGGAAGTATGAATTTACCGGGATTCCGAAATTTGATAGTAATGGGAACGAAATTAAGTATAGTGTGCAAGAAGATTCAGTGAAGGGTTACCATACGTATTATGATGGTACGAATATCATCAATACGGTCTTAACGAAGCTGGAAGGAATGAAAAAATGGTCGGATGGACAGAATAATAGTGGTACGCGTCCGACTGAAATCACTGTAGCCTTAAATAAGCGCAGCATTGTAAATGGGAAAGAAAGAATCCAACCAATCGTTGATGAAAACAACAAACCAATGACAAAAGTTGTTATTGGTGACGCTAAAGTTGATAATTGGAATTATGAGTTTACAGATGTTCCGAAATATGGAAAAGATGGGAAGCCAATCGATTATGTCGTGACCGATAAAGTCACCGGATATAATTCGCGTTCAGAAACGGTCAATGGAAAAGTCCAAGTCGAAAACTTCAATCCACCAGCAATGGTTAAATTAACAGGTGAGAAGAAGTGGCATGATACAGATGATACAAAACGACCTCAAAATATTTACATTCAAGTAATGAAAAAAGTTTATGGTTCTAACCAATGGGTCAAAGCGACTGTTTTAGGTGATGAATCAAGTAACTTTGCTGAAAAGGTGCTTGCACCACAAGAAGTTAAAGCAAGTAATGGTTGGAAATATGAAGTAAATAACTTGTCTAAATACGAGAATGGGCAGTTGATCGAGTATTCTATAAAAGAAGTTGACAAAGATGGACAACCGCTCAACTTGAAAAATTATCTCTCAACAGTGGGTACTACGACATCTGATGGCCCAGATGCCCCTGACGAGTATACGGTAGATGTCACAAATACTGAAACAGTTGAGTTTAAGGGTGAAAAGATTTGGGAAGATAGGAATAACCAAGATGGAATCCGACCAGCTTCCATTGAAGTCCAATTGATGCAAAAAGAAAAAGGAGCAGCTGGTGATCCGCAAAAAGTTGGTCAGCCTCAAAAAGTTCAAGCTGATGATAGTGGTAAATGGAATTACAGCTTCAAGGACTTGCCTAAGTTTAATGAGCAAGGAAAAGAAATTGTGTACAGTGTCGTCGAAGTTGAGATACCGGCTGGTTATGAAGCACCAGATTATTCTAAAACCCCTGACATTGTTAACACGTATACGCCAGAAACGATTAAATTATCAGGTAAGAAGATCTGGAATGATGGGGATAACCAAGACGGAAAACGGCCCGACAAGATCGCTGTTCAATTAATGGCTCGTACTCCAGATCAAACGGAAGAGCAAGCTAAAGAAGTGGCTAAAGTTGAAAATGTAACTGAGCCGGATTGGATGTATGATTTCAAAGATCAGCCGAAATTCAAAGATGGTAAGCCACTCATTTATACGGTCAAGGAAGAAAAAATCCCTGATGGTTACACGGTAAAATCAGAAATGGCTCAAGGTTCAGACAGTACGGAGCTTAATTTGACGAATAGTCGTGTGCCAGAAGTAACGCGACTTAGCGGACAGAAGGTTTGGAAAGATAACGATGCGAAGACGCGTCCAGATATGATCAAAGTTCAGTTGATGAAATCAATTGATCAAGGTGACCCGGAACCAGTAAATGGTGTAATCGAAGAAGTTCGGGTAAACCCTAGTGGCAAGTGGAACTATACTTTTAGCGATTTGCCAAAATATGAAAAAGGTAAAACAATCACTTACAGCGTCAAAGAAGTTGATGTGCCAGCAGGTTACAAGTCGGAAGTCTCAAAAGATGGAAAGACGCTCACTAACACGCTTGTCACAGAATTACGAGGAACGAAGACGTGGAATGATAACAATGATAGCAGTCGTCCTTCAAGTATCACCGTGCAACTTTTGGCAAATGGAAATGAGGTTACTGGAAAAACTACTAAAGCAGAAGCTAGTAATGGCTGGAGCTATGAATTCAAAGACTTAGAGCGCTTCGATGACCAAGGCGAAGAGATCACCTACAGTGTTAAAGAACTTGATGTCCCAGCTGGTTACAAATCAGAAGTCGATGGTAAAGGCAACTTGACTAACACATTGACGACAGGGTTTTCGGGTAAGAAAATTTGGAACGACAATGATGATGCCAACCGTCCAAATTCTGTCACGATCCAATTGATGAAAAAAGTTGATGATGATCACGGGCACGAAACGTTAGAACCGGTCAAAGATAAAAATGGTAAAGCCATCACACGTGAACTTACAACTAAATCGTGGACGTATGAGTTTACCAATTTAGCGAAATTTGATGGTGACCAAGAGATCCAATACGCAGTCAAAGAAGTCGATGTTCCAGCCGGCTACGTAGCAAAAGTTGCTGGGAATAACATTATCAATACGAAAGTAGTCGAAGTTCCGGTTAAAAAAGTGTGGGATGATAGCGATAACCAAGATGGAAAACGACCGAAGTCAGTGAAATTCCAACTGTTGCAAAAGATTGCAGGAGAACCAGCTGCTACGCCGATCACTGGCAAAGAAATCGAATTAAATGCACAGTCAGCTGACAAAGATAATGCCAATGTATGGTCACATAAATTTACAGATTTACCGAAATATACCGCGGATGGCAAAGAAATCACTTACAGCGTTCAAGAAGTCGATGTGGCAGCCGGTTATGAATCTGACGTCTCAAAAGATGGAAAGACGATCACCAATCGCTACACACCGGAAGTCACAGAATTTTCTGGCGAGAAGTTGTGGGACGATAAGAGTAATCCAAGCGGTACGCGACCAACGAAGATCACAGTTCGGTTGATGAACGGGAAGCAAAAAGTTACTGAGCAAACTGTGACAGCAGGTACCGATGGCAAATGGACCTACAAATTTGAAAACTTACCGAAGTACGAAAATGGGAAAGTGATCAATTACGAAGTCCAAGAAGAACCGGTGAAAGGGTATAGTACGAAGATCGATAAAGGAACGATCACCAATACGAACCCACCAGAAACGGTTGAAGTTGCTGGCGTGAAAGAATGGCAAGATGAAAAAGATCGCGACGGCAAACGTCCAACTGCGATCCACGTTCAGCTAATGAAAAAAGTTTATGGTGAAGATGATTTCCAAAAGGCGACCGACTTAGATCAAAAAGGGATCGCACCGGTAGAAGTATCAGCTGCAAAAGGTTGGAGCTTTGAATTCAAAAACTTACCGAAATACGAAAACGGAAAAGCCATTGAGTACAGTGTGCAAGAAACAGATGTAGTAAAAGGTTACAAAGCCTCAGTGGACAACAAAAATATGAAGCACATTGTTTTGACTAACACCTATCAACCAGAGACTGTGGAGTTTGTAGGTGAAAAAGTTTGGAACGACAACAATAATCAAAGTAGTAAACGACCAAATGAAATTACGGTACGTTTGATGAATGGTACCCAAGAAGTGGCTCACCAAGTTGTAAAAGCAACGGAAGGAAACCGTTGGACGTACAAATTTGAAAACTTGCCGAAGTATCAAAATGGAAAAGTCATCCATTATGAAATCCAAGAAGATGCGGTGCCTGGTTATTCAACGAGAATCGAGGGAACGACGATCACGAATACGTCTCCACCGGAAACGACTAAAGTCACCGGGAAAAAATCATGGGATGACGACAATGATCAAGCGAAAAAACGACCGGATGCGATCAAAGTCCAAGTGATGAAGCAAGTTGCTGGCGAAGCAGAATTGCAAAAAGCAACGGACCTCGATGGAAATCCAATTGACGCGCTGGACGTTTCGAATGATACCAACTGGAGCTATGAGCTAAGTGATCTGCCAAAATATGAAAAAGGCAAAGCTGTGGTGTATATTGTACAAGAAGTCGACGTTCCGGCTGGCTATCGTTCTGAAATTTCCGGTTGGGATCTGAAAAATAGTTACCAACCAGACGATGATACCGAGACGACGAAAATCTCTGGGAAAAAATATTGGAACGATCAATGTGATCAAGATAATCTCAGACCGACAAATATCACCGTTTCCTTGTTGCAAAATGGAGAAGTCTTACAAGAAATGACAGTCAATGCGCAGACGAATTGGGAATATATCTTTGACGATCTGCCAAAAGTCGATTCAACTGGCAAAGCTTACTCTTATACGGTAGCCGAGAAAAATGTTCCAGCTGGTTATACGGCAAGCGTTTGTGGGTATGATATCACCAATACACATGAGCCGGAAGAGCCTAAGACGCCAGACGATGACGATCCAAAAACGCCGAATACACCAAGTACACCAGATACACCGAACTTTAATTGGCCGAATATTAACTATCCGAACATTCCGAGTTACTCAGGTTACACGGTTCCGTCATTAGGTAGTGTGAGTGTACCGGAAAGAAGTTTGTATAGCAGTCCCGGCGTCTCGATTCCAAGTGTTGCGACAAGAACGAGCAGTCCAACTGGTAGTAGTTATGCGAAACCGCAAGTAACACCACTGAATACAGCAAGTGGAAAAAATTATCCGCAGATGAATGATAAGAAAAATATCTTTGCAGTCATCATCGGTTTGCTGATTGTATTTATTACAGGTCGTTTGTGGTATCGACGCAAAAAAGTAACGGAGTAATTAGAGATAGGAGCTGGGATGATACCAGCTCCTATTTTGATGTTAAAAAAACTGTCGACAGCTTCCTTAGTGGGAGCTGTCGACAGTCAGACACGGGATGACCGGAGTTAGTTATGTGACACCGCTTTTTATTGTTGTTCAGGTTTGACTTGGTTTTTCAATTCGTACATTTGGCG
The DNA here is from genome assembly GCF_902706605.1 of Enterococcus sp. CSURQ0835. GTDB lineage: Bacteria > Bacillota > Bacilli > Lactobacillales > Enterococcaceae > Enterococcus_A. The sequence goes on along the minus strand of NZ_CACSLH010000009.1, from coordinate 79,790 downwards.
CAATTTTAAATACAGCGGGATCAGTTCGTGCTCGCTGTAAGCATGATCCAACAAGTAGATCGGCAACTCCGGTTTTTGTTTTTTCAACAAGAGTGAGGAGCTGATGATCAAATCGTAATCATCCTTCAAAGATGTATCATAAGGTTCGGCTTTAATAAAGCGCAGATCATCCAAGAAACGATACAACTCATTGACAAACATTGCGTTGTGTTCCATTGCTACGCCGATTTTCAGATCTTTTGAATACGGGAACTGGTTGAAATATGGCAATAGCAAATGTTTGAACGACTTTGCCAATAAGACATAGATGGAACGGATATAATGAAATGATGGATTCTCACTGGAAGTCTCCATAAATTTTGTGATATTTTGCTCTAAAATAAACTCGCCTTGCGTCATATGATGATTTGGTGGTACGACTAAGCTCAAAATATTTGGGAAAGGCTGACGGAAAATGAAATACGCAAACGTGATGTTCAACATATTTCCCACTAATAGTGGATCATCCATCAAAGCTGGGTTGTCTGGGAACAACGTTTTTTTAGCAAAACGCCGGAATTCGCCCACCAGTTCATTGACTGGATTTGCTCGGATCGCAAAGTCGTGGAGCGTTTGCTTCAAGCACGCATCGTCACGAATCGTGTAAAATGGTGCATAATGAGCTAAGAGATAGATGAAGCTGCTCTCACCTTTTAATTGACGAGTCGTCAACGGTATGTCTAAAATCTTGCTAAGAGAAGTAAAATCATAATAAGGATTATCCTTCATCAAGAAATTATAACGAGGATCGTATTTAGTAAAATGATTTTTGCGAATTCGAGCTAAAACGACTCCAGCAAATAAACGTAACTCTTGTGTACCGAAAAATGTCCGAGAAAGCGGGAAATAGCTTTTGTAGTGATCAACTAAAGCATCGACTTTTTCACGGTCGATATTCAGAGGATAATCGATCCCGCGAGTGCCTAGCCACACGATGTTGAACAATGCGATACGAATCGTTCGTTCATCACCGGACATCCCAGCTTCAGTGTAAGTGAAGCGCAAGTTAAACTTTTTCAAATGCTTCTTCAATGTATCGATTTTCCGCGAAACGGTTGAACGGCTAACAAAATATTTCTCACAAAAATGATCGATGGTCGGATTTTCTTCATTTAAAAAATAAAGAACGAATTGGAACGGTACGGCTTGTTGCAATAAATAGTAACGGTATTCATCGATCGTGCTGGTGATATTTTCGAGGTTGATCTTACCGGCGCGCATCATAAATGAAACGTGTTCGGCATTGATCTCGGTCAGTTCTTGATCGATCTCCGTTAGTTCAATGACACTTTGTTGATAATTTAAATCTAAATCGTCTGATAATTGACTGATCGCTATGATTTGTTTGTTTGATCGGACCAAATATTTGAAAATATTAAAACGCAAAAGAAGTGATGAATCAAACATAAGCTCTTCATAAAGCATCCAATCATACCTCCTTTTAAGTTGTTGGATTTCTCGTTAAATACTCAATAAAATAAGCAGAAAATTGAGTATTCCTCTAGTTTATTGTACTGTATTTACGAAAAACTGTCAGTTAAAACCTCTAGGAATTATGAAATAACAAAATTTTGAAAGCTGGTGAGCAGAAATGACAAAATCTCGTTTGGAAGCATTTACGGATGGTGTGGTGGCGATCGTCTTGACGGTCTTGATTTTAGATATCCAAATTCCCAATAGTCCCACACTTGCTTCGATCTATAATATTTTAAATACTCTCCTGGCTTACACGATCAGTTTCATTTTTGTCGCAGTGATCTGGGTCAATCATCATCGGGTCATGCAAATGGCGGAAAAAATAAATTACGGAGTGATCTGGGCGAATATCTTTTGGCTTTTTTGGTTGACGTTGTGTCCGGCTGTCACCAGTTGGGTCGGTCGTAATCCCACCAGCTTTTGGCCCGAAATTTTTTATGTTTTAGTTTATACGATGTGGAGTTTTTCGTTTGGCATCTTATCAAAAAAAGTGGTTGCTGCCAATGAGCCCACGAGTCACGTCGCCAAAGTTTTGAGTCGTGACCGTCGGAGTGGGATTTCAATGGTGATCAATCTCGTGACCTTGGCGGGCGTTTTTATTTATCCGCCACTCGGGATGCTGGGACGATTTTTAGTCTCAGGTATTTGGATCATGTCGTATCGTAAAGCAGATTATTGGTATCACCGAATCTTTACTTCTAAATAGAAAAAGATCGCTCGCCTTACTACGAAAAATTTCGTAGTAAAGCAAAGCGATTTTTTTATGGTTCCGGATGTAACACTCGGTGCAAGAATTCTTTGGTTCGAGCTTCTTTAGGATGAATGAAGATATCGTCTGCGGTTCCTTCTTCGGCGATCAAACCTTTGTCCATGAAGATGACGCGATCGGAAACTTCTTTGGCAAAGGCCATCTCGTGGGTCACGATGACCATCGTCAAGCCGGAATTGGCTAGCTCTTTCATGATGCCTAAAACATCCCCGACCATCTCAGGATCAAGAGCTGAAGTCGGTTCATCAAACAACATGACTTCTGGGTCCATTGAAAGTGCACGCGCGATGGCTACCCGTTGTTTTTGACCACCAGACAGCTGGGCCGGTTTGGCATCGATGAAACGATCCATCCCAACTTTTTTCAAATTTTCTAACGCGGTTGCACGCGCTGTTTTTTCATCGCGTTTTAAAACCGTCAATTGACCGGTCATACAATTTTGTAAGACGTTCAAGTTGTTGAAAAGATTGAAGCTTTGGAACACCATGCCAAGATGGGTTCGATATTTTGGTAAGTCATAACCAGGCGCTAAAACATTTTCGCCGTTGTATAAAATTTTTCCATCAGTCGGTGTTTCGAGTAAATTGATGCAACGTAAGAAAGTTGATTTACCGGAACCGGACGCACCGATAATGGTAACCACTTCGCCTTTGTTGACGTTCATGGAAATATCTTTTAAGACGAGGTTATCGCCAAAACTTTTTTTCAAATGTTCGATTTGGATGATACTCATGATGGACCTCCTTATTTATCTGCTTCGATGGCGACGTCTTCTTCATCTAGACGCACATAGGCATCTGGACCATCCATTTTCTTTTCAACGATTCGTAAGATCCGAGTCGCAGTGAAAGTCAAGATGAAGTAGATCACACAGATGATGAAATACGTTTGGAAAAACAAGTAGTTCGTCCCAGCGGCTGATTTCCCTTGGAAGAACAACTCAGATACCGAAATGATACTCAACACGGATGTATCTTTGATGTTGATGACAAATTCATTCCCGGTCGCCGGTAAAATATTCCGCATGACTTGTGGTAAAACGACTTTGCGCATCGTTTGACTATGAGTCATCCCGATCGCGTGAGCTGCTTCAAATTGGCCATCATCAACGGCATAGATCCCGCCGCGGACGATTTCAGACATGTATGCACCGGTGTTGATGGAGACGATCACTAAAGCGGCGATCGTTCGATTCAGATCGATCCCGAAAGCCATCGCGACACCGTAATAAATGACAGCGGATTGAACGATCATTGGAGTCCCACGGAAAATTTCGATGTAGGCGTTCAAGAGCCAGCCGATCACTTTTTGGAAGCCGCGTTTACCACTGGTAGCAGCTTGTGGCAAAGTACGGAAGACACCAACGAGCAAACCGATCAAAGTCCCGACAGTCGTCCCGACGATCGCTAACAGTAAAGTCATGCCAGTCCCGCGTAGGAACATCGAGCCATTTTGTTTCAAGATCTTCACGAAGACATTTTCTTTTTTGCCGGAAGTCGTTTTTGTTTCATCAGACGCCGGTTGATCTTTGACAGCTTGATCCATGATTTTGTTTCGTTCTTTTTGAGGGATCGTACTTAAGATCTGGTTGACTTGAGCGATGTCAGGATCGCCTTTGCGCATCCCGACAGAGACTTGGACGTCTTCGGGATTTGTTTTAAATCCGTTGTCGCCTTTGAACTGGATCATTTTTAATTCTGGATTGACACTTTGCGCCGTGACTCCTTCTGGCCGTTCACTGACGTAGCCATCGATCGTCCCTGATTCAAGTGCGACCCGCATTGCAGGGAAATTATCCATCGCTTCTTGTTTTTTCACGCCAGGGATTTGTTTGATCACGCTGTAATGGAATGTACTCAATTGCGCGGTGATCTTTGCGCCTGAAAAATCTTTGAGTGATGTCGCTTTGCCGTATTTACTATCCTTTTTCGTGACGATGACGAGTTGCGATTCATAATATGGATCAGAAAAGTCAACTTCTTTGCGGCGTTCAGCAGTCGGGGACATGCCGGCGATGATTGCGTCGATCTTACCGGATTGTAAGGCAGGTAGCAGGCCATCCCATTCGGTTTTGACAATCACGAGCTTGCGGCCCATCTTATCGGCGATTTTTTTTGCCATTTGGACATCATAACCACCAGCGTACGCTTGGTCGCCTTGGATGGGGACTGCACCGTGGCGGTCATTTTTTTGTGTCCAGTTGAATGGCGCATAACCGGCTTCCATTCCGACCCGAAGTTCACCGGCCGGCGTTTTGTCATCAGCATGGGCGAGTATGGGGATTCCTAAAAAGACTAGACAAACGAGCAACATTGCGATAACTGAAAAATTTCTTCTATTCATGATTTCTCCCTTTCTTTTACGAGATTGGGCAGATGTATGTAGTGGGAAGTAAATAAAAAAGCCGCTGATAAACTCTAGCCGCTTGTAAGTATAAGAAGACAACCCCTCACAAAAACATAGCGCAACTTAGCATCACTGCTAAGACAGTCCGCAAGTTATTGGCTTGCGTCCCAACATCCGAAAGTAAGAGAACTTTCGAACATTTCGGCGAGGCTTCCTAGTCCTGGTTCATCGTGTCTCTTCACTTCCCAGGGTTAATAAGTCCCGCGACCTCTACCTCATTGATGAGGCATCTCGTATTCAGTTATTATGCGTTCAGTTTACGGGCTGCTTTTGAAAATGTCAAATAAAAAAACAGAAAAAGAATAAATTTTTCTTTTCAAAGGTGGGTCGAATGTAAGAAAATAAGAGTAGCTGTGAGGGATTGCTAATCTTTTTAGCTGGAATGACAAAGTAAGAACGCGCAGCTAAAAAACGTGTAGGGAAGAAATTTTATTTTTGAGAACAGACATTAAAAAATGCTGAGAACGAATGATTGAAAGCCGAATAAATTATCCGACTGTCTCATGGAATAAAAAAACTTTATTCGATATTTTTAACAAATTCGGTACAATCTAAAAAGTTTTTCTCCGCCAAATTGTACCTAAAAGTAGATTAGAAACAACCGCTTACAACTTATAATAGAATTAGGAGGTGGAAAGAAGATGCATTACAAGCTCAGTTATCTTCTGTCCAACTATTCCGATCGTTACGTAACGATTTCCCAAGCTGCGGAAATAACCGGTTTGTCTTTAGCAGAGACAGAAAAGCAGCTGAACAAATTAACTGAATTATTGGCAGTTACACCAAAGAAAAAAGCGGGGCGCTGGTTCATCCCGAAAGTTTCTGCTGATACGTGGGCCTATTTGAGTGTTGGCAATAAGTTAGCCGCACCCAACTATACCGAAGACGAGCGCCGAGCGTTAATTTATTTATTGAGTTTTTCCGAGTTTGAAGAGTTATCCGTTTTTCACTTTCAAGATTTTTTGGCTGTCTCAAAAGGTACGATTTTAGCCGACATCAAAAAATTGCGGCAACAGTTAAGTCGTTGTGATCTGCGCTTTGACTATTCACGCAAGACCGGTTTTGTGATCGCAGGGCCAGAAGAAGTGATTCGACGAGAAGCTCAAAATTTTGCCGCTCGCTTGTTGCAAACGACCAACGGCAAGATCGGACTTTTCAATTGGTTGGATCAGCAAGAGTTGACTTTTTACGCCCAAGTGCGGGACGCGATCGTAGCGGCAACCAAAGCAAGTAACTTAGTGATCGTTCCGAGTCGGATCGATGAGATTACGTTCTTTTTAGGCTTTGCATATTTACGCGTAACGACGCATCCAGTCACAAAAAATCCTCAACAAGCCTTGCTGGAGTCGTTGACGGCGTATGAAGTCACGCAACGTTTGGCGAAAACTTTATTTTCTCAAGCATTGAATGCAGCTGAAAAAGCTTATTGGACTTCGGTCTTGATGACAGTCTATCAAGGGGAGATTCAAGATATCAAATTGGATTTTCTGTTGAGTTGTTCGAGTGAGGTCATTCATCGCATGGAAAACTTAGCTGCGATCCAGTTCACGAATTTCAAAGAGCTTTTGATGAATTTGTTTTATCATCTCGTGCCAGCGTATTTTCGGATCAGTAATGGTTTTTATTTGCCCAATGTTTTGATCGACAGTATTCGCTCTGAGTACCGTGAGATCTTTGAGTTTACGAAAGAAGCGTTGTTACCGTTAGAAAAACTGGTACAGCGTAAATTGCCAGAAGAAGAGATCGGCTTTTTCACGATTTTATTTGGCGGTGAGATCTCCAGTCAAAAAATGGCTCAAAGAACTGCCGAAGTCAAAGCCTTGATCGTCTGTCCAAACGGGATCAGTTCATCGTTAATCTTACAGTCAGAATTGAAAAAAATGTTTCCGACGATCACATTTAATGAAGCAAACTCAGTCGACCAGATCCAAAGTATCTCCGAAGACAGTTATGATGTGATCTTTTCAACGGTTGGATTAGAAAGCAAAAAGCCCTTGTACGTCGTGAAACCTTTGATGAGTCCATTAGAAAAAAATCGGCTGATCAATCGAGTGCAAGAAGAATTATTGATTCCCGGTTTTTCGTTGCCAAGTGCAAATGAGATCGTGGATGCACTCTTGCCTTATGTTCAATTGAAAGAAGGTGTTACGCAAGAGAAGCTTTACAAAGTGCTCAACAAAAAAATGAATCGTTCTATTGAAAGAAAGGAGGACAATCGACCGATGCTTACGGAATTACTTACGCCCGATATGATCCAATTGACGGATGAAAAAATGAACTGGGAAGACGCGATCCGTTTTGCCGCTAAACCGATGCTGGATAAAAAAATCATCGAGCCTCGTTACGCGGAAGCGATGATCGACAAAGTCAAACAGTTTGGTCCGTTCATCCATATTGGAAAAGGGATCGCCTTGCCTCATGCTCGACCAGAAGATGGGGTCAATCAGATTGGCATGTCGCTATTAAAAGTCAAAGAACCAGTTTTATTGATGGATGATGAAAAACATCCGATCCAAATCTTTGTTTGTTTAGCCGCTGTCGATAATGAAGCGCATTTACGAGCGTTGGCTAGCTTGACGCGAGTATTGTCAAATAGTCAAAAATTAGATCAACTGTTAAACGCGGAAACAAAAGAAGAGATCCTAACTATTTTAACTGAAGGAGAGAATGAAGAATGAAATTCGCAGCAGTATGTGGCTCAGGCCTAGGTTCAAGTTTTATGGTGGAAATGAATATCAAAAGTATTTTGAAAAAATTAGGTGTCGATGGCGTTGAAGTCACTCACTTTGATATGGGGAGTGCCACACCAGATAGCGCCGATGTTTTCTTTGTCGCAAGTGATTTAGCGGATAGCGCCGAACACTTAGGTAATGTGGTCGTTTTAGATAGTATCATCGACATGGATGAATTAGAACAAAAGGTTGAAAAAGTCGTTGAAGAAAAAGGCCTGAAATAATCGGGCCCTTTTCTCCACGTTTTTTATAGTGTGAATGGCAGTCATTCACTTTGCCCTTATTTATAAATAAAAAACTAAATTATTAGGAGGTTCTATCATGAATGGTGCGTTAAAGGTAATCATCGACATAGCGAGTACGCCCGCGATTTTAGTTGCCCTTATTGCGATCTTAGGTTTATTGCTACAAAAGAAAAATGTTGGAGATATCGTTCGCGGCGGGATCAAAACGTTTGTCGGTTTTATCGTCTTAACTTCAGGAGCTGGAGTTGTCAGTGACTCTCTAGCACCGTTTGGAGAAATGTTCAAGCACGCGTTTCACGTATCTGGTGTGGTGCCCAACAATGAAGCGATCGTTGCGATTGCGTTAAAACAATTCGGGACAGCCACGGCTTTGATTATGTTAGCGGGGATGGCATTCAATATCGTCTTTGCTCGGATCACGAAGTTTAAATATATTTATTTGACGGGTCATGCAATGCTTTACATGGCGTGTTTGATCTCTGTAATCTTGACGACGACTAAAATGAGTACGCCGATGATGGTCTTGTTTGGTGGGATCGCATTAGGCTTGTCAAATACGATCTTCCCAGCGATCTTGCAGCCGTTTACGACGCAAGTCACGAAAAATGATACGGTTGCGCTCGGTCATACCGGAAACTTTGGGTATGCGTTCAGTGCGTTGATCGGAAAATATGTCGGCAATAAAGAAAAATCAACTGAAGATATCAACTTCCCGAAAGGTTTATCTTTCTTACGGGACTCAACAGTCAGTATCACCATCACGATGACGATCGTTTATATCATCGTAGCGATCTTTGCCGGTGGCGAGTATGTGACTTCTAAATTAAGTAACGGCACAAACCACATCATCTTTGCGCTGCAACAAGCCGGTGCATTTGCCGCTGGTGTGTTCATCATCTTAGCCGGTGTTCGGTTGATCTTAGCTGAGATCATCCCAGCCTTTAAAGGAATCTCAGAAAAATTGGTACCAAATGCAAAACCAGCTTTGGATTGTCCAATCGTTTTCCCTTATGCACCAAATGCTGTTTTGATCGGCTTCTTCTCAAGTTTTGTTGGCGGGATCGTCAGCTTGTTCATCATGGCTGCAACCGGTTCAGTCATCATCATCCCTGGTGTAGTGCCGCATTTCTTCTGTGGTGCAACAGCCGGTGTTTATGGGAATGCGACCGGTGGTTTCCGCGGTGCAGTGATCGGTTCGTTCTTGCAAGGGATCTTGATCAGTTTCATGCCGATCTTCTTGATGCCGGTGTTAGGTAACTTAGGTTTCCAAGGTTCAACTTTCTCAGATACCGATTACGGTGTTGTGGGGATCTTGATGGGGAACATGGCCAAAGTCGGCGGTCAATTAGCTGTCATCATTTGTATTTTAGCCGTACTAGCTGTTTTGATCTTACTAACAGTTTTAGGCAAAAACAAAAACAAACCAGCTGCTGAATAATTGAATCATCATTCATCCCGCAGTGAGTTGCTAGCGGGATGAAATTTATTTTAGAAGGAGAGTTAACATGGAGAAAGAATTGCTCGCATCGCTTGAAAAATTAGCTGCTGAGATCCGCTTAGACAGTATCGAGGCGATTCGGAAAGTTGGTTCCGGTCATATCGGCGGTTCCCTTTCGATTGCTGATCTGCTCGCTGTTTTATATGGGAAACAAATGAAAGTCGATCCCAAAAATCCGCAATGGGAAGATCGGGATCGGTTAGTTTTATCAAAAGGTCATGCTGGCCCCGCCTTATATGCGGCTTTAGCAAATGTTGGTTTCTTTGATCGTGAAATGCTGGGGACTTTGAATGAAGGCGGCACGAAATTACCATCTCATCCTGACCGAACGAAAACACCAGGTGTCGATGCGACTACAGGTTCATTAGGTCAAGGTACTTCGGTTGCAGCGGGGATCGCAACTGGTTTGAAAATGCAGCAAAAAGACAATGTGGTCTATTTGATCGTAGGTGACGGTGAATTGAATGAAGGGCAATGTTGGGAAGCCTTCCAATACATCGCGCATTTTAAATTGAACAACTGCATCGTGATCATCGATGAAAACAAGAAACAATTAGATGGTACGACGGAAGAAATTTTGAACCCATTTGATATTGAAGCAAAGATGAAAGCATTTGGATTCAACACACGGAAAGTCAAAGGGGACGATTTAGCAAAAATCGATCAAGCCATTGACGAGTGTAAAGCGGTCAAAGACGAAGCGGTCTGCATCGTATTAGATACGATCAAAGGTCAAGGCGTAAAATATTTTGAAGAAATGGAAGCGAACCACTCTGTCAAGTTCAACAACGACGAAGTGCAACAAGCGACTGATCAAGCCTTAGCCGATCTAAAAAAAATCATTGAGGAGCGGAGCTAATATGTTCACATTAACTGAAAATCACGAAACCGGTAAAGAACTAAGAGCGGTTGTTGTCGATGCTCTGAAAGATCTGATGCAAACGGATTCGAAAGTTGTCGCTTTAGATGCTGACCTTGGTGGTGCTAGTAAATGGACAGACATTGCCAAAACCAATCCTGATCGGTTCATCAATGTCGGGATCGCAGAAGCGAATATGGTAGGCGTTGCAGCCGGCTTGAGTTTAACTGGCTTCACTCCGTTCATCCACACATTTGGTCCTTTTGCGACGCGTCGAGTGTTAGATCAAGTGTATTTGTCTGGCGCTTATGCTAAAAATACGATCAATATTTTTGGTTCTGATCCAGGTTTTGCAGCTGGACACAACGGTGGGACGCATACGACGTGGGAAGATGTCGCTTTGTTGCGTTCGATCCCTGATGTCGTGATCTGTGATGCAGCCGATGAAGTGCAGATGGATTGGATCATCAAAGAGTTCAGTAAGTCAGCCGGGGTACATTATGTCCGGGGAAATCGAAAAGGCGTCAAACATGTTTATGAAAAAGGCTCAACTTTTGAATTAGGCAAAGGAAACTTATTGAAGACTGGGGAAGATTATTTATTAGTAGCAGCCGGTCAGTTAGTTTCTGAAACGCTTGAGTTAGCTGATCAACTAGCCGCAAATGGCGTGACGACGGACGTGATCGATATGTTCACCATCAAACCGTTGGATAAAGAATTATTGTTAGAGCGCTTGGCAGGTAAAAAAGGTGTGATCACGATCGAAAATCATTCCATCACTGGTGGCTTGGGTAGTGCAGTGGCCGAAGTGTTAGCTGACAATGGCCTAGCCGTTCCACTAAAACGCATTGGAGTCAATGAACGTTTCGGTCAGGTCGGAACACCAGAATTTTTACAAGCTGAATTTGGTTTGACGACTGATAAAATGTTGGAACAAATCAACCAGTTCATCAATCAATAGCTAGCAAGTTGTTGGATCAAAAATAAAGTGTAGCTGGCGATTTGGTAAAAAGAAGTAAGACGTTCCTCAGTCTTGCTTCTTTTTTGCATTAAGCTAGAAGTGTGTAGGCTCAGTCATGGACTCTTTTTTTCTTTCTGATGCAAATTGAGTATAATAGAAACGAGGTGATCAAAATGGAAAAAATTTCAGCCGAAAAAGCTGCTGCAAAGATCCAACAAGCCAAACGTATCACTTTTTTGACGGGCGCGGGGGTTTCCACACCGTCAGGAGTTCCAGATTATCGTTCGCTTCATGGGATTTATCAGGGACTAGAAACTCCGGAATATTTATTGAGTCATACGTGTATGGAGCAAGAGCCGGAAAAGTTTTATAATTTTGTCAAACATATTTATCATCCAGCTGCTAAGCCGAATATCATTCATGAAAAAATGGCGGCGCTGGAAAAGACAAAGACGGTTTGGGTTGTCTCGCAAAATATCGATGGTCTGCATCAGGCAGCTGGTAGTCAGCATTTAGTTAATTTTCATGGCTCGCTGTATGATTGCTATTGTCGTAAATGCGGGAAAAATGTGGACTGGCATGACTATTTGAAAAGTGATCGCCACGAAAATTGTGGGGGCCAAATTCGCCCGCGGATCGTTTTGTACGAAGAAGGGTTTGCCGATGACGTGTTGTTGCAAGCCCAACGTGCAATGGGGGAAGCCGAACTGGTCGTCATCGTCGGGACCAGTTTTCAAGTTCATCCGTTTTGTGATTTGATCTATTACAAGCAAAAAAATGCGGAAGTTTTAGCTATCAATCAAACAGAGATCGCAGTGCCAGGACCTTATCAATTCGTCCAAGCGAATGGTACGGAAGTCTTTGAACAAGTTTAATGAAGAAATAAAGGAGGAAGGGCCGTGGCAAAATCTGAAAAAGAAAAAATGATCGCCGGCGAATTATATTTTTCTCGTGATCCAGAATTAGTGGCGGATCGTTTGGCCGCGCGGCAAGCTGTCGCACAGATCAACCAAGCGCACGAACCGGCAGTGCGAGAGCAATTAGTGAAAAAATTTTTAGGACAGACGGGCCAGCAAGTTTACGTTGAACCAACGTTTATCGCAGATTACGGCTACAATGTGACAGTAGGTGAAAATTTCTACGCGAACTTTGGTAATACATTTTTAGATACTTGTCCGATTACGATCGGTGATCATTGTATGTTTGGTCCAAATGTCCAATTGTATACCGCGACACATCCCCTTGAGCCAGTCAAACGCAATAGTGGATTAGAATTTGGAAAACCGATCGTAATCGGGAACAATGTCTGGTTAGGTGGCTCAGTCGTACTCACGCCAGGCGTCACATTAGGCGACAATGTCGTGGTAGCTGCTGGAGCAGTCGTGACGAAATCATTTGGCAGTAATGTCGTGCTGGGAGGAAATCCAGCTCGCGTCATCAAACAAATCGAAACGCAAAAGCCAGCCGACGCTTTAACGGCTGCCCGCGAAAAAATCGATCAGCTAGATCAAGAATTGGTCGCGTTGTTAGAAAAACGTTTGGAGGCTGTTTCGGAAGTGGCAGATTTCAAAGCACTAAATAAAACGGCTGTCTTAGATGAAAGTCGGGAACAAGCTGTGTTAGCTAGTGTCGCACAAGCCGTGAAAGATCCTGCTTATGAAGCGACGATTTTAGCAACGTTTGAAGCGATCATGGAACAGTCGCGGGCATTCCAAAAACAACGAATAAGTGAGGAATAAACAATGGAAGGAACAAAACGCAGAACGGCGATCTTAAGTGCCTTGGCCAATACGGAAAAACCAATCAGCGCCAGCCGTTTCGCTAAAGAATTGGGTGTCAGCCGGCAGATCATTGTGGGAGATGTCGCGTTGTTGCGCGCAAGTGGCGAAGCGATCATTGCAACGGCACGAGGTTATTTGTTAGAACAACCCGCTGATAAAATGATCAGTAAGATCGCCGTGCAACACAATAAAGCACAAACAGAAGAAGAACTTTTGTTGGTCGTGGAAAACGGTGGTGAAGTGATCGATGTCGTCGTGGAACATCCTTTGTATGGGGAATTAGTTGGCGGATTACACCTTAAAACGAAATCCGATGTTGCGCGTTTCATGAAAGACTATCAAAAGGCACAGACGAGTCTGCTATCGGAATTGACCAACGGGATTCACTTACACACGATCGCCTATGAGACCCCGGAAGATTTAGCAAAGATCAAAGCTGCATTATCAAAACACCATATTTTATATCAATAAAGGCACAGTAGCTGTGTCTTTTTTTGTGCTCGTCAGCAAGTAGTTTAGTGTCAGCTCAATGGATTGGTCAAAAGAGCGAACTTTTCTGGAGAAAGCCGGTCTTGAGAATTCTTTCTGTTATAGTACAATGAGTTTGAGAAGGTAGGACGTTTTAAGAAAGGATGAGAACGTTGAACTTTTATATCGTGGTCGTAAAAAATAAATGCGGAACGACTGAACAAAAAGAATTTGAGAAGTATCGCGAAGCCTTATGTTTTGCCACTAACTACGATGTTGTCGCTCAAAGTAAAATCGTCAAAGACAAATGTGTCGTCAATGAATTCAAAGGCTAAGCCAATCAATTGGGGCAGAATTTTTTCTGTTATGCCATTTAATTGAAAATCGGGAGTAGGACAATGACTATGTCTTGCTCCCGCTTTTTGTTCAAAAAAACGATCCAAAAGTCGTTTGGACTTTCGAATCGTTTTAACTTATTCGATCACTAAGACACCATCTTTTAAGTGTAATGGATTAGCTTGATCAATGTGATCATAAAACATAATACCGTTCAAGTGATCGATCTCGTGTTGCACGACGATCGCTTCGTAATTTTTCAATCGGAGCTTATGTTTTTCACCGGCCAAATCATAATACGTAACGGTGATACGAGCAGCGCGGACCACATACCCTGGAACTTCACGGTCGACGGAAAGGCAACCTTCGCCTTCGCCTAAACAAGCCTCTTGTACTGAATGACTCAAAATTTTTGGATTGACCATGACAGTGCTTAAGCTTGGTTCAGTTTTTTCGGGATCAAGACTTGGAACGTGTACAGCAATGATCCGTTTTGAGATATCTAATTGGGGAGCGGCTAAACCAACTCCACCACGTAAATGTAATTCTTTGGCTTTTTCAGGGTCTTGACTGTTTTTTAAAAATTCGATCATTTGATGACCTAATTCGATTTCTTCTTCCGTCAAAGGAAACGCAACTTCTTTGGCGACTGCGCGCAACGTTGGATTGCCTTCACGGATAATATCATCCATGGTGATCATTTCTAATGACTCCTCTCACACTCGGGACTAGACGCCCATTTCATCATCATAGTCTATCATAAACTAAAAAGTTTACAAAATTCTTGTTTTAACGACGATATTTCTTAAAAATTTCCTATAAAATACAACTGCTAGGAAAAAAGCCGAAGCAAACTTGCTTTTTTAAGCCGAATCAAGTAAAGTAATAACGTGCGCAGGCGCACCACCTATCACTTGGTTAGGCGATTCACCAACGCTTTACTCAGTCGTAGGGAGAACGAAAGAAAGAGGTGAAAAACATGGCATTAACACAAGAACGCAAAAATGAAATTATCAAAGATTTCGCTCGTCATGAAGGAGATACTGGTTCACCAGAAGTACAGATCGCTGTATTAACGGAAGAAATCAATCAACTGAATGAACACGCACGCGTCCACAAAAAAGACCACCATTCATACCGTGGTTTGATGAAAAAAGTTGGTCATCGTCGTAACTTGTTAGCTTACTTACGTAAAACTGACGTTCAACGTTACCGCGAATTGATCCAACGTCTAGGACTACGTCGTTAATCAAAATGAAAGTGAGGTTCCTAGGAATCTCACTTTTTTACTAGTTCTACTTAGCGGCTGTATCGCTTACGTAGAACTGGCCTGGGAAAACGCAGTGAGAGAAGTTTCATTTAAAATAATTTAGCCTTTGACTAGGTGGACATCACCCTACTAACCAAATGCAAGCATTTCAAAAGTGGAGTGTTTTCATTTGTTTAGTAGCGTTGTACCTGTTGAAGGGAAAAGGAGAAAGTATGTCAGAAAAAAGAATTTTTAAAACAAGCTGGGGCGGTCGTCCCTTACAAATCGAAGTCGGTCAATTAGCAAAACAAGCCAATGGTGCTGTTTTAGTTCGCTATGGTGATACGGTGGTCTTAAGTGCCGCGGTTGCCTCAAAAGAAGCGAAAGATACTGACTTTTTCCCATTGACGATCAACTATGAAGAAAAAATGTACGCAGTCGGTAAAATCCCTGGCGGCTTTATCAAACGGGAAGGTCGTCCTTCAACTGAAGCGACATTGACAGCTCGTTTGATCGACCGTCCGATCCGTCCGATGTTTGCGGAAGGTTTCCGAAATGAAGTTCAAGTGACTAACATCGTGATGAGCGTTGAACAAGATTGCTCACCGGCAATGGCTGCAATGTTAGGGTCATCATTAGCGTTATCGATTTCTGATGTACCGTTTGACGGACCGATCGCAGGAGTCGAAGTTGGACGAGTAAATGGCGACTACGTTTTGAATCCAACCGTTGAACAACATGAAAACTCAGATATCGAATTGACGGTAGCCGGGACAAAACAAGCCATCAACATGGTTGAATCTGGTGCGAAAGAAGCGTCAGAAGATGATATGTTAGGTGCGTTACTATTCGGCTTTGATGCGATCAAAGAATTGGTGGCTTTCCAAGAAGATATCGTAGCGGCAGTCGGCAAAGAAAAAATGGACATCACATTACTTAAAGTCGATGAAAAGTTGAAAAATGAAATTTACGATGCCTACTATCCAACGATGAAGACAGCTGTCATGACCGAAGAAAAATTAGCACGGGAAGATGAGATCGAAAAAGTCAAAGAAACAGTCAAAGAAGTCTACGCTGAAAAATTTGCGGACATGGAGACAGAAGATCTAGTTCAAGTAACAAAAGAAGTCAAACAGATTGCAGAAGATTTGGAAAAAGATGTCGTGCGAGAATTGATCACGATCGATAAAATTCGTCCTGATGGCCGGAAAGTCGATGAGATCCGGCAATTGGATGCCGAGGTTGGCGTTTTACCACGCGTTCATGGTTCAGGTCTATTCACTCGGGGACAAACGCAAGCATTGTCCGCTTGTACGTTAGCGCCATTAGGTGAACATCAAATCATCGATGGCTTAGGTTCCGTAGAAAGCAAACGATTCATCCACCATTATAATTTCCCTCAATTTTCAGTTGGTTCAACGGGACGAGCAGGTTCACCTGGTCGCCGAGAAATCGGACACGGGGCGTTAGGTGAACGAGCATTGTCACAAATTATCCCAAGTGAAGAAGAATTTCCTTACACGATCCGGTTAGTAGCCGAAGTGTTGGAATCAAACGGTTCTTCTTCACAAGCAAGTATTTGTGCCGGGACATTAGCTTTGATGGATGCTGGTGTGCCGATCAAAGCACCGGTTGCCGGGATCGCGATGGGGCTTGTCTCAGATGGTGAAAACTATACGATCTTAACCGACATCCAAGGGTTGGAAGATCATTTAGGCGATATGGACTTTAAAGTGGCTGGGACTCATGAAGGGATCACCGCGCTACAAATGGATATCAAGATTCAAGGGATCACGGAACAAATTTTACGTGAAGCATTAGCGCAAGCGAAAAAAGCGCGGATGGAGATCTTAGACGTCTTGACGAATACGATCGCTGAACCACGGAAAGAATTAAGCCCTTATGCACCGAAGATCGAAATGATCCAAATCGATCCTGATAAGATCAAAACGGTCATCGGTAAAGGCGGCGACACGATCAATGGTATCATTGAAGAAACAGGTGTGAAGATCGACATCGACCAAGACGGCAATGTCAGCATCGCGTCATCAGATGCAGCGATGATCCAAAAAGCGATTGAGATCATTAAAGAGTTGACTAAAGAAGTCAAAGTTGGCGAAACTTATTTAGGTAAAGTCGTTCGGATCGAAAAATTCGGCGCCTTTGTCAACTTGATCAAAGGAAAAGATGCGTTAGTCCACATCTCACAATTAGCCAATGAACGGGTCAATAAAGTAGAAGACGTGGTCAAACTTGGCGATGAAGTTTTAGTCAAAGTCACAGAGATCGATCGGCAAGGCCGCGTAAATGCTTCACGAAAAGCTTTACTAAAAGAAGACGAGCAAGCTGAAAAAAAATAAGCAGATCCTTTTCAAAAAGGTAAAGACTTTAGGGGAGTAGCGACATAGCGACGGCTATGCTTTTAGATCAACAACAAGTGCCTGCACTGGTCTAAAAGAGCAATTTGCAAGACCTAAGCAATAGCTGTCTATTGTTTAGGTCTTTTTTATTTTAATAAGGAGCGTGGAGAAAAAATGGAAGTAAAGAAAAACCACCACGTCCAGCGATTGTCAGCCGCAGGTTTGTTGATCGCGATGGGTGTGGTTTATGGGGATATCGGGACGAGCCCACTGTATGTAATGAAGGCGATCTTGCTCGAAAATGGCGGATTGAAGACGGTGACCAATGATTTTGTCATCGGTGTCGTCTCGTTAGTTTTTTGGACAGTGATGTTGTTGACGACCATCAAATATGTGATCATCGCACTAAATGCGGATAACCACGGCGAGGGTGGGATCTTCTCGCTGTATACTTTGGTTCGAAAAGGTGGCAAGTATTTGATCATCCCGGCGATGATCGGCGGGGCTGCACTGCTAGCTGATGGCGTGTTGACACCAGCGGTCACTGTGACCACAGCGATCGAAGGGTTGCGAGGTATCCCAGATTTTTATCAAGAATTTGGGAATGATCAAAATGTGATCGTGGTCATCACACTGCTGATCTTATTGTTTTTATTTTTGATTCAGCGTTTCGGGACGGATTTTGTCGGCCATGCGTTTGGACCGATCATGCTCTTATGGTTCACCTTTTTAGGAGTGATGGGGCTGATCAATTTGCCGTATGATCTGTCGGTCATTAAAGCGTTGAATCCTTATTATGCCGTTCACTTATTATTCAATCCAGATAATAAAATGGGCGTCTTCATCTTAGGCAGTATTTTCCTGGCAACGACCGGGGCCGAGGCGTTGTATTCGGATATGGGACACGTCGGCAAGAAAAATATCCGGTTTAGTTGGCCGTATGTCTTTTTATGTTTGATGTTGAACTACGCAGGCCAAGCAGCCTGGATCTTACATGCAAAAGGCGATGCAACGATCGAAGCGATTGATAATTTAAATCCGTTCTTTCAAATTTTACCAAAAGGCTGGATGGTGATCGGCGTTATCTTTGCGACGGTGGCAGCGATCATCGCGTCACAAGCCTTGATCTCAGGATCATTCACTTTAGTCTCAGAAGCGATCAAATTAAAATTATTACCGCGGATGCACATCGTTTATCCTGGTAGTAGTATCGGTCAGATGTATATCCCAGCTGTCAATTTGATCTTATGGGCGGCTTGCTCGTTGATCGTCGTAACATTCCGCACCTCTAGTCATATGGAAGCGGCGTACGGCCTATCCATTACCGTGACGATGCTCATGACGACGTATTTGCTTTATCATTACATGGTCCAGCAAAAAGTTTCTCGCATTTTGAGTAGCTTGATGATCACGTTTTTTGGTTTACTGGAAACGTTCTTTTTCATCTCTAGTGTGACCAAGTTTTTCCATGGTGGCTTTGTCGCAGTCGGGATGGCGCTTTTGATTTTAGGCTTGATGTTCATTTGGTATCGTAGCAATCAGATTCAAGTCAATGCTAGTCAAGAAGTTGATTTTAAAGACTACATCGCGCAATTAAAAGAGTTGCATGATGATACGCGGATTCCGTATTACCAAACGAACGTTGTCTTTTTAGTTCCAAGTTTGGAAGGCGATCAGATCGCGCAACAATACATTTATTCCATTTTAGATAAACGGGTCAAGCGAGCAAAAGCCTATTGGTTCGTGAATGTGGAAGTAACCGATGAACCGTATACTGAAGAATTTTCGGTTGATATGATGGGGACAGATTTTATCGTCAAAGTAAAATTATATCTTGGTTTTCGCATCTCACAAGACGTCAATGTTTACTTGCGTCAAATCATTCACGATTTAATGAAACAAGGGCGCTTACCAAAACAACCGCAACATTATTCATTGACACCCGGGCGCCAAGTCGGTGATTTCCAATTTATTATGATCCGTGAAGAGTTGTCGAATGTCACGGAAATCGATAAGTGGGATCGCCAAATTATGCAAGCTCGCTTAGGGATCAAACGCCACACAGTAACACCCGAGCGATGGTTCGGTTTGGAATACAGCGATGTGATCTATGAAACAGTTCCATTAATCGTAGGACCAACCCGCAAAACATGGCTCAAAGAACGCCGCTAAACTCGGTTGTAAACAAGTTGGTCAGTAGAGTTTGACAGTTTAAGTGAAAATAAAAACGCGAACGATTCACAGTTGATTTCCAACTGCGTCGTTCGCGCTTTTTGTAGTTCAAATTTTTCTGAGCTAGAACTTGTTTACTGTTGGGCGGGGCATTGTTCGCTCGTCAGCTCGGCTTGTTGGGCTTGATCTAATTTACGCAAGTGTTGCATGGCTTTGAGGTATGAAAACAGCAAAACTGCAACCGACCCGATCCAAGCTAGCGGAGAAGCAAATGCTGCACCGGGATAGCCGAAGTAATGGGTCAAAATAATGGCCGCAAACGATCGCATGACGAGCTCCATGATGCCGGCGATCGTGGGCACTTTCGCTTGGCCGAGGCCTTGCAATGTGTAACGCAAGATAAATAAAATCGCTAAGATCCAATAAAGTGAGCCATTGATATTAAAATAGATCTGAGCCAATTGAAACACTTTGACTTCGCTTTTATCGACGAACCAATTGACAAAAATATGACCGTACGTAATGATCGCAAAACCAGCGATGAGACTGAAGCCACCGCTCATGAGCAAACATTGCTTCACGCCTTGTAAGATGCGGTGGTATTTTTTCGCACCAAAGTTTTGGGCGGTAAAAGTCGCCATCGTGATCCCAAAGGACATCATCGGTAAAGTAGCGAATTGATCGATCCGGCCAGCAGTTGCTTGGGCGGCGACGACATCAGTCCCTAAACTATTCAAGGCCGATTGTAAAATCACCGCACCGATAGCTATGATGGATGATTGGAAGCCCATCGGTAGTGCCGCGTTTAAATGAATCCGAAATTCTTCTTTATCCCAGCTGAAATGTTGACGTCTGACTTGTAGCAATGGAATCTTACGTTTGATATACCAGACACACATCAAACTAGCTGAAACTTGCGCGATCACGGTGGCGTAACCAGCACCTTCTACGCCCATGTGGAATTTGATGATGAACAATAAATCTAAAACGACATTGATCACGACGGCAAAGGCTAAGAAAAATAGCGGCGTGCGAGAATCACCGAGAGCACGCACCATATTAGATAATAAATTGAAGCTCATCGAAGCGAAGATCCCAGCTAAAATCACGGAGATAAACGCTTGGGCTTGGTCAATGATCGCGTCAGGCGTTTGCATCAAAACAAGTAGCGGACGTAAAAAAGTTAAACTCAGCACGGTCAAGACCGCGGTCACACCGAGACTGATGATGATCGAAGTCGCAAAACTTTTTCGCACACCAATCTGATCACGCGCACCAAATCGTTGAGCAGTGATAATGGATAGCCCCGCGGTCAAACCTTGGGCAAAGCCGATGATCAAAAAATTGACACTTCCCGTCGCACCGACTGCAGCAAGTGCATCTTTGCCTAATGTCTGTCCAACGATGATCATGTCTACCATACTATAGAACTGTTGAAAAATATTCCCCACTAATAATGGGATCGTGAAAAAGAAAATCAATTTGGCTGGGTTGCCGCGAGTTAATTCTTTCATATGCATCCTCCTTTGATGATAAAAAACCGTAAAAATTCTAGCGTGATTTCGCACTAAAATAAAATCCATTGAGAAACAAACTTATTAGATAGTACCTAGAAGCCAGTTAGTTAGCAAGTTAAAAAAAGCAATTTTCCTTTTTCTTTGTAATTTAGCTAGATTTAGGTAAGATAAAAGCGAGGAGAGCGTGATGAAGAAAAAAATTTGTTTAGTTAGTAGCTTAGCCGTCGTGATCGGAGCGCTTATTTTGATTTGGCAGCATACTCAAAAGACGGTGCCAAACAAAGCGGTGATCACGACTAAGATCGAGACGATGGATCAAAGGCAACAGAAAAAAATTTTGACGCAGTATCCGCAAGTTACCGAAGCGCTCGAAAAAGTTCCGACGATCGAGCAGCTGACACCGGTCCCGGGATTGAAGCAGACGGTGACTTTTGCGGTGGCGACTCAGCAATCTGCAATTTGTGACGCAATGACGCCGCAAGGGTTAGCCGTTTCAGGGGACAAAATTTTTATTTCAGCTTATTGTCACGATCACCAACATAATTCAGTCATTTATGTGATGGATCGGATCAAAAAACAAATGATCGCTACGATCCCCGTCGTAGGTACCCCACATTTAGGGGGTATCATGTACGAGCAAAAACATAATAATTTGTGGTTAGCGACTGAAAACGGTGCCCACGCTTCGATTTCAGCGATCTCGGCAAAAACGATCAATCGTTGGGGCAATCAACCACCAAAAGCTCCGGTGACATATGATAAAGTCTTGGACCTGCCCAACATTCCGCGAGCATCGTTACTTTCGTATTTGGATCCATTTTTAGTTGTGGGATATTTTGATAAGCAAGCCGGGGGTGAACTGGCACTGTATCCATTTGATCGAAAAGGGAATTTGACCTCTTTAATAGAAGAAAAAAATTCGGTGGAAGGGTTGCAGCCTAAAAATCAATTAGTGACCGATGATACAGGAACGATCGTGAAAAAAACACAAGGTATCGCGTATTATCAGCACTATATGTTTCTCGCTCAATCTTATGGCAATCATGCTTCGGAAGTTTATGTGATCGATCTAGAGCATGCTCCCGCTGGTTTTACGGCAGCTTCAGCATTTAAAAAAATCAAATTTCCGCCGTACTTAGAACAGATCACCGTTGAAGGCGATCGATTCTACGCTATTTTTGAAAGTGGCGCCAAAGCGTATCGCGCAAAAACAGCGCAACGCGTGGATCATGTGTTGGAACTCGATACCAAGACACTATTAAAAAACCACGATTGAGTTTTTCCAATCGTGGTTTTGATCAACGTTGTCTGATTTCATTTGGTAAAAGAATCGTCTGACGGTTCCCGTCATCATAAGCATACACTTCAGTGGGAAATTCAGAAGAATAGAGGAAAGGAAGATCGATATCCATCTCCACTTGGCTGTCTTCTTGAGAAAAATGCATCGTCACATGACCTTTTTTATTGATCAGATCAAAGGTCAGTATATTGTTTAAAGGAATCAAGCCTTTCAGGTCTAAATCAATGATGAACCAAATACTATCGATCAATTCACCTGGTAAACTAGATACCACTCCAACAGAGGCGTAACGACTGCGATTTGAATCAAATGTCTCAAACATTTTTTGGCCCTCCTTTATCGATCGATTCACAACTCAATCAATTTCATCCTGTAGTGATACATTTTATCGAATTAATCAGGAAATGACAAATGATTCTACTTGTATTTTCGTTAAAATTACAAGGGAGTCAGCGTGAGATTTACTAATGAAGGCAAGGACAGTTCAATAAAAAATGGAACCGCTCAAAGTATCTAGCTGCTAAGATTTACGTTAAGTCAAAAAAAGCGACCGCAAGCGGCCGCTTTTTTTCATCAACGAATTGATGAAAGAAGGTGATTATTCTCCTTCGTTTTCGCTTTCACCGATAACTTCTGGTTCAGCTTCGGTACCTTCAGCTGGTTCTTCTTCAGGGATCTCTTGTGCTTCTTGGATCGAAACGATTTGTTCTTCTGGATCAGTGATGACTTTGTAGTCGTCATTTTTCGCTAGATCAGAAACATACAATGCTTGACCGATCTCAAGGTTTGCAACATCGACTTCGATTGATTCAGGCAATTTGTCTGGTGTTGCAGAAACAGTTGCTTGATACAACGTTTGAGTCAAGACACCGCCAGCTTTGACACCAGCTGCTTCGCCAACTAAAACGATATCGGTTTCGACTTCAGTTTCTTCTGTCATGTTAACAGATAGGAATTCCACGTGCGTCAATTGACGAGTGAAAGTATCCGTTTGAGTTTGGTGTAATAATGTATTTACTTTTTTACCGTTCAAGCTCATTGTGAACACGGTGTTGGTTCCGTTTTCTCGTAATAGTTTTGAAAAATCACGCGCATCGATTGAGATCGGTGTGCTTTCGATTTCATAACCATAAACTACGCCAGGGATCTTTCCTTCGTGACGAAGTTTGTTTCGTAGTGCGCGGGGACGAGTTGCTCTTTCTTCAACATTCAATGTTACTGCCATAACCAAATTCCTCCTTAAAATGTGCCTATCTGTTGGTTTTCAGATAGCTTTTTTAAGTGACGGGTTATTCTCAGCACGAGGTATTTGCAGAAATACGCAAAAAGACAGCCTAAACCAGCTGTCCTTAAAAAAGTCGTCATTCAACTTTCTCTACCAGGTCATTACGCTGTGTATGAGAAATCCTATTCACTTTACCTTATAACCCTAACGCGAATTTCAACTTTCGTCAAGCAATAGCCTTTTTTGGGTTTGCATTCAGCAGTCAGTTTTGTATAATAGTGCGAGGTACATAAAGGAGTTTTTATGCGTTTAGATAAGCTGATAGAAGAAAAACTTTCCACGACCCGCAAAGAGCTGAAACGTTTGTTCCAACAGCGAAAAGTTTTAATCGATGGCCAGGTCGAGCAAAAACAAAACCGGAATGTCGATAGCCAACTACATGAGATCATCGTCGCGGGTACACGCTTGACGACTGACGCGCATTATTTTTTATTGCATAAACCAGCTGGTGTCGTCACCGCTAAAAAAGATTCGCGGTTCCAAACGGTAACGCAGTTGTTACGGCCAGCTGATTTTAATCCAGCTATTTACCCGGTAGGTCGGTTGGATCGTGATACGAGTGGCTTATTACTTTTGACCGATAACGGGCAACTAGGTTACGACTTGTTGCAACCGGATTTGAAAGTCCAAAAGACGTATTATGCTTTAGTCAATGAAAAAGTGACGATAGCTGACGTGCACGCTTTTGAACAAGGGATTTGTTTTTTAGATGGGACGCGCTGCCAACCCGCCGAATTGGTCATCTTGAGTGCGACTGAAAAAAGTTCAGCTGTTTTACTTACCATCAACGAAGGCAAGTTTCACCAAGTCAAAAAAATGTTTTTAGCTTGTGGGAAAAAAGTGACTCGCTTGACGCGCATTAAAATGGGACCACTTGAATTACCGCAAGACCTTGCTCTGGGGGATTATCGCCCATTAGAAAGATCAGAATTACGCGCGTTAAAAAAATATTTTAGATAGAAGGAAAACGATGCATTATCACACTTTATTATTTGATGTGGATGATACGCTGTTAGATTTTAAAGCAGCAGAAGATCAAGCTTTAAAACGGTTATTCCACGATATGGGCGTGCCACTGACACCTGCAATCAAACAGGCCTATCAGACGATGAATCAAAATTTTTGGCGTGAATATGAACTGGGTCAGTTGACGCGGCAAGAATTATTGGACACGCGCTTTCACAAATTTTTTAGCCAGTATGACAAAGTAGTCGACGGTCCTGCAGTTGAGGAATGTTACCGCAAGTATTTGAATGAGGGCCACGACTTGTATGAAGATAGTCTAGCGGTGATCAAACAATTAGCGCTAGACTATGATCTTTACGTGGTGACAAACGGTGTCGGTGTGACCCAGCGCCAACGCTTGCGAGAATCTGGTTTGGCACCTTATTTCAAAGCTATCTTCATCTCAGAAGAGCTAGGAGTCAACAAACCAATGAAAGAATTTTTTACTAAAGTCTTTGCGGCGATCCCGAATTTTTCCAAAAACGAAACGGTGATCATTGGCGACTCACTGACATCCGATATCAAAGGTGGCATAAATGCCGGGATCGATACGATCTGGCTCAATCCGCAACAAGCACCAGCTACTGAGATCAATCCAACTTATCAAATTCAACATTTAGCGCAGCTTCCGAAACTTTTATCCCAAACTGTATAAGAAAGAGGTCAACGTATCCATGAACGACAAACCCATCATCATCGGCGTTACCGGTGGCTCCGGTAGCGGCAAGACCAGTGTCAGCCGTGCTATTTACAATCATTTTCCCGATCATTCCATCATGATGCTCGAACAAGATTCTTATTACAAAGACCAAAGTGAGTTGAGCTTTGAAGAACGGCTGAAAACAAATTACGATCATCCGTTTGCCTTTGACACGGATCTATTGATCGAACATGTCAAACGCTTATTGAACTATGAAGAAATCGAAAAACCGGTCTATGATTATGTAGCGCATACGCGAAGTGAAGCGACGATCATTCAAGAGCCAAAAGAAGTTATCATCTTAGAAGGAATTTTGATTTTAGAAGATGAACGTTTGCGGGATCTAATGGATATCAAACTTTACGTCGACACGGATGATGACATTCGAATCATTCGTCGGATCAAACGCGATATGGAAGAACGCGGCCGCACGCTAGATTCTGTGATCGAACAATATTTGACCGTGGTCAAACCGATGTACCATCAGTTTATCGAACCGACGAAGCGTTACGCTGACATTATCGTACCCGAAGGCGGCGAGAATCATGTCGCGATTGATTTGATCGCTACAAAAGTCGCTAGTTTTTTAAATCATGAGTAAGGAGTCCTGCGGGGCTTCTTTTTTATGGAATTTTTTTATAAAAAATGCGAAAGACTTTTTAGTTTGGTCAAAGCATTTTTGAAACAGAGTATAAAAAGAACAAAATTTGAAATTAAAAACCAAAAAAACTGGCTGACCATTTATTTGAAACTCATATTCAAATAACAAACTTTTTTTGAAGAATGTAGAGGTTGAATTTGACACCTTATTTCTTTCTATCTAAATTCAACGCGTTATAATCGTTTTGTGAGAAAGAGTCAGAAGGAAATCCAGGAGAGAAGGAAATGAAATGGTTGAAAAGACAGTTCATTACAAATTGAGAAAAAAGAAAAAACAATGGGTAGCCGTTGGAATTACGGTCGTTAGTGGTGTCTTTTTTGTCACGACGTTAAACAGTCAATCAGTTCAAGCTGCTGAAGTCGATCAAACTTCAAACACAACTATAGCTGCTACATTACAAGCGGCCAGTTCGGGCACTGCAGACGCAACCAGGGAAGCTTCCACGACGGAGCAATCAACCACACTAACAACGCAAGCGACTGAAAGTTCTGCAGCTCAAACGACTACAACGACTGCCAGCCCGGCCGTTTCGGAACAAGCTACACCACAAAATGAACCAGTGACTGTCGCACCAAAAGCTCAGGTTGAACAAACTGTTTCAACCCAAGTAGTTGCGCCGACTGCCGGATCTGCCACAGCAGCTGATCCATCAGAAACAACTCAATCAACGCAACCAGCCGCAACAGTCCAACCGCAATCAACAACTGTCTCGCCAGTTGAAGTGCCAGCAAATGATACTGTAACGACTACGACAAATCCAACGCCAGCTCCAGTGACTGAACAACCAACTGTGCAAACACCAACTGCTACAAATGAAGCGCAAATGCTAGCTGTTCAAACGCCAACAGAACCAGCAGTGTCTGCTACCACTACTGAACCAACATCATCAACAGTAACGACAGCAACAACTGACAAAACTACAACTAGTTCAACTGATTTAACAGCCACTACGCCAGTTGCTCCAGTTGCTCCATCTGCTGTATCGACAACGAATGAATCGACGGCTCAAACGGTCGTACCTAATCAAAGTAATGCTGAAGTTGAACCGACGCCAACTACTCAAGGTATTCAAAATCAAAATCCAGTGACGAACGTTACGTCAAATCAAACAGCCTCAGCTCCAACTGATTCAGCGGTAGTTGCTAAGACCACTACTAGTGAAAGCGAACCAGCTGAAGCGACACCTGTTCAAAGTGACGCGTTACAATTGGCTGACTTGGAACTAGCTGCGGTTGCATCGGCTAACGAAGTACCTGGTAGTCCGCAATTTAATATTTCCAATACGGCAGCGATGCAATGGTCATATACCCATCCTGCTTTAAATCAAGTTAGTGGAGCTCACGCTTGGCAAGACAGTGATTACGCTAATCAAATCGCGATGGATGCCAAAGGTCAAGATGCGACGACCGGTCAATATTACATTGATGAATGGATGCCTGATTACGCGTTTCAATATGTACTTTGGGACTCGGCTTACGCAGATAAATATGCCACCATCAATGACTTTCGGGCCAATTTCACTAAAAATGACTTAGCACAACTGCAAAATTTATCTTCCAGTGCGGCTAAACAAATCACTGGCAGTGGCAGTTACCAACAAGTCACGACGTATTACAATGCGTTAATGGCAATGTACTCATTAGAAGGTTTACAAAATGCGACGGGTCTCAAGACACTTTCCATCGCGCCAACTTATGAAGCCAATGCTCTTCGTTGGGGAACTGCAACTAAAAATGGGAATCTGTTTGATATCTCAGCGTTGAAAAATCTAAATCAATTGCAAACGGTGAATTTACCGATGTTTTCAATCGATAATGTCTCAGCTTTAGCGGAAAAACCTGATTTGACACAGTTGAATTTAAGCTATAACCAAATTGCGGATATCTCGCCATTACAAACCAATCGCAATCCAGCTTTAAAAGCTAGTTATAAAAATCAACACTTATTGTTGCAACCTATCGTTTTAAAAGATGGTACGACGACTTTTGAAACACCTTCTTTTATCGTTAAAGATTTGAATGCTCAAAACGTTCCTGTCGCGCCTTATGATGGAGCTGGCACATATGCTTCGCCTTATCCAAGTAATGCTGATGGTAGCAGTGTCAACCAAACGACAGTCGGCTGGGAAAATATTTTAACGCCTGATGCTACACATTATGGTGCCTTTACAGTTAATTGGGTCGATCCAAGTTCTGATTTTACTGGCTGGTTCATCCAACCTTATGAATACAAACAAGGCATCGGCAACGTCAAAGTCAACTATCAATTGTTGCAAGCCGATGGTAAACAAATCACGATCGCACCCGGCTCTGTTTTAGCAGGGGGGCTAGGTAGTTCCTTTGATTTGATTGATGACCCTGTAACGGTTAAAACTTTAAATAGTTTCTTAAGTCAATCTAACTATCATTTGTTAGCCGTGACGAATGAAGGAAAGTATGTGATTTATACGGGTCAAGCTGGGAGTCAGCCAGTCATTTTAGATGGCACGGGTCAATTAAAAGATCTTGCGACGAAGCAAGCTGATTTGGTCAGTAACGTTGGAAAATTTGGTGACACGACACCGACTTACACGTTTATTTTAGTGAAAGATTGGAATGTCAATGTTAAATATGGTGTGATCGATCTTAACAGCACGCCGCAAAATCCAACTGACTTACCAAAAAATACCCCCGTCGTAGAAAATGGTACGACTGTTCCTGATCAAACGATTACTGGGAATTTAAGTAATCAAATCGTAGTAGGAGATTTAGTGAAAGACTACCCTGATTTGACGATCAAGGAAATCTTGACTTCAAATGATGGAAAAGTTTGGACGAAACTTGCAACTGGGACAACGGAGATTCCGTTCATTGATTCAAATCAAACCGTTTATGTTCTTTATACCCAAGCCGGTTATGCCCAAGTCAAAGTCGTAGATAAAACGACCAATCAAGAATTGACTTTAATCACGAATGCGACAGATCCTAGTTTGAAAGGGGAAGCGGGAACCCAAAGTACTTTTGACAAAGATGCAGCTATCAAAGATTATCTAGCTAACGGCTATCAATTTGATTCTGATGATTTTGCTCAAGGTGTGCTTCTTTCAACGGATGCCACAAAACCCAACAACTATACGATCTACTTAACGCATAAAATGCAAACGAGCACCGTTCAAAATAATTACGTTGTGAATTTCACTGGGGCTGACGACAAAACACCGCAACCAGAAACGACGACACTCACTTGGCAAGCGGTGAAAGATCTAGTCTCTGGCCAAATGACATATACACCAAGTAAGTCTAGCGTAACGTTCCAAGTGCCAACGATCGATGGCTATACGCCCGATCAAACCCAAGTCAACTTCACGCCAGCTCAAAGTAGCACGCAACCGACCGATGAACAAACAACGGTTACGTATAAAAAAGACGTACCAGTGATCCAAATCGGAACGGTCACTTATTACTATCAAGATGCTGCAGGGAATGAATTACTACAACCCGTAACTTTTAGCGGTGACGTGGGTGCTGCGTATCCTGATCGTGTCGCTCAAATTACCGGCTATCATTTACAAAGTGTAACGGGAAACCGGACAGGCCAAATCGCAAAAGATCCGATCACGGTCACTTATATTTATGCGAAAGATAGTCAACCCGAATCACAAAAAGGTCAGGTCACTGTCGCTTACCACGATGAAATGGGCCAAGCATTATTACCGAACCAAGTCATCACTGGAAATGTTGGCGATCCATATACAACAGATCAAGCAACGATCAGTGGCTATCATTTTGTACGAGTTACAGGAAACCCTAATGGTACGATCACAAAAGATCCAATCGATGTTACGTATGTGTATGCGCAAGACGCACCTGAAGCAGCGCAAGGAACAGTCGTCGTGCATTATCAAGATGAAGCGGGTCAACTGTTATTAGCTGATCGAATCTTAGATGGCCAAGTCGGCACTGCTTACTCGACTCAAGCAGCTACGATTGCAAATTATCGGTTGGCTCGGGTCAATGGCGATGCAACCGGCACGTACACGAAAGATCCAATCGAAGTAACTTATGTTTACACGCCAGATAAACGTCCTGATATTTCAAAAGGAACGGTAACAGTTCACTATCAAGATCAAAATGGAACAGCTTTGCAACCAGCAGTGGTCATCACCGGAAATGTCGGCAATGATTATACGACAGCTATGAAGACGATCGCGGGCTACCATTTGAAAAATATTCTCGGTGAAGCAAGCGGACAAATCACTACCCAACCGCTTGATGTGACGTATGTTTATCAAGCAGATGCACCAGCTACTAACCAAGGAACAGTTGTCGTCCACTACCACGACAACACAGGCAACCCGATTTTACCAGATCAAACGATCACGGGAACTGTTGGTGGAAAATACACGGTTAAAGAGCAACCAATCGCAGGTTATGTATTGACTAAAGTAACGGGTGCCTTGACGGGAACTTTAACGGATACGCCGATTGAGATCACGTTCAGTTACGCTAAAATAAATCCAGCTCAACCAGCGGTACCGGATACACCCAAAAGCAATCCAACGACTGATACGCCGCAAGTTACAACGAATGTAGCGACGCCATTAACCACGACACCTGCAACTGAAAAAGGTAATGCGCTGACTGCTCAAACACCTGTGCAATCCAACAAGACACCGGTTGAAGTAGCTCACGCAGCCACACCAGTCGACCAAGTGTTAACTGGCCAACAAGCGAAAAAACAATTGGTCGCGGGCGAAAAAACTTACCCACAAACAGGTGAAAAAACAAATCACTTCGGTTTGTTAGGTGCGATGTTGATCGGTCTTGCCGGACTGTTTGGTGTCGAACGGAAGAAAAAAGAAGAGTAACTAAAAATGTTCTGAAGACATTACCGTCTTCAGAACATTTTTTTATTGACTGAATGGTTGGCACGGATTAAAAAGCCGCATCCAATTTTTAGATGCGGCTTTTATGGACGTTAAAAATTATAAATAGTATTTTTTCGCAACAGTTAGATCATCGTTCAAGTCATAAACTAATGGTTGACCAGTTGGGATTTCAAGATTCATGATGTCATCATCTGAAATACCTTCGATGTGTTTTGCTAAAGCGCGTAGTGAATTACCGTGAGCTGCAACTAAAACTGTTTTTCCGTCTAGTAAAGCAGGTGCGATTTGATCTTGCCAGAAAGGTAATGCCCGTTCTAACGTTACTTTTAAGTTTTCACCACCAGGAACGTCGCGTGGATCTAACATTGAATAGCGACGGTCTTTTGCAGCTGAACCTTCGTCAGATGCATCCAATAGTGGAGGTAAAGTATCGTATGAACGACGCCAGATGTGAACTTGTTCGTCACCATATTTTTCAGCAGTCGCTTTTTTATCTAGGCCTTGTAACGCACCGTAATGACGTTCGTTTAAGCGCCAAGATTTGATTTGAGGAACCCAAAGTTGATCTGAGTATTCTAAAATGTAGTTACAAGTTTTGATGGCACGCGTTAAAACAGAAGTGTAAGCTACATCAAATTCGATGCCAGCTTCTTTGATTTTACGTCCGCCTTCTTTGGCTTCTTCAACACCTTCTGGCGCTAAATCAACGTCGACCCAACCAGTGAAAAGATTTTTTTGGTTCCATTCGCTAAGCCCGTGACGAGAAAAAACTAATTTTGGCATATGTGCATTCTCCTTTAAGTAAAGTTTCTGAAATTTTCAATTCCGCACTCATTGTACAATGTTTCTACAGAGATTTCCATTCTTAGACGAGAAATTTAACAAAAAGCTGAGGGGTTAAGCGTGGGTGACGGGGATTACGTTTGCGCCGGCTTCGGTTCCGACGATTACTTTAGAGATCATATCGATGAATAGACCGTGTTCAACAACTCCAACTAAATGATCCAATTCAGTTGCTAAAGCTTTTGGATTTTCGATAGCTTCGAGGTGTAAGTCGATGATGTAATGTCCGCCATCTGTGGTCAAAATTTCATCGTTGTCAGTTTTGCGCCAAGTCGGTTGGTAACCTTTTGCTTCAAATAAACGGAATAAATTATGGCTGCCATAAGGAATGACTTCAACAGGTAACGGGAATTTTCCTAGTTGATCGACCATTTTGCTTTCATCGACGATCCAGATGCAATCTTTTGAGTACGTGGCAACGATTTTTTCAAATAATAGCGCTGCACCGCCACCTTTGATCCCTTGAAAATCCGCACTAACTTCATCAGCTCCGTCAATCGTTAAGTCAACTGCTTCGACTTCATCGATTTTTTTCAATGGAATCCCAAGTTCACGAGCTTGTGCTTCTGTTTTAGAAGAGGTGACGACACCTGTGATCTGCAAGCCTTCTTCTTTGACGCGACGACCAAGTTCTTTGACTAAGTAATACGCAGTCGAACCCGTTCCGAGACCGACGATCATTCCATCTTTAACGTATTCAGCGGCTTTCAAGCCGACAACTTCTTTTAAGTTCATGTAAAAAATCCCACCTTCTACTAAGTTACACTTATTGTAAACGCTTGTTGAAAAAAAAGATAGAATAGTTCGGTGAAAATCCCGGGAAAAACTGAAAAGAATCGTGTTGACACGTTAAATGAATCATGATATGCTATCTGAGGTGCTTTGTGAACAGGTCTCTCAACATGAGACGTGCTGACTGTGTCAAGGTACGCTTGATAGAGAATGCAGATCGATGCATTATTTTTTATTGCTTAAAAAGGAACCACCAGGATGTGTGGGACTAGAAAAGCAAATCGAGGAAGGAGGAAACAAGGGATGCCTACAATTAATCAATTAGTACGTAAACCTCGTAAATCAAAGGTGGAGAAATCAAATTCACCAGCATTGAATAAAGGATATAACAGCTTTAAAAAAGCGCAAACGGATGTGAACTCACCACAAAAACGTGGGGTTTGCACACGTGTGGGTACTATGACACCGAAGAAACCGAACTCAGCTTTACGTAAATATGCCCGTGTACGTTTGTCTAACTTAATCGAAGTAACAGCTTATATCCCAGGTATTGGCCACAACTTACAAGAACACAGTGTCGTGTTATTACGTGGCGGCCGGGTAAAAGACTTACCAGGGGTACGTTACCATATCGTTCGTGGTGCGCTAGATACAGCCGGCGTTAACGATCGTAAACAAAGCCGTTCTAAATACGGTACTAAGAAACCTAAAGCATAAACATTAAGCTAGAAACACTAGATAAAGACATATTTTCGGAAGGAGGAGTTACGTATGAGTCGTAAGGGTGCTGCTGCAAAACGTGATGTTTTACCAGATCCTATGTATAACTCTAAGCTAGTAACTCGTTTGATCAACCGCGTAATGGTTGACGGCAAACGTGGTATCGCTGCGAATATCGTGTATAACGCATTTGGTACAATCAAAGAATCAACAGGTAATGATCCATTAGAAGTTTTCGAACAAGCAATGGAAAACATTATGCCTGTTTTGGAAGTTAAAGCTCGCCGAGTTGGGGGTTCTAACTATCAAGTCCCAGTTGAAGTTCGTCCTGAACGTCGTACAACTTTAGGCCTTCGTTGGGTCGTGAACTACGCTCGTTTGCGTGGCGAACACACAATGGAAGAACGCCTAGCTAAAGAAATCATGGACGCTGCTAACAACACTGGCGCTTCTGTGAAAAAACGCGAAGACACACACAAAATGGCGGAAGCCAACCGTGCATTCGCTCACTATCGTTGGTAAGATCCTCTTTTATGTGGGTCTTTTCCCACGTAAAATAGAACTAACGTGTATTTTTAATTAAGAGAGGAGAAACAGAAGAAATGCCAAGAGCTTTTTCTTTAGAAAACACTCGTAACATTGGTATCATGGCCCATATTGATGCTGGTAAAACGACTGCTACTGAACGTATCTTGTACTACACTGGCCGGATCCATAAAATTGGTGAAACTCACGAAGGTGCTTCCCAAATGGACTGGATGGAACAAGAACAAGAACGTGGTATCACGATCACATCAGCTGCGACTACCGCACAATGGAAAGGTAACCGGATCAATATCATCGACACACCAGGGCACGTAGACTTCACAGTTGAAGTTGAACGTTCATTGCGTGTGTTAGATGGTGCCGTTACTGTCTTGGATGCTCAGTCTGGGGTTGAACCGCAAACTGAAACAGTTTGGCGTCAAGCGACGACTTACGGTGTTCCACGGATCGTGTTTGCCAATAAAATGGATAAAATCGGTGCTGACTTCTTGTACTCTGTTGGGACATTGCATGATCGTTTGCAAG
Organism: Enterococcus sp. CSURQ0835; assembly: GCF_902706605.1. Classification (GTDB taxonomy): domain Bacteria; phylum Bacillota; class Bacilli; order Lactobacillales; family Enterococcaceae; genus Enterococcus_A. The sequence continues at coordinate 45,738 of NZ_CACSLH010000009.1, read as the reverse complement.
CTAATGCACATCCGATCCAATTACCAATCGGGGCAGAAGACGACTTTACTGGGATCATTGACCTGGTAAAAATGAAAGCCGAAGTCTATACGAACGATCTAGGTACTGAAATCGAAGAAACCGACATTCCTGAAGACTACAAAGAACTTGCAGAAGAATGGCGTGAAAAATTAGTGGAAGCTGTTGCAGAAACTGATGAAGATCTTACGATGAAATATCTAGAAGGTGAAGAAATCACTGAAGAAGAACTAAAAGCTGGTATCCGTAAAGCAACGGTTAACGTTGAATTTTACCCAGTTTTATGTGGTTCTGCTTTCAAAAACAAGGGGGTTCAATTATTGCTAGATGCAGTCATTGACTACTTGCCTTCACCATTAGATGTTGCTGCTATCCAAGGGATCGATCCTAAAACTGATGAAGAAGTTGCTCGTCCAGCTGACGACAGCCTTCCATTCTCAGCTTTAGCATTTAAAGTTATGACGGACCCTTATGTTGGTCGTCTAACATTCTTCCGTGTGTACTCTGGTGTCTTAGAATCAGGGTCATACGTTCAAAACGCAACAAAAGGCAAACGTGAACGGGTTGGTCGTATCTTACAGATGCACGCTAACTCACGTTCTGAAATCTCTGAAGTTTACGCTGGAGATATCGCCGCTGCTGTTGGTTTGAAAGATACAACAACTGGGGATACTTTATGTGACGAAAAATCACAAGTTATCCTTGAATCAATGGAATTCCCTGAACCAGTTATCCAAGTCGCGATTGAACCTAAATCAAAAGCTGACCAAGATAAAATGGGCATTGCATTACAAAAATTATCTGAAGAAGATCCAACGTTCCGTGCTGAAACGAATACTGAAACAGGCGAAACGATCATCGCTGGTATGGGTGAACTTCACTTAGATATCATCGTTGACCGGATGCGTCGTGAATTCAAAGTGGAAGCTAATGTTGGTGCGCCACAAGTATCTTACCGTGAAACATTCCGTCAAGGTACGGAAGCGGAAGGTAAGTTTGTACGTCAGTCTGGTGGTAAAGGTCAATACGGTCACGTATGGATCGAATTCACACCAAACGAAGAAGGTGCAGGCTTCGAATTTGAAAATGCAATCGTTGGTGGGGTCGTTCCTCGTGAATACATCCCAGCAGTTGAAGCTGGTTTGAAAGACGCAATGGAAAATGGTGTCTTAGCCGGTTATCCAATGGTCGACGTAAAAGCTAAACTTTACGATGGTTCATACCATGATGTCGATTCAAATGAAACTGCCTTCCGTGTGGCTGCTTCAATGGCACTACGCGCGGCAGCTAAAAAAGCTGATCCAGCGATCCTTGAACCGATCATGGCAGTCGAAGTCGTGATCCCTGAAGATTACTTAGGTGATGTTATGGGACACGTAACTGCTCGTCGCGGTCGCGTTGAAGGTATGGAGGCTCGGGCTGGCGGCCAACAAGTCGTTCGTGCGATGGTTCCACTTGCTGAAATGTTTGGTTATGCAACGACACTACGTTCAGCAACACAAGGTCGTGGTACATTTACGATGACCTTTGACCACTATGAAGCTGTACCAAAAGCAGTTCAAGAAGAAATCATTAAGAAAAATGGCGGACACGCTGGTTAATTCTTAAAAAAGTCTAACTCGACTGATTCGATTTCAAGAAAGACTTGTTTTTTCAGGTGCGATTCAGGTAAAATTAAGCAATGATGATATGGGCTCACACTGTTTTTTTAACAGTGTGGACCTATCAAATAAATTCAACTAACTCATTTATTTTAGGAGGAACATTTTTAAATGGCTAAAGAAAAATTCGACCGTTCAAAACCACACGTTAACATTGGTACAATCGGACACGTTGACCATGGTAAAACAACTTTAACAGCAGCAATCACAACTGTACTTGCTAAACAAGGTGGCGGTACAGCAATGGATTACGCTCAAATCGATGGTGCTCCTGAAGAACGCGAACGTGGGATCACGATCAACACTGCTCACGTTGAGTATGAAACAGAAAATCGTCACTACGCTCACGTTGACTGCCCAGGACACGCGGACTACGTTAAAAACATGATCACTGGTGCGGCTCAAATGGACGGCGCGATCTTAGTAGTATCTGCTGCTGACGGTCCTATGCCTCAAACACGTGAACACATTCTATTATCTCGCCAAGTTGGCGTACCTTACATCGTTGTTTTCTTAAACAAAGTTGATATGGTCGACGACGAAGAATTATTAGAATTAGTAGAAATGGAAGTTCGTGACTTATTAACAGAATACGAATTCCCTGGCGACGATGTTCCTGTAATTGCTGGTTCTGCTTTGAAAGCTTTAGAAGGCGACGCTTCATACGAAGAAAAAATCTTAGAATTAATGGCTGCAGTTGACGAATATATCCCAACTCCAGTTCGTGACACTGACAAACCATTCATGATGCCAGTCGAAGACGTATTCTCAATCACTGGACGTGGTACTGTTGCTACAGGCCGTGTTGAACGTGGACAATTACGTGTTGGTGATGAAGTTGAAGTTGTCGGTATCGCTGAAGAAACTTCTAAAACTACTGTTACGGGTGTTGAAATGTTCCGTAAATTATTAGACTACGCTGAAGCAGGCGATAACATCGGTGCTTTACTACGTGGTGTAGCTCGTGAAGATATCGAACGTGGCCAAGTATTAGCTAAACCAGGTACGATCACTCCTCATACAAAATTTAAAGCGGAAGTTTATGTTTTAACTAAAGAAGAAGGCGGACGTCATACTCCATTCTTCACAAACTACCGTCCACAATTCTACTTCCGTACGACTGACGTTACAGGTGTCGTTGATTTACCAGAAGGTACTGAAATGGTAATGCCTGGTGATAACGTAGCGATGGAAGTTGAATTAATCCACCCAATCGCTATCGAAAACGGTACGAAATTCTCAATCCGTGAAGGCGGACGTACAGTTGGTGCCGGTGTCGTTAGTGAAATCTTAGCTTAATTGCTTTTAATTTAACATTATGCTCGGACGTAAAGAGTCGCTGAATTTCAGCGGCTCTTTTTTTGATTGAATCAGTTGTGCCGTTAGTTATACTGTTGAGTAACATGAGCAAATCGAAAATTTCGAGCTTGGCGCCGCTATTTATAGAAATCTTTTTCTGATCAGTAAATAGCTTAGAATTGATTTTCAATCGTTGCGTAAATCGAAGCGATCGCAATTTGATTAGCTACATCAGGTGAGTGTGGATCGGATTTATCAGCTATATAATAGAAGGAAAGTTTTTCCATCGGCTTACGTTTGCAAAATAGTTCAGCCACTTCGAAAAAAATGAAATGAAAAAAAGTTGAAAGTCATCGAAATTTCCAACAGAAAGGTCTTGCAATCGCTGTTCTAATATACTATAATCATAAAGGTGCTGTTTACAAAGAATAAACGCACAGGTGGGTCTCACTTAGATCCATCGGCTATGAAACGAGAGGTTGCGACACGCCCGGACGCTTTGCCATGGACGAGCGTGACGGAAAATTTTCGTGGAGCTATGTCTACTTTCTAAAATAGGCGAAGGAGGGAACAAAGATGGCAAAACAAAAAATTCGTATCCGTTTAAAAGCGTATGAACATGGTATTTTAGATCAATCAGCGGATAAAATCGTCGAAACTGCAAAAAGAACTGGAGCTTCTGTGTCAGGTCCAATTCCATTACCAACCGAACGCAGTCTGTACACTGTAATCCGTGCGACGCATAAATACAAAGATTCACGCGAACAATTCGAAATGCGTACTCACAAACGTCTAATCGACATTGTGAACCCAACACCAAAAACAGTTGATGCTTTAATGAAGCTAGACTTACCATCAGGTGTAAACATTGAAATCAAACTATAATAATTAAACTGGAGGTGTAATCATGACCAAAGGAATCTTAGGGAAAAAAGTGGGAATGACTCAAATCTTCACTGAATCTGGCGAATTAATTCCAGTAACAGTCGTTGAAGCAACACCAAACGTTGTTTTACAAGTGAAAACAATGGAAACAGACGGCTATGAAGCTGTGCAATTAGGTTACCAAGATATGCGTGAAGTTTTGTCTAACAAACCTGCGAAAGGTCATGTTGCAAAAGCAAACACGACTCCTAAGCGCTTCATTCGAGAATTCAGAGATGTTGAGCTAGGAGAATATGAAGTAGGACAAGAAGTGAAAGTTGATACTTTCCAAGCTGGAGACATCATTGATGTAACCGGAACGACTAAAGGTAAAGGTTTCCAAGGCGTTATCAAACGTCATGGCCAAAGCCGCGGCCCAATGGCTCACGGTTCTCGTTACCATCGTCGTCCTGGATCTATGGGTCCTGTTGCACCTAACCGTGTATTTAAAAATAAACATTTAGCTGGTCGGATGGGCGGCAATCGCGTAACGATCCAAAACTTGGAAGTCGTTCGTGTGGATGCTGAACGTAACGTTATCTTAGTTAAAGGTAATGTCCCCGGCGCTAAAAAATCATTGATCACAATCAAATCGGCTGTTAAAGCTAAATAATTGTTAAAGGAAAGGAGGAACTAAGGAATGCCAAATGTAGCATTATTCAAACAAGATGGAACTAAAAATGGTGAAATCACATTAAATGAAGAAATCTTCGGAATCGAACCTAATGAAAGTGTTGTCTATGATGCCATCATCATGCAACGTGCTTCATTAAGACAAGGAACACACGCGGTGAAAAACCGTAGCGCTGTATCAGGCGGTGGTCGTAAACCATGGCGCCAAAAAGGTACTGGTCGTGCCCGTCAAGGTTCAATCCGTTCACCACAATGGCGTGGAGGTGGTACTGTCTTCGGACCAACACCACGTTCTTACAGCTACAAACTTCCTAAAAAAGTTCGTCGCTTAGCAATTAAATCTGTTTTATCAGATAAAGTTGCTGAAAATAACTTGGTTGCCGTTGATGCATTAAGCTTCGATGCACCTAAAACAAAAGAATTCAAACAAGTACTTACTAACTTGTCAATTGATTCAAAAGTATTGGTTGTTTTGGAAACAGAAAACGAAGTCGCAGCTCTTTCAGCTCGCAACTTACCAAACGTGACTGTTACAACTTCAAACAACGTAACTGTACTTGATGTAGTCGCTAATGAAAAAATCTTAGCAACGCAAACTGCTCTTACTCAAATTGAGGAGGTGCTTGCATAATGAATTTACTAGACGTAATTAAACGCCCGGTGATCACTGAAAAATCGATGTTAGACATGGATGAAAAGAAATATACTTTCGAAGTGGACACTCGTGCGAATAAAACTTTAGTTAAACAAGCCGTTGAAGCTGCGTTTGGCGTTAAAGTTAAAAACGTAAACATTCTAAATGCGAAACCAAAAGCGAAACGCATGGGTAAATACCAAGGCTTTACTAAAAAACGTCGCAAAGCAATCGTGACGTTAACAGAAGATTCAAAAACCATCGAAATTTTCGAAGCTGCCGAATAAGGCAAGATCTGAATAAATAGGAGGGAATAGACGTGGCGATTAGAAAGTACAAACCTACCACAAATGGTCGTCGTAACATGACGAGTTCTGATTTTGCTGAAATCACAACTTCAACGCCTGAAAAGACATTGTTACAACCATTGAAAAATAACGCAGGTCGTAACAACAACGGTCGTATCACTGTCCGTCATCAAGGTGGCGGTCATAAACGTCAATACCGGGTCATCGATTTCAAACGAAATAAAGATGATGTGGTAGCTACGGTACAAACGATCGAATACGATCCAAACCGTTCAGCAAATATTGCATTAGTTCATTATACCGACGGAGTGAAAGCTTACATTTTAGCCCCTAAAGGCTTACAAGTAGGCATGACCGTTGTTTCTGGACCAAATGCAGATATCAAAGTTGGGAACACATTACCACTAGCAAACATCCCAGTTGGTACAGTGGTTCACAACATCGAAATGAAACCAGGTAAAGGCGGACAATTGATCCGTTCAGCAGGCGCTAGCGCTCAAGTACTTGGTAAAGAAGGCAAATACGTTTTAGTACGTTTAAACTCAGGCGAAGTTCGCATGATCTTAGCTGCATGCCGTGCAACAATCGGTTCTGTTGGGAATGAACAACACGAATTGATCAACATCGGTAAAGCTGGTCGTTCTCGCTGGATGCGTAAACGTCCAACTGTTCGTGGTAGCGTAATGAACCCTAACGATCACCCACATGGTGGTGGTGAAGGTAAAGCACCAGTCGGACGGAAATCACCAATGTCTCCTTGGGGCAAACCTACATTGGGTTACAAAACTCGGAGCAAAAAAGCGGCATCAGACAAACTTATCGTGCGTCGTCGTAAAATTAAATAGTTTCATTGACCATGTGTCGTACATTTTGAGAGGAGGTTCACCATGGGTCGTAGTTTGAAAAAAGGACCTTTCGCTGATGATCACTTGATGAAGAAGATCGAAGCACAACAAGGTGTTGAAAAGAAGAAAGTTATTAAAACTTGGTCTCGTCGCTCAACTGTTTTTCCTAGTTTCGTAGGATTTACAATTGCAGTATATGACGGACGTAAACATGTACCTGTTTACATCCAAGAAGACATGGTAGGACATAAATTAGGTGAATTTGCACCAACAAGAACTTATCGTGGCCATGCTAGCGATGATAAGAAAACAAAACGCTAATTTTGAGGGGAGGATATTACAATGGCAGAACAACAAATCACATCAGCTAAAGCAACTGCAAAAACAGTTCGCACTTCTCCTCGTAAAGCCCGTTTAGTAATCGATCTTATCAGAGGGAAAAGCGTAGCCGAAGCAATTTCAATTTTGAAATTCACACCGAATAAATCTGCTGGAATTATTGAGAAAGTTTTAATGTCAGCAGTTGCTAACGCAGAAAACAACTTTGACTTAGACGTTGAAACATTGGTTGTTTCTGAAGCTTTCGTTAACGAAGGACCAACTATGAAACGGTTCCGTCCACGTGCTAAAGGTTCAGCTTCACCAATCAACAAACGTACAAGTCACATCACTGTAGTGGTATCAGAAAAATAAGGAGGGATAATCTGTGGGTCAAAAAGTAAATCCAATTGGAATGCGTGTTGGCATCATCCGAGATTGGGATGCTAAATGGTATGCTGAAAAAGAGTATGCTGAATTCTTACACGAAGATTTGAAAATCCGTAAGTTCATCGCAACTAAACTTGCTGATGCCGCTGTATCAAAAGTTGAAATCGAACGCGCTGCAAATCGCGTCAACATTTCAATTCACACGGCTAAACCTGGCATGGTTATCGGTAAAGGTGGTTCCGAGGTCGAAGCCTTACGTAAAGAATTAAACAATTTAACTGGTAAACGAGTTCACATTAACATTGTGGAAATCAAAAAACCAGATTTAGATGCAAAATTAGTTGGTGAAGGAATCGCACGTCAATTAGAAAACCGTGTTGCTTTCCGTCGTGCGCAAAAACAAGCGATCCAACGGACAATGCGTTCTGGCGCTAAAGGGATCAAAACACAAGTTTCTGGTCGTTTAAATGGTGCTGATATCGCGCGTTCTGAAGGCTATTCAGAAGGTACCGTTCCGCTTCATACATTGCGTGCTGATATTGACTACGCTTGGGAAGAAGCAAACACAACATACGGAAAACTAGGAGTTAAAGTGTGGATCTATCGTGGCGAAGTTCTTCCTACTAAGAAAAACGCACAAAACACTGAGAAAGGAGGGAAATAATCATGTTAGTACCTAAACGTGTAAAACACCGTCGTGAGTTCCGTGGTAAAATGCGCGGAGAAGCTAAAGGCGGCAAAGAAGTAGCTTTCGGTGAATATGGTTTACAAGCAGTGGATTCTCACTGGATCACAAACCGTCAAATCGAAGCGGCTCGTATTGCAATGACTCGTTATATGAAACGTGGCGGGAAAGTATGGATTAAAATCTTCCCTCACAAATCTTATACAGCCAAAGCTATTGGTGTTCGTATGGGATCTGGTAAAGGTGCTCCTGAAGGCTGGGTAAGCCCAGTTAAACGCGGCAAGATCATGTTTGAAGTTGCCGGTGTTCCTGAAGAAGTTGCACGCGAAGCATTACGTCTTGCGTCTCACAAATTACCAATGAAAACTAAGATCGTAAAACGTGAGGAAATGGGTGGTGAATCGAATGAAGGTTAAAGAAATCAGAGAATTAACCACTGCCGAAATGCTTGATCAAGAAAAACAATTAAAAGAAGAATTGTTCAATCTTAGATTCCAATTAGCAACAGGTCAATTAGAAAACACTGCACGTATTAAAGAAGTACGTAAATCGATTGCACGCATCAAAACTGTATTGCGTGAACAAGCTGACAAATAGGAAAGGAGACCATTTTTCGTATGTCTGAAGAAAGAAATCAACGTAAAGTTTACCAAGGTCGTGTGGTATCAGACAAGATGGATAAAACCATCACAGTTGTCGTTGAAACCAAGAAAAACCACCCTATCTATGGGAAACGTTTGAAATATTCTAAAAAATACAAAGCACACGACGAAAACAACGAAGCAAAAGTTGGCGACGTCGTGAAAATCATGGAAACTCGTCCATTATCAGCTACCAAACGGTTCCGTCTGATTGAAATCGTTGAAAAAGCAGTAGTTATTTAATCACACGAGACTTTCCTATATAGATTATCTTTTAAAATCTGAAAGGAGGATACACAAGTGATCCAAGCAGAAAGCCGTTTAAAAATTGCGGATAACTCAGGCGCTCGTGAAATCTTGACCATCAAAGTCCTTGGTGGATCTGGTCGCAAAACTGCTAACATCGGTGATGTGATCGTTGCTACGGTTAAACAAGCAACGCCAGGTGGGGTTGTCAAAAAAGGTGACGTCGTAAAAGCCGTTATCGTTCGCACAAAATCAGGCGCACGTCGTACTGATGGTTCATATATTAAATTTGATGAAAATGCAGCAGTTATCATTCGTGATGACAAGAGCCCAAGAGGAACACGTATCTTCGGACCTGTTGCACGTGAATTACGTGAAAACAACTTCATGAAGATCGTTTCATTGGCACCGGAAGTATTATAATCGGAAGTTTCAACCAAAGGAGGTGCGCAACAGTAATGTTCGTTAAAAAAGGCGATAAAGTAAAAGTTATCTCTGGTAAAGATAAGAATAAAGAAGGCGTTGTTTTAGAAGCCCTTCCTAAGAAAGATAAAGTCGTTGTTGAAGGCGTCAATATCGTGAAAAAACACCAAAAACCTTCTCAAGCTGCCCCTCAAGGCGGAATCGTTGAGTTAGAAGCGCCGATCCATGCTTCAAATGTCATGGTGATCGATCCTTCAAACGGAGAAGCAACTCGCGTTGGCTATAAAGTAGTTGACGGTAAAAAAGTCCGCGTTTCGAAAAAAACCGGCGAAGTTCTAGATAAATAAAACATTAGGAAAGGAGGATCTTAACAGATGAACCGCCTTAAAGAAAAATACTTAAATGAAGTAACGCCATCATTAATGGAAAAATTTAACTATAGTTCAATTATGGAAGTCCCTAAAGTTGAAAAGATCGTCATCAACATGGGTGTCGGTGATGCGGTATCAAACGCTAAAAACTTAGACAAAGCAGTTGAAGAATTGACTTTGATCTCAGGACAAAAACCAATCATCACAAAAGCGAAGAAATCAATTGCTGGTTTCCGTTTGCGTGAAGGAATGCCGATCGGTGCGAAAGTTACCCTACGTGGAGAAAGAATGTATGAATTCTTAGACAAACTAGTTACAGTTTCCCTTCCACGGGTTCGTGACTTCCACGGAATCAGTAAAAAAGCCTTTGACGGCCGTGGTAACTATACTTTAGGTATCAAAGAACAATTGATCTTCCCTGAAGTTGACTATGATTTAGTTGATAAAGTTCGTGGGATGGATATCGTCGTGGTTACAACTGCACAATCTGACGAAGAATCTCGCGAATTATTGACACAACTTGGAATGCCATTCCAAAAATAATCAAGGAGGCGAAAAAATTGGCTAAAAAATCAATGATTGCTAAAAACAAACGCCCTGCAAAATTCTCAACGCAAGAATACACTCGTTGCGAACGTTGCGGACGTCCACATTCAGTCTATCGTAAATTTCATCTTTGCCGTATTTGCTTCCGCGAACTTGCCTACAAAGGTCAAATTCCCGGCGTGAAGAAAGCTAGCTGGTAAAATAAAACTCGCATAAAGGAGGTAAATAGTTCAATGGTCATGACAGATCCAATCGCAGATTTTTTAACTCGTATTCGGAATGCCAACATGGTAAAACACGATACAGTTGAAGTGCCTGCTTCAAAAATCAAACGTGACATCGCTGAGATCCTTAAAAAAGAAGGATTCGTCCGTGATGTTGAATATATCGAAGATGACAAACAAGGCGTGATCCGTGTTTTCCTTAAATACGGTAAAAACGACGAGCGTGTTATCACGAACTTGAAACGTATCTCTAAACCAGGTTTGCGGGCTTATGTCAAAGCTGACGAAGTACCAAAAGTTTTAAACGGTTTAGGTATCGCGATCATCTCTACTTCTGAAGGTTTAGTAACTGACAAAGAAGCTAGAGCGAAAAACGTCGGCGGCGAAGTGCTAGCTTACGTTTGGTAATTTTAAGCAAACTACAAGGAGGTGTCTTTAAGTGAGCCGTATTGGTAATAAAGTAGTCGTTTTACCTGCTGGAGTTGAAGTAACTCAAAAGGGAAACGAAGTAACTGTTAAAGGTCCAAAGGGTGAATTGACCCGTACATTATCTTCTGATATCGAAATGAATATCGAAGGTAACGAAGTAACATTCACTCGTCCAGATGACAGCAAAGAAATGAAAACAATCCACGGAACTACCCGGGCCAACTTCAACAACATGGTTGTCGGTGTGTCTGAAGGATTCCAAAAATCTTTAGAATTAATCGGGGTTGGGTACCGTGCGCAATTACAAGGTAAAAAACTTGTCTTGAACGTTGGTTACTCACATCCAGTCGAAATCGTTGCCCCAGAAGGCGTCGAAATCGAAGTACCTGCGAATACGCAAGTAATCGTTAAAGGTGCAAATAAAGAACATGTCGGCGAATTAGCTGCGAACATTCGTGGAACTCGTCCTCCAGAACCTTATAAAGGCAAAGGTATCCGTTATACTGGCGAATACGTACGTCGTAAAGAAGGTAAAACTGGTAAATAGTAGGTTGATCCTACTTGCGGCTTAGGCTAGCAAATTCAAAGAGGTGACAATTGTGATTACAAAACCAGATAAAAATAAAACACGTCAAAAGCGTCATATGCGTGTTCGTAACAAAATCTCTGGTACTGCTGAGTGCCCACGCTTGAACGTTTTTCGTTCTAACAAAAATATCTACGCGCAAGTAATTGATGACGTAGCGGGTGTGACGCTAGCAAGTGCCTCTGCCTTAGACAAAGAAGTTTCAGGTGGAACTAAAACTGAACAAGCACAAGCTGTCGGTAAATTAGTGGCAGAACGTGCTGTTAAAAAAGGTATTAAAGAAGTAGTCTTTGACCGTGGTGGATACCTTTACCATGGCCGTGTAGCAGCTTTAGCTGAAGCAGCTCGCGAAAATGGACTAGAATTTTAGGAGAAGGAGGAACACCATTCATGGTTTATATCGATCCAAAACACTTGGAATTAGAAGACCGCGTCGTTGCGATCAACCGTGTTACAAAAGTTGTTAAAGGTGGACGTCGTTTACGTTTCGCAGCGCTTGTAGTAGTTGGCGACCGTAATGGCCACGTAGGCTTTGGTACTGGTAAAGCACAAGAAGTACCAGAAGCAATTCGTAAAGCGATTGAAGATGCTAAGAAAAACTTAGTTGAAGTACCAATGGTCGGCACTACACTTCCACATGAAGTTATTGGTGTCTTTGGCGGCGGCCGCATCTTGATGAAGCCTGCTGTTGAAGGTTCTGGGGTAGCTGCTGGTGGACCAGTTCGTGCCGTCTTGGAATTAGCTGGTGTAGCTGATGTTACTTCTAAATCATTAGGTTCAAACACACCGATCAACGTTGTACGCGCAACAGTTGATGGCTTGAAACAATTGAAAAAAGCAGAAGACGTTGCGCAATTACGCGGCGTATCTGTTGAAAATTTCGCAAACTAAGGAGGACGCAATAATGGCTGAATTAAAAATTACTTTAAAACGCAGTATTATCGGACGTCCTCAAAACCAACGTGATACTGTTAAAGCGTTGGGTCTAAGAAAAGTGAACAGCACTGTAGTTAAACCTGCTAATGAAGCAATCAAAGGTATGGTTAACACAATCTCTCACTTAGTGGACGTTGAAGAAATTTAATTGTACTAATACTATCTAACTAAGGAGGTGCCGATAATAATGAAACTTCATGAATTACAACCTGCTGAAGGCTCACGGAAAGTACGCAATCGTGTCGGTCGTGGTACTTCATCTGGTAACGGAAAAACATCAGGACGTGGACAAAAAGGACAAAAAGCTCGTTCAGGTGGTGGCGTACGTTTAGGATTCGAAGGTGGACAAACTCCATTGTTCCGTCGTTTACCAAAACGTGGTTTCACAAACGTTAACCGTAAAGAATATGCTGTTGTTAATTTAGATGCTTTAAACCGTTTTGAAGATGGAACCGAAGTAACACCGGTTGTTTTGGTTGAAGCTGGAATCGTGAAAAACGAAAAAGGTGGAATCAAAATCTTAGGAAATGGTTCTTTAGATAAAAAATTAACTGTGAAGGCTGCAAAATTCTCAAAAGCTGCGCAAGAAGCTATTGAAGCTGCGGGTGGATCAATCGAGGTGATTTAATGTTTAAACTTTTAAAGGATTCTTTTAAAGTCAAGAACATCCGATCACGTATTCTATTTACCGTTGGGATGCTGTTAGTGTTTCGAATTGGAGCACAAATCACTGTCCCCGGTGTTGATGCTAAAGGTTTGCAAGGCCTAAGCGAAATGCCTTTCTTCAGAATGTTGAATATGGTTTCAGGTTCGGCAATGCAAAACTTCTCCATCTTTTCGATGGGGGTTTCGCCTTATATCACTGCTTCAATTGTTATTCAGTTGTTGCAGATGGATATTGTGCCTAAGTTTGTAGAATGGTCTAAACAAGGGGAAGTTGGACGGAAAAAGTTAAATCAAGCGACTCGCTATTTAACTTTAGTCTTAGCTTTCATCCAATCAGTCAGTATTACGGCTGGTTTTGATTATTTTGCTCAATTTGGTTTCGTACCAAACAGAAATGCTCAGACCTTTATCACGATTGGTGTGATCCTGACTGCCGGTACGATGTTTGTAACGTGGTTAGGGGAACAAATTACGGAAAAAGGAATCGGAAACGGGGTTTCAATGATTATCTTTGCAGGGATTATTTCTCGTTTACCACAAAGTGTCATTGATATCTACAACGATTATTTTGTCAATATCGAACAAAGTGATCTGTGGAAATCGATTGTTTTTGTAGTGATTTTATTGATCGCTATTTTGCTAATCGTCGTCTTCGTGACGTACTTCCAACAAGCGGAACGAAAGATTCCCATTCAATATACAAAACAAATCGTCGGCGCTCCAACAAGCAGTTATCTACCCTTAAAAGTAAATGCTGCCGGAGTTATCCCAGTTATTTTTGCAAGTTCATTCATTGCAACTCCGAATGCGGTCTTGCAAGCTCTTGCTAAAAATTATGGTGCTGAAGGCTGGTACGAAGTGTTAACGAAATTATTCAGTTACAATACAGTGCCAGGCGCGGCAATCTATACGGTCTTGATCGTTGCCTTTACTTTCTTCTATGCGTTTGTCCAAGTTAATCCGGAGAAATTAGCGGAGAACTTACAAAAACAAGGAAGCTACATTCCGAGTGTACGACCTGGTAAAGGGACTGAAGAATATGTTTCTTCGATCTTGATGCGATTGAGTGTCGTAGGGTCAGTTTTCTTAGGTTTGATCGCATTGATCCCAATCATTGCTCAAATGATTTGGAACTTGCCACAATCGATCGGATTAGGTGGTACTAGTCTTTTGATCGTAGTCGGGGTTGCGTTAGAAACTGCCAAACAGCTAGAAGGACTTATGTTGAAGCGACGTTATGTTGGCTTTATGGATGAAGCGTAGACAAGTGTGTTGAGGATTTCCCTCAGCACCTTTCTCACACTTCCCAGTAACTAAGGAGGGAAACGTACAATGAACCTCATCTTAATGGGGCTGCCTGGCGCAGGTAAAGGAACACAAGCAGAAAGAATCGTTGAAACGTATCAAATCCCGCATATCAGTACGGGGGATATGTTCCGCGAAGCAATCAAAAACGAGACCGAACTCGGCTTGAAAGCAAAATCTTTCATGGATGCAGGGGATTTGGTCCCGGATGAAGTTACCAACGGCATCGTCAAAGAACGTTTAGCACAGCCAGATACTGACAAGGGTTTCTTGTTAGATGGTTTTCCGCGGACGTTAGATCAAGCGGAAGCATTGTCTGAAATGTTGCAAGACTTGAACAAAAAAATTGACGCCGTGATTGAGATCCAAGTAGCAGAAGACGTATTGGTAGAAAGATTAGCTGGTCGTTTTATCTGTCGAAATTGTGGGGCGACGTATCATAAGATCTTTAACCCGACAAAAGTTGAAGGAACGTGTGATCGTTGCGGCGGACATGAGTTCTATCAACGTGAAGATGATAAACCTGAAACAGTTAAAAATCGTTTAGCTGTCAATGTGAAAGCTAGTCAACCAATCTTAGCTTATTACAAAGATGCTGGAGTGTTATATCCAATCGATGGAGATCGTGATATCGATGATGTTTTTACAGATGTAAAAGCGATCATTACTAAATAATCTATGCCTACCAACTTGAAAAGCAGTACGTCTTGCTAAAGAGGATGAATTGTGATAGAATATATCAGTCCGACTTCTAAGGTTAGAAGTTAACGTTTGAAAGTAAGGTGGGAACTGCAGTTTCCGCCATTTTATCGTGTGAAAATGCGAAACAAGTACAAGGAGGTACTGTGCGTGGCAAAAGAAGATATGATCGAAGTCGAAGGGACAGTCGTCGAAACTTTGCCGAATGCAATGTTTAAAGTCGAGTTGGAAAACGGACACCAAGTTCTTGCAACTGTTTCTGGCAAGATCCGGATGCACTACATTCGTATTTTACCAGGAGACAAAGTTACGGTCGAATTATCACCGTATGACTTGAGCCGTGGCCGTATCACTTATCGCTTTAAGTAGTTGTACTCCGTAAAACTACAGGAGGTATTATCATGAAAGTAAGACCATCAGTAAAACCAATGTGTGAACATTGTAAAGTAATTCGCCGTAAAGGGCGCGTTATGGTGATTTGCCCAGCAAATCCAAAACATAAACAACGTCAAGGATAATGGAGGTGTAATAAGTATGGCTCGTATTGCAGGAGTAGATATTCCTCGTGATAAACGCGTAGTGATTTCTCTAACTTATATTTTTGGGATCGGAAACACTACCGCTAAAAAAGTTTTAGCAGATGCTGGCGTATCTGAAGACATTCGTGTACGTGATTTAACCAACGAACAAACAGACGCTATCCGTGCTGAAGTTGATAAATTAAAAGTTGAAGGCGATCTTCGTCGTGAAACCAACTTGAACATCAAACGTTTGATGGAAATCGGTTCATACCGTGGTATCCGTCATCGTCGTGGTTTGCCTGTACGTGGACAAAACACTAAAAACAATGCTCGTACGCGTAAAGGTCCAGCTCGGACAATCGCAGGTAAGAAAAAATAATTAGTGAAGGAGGTTTAAATCTTCATGGTAGCAAAGAAAGTCAATCGTAAACGTCGTGTGAAAAAGAATATTGAGACAGGAATCGCTCACATTCATTCGACTTTTAATAACACAATCGTCATGATCACTGACACCAATGGTAACGCCATTGCTTGGTCTTCTGCCGGTGCATTAGGTTTCAAAGGTAGTAAAAAATCAACACCTTTCGCGGCACAAATGGCTGCTGAAACAGCGACAAAAGTTGCAATGGAACATGGATTGAAAAGTGTTGAAGTAACTGTTAAAGGCCCTGGTTCTGGTCGTGAAGCAGCGATTCGTTCATTGCAAGCAACTGGTTTGGAAGTAACCGCAATCCGTGACGTGACTCCAGTACCTCATAATGGTGCCCGCCCTCCAAAACGCCGTCGTGTTTAATGAGTGCCCTGCTCACTATGAGTTTTACCGGAACGTCATTGAACAAGACACTTTTCGTTTTGAAAGGGGTAAAAGATAAGAATGATTGAATTCGAAAAACCAAGAATCACCAAAATTGATGAAGACAGAGACTATGGCAAGTTCATTGTTGAACCTTTGGAAAGAGGTTATGGGACTACTTTAGGTAATTCTCTACGTCGTATTCTACTTTCTTCTTTACCTGGGGCTGCTATTACAAATATTCAAATCGATGGCGTGTTGCACGAGTTCTCAACCATCAAAGGTGTGCGAGAAGATGTGGTACAAATCATCTTGAATATCAAAGGTTTAGCATTGAAGCTTTACAGCGAAGAAGAAAAAACCCTTGAGATCGATATTACTGGACCAGCTACGGTTACTGCCGGCGATATTATCGTGGATAGTGACGTAGAAATCTTGAATAAAGATTTATACATTTGTACGGTGTCAGAAGGCGCGACTTTTCATGCGCGTTTGACAGTCAGACCTGGTCGAGGCTATGTTCAAGCAGACGAAAACAAAAAAGAAGATATGCCGATTGGTGTTCTTCCTGTCGATTCTATCTACACACCAGTTCGTAAAGTCAATTATCAAGTTGAAAATACACGGGTTGGACATCGTGATGATTTTGATAAATTAACGATGGAAATTTGGACTGATGGGTCAATTATTGCCCAAGAAGCGTTAAGCTTAGCGGCTAAGATCTTGACTGAGCATTTGGATATCTTCGTTAATTTAACGGATGAAGCGAAAAATGCTGAGATCATGGTTGAAAAAGAAGAGACTCAAAAAGAAAAAATGTTAGAAATGACCATCGAAGAACTAGACTTATCTGTACGTTCTTACAACTGTTTGAAACGTGCTGGAATCAATACGGTTCAAGAATTAACGAATAAATCCGAACCTGAAATGATCAAAGTCCGTAATTTAGGTCGTAAATCACTTGAAGAAGTGAAAGCTAAATTGCATGATCTTGGGTTAGGCTTACGTAAAGACGATTAATATTACTATAAAGGAGGGAATCCCACGTGAGTTATCGTAAATTAGGACGCACATCTAGCCAACGTAAAGCGATGTTGCGAGATTTAACGACTGATCTACTTATCAACGAACGCATCGTAACGACTGAAGCTCGTGCGAAAGAAGTTCGTTCAACAACTGAAAAGATGATTACTTTAGGTAAACGCGGTGATCTTCATGCACGTCGTCAAGCTGCTAGCTTTGTACGTAATGAAGTCGCTGATGTACGTGAAGAAAACGAAGAAATCGTAATTGAAACAGCTTTACAAAAACTGTTCAATGACATCGCTCCTCGTTATGCTGAACGTCAAGGCGGATACACTCGAATCCTTAAAACAGAACCTCGTCGCGGCGACAACGCCCCTATGGTTGTTTTAGAACTTGTTTAATAATCACTCTTCACTTTATAGATGATTCTTTTAGAGTGTTATGATGTTGGAAGGCGACTTCCGAGTCTAGCTCAGCGCTACTCCTCAGGTTTTACCTGGGGAGTCAGCACTCATCATAAAGTGTTTTTTTATACCTAAAATTCCTGTCAAGACATTTACGTATACAAAAGGATTTTATGAAGTAAGAGTAATTGAAAAAAAGCGTTTTTTTTGCTAGTCTTAGAACAGATTTGCAAAATAATGAATGTGAAGGGTGCAGTTATGGATCCAATGATTGAGATAAATAAAATCGCATTTAGTTATCAAGAAGATGAGCAGCCAGCGTTAAAAGATGTGAGCTTCTCGATTGAAAAAGGCGAATGGGTTGCCATCGTCGGCCGCAATGGTTCTGGAAAATCAACGTTAGCTAAAACCATCAATGGCTTGTTGTTGCCTGAAACAGGTTCAGTCGCAGTTGGCGGCAAAGTACTGTCTGAAGAGACGGTCTGGGAGATACGTAAAATGGTCGGGATGGTCTTTCAAAATCCTGACAATCAGTTCGTCGGTGCGACGGTAGAAGATGATGTAGCTTTTGGACTAGAAAATCAAGGTATCCCACGTTCTGAGATGGTTAAACGCGTGACCGATGCATTGACGCAAGTGAAGATGAATGAATTTGCGACTCGGGAGCCGGCCCGACTTTCAGGAGGACAAAAACAACGGGTCGCGATCGCCGGTGTCGTTGCCTTGCGCCCGGATATTATTATTTTGGATGAAGCGACTAGTATGCTGGATCCAGAAGGGCGAGCAGATGTGATCGAGACGATCCGCAAGATCAAAGAGGAAAATGATTTGACCGTGATCTCGATCACTCATGATATTGATGAAGCGGCTAGTGCTCATCGGATCTTAGTGATGCGTGATGGACAGTTGGTAGATGAAGGTACACCGCAAGATATTTTTTCGCAAGGGACCGAATTGATTTCGTTAGGGTTAGATTTGCCATTTGCGGAAAAATTGAAAGCGGCCTTAAGTGCGCGGGGCATCCCGGTCCCGTCAGAATATTTAGATGAAGAAGGGATGATGGATTGGCTATGGACATCCGTTTTGAAAAAGTAAGTTACGTATATCAAGCCAATACGCCCTTTGAGCAGCGAGCACTTTATGAGGTCGACTTAGCGATCAAAGATGGATCTTACACCGCTTTAGTGGGGCATACCGGCAGTGGTAAATCGACGCTCTTACAGCATTTGAATGCATTGTTGAAACCGACTGCGGGAAAAGTTGAGATTGGTGACCGGATCATTACACCGGAAACCAATAATAAAAATTTGAAGCCAATTCGTAAAAAAGTCGGGATCGTCTTTCAGTTTCCAGAGGCCCAGCTATTTGAAGAGACCGTTGCGAAAGATATCGCGTTTGGGCCACAAAATTTTGGGGTCAGTGAAGCTGACAGTTTAGTGTTAGCTGAAGAAATGTTGCATTTAGTAGGATTAGATGATAGTTACTTAGAACGCTCGCCATTCGAATTGTCTGGTGGTCAGATGCGGCGGGTGGCGATCGCTGGTGTATTAGCGATGGAGCCAGAAGTTTTAGTGTTGGATGAACCGACAGCCGGTCTTGACCCGCAAGGCCGTAAAGAGATGATGGAGATCTTTTTAAAACTCCATCGCGAAAAAAAGCTGACCATCGTCTTAGTTACACATTTGATGGACGATGTAGCGAATTTTGCTGATTACGTCTACGCTTTAGAAAAAGGTCAAGTAGTCAAAGCCGGAACACCACAAGAATTTTTCCAAGATGTCGCTTGGTTAAAAGAAAAACAATTAGGTGTTCCACAAGCGAGTGCCTTTGCGGAAAAGATGCAAGCACGCGGCGCACAACTTACCACGTTGCCGTTGACTGAAGCCGAGCTGGCTGATTGGATCGTCCATGAGGCAGGTGAACGTCCATGATGAACAAGTTGATCTTTGGTCGCTTTATTCCAGGTGATTCCTTGATTCATCGGATGGACCCCCGAGCTAAGTTAGTGGCTAGTTTTTATTTTATCGGGATCATTTTTTTAGCGAACAACTGGCAAAGTTATTTGCTACTCGGAGCTTTCACTTTGTTTGCAGTGTTTTTATCAAAAGTCGATTTTCGTTTCTTCTTACGAGGTGTCCGGCCATTGATCTGGTTGATCTTGTTTACGGTCATTTTGCAGATGCTCTTCACCCGCGGCGGCGAATTATATTGGTCGTGGGGGATCTTTAGCTTGTCGGAGTTTGGGATCAAAAATGGGTTGTTTATTTTTTGCCGGTTCATTTTGATCATCTTTATGTCGACGCTTTTAACTTTGACGACTCCGCCGCTTTCAATGTCAGATGCGATTGAATCTTTGTTGCGACCGTTGCGCGTGATTCACGTGCCAGTCCATGAGATCGCTTTGATGCTTTCGATTGCTTTGCGCTTTGTGCCGACGTTGATGGATGAGACGGAAAAGATCATGAATGCTCAGCGTGCGCGCGGAGTTGATTTCAATGAAGGTGGTTTGATCCAAAAGATGAAAGCAATCGTTCCGTTGTTGATTCCGCTGTTTGTCTCAAGCTTTAATCGCGCAGAAGATTTAGCAACGGCGATGGAAGCCCGCGGGTATCGGGGCGGAGAAGGCCGCAGTAAGTTTCGGATATTGAGCTGGGGCAAACTTGATACCGGGGTCGTGATCATCTTTGGACTATTGACGATTGCTTTGGTGATCGTGAGAACATAAGAAAGTAAAATGGCGGCCAAAATTTTTTGGTACGCCTTGAAAAAACGGACGAGGACGGCGCTTACGTCCTCGTCTTTTTTGATTTAGGAGGAATTTATAAGATGGTAAGATACAAAGCTATCATTGCCTATGATGGAACGAACTTTAATGGTTTTCAAAAACAGCCGAATGGGCGCACGGTTCAAGGAGAGCTGGAGAAGACTTTACAAAAAATGAATAATGGCGAGGCGATAACCGTTTTTGGTTCCGGGCGGACCGATGCAGGCGTCCATGCGTTAGGCCAAGTGATCCATTTTGATTATCCGCAAGAACGGCCATTAGAACGGATGCGCTTTGCGTTGGATACTCAAAGTCCAGCTGATATCGCAGTTGCTAAAGTAGAGATCGTACCAGGTGATTTTCATGCGCGCTATTTAGTTACGGAAAAAACGTATCATTTCAAAGTCCAGATTCAAAAACCGCGGAGTCCGTTTCGCCGATTTTACGCGGCGTACTATCCTTATCCGTTAGAGCTAGAAAAGATTCGGCAAGCGTTGCCAGATCTGTTAGGAACCCATGATTTTACTTCTTTTTGTGCATCAGGGAGTTCGATTGAAGATAAAGTGCGGACGATCTATCAAGCTGAGCTCAGTGTGAACGAAGACGAGACGGAATTGACCTTTATTTTTCGCGGGAACGGTTTTTTATATAAGATGATCCGGATCTTAGTCGGTACACTGTTAAAAATCGGGAATGGTCGGTTAGCACCTGATAGTATCCCGAAAATTTTAGCCGCAAAAGATCGGAATGCTGCGGGACCCACGGCTCATCCGGAAGGGCTGTATTTAGCTGAGGTCAAGTATGCTGAATAAGGAGTCAATAAAAAAGATTAGTCGCTCAGTGGCGGCTAATCTTTTTTTGTAATCCTAAGTCTGATCGGAAACAAAGGGAAACTGACTTATGATCAAAAAATGTCTTACTTCTTCCCTTTATTTTTTGAAAGCTTGTTTATCATGAGTTCGGGTTTTACGATCGTATAGATAAAACAAACTCAGGCAAATGACAAAGAGCACGGCTCCTGGTAAGAAACCTTTTGGCAAGTAACTAAACGTAACTTGGTGTTTGCCTTTTGGAACTTTAATACTGACTAGCGCATCTTGAAAGGCTTTGATCGGAACTTTTTTCCCATCGACTTTAGCTGTCCAACCTTCGTCATAAGGGATGGTCGTGATCAAAGCTTTTGTTTCGCTTTCGTTAACGACACCGCTAGCGGAACGTTTGCCGGTCTTCAACTCGACTTGATTCGTTTGGATCTGCCGCGTGGCTAAATGAAAGGCATTTGTATCTAACGCTAGAACTTGCGGGCTTTGTAAACTAATCGATTTGGTACCGTAAAGACTGACTTTAAATGTCACCAGGGTTGGGTTTTGATAATAGCCCAAATCATAATATTGTCCGTTGATCCCGATCTGTGCTTGGCGAACTTGGTTATTGGTCGTCACCGTCGCACTGGAGCTTTCCAATTCATTGAAGTCATATGGATAGAGACTAAAGTAAGCTTGGGTCTCAGCTGGAACTTGGACTTGATAGGTCACTTCTTTTGCGGTGTTGTGTTCTTTTTCGCTGATGGTAGTCAAATTGCCCGCTTGCGTCACGTTAGCATTATTCGTCTCTGTTTGGGTAATCGGCAATAATTTGTAATAGGCTAGCTGTTCATCGGCTAACGTATTATACAATTGGGTCTGAGTACCGAGGTTGTCATTTTTTAACGGTTTTAATTGCAAACTAGTTGTCGGTGCGGTAAAGGCTAGCGGCAGTGCATTTTCATTTTCGAAAAGATGATAGTCGCCGCTCGTACCGACTTTTTTAAAGCCATATTTATTTAGCGGATCAGCTTTAGCGATGTTGTACTTGATCCCGGTGAAGCTGTCCATCAAAAGCGTATTATTTTGGTAACGGATATTTAAATTGGTTCCTCGTGAACGGAAACCTAACTGATCAAGGTAACTAGATGAGTGACGATTGCGGATGGAAGAAAACATACTGACCCCGCTGTAACCATAGTTAAAGCCATCATTAGCTGAGACCGGATCGAGATTTTCCAGCCGATAAAAATCCGAATTAGCTTTTTTTGTTTGGTCGACTAATTTTTTGATATCTGGATACGGTTTTGTATATAAACTGCGAGAAGCGTAGTTCCAATCTTTCAAAATGCCGTGGACCATCGCGTTACTGTTGGCGAACGCTTCGCCGGCCATAAAGAGCAAGAGCAAGACGCTTAAATAAGTTCCGCCGATCTTTTTGAATTTGAAGCTGGTAAATAAAAGGAGATAGGCCGCTAAAAAGGCGACCGTTATAATGAGGGAAAAGATCTTGATATAGTGATAGTCTTTTCCACGCAAGCCCCAAAAAAGCGCGACTGCGGCCATCAGTAACAATAAGATCGCCAACAGAACGGTAACGTTTTTTTCATCTAATTCTTGCCAAGCTAAACCGGCTAATGTGATTACTAAGAACGAAAACAAGTAGGCATAGCGGAATAAAAACATATTTGGCGCATGCATCCCATGCCAAAATAAATTCAACGGCATGAGGTAGAAACTAGCGATCAAAATGGCAGCAACACTACCGTAAGCTAGTTTATCTTTCCAGTTGATCTTCCGACAGAAAAAATAAAAAAGAGCTAGCGCAAGTGGCAATAAGCCGATGTAAATAAATGGGATCGAACCATATTTCGTATTATCATAAACGCCAACGAGATTTTTCGCTAAAAGATCCCACCAACCAGTTGCTTCAGTTTTTAACGCGGTGATCTTTGTCAGTTCTTCACCGTTTGTTCGCAGGTCGATGACAGCAGGCAAGATCATGATCATAGAAGCTCCACCTGCTAATAAAGATGTGATCCCGTATGGTAAGATCATGCGACGGTAAGTTTTGAAATGAGCGAAGACGCGCGCGGCAAAATATAAGACTGAAAAGATCCCGATCATGAAGCCCATATAAAAGCTAGTCAAAAACAACATTAAATAGGAAACAAATAAAAAGCGCGGCTTCTTTTGTTCCAGCAACCGATTGATGCCTAAAATCACTAGTGGTAAGTAAACATACGCATCGATCCACATGATAAGCTCTGAGTGAGCGATCGCAAACGACATCAACGCATACGTGATACTCAAGGCGACTTGCGACCAGCGAGCCAGCTTTTTGAAACTGCCATTGGCGTAAAACCAAAAGGCCAGTCCGCTAGAGGCGATTTTGAGTAACGTCAAAAAGTATAACGCATCTGGCATGTAACGGTTGGGGAAAAAGATCACGAGTGGCGTGAAAAAGCCGCCGAGGTAATAAGAAACTAGCGAAAGGTAATTCAACCCCAAAGAAGCGTTCCAAGTATAAAAAAGACCTTGTTTACCCAGCAATAAATTGCGAAAGCTGGCATGAAAATTCGAAAATTGGGAGAAGGCATCACTTGCTAAGACACTGCGATCGGAACCAGGATAGATGCCGATGATCAAATAGACGGCGATCATGATCACAAACGGTCCGAAAAAACTCGCGGCAAGATAAGGCCGATTGGTTTTTAAAAAGTTCTTCATCTCATTCACCTAATTCTATTAAACTAAACGGACGAACCGTTTCTTATTCTAGTGTACCATAGAACGTTTTGGAGAAATAAGAAGAACCTGTGAAAGGAAAGTGAAACCCGTAAGCAAGAGGGGCTGATTTGTGATTTAACGCAAAAAAACGAGATCCACAATGTTAGCGATCGCTAATATTGCGGATCTCGTCTGTTGAATGAGTGCCAAATAAAAAAACCGTTTCGAGTCGAAACGGTTTGAAAAACGAATTTACGCACGTTCAACTTTGCCAGATTTCAAAGCGCGAGCTGAGACCCAAACTTTTTTAGGTTTGCCGTCGATTAAGACGCGAACTTTTTGTAGGTTAGGTTTTACAGTACGTTTTGTTTTATTCATCGCATGGGAACGATTATTAGCACTTGATGTTTTACGACCAGTGAAATAGCAAACTTTTGCCATCTTCATTTCCTCCTTTGGCTTTCGTGTTGGAGCTAATCTAGGCTCATACTAAAATAATTTAGCATAAACAGGCAAGTTTTGCAAGCTGATTTAGTAAGAAAGATTGACAAGCAAGCGAGAAGAGGGTAAATTAAACACTGTTAGCTAGTGAGCGTTTTTTTAAGAAAGAATTGGGCTTACAGGAACTTTCTTTTATTTGAAGTAGGGCTATGATAAAATGTTATAGTAGAAAAAATGGGTCATTAGGCTTATTTAAGGAGGCTAACTAGCATGGCTGTGAAAATCAATACCCAGACCGGTATGATCGAGATCTCAAATGAAGTAATCGCAACGGTTGTCGGTGGCGCGGTCACTGATGTTTTTGGGATCGTCGGGATGGCAAGTAAAAATCAAATCAGAGACAATATTACGGATATTTTAAGAAAAGAAAACTTTTCCCGCGGCGTTGTCGTGCGGCAAGAAGAAAATGGGATCGCGGTCGATGTTTATACGATCGTCAGCTATGGAACGAAAATTTCTGAAGTATCCCGCAACGTACAAGAAAAAGTCAAATACAGTTTGGACGCACAGTTAGGTGTCAAAGCTAATTCCGTCAATGTATTTGTCCAAGGTGTACGTGTTCTGCCGGATTAATGATCGGCAGTGATCTTAAGGAGGATTATCTAGGTGAAGGTAACAGAAATCAGCGCTAGCCAATTCCAAGAAATGGTCGAAGCCGGCGCGAAACGTTTACAAGCAAACGCAGAATATGTCAATTCATTGAACGTATTCCCAGTTCCTGATGGTGATACAGGAACCAATATGAATCTCTCAATGTCCAGCGGGGCCAAAGCGGTCGTGAATTCACCAGCGGAAAAAGTTGGGGAGTTAGCAAATGTCTTAGCCAAAGGATTGTTGATGGGCGCGCGCGGAAACTCAGGCGTGATCTTGTCACAATTATTCCGCGGCTTTTCAAAACAGATTTTAGAAGTCACAACGTTGAATGCGACAGACTTAGCGCAAGCGTTAGTCCATGGTGTTGAAACGGCTTATAAAGCGGTCATGAAACCAGTCGAAGGTACGATTTTGACTGTTTCGCGGGAAGCAGCTCGGGCGGCTGAACGTAAAGCCAAAGAGAGCGATGACACGATCGAGGTCATGGAAGCGGCCGTTAAAGGAGCCAAACGCGCTTTAGCGAAAACGCCAGAATTGTTACCGGTCTTAAAAGAAGTCGGCGTCGTGGATAGTGGCGGTCAAGGCCTGCTCTTTATTTATGAAGGCTTTTTGAGTGCCTTAAATGGCAACTTTGAAGCCAATGATGAAACTTATGAGCCAAGTCCAGCTGAAATGGATGAGATGGTCAATGCCGAACATCATCGCAGTGTGCAAGGGCAGATCTCGACGGACGATATCAAATTCGGTTATTGTACGGAAATCATGGTCCAGTTAGGTGATGGGCCAACTGTTGATAGTAAATTTGATTACGAGACTTTCCGTAATTATTTGAACGACTTAGGAGATTCACTGTTAGTGGTCAACGATGATGAGATCGTCAAAGTCCACGTCCATACGGAACATCCCGGAGAAGTCATGAATTACGGGCAAAAATTTGGTTCACTAGTCAAAGTCAAAGTCGACAACATGCGTTTGCAACATGAGACGATCGTCGAACATGATCAAGAAGTCGCGGCATTTGAAGGCACGACATCAAAAGAAAAAATCCCGTATGCAGTGATCGCGATCGCCGCAGGTAGCGGGGTCCAAGAATTATTCAAGAGTTTAGGTGTCTCATATGTGATCAGCGGGGGGCAAACGATGAACCCGAGCACAGAAGATATCTTAAAAGCGATCAAAGAAGTCAATGCAGAACAAGTGATCGTCTTACCGAACAATAAAAATATTTTCATGGCGGCTGATCAAGCAGCAGAAGTCGCAGAGGTTCCCGTAGCTGTCGTACCAAGTAAAACGATCTCACAAGGCATGACGGCGATGTTAGCCTTCAATCCTGAACAAGATCTGAAAGCCAATCAAGCCGCGATGAAAGCGACCCTTGAGACGGTTGTTAGCGGACAGATCACCAATGCGATCCGTGATACAGCGATCGATGGGATCGAGATCCATGAAGGTGATTATTTAGGCATGGTTGATGGGAAGATCGTCTTAGCAGAATCTGATCTGACACAAGCAGCCATCGACACGTTAAAAAAAATGATCACACCAGATATTGAAATCATCACGATCATCGTGGGTGAAGGTGGCAGTCAAAAAGGCGCTGAAAAAATCAGTGATGCCTTACAAGCTGAGGATGCTGATTTAGAAATCGAGATCCATGAAGGAAATCAACCAGTGTATCCTTACTTGTTATCAGCTGAATAATCGTGTGAAGGGAGTGGGACATGCAACATGTTCTACTCCCTTTTTTCCGAATGAACGGTGTAACAGAAATAATTTTTGTGACCGTCACTTGTTGCTATTTTGTTAAAGGAGTTGACAGTGTGCTGTCTGAAAGTATCGAAGTGCTGCCAGGTGTCGGGCCAAAGCGCGCGCAAAATCTACAAGCATTAGGCATCGTAACGATTGAAGATTTGTTGCGCTATTACCCGTTTCGCTATGAAGACATTCAAGAAAAAAATCTGCTGGAGATCAATGATCAGGAAAAAGTGACTTTAAAAGGGGTAGTCACATCACCGGCAGTTTTGAACCGTTATGGCTATAAAAAAAGCCGCTTACAATTTCGCATGATGCAAGATCATGCGGTGTTTGCTGTTTCTTTTTTTAATCAGCCTTATTTAAAGGACAAAGTCGAAGTGGGCGAGGAACTAGCCGTTTATGGTAAATGGGATGCTAAACGTAAAGCGTTAAATGGGATGAAGATCCTAGGCAGTAAGCAGACTGAAGAATTTGCGCCGATCTATCATGTCTCAAAGGCGGTGCGACAAAGTACGTTAGTCGAGTTGATCAAAGTCGCGTTTGAAAAGTACGGCGATCAGATCGAAGAGAATTTGCCTAATTATTTGATTGAAAAATATCGCTTGTTGCCGCGAGCTGAGGCGATGGTCGCGATGCATTTTCCGAAAGATCCAGAAGCGAGCCACCAAGCAAAACGCCGAGTCGTTTTTGAAGAATTTTTCTTGTTTCAAATGCGGATGCAAGGGTTGAAAGAAAAAGATCAAAGTGAGAAAAATGGGTTAGCGATCTTATATGATGTCGACCGATTGAAAGAGTTTACGAATCGGTTGCCCTTTGAATTGACGGCGGCCCAAAAGCGGGTGACGAATGAGATCTGTTACGACTTGCGGAGTCCGCGACATATGCAGCGGCTGCTCCAAGGCGATGTCGGAAGCGGAAAAACGGTCGTTGCAGCAATCGCGTTATATGCCACGATGACTGCGGGATTTCAAGGAGCGTTGATGGTGCCGACGGAGATTCTGGCGCAACAGCATTTAGAAAGTTTGCTTCAATTGTTTGATCCATTAGAAGTTTCAGTGGCGCTTCTGACCGGTTCGACGAAAACCAAAGCCCGTAAAGCGATCTTAGCCGGCTTAGCCAATGGCGAGATCGATGTGGTGATTGGGACCCACGCATTGATCCAAGATGATGTGACCTTTCAACAGTTAGGTCTTGTGATCACGGATGAACAGCATCGCTTCGGGGTCAATCAACGAAAAATTTTACGGGAAAAAGGATTGAAACCGGATGTGTTGTTCATGACGGCGACCCCGATCCCACGGACGCTGGCGATCACGGCTTACGGTGAGATGGATGTTTCAATCATCGACCAAATGCCGGCGGGCCGAATCCCAGTCAAAACTAGTTGGATCAAACCAAATCAATTAGAAACTACATTAGATTGGGCGCGGCAAGAATTAGCGCAGGGCCACCAGATGTATGTTATCTGCCCTTTGATCGAAGAATCAGAAGCGTTAGATGTCAAAAATGCGACGGAGATCTATCAACACTTGCAAACCGTTTTTGCCCCGGATTATGAAGTTGCTCTCTTACACGGTAAAATGAAAAACCAAGCAAAAGAAGCGATCATGGAAGAGTTCAAAGAAAATAAAAGCCAGATTTTAGTTTCCACTACGGTGATCGAAGTCGGGGTCAATGTGCCCAATGCGACTGTGATGTTCATTATGGACGCAGATCGGTTTGGTTTGGCTCAGTTGCACCAGTTACGGGGCCGAGTCGGACGCGGTTCTGAAGCGTCGTATTGTATTTTAGTGGCTAGTCCGAAAAATGAGATGGGCAAAGAGCGAATGAAGATCATGACGGAGACGAACAATGGCTTTTTACTCAGTGAAAAAGATCTAGAGTTGCGGGGTCCGGGAGAAGTTTTTGGTTTCCGTCAATCTGGTTTGCCGCAATTTGTGATCGGGGATCTCGTCAACGATGCGACGATTTTAGAAGTGGCCCGTGAAGAAGCGAAAAAAGTTTGGCAGATTCACGATTGGCCTATGTTGCCGGAATTTCAAGCACTAGCAAAAGTGGTGGGCGTGACGGATGAAGAAACGTATTTTGATTAAATGTGCTATACTACTAACAGAATTTTAAGTGTGAAGGAGCGAATAAAAAAATGAAAATTGCGGTAGATGCAATGGGTGGCGACAATGCCCCTCAAGCAATCGTCGAAGGGGTGATGCTTGCTAAAAAAAATCATCCCGAGATCGAATTTCAATTATATGGTAACGAAGCGGCCATTAAACAATATGTGACCGATGAAAAAAATCTTACGATCATCCATACTGATGAAAAAATCGCCAGTGATGACGAGCCAGTCAAAGCGATCCGCCGAAAAAAACAAGCTTCGATGGTCTTAGCGGCTCAAGCGGTCAAAGAAGGCCGGGCGGATGCGATCTTTTCAGCCGGCAATACGGGCGCATTACTGGCAGCCGGTTTATTTATCGTGGGTCGGATCAAAGGGATCGAACGTCCCGGTTTGATGTCGACGTTGCCGGTTTTAGATTCTGATGCGGGCTTTGACATGTTGGACCTAGGTGCCAATGCTGAAAATAAAGCGGAGCATTTACACCAATACGCGATCTTAGGCTCCTTTTATGCCAAACACGTTCGGGGGATTGCAAATCCACGCGTGGGGCTCCTCAATAATGGGACCGAAGAAACTAAAGGCAGTGAGCTGACGAAAGAAGCTTTCCAATTATTGAAAGCTGAAACGAGTATCAATTTTGTCGGTAATGTCGAAGCGCGAGAATTATTGAATGGTGTCGCAGATGTCGTTGTCACTGATGGCTTCACCGGTAATGCGGTCTTAAAGACGATCGAAGGCACAGCGATGGGTTTGATGCAATTATTGAAGACTAGTATCAATGATGCCGGGACTAAAGGAAAATTTGGGGCGTTGATGTTAAAAGATACATTGTACAGTCTCAAAGGGAAATTGGATTACTCGGCTCACGGCGGGGCAGTTTTATTTGGTTTAAAAGCGCCCGTCATCAAAACGCATGGAGCAACAGGTCCAGAAGCTGTTGCAAATACGATTTCTCAGATCCATACGATGTTAGAGACGGATGTCGTGGGGCAATTGGTCCACTTCTTCGAGCCGGAAAGCGAGCAGTAAGCTTTCTGGCATTTTCTTAAAAAGGCTAGACAAACGGGTTAAACACCAGTAAAATGAACAATGACCTTCAGGTAAACGTATCTGCTGTAATTTTATTAACCCGACGGAGGTGAATGTGTTGACTCGTGAAGAAGTTTTTGGGAAAGTTGCGGAGATTATTTCGAACCACTTTGAGATTGAACAAGACAAAGTAACACCCGAATTATCCATCAAAGATGATTTAAACGCTGACTCGATCAGTATCATGGAATTTGTCTTGGAACTAGAAGATGAATTTGGAACTGAGATTTCTGATGAAGACGCTGAAAAAATTGAAACAGTCCAAGCTGCCGTAGATTATATCATGGAACATCACGCTGCTTAAGCCTTTCAAATCCTAAAAAAGCATCCTGACCGAAAGCGGTGAGGATGTTTTTTTGCATTCAGCTTGCTTAGAAGTTTGAAACTCACAAGCAGAAGGATTATAATACAACTGTTATAGTTGGGAGGATAACTTTCAACTAGTATTCTAGGAGGTCGTAAACAGTGAAAAAAGAAAAAGTCGAGATCAAAGGGGACGTTCGCGTTCGCTACGCGCCAAGTCCCACCGGTTTTTTACATATCGGGAATGCGCAATCCGCGCTGTTCAACTATTTATTTGCTCGCCACTACAATGGCACTTGGGTCTTACGAATTGAAGATACAGACACAAAGCGCAATGTCGAAAACGGGGAACAAAGCCAAATGGAAAACTTACATTGGCTAGGACTTGATTGGGATGAAGGTCCAGATAAACCAAATGTCGAATATGCGCCTTATCATCAAAGTAAACGAGTCGATCTTTACCATCATTATGTGCAAGAGTTACTAGCTAAAGGGTTAGCCTACAAAGATTACGCGACAGAAGCTGAACTGAAGGCCTTACATGATGAACAAGTCGAAAATAAAATCGCGCCGCATTATGATGGTCGCTGGTACAATGCCTCTGAAGAAGCGATCCAACAAGCTGAAGCAGAAGGTCGGAGCTATACGATTCGATTGCATTTACCGCAAGATCATGTCTACGCTTGGAACGATATGATCAAAGGGCACGTTGAATTTAATTCCGATAATATCGGCGGTGATTTCATCATTGAAAAAAGTGATGGCATGGCTACGTATAATTTTGCGGTGGTGATCGATGATTACTTGATGAAGATCACGCATGTTTTACGGGGCGATGATCATATTGCCAATACGCCAAAACAAATCGCAGTCTATGAAGCACTTGGTTTTTCACAACCGACGTTTGGTCATATCACGTTGATCTATAGCATGGCGACCCACAAAAAATTGAGTAAACGAGATCAAGATACACTCCAATTTATCAGCCAATACCGGAAGTATGGTTATTTGAGTGAAGCGCTGCTGAACTTTATCGCCTTTTTAGGATGGTCACCAGTCGGCGAAAAAGAAATTTTTTCAAAAGAAGAATTGATCGACGCTTACGATATCAATCGTATGTCGGCTTCACCGGCTTACTTTGATCAAAAGAAACTTGATTGGACTAACGGCGAATATATCAAAAAACTCGACAGTGCAGAACTAGCCCGCCGAATCGCTGAATTGATTACCGCAGCAGAAACCGAAGAAGCAGCGCAGTTGAAAGAATTAGCTGTTCAAAATGATTTAGCTTTGATCGAAAAAGTCGGTCACATTTATCGTTCAGAAGCTAAGACTCTGTTAGATATCATGAAAAAAATCATTTTTATCAAACAGATCGCGACGTATGAATTCAGTTACGCTGACTTTGCCGCTTTTGATCGCGAGAAAATGTTAACGGTCTTTGACTATTTAGCAAATGAAGTAAACGATTTGCCAACGGATGCAACGCCTGATTACAGTGCTTTGATCAAAGCAACGCAAAAAGCAACCGGGATCAAGGGCCGCGATTTGTATATGCCGCTGAATATCGTATTCACGGACAGTCAATCCGCACCGCAAATCAATGAATTTATGGGGGTGTTGGACCCTCAACTTGTCTTACGATTGCTCCAACAAGCTGCGGCTTATTTGCGAAACTAAAAAAGTGCGGCTGCTCCAAACAGGCAACACTTTTGAAATAGAACAAATCCGCAGGCGAAAGTCTGCGGATTTTGTTTAAAACAGATGAGCTAGCTCCAGCTTAAAATACTGAAGCAGCAAAAGGTTAATCGATCGATCTGTTGATGATCTCATTTTCTTTTAAGTTCACGATTGCCTCTAATGTATTTCGATCGACTAACGCTGCAGCTACCCCTTGTCTTGAGACACAAAAACTAGCAGCATGAAGCGCGATTTTGACCGAAGCTTCTAGTGGGTAGCCTTTCAATAAATAAGCAGCTAACGCCGAGATAAACGCATCGGCACCACCTGTCGTATCCACTACGACAGTCTCTGGCGCTTTAAAATAACCTCGCAAGTCATCACTTAACACGTAACAACCATTTTTCCCCATCGTAATGATCACACATGGAAAACCTAATGTTCGAAAATACTGCGCTTGCTCTTCGATCGAAGGCAGTTGATTTGACAATAGGTACGCTTCTCGTTCATTTGGTAAAAAGACATCGATCACGGGTACCAATTCTTTTGGCAAAGCAGCTAGTGTGGCCGGTTTCAAAAAGTTTAAGATCTGATTTTTTTTAGCAAGTGTCGCAGCTTCCATGATCGTCTCTAACGGAACTTCAGTTGAAAGTAAACAGTAACTTCCTTTTTTGAAAAGCTGCGCATTGGCTTTAAGGGAAGCGACATCAAAAATACTATTTGCGCCTGGAAAAATCGTGACGATACTCTCGCCGGTCTGATCGATATAAATATAAGCTTTCCCCACACTACTTCCATCAGCTCGAACCACACCTGATAGCTGGACATGTTCTTTAGCTAATTCATCCAATAAAATTTTAGAATCGATATCTTTTCCCACGCTCCCGATTAAAGTCGCTGTGACCCCTAAGCGAGCGACGCCGACTGCCTGATTGGCGCCTTTGCCACCTAAAGTCGAAGAGACATTACTGATTTTGACTGTTTCTCCTGATTGCGGTAGTGCAGGGACGTTGAAGGTGAAATCGTTATTGATACTGCCGATGACAATAATTTTTTTGGACTGTAAATCGGTAGGTGAAAATAACGTTTCTAAATGATTGATCGTAAAATCTGGGCGGACGTTGACCGTTTCATTTGGATTTTTTTCGCACAAATCGATCAATCGGCGAGTGACTAATTCCCCAAACTTTTTATTGTCGATCGCGACAGAAGAAATCGCAGAAGAATCGATTTCATTGTACAGTTCATTGCGCAAACTCAACAAAGCAAAGTTGTCTGAGATCAATTCATTATATTTACACAATTCATTTTGAACGGTTAAAGCAAGTGAATAGTCCGAACAAATAATCGCAGTCGGCTCTTGGATTTTTAAGGCGTCATACGAAAAATTTTGCTCAAGGTAAATAAATTCTTCTTTAAAGGGCAGCTGATGATCAAAGAGACATTGTTTGTAGCCTTCTAAAAAGAGCTCTGAATACCACGTGTCTTCTTTTAAAAAGCACGCGATCTCAGTATGTTTATAAGCGAGTAAAGTCTCCGTCATTTTGTAAGCTAGAAAATCATAATCGATTTGATACGCTTCACTATTTTGGGCGTCATTGATACACAGATATGTAATATTTTTTTCCGTGAATAACGAACTATACGCAGTACTTGTTGAATTGACACGTTCCCAGATGACACCGTCTACATTGTTATTGCAAATAGCGGTGATATTTTTGAGCTCAATTTCATTTGAACCTTCGCTTTCGAATAGTAAGACATCGTAACCATTTTCTTTTGCGGCTGATAAAACCCCGCCAATAAAACTTGAACTAATATTTTTTCGAAGCAACACAGCCAAAGTGAAGCGCTTCGTGATCGTTGAATCGATCGTCGAACCATAGGGGGTGTAGTTATATTCTTTGACGATTCTTAAAACTTTTTCTCTCGTTTTTGGACTAATATTATCATCTTTTTTGTTGATGATCTTTGAGACAGTTGAAGGAGAAACATTAGCCAACTTAGCGATTTCCGTTATCTTCATAGGAGCCTCCATAACTTTTGAACTAATTCTTTTCACCCATTCTAGATGAAGTATTCGTAAATGTCTATTTAGAAAAAATAAAAAAACCTTGACTATCCGATCGGATGATGGTAACTTACAGTCAAGGAAAACGTTTTACGAAAATATTTTCCTAAGTTGTTTTTTCTTTGATAGTAATAGTGAGTGTTGCGTTTGTTGCTTTTATTTATTTTGAAAACGCATTCTGGAGTTTTGCTAGGAGACTAACTTTTCCAATTACGTAGCGAGCAGCTGTTCAGGTAGAAAAAATCTATGGGAGGAACCTTATTTGAAAAAAATTTTAGTTGTCGGAAGTTTAAACATGGACTGTGTAGTGAGTGTCCCAACTATGCCGGCTCCTGGTGAGACGATCATGGGAAGCGGTGTTGATTTTATCCCTGGTGGTAAAGGTGCTAACCAAGCTTACGCGATTGGAAAACTGGGTGGACAGGTCCAAATGTTAGGTTCAGTAGGTCCAGATGCACTAGGCGAAACACTGAAAGCAAATTTAGCCGCTGTGAATGTTGACACGACTGGCATAGTGGTCAATCAAGCTGAACAGACCGGTCAAGCGTTCATTACATTAGATGGACAAGGTCGAAATTCGATCATAGTTATTGGCGGTGCGAATCAATCGCTGACGACCGAGATGATCGATCAGTTCAAACAAGCGATCGCTGATTCCGATATCATCGTGATGCAGCTGGAGATTCCATTAGAAGTCGTGATGTATGTCAAAGAGTACGCATTGTCATTAGGTAAAACGATCATCGTGGATCCAGCACCGGCTACCAAAGATATTCCAACAGAGTTTTGGAATGGAATCGATTACATTAAACCGAATGAGACGGAATTAGCACTATTGACGAATCGAGAGGGCACATCAAAAGCGGATGTTTTAGCGGGTGCCCGTGAATTGATCGCTAAAAGTGTTAAAAATGTCATCGTAACATTAGGTGAAGCCGGTTGCTTATTAGTAACCAAAGATCAGGAATTGACTTTTGAACCTTATAAAGTAGAAGCAGTGGATACGACGGCTGCAGGTGACTGCTTTATCGCGGGACTTGCCCTTAGCTTGAGTAAATCAGAAAAAATCGAAGATGCGATTCGGTTTGGCCAACAAGTATCTGCTTTGTCCGTTATGAAAAAAGGCGCTCAAACTTCGGTTCCTTCAATCGCTGAAATGCAAGAAAAGTGGGGTTAGATAGTATGGCAAAAGAAAAACTTATCATTGATGTCGATACCGGAACGGACGATGCGATCGCATTGATCTGTGCACTTCAAAATCGTGCTATTTTTGAGATTTGTGCCGTTACGACAACATCTGGAAATGTGACGTTGGAAAATACGTCTAAAAATACGATCAATCTGTTAGACCAGTTAGGGCAAAACGATATTGAAGTTTGTTTAGGAGCAGATAAGCCTCTGAAAAAAGCACCTAGCTTTGCTTCATCTCATGGTCAGACAGGGCTGGGCGATGTGACATTGCAGGCAACGGATCGTCCATTCAGTCAAAAAAATGCGGTCGAAGCGATCCATGATTACGCGGCAGCATATCCGGGAGAGTTAGTTATTTTAGCAACGGGTCCGCAAACGAATCTAGCTGCTGCCATCTTGAAATATCCAGACATTACACAAAAAATCAAGCATGTCTATATTATGGGCGGCGCACTTTTTGGCGGGAATGTCAGTGCGGCATTCGGTTCAGAATTCAATGCGTATGTCGATCCAGAAGCGCTGCAAGTCGTTTTAAAAGCAGGTCTACCTATCACGATGATCGGCTTAGATGTAACGACGCGGTTGTCATGGTCTGACGATGTGACGCGCCAGTTAGCTGAAATCGATAGTGAAGCCGGTAAAATCGTTTCAGCGATCATGGATTTCACGAAAAGAAATAGCTTAGCAGAAGGTTCTGAAGAAGCGAATATGCATGACGTGGCAGCATTTTGTTCGATGGTCGCGCCTGAGATCTTTACCTTTGAAGACTACTATATGGATGTCGAAACGGAAGGTACGATCACACGAGGCTTGACGGTGGTGGATTATCATCATAATTTGAAGCGACCTGCAAATGTACGCTATGCCACAGATATTAAGTTAGATAAATTTTGGGAATGGTTTTTAGCAACAATTAAATTATCTGAGAAGGGGAGTTATAGTAAATGAGTGAGAAAAAAGAGTTATCGAAAAAGCAAAAGTACGGAGCTTTTGCGGCAATAATCTTTGGAGTGAACTCCATGATCGGTTCAGGGATCTTCCTATTGCCAGAACAGTTGTATGTCAATCTTGGTCCAGCTTCGATCGTAACGATCTTTATTGATGTCATCGTCGTTTTGTTGTTTGCCTTTTGTTTTGCCGATGTTGCCGGATATGTCGATAAAAATGGTGGTGCTTATCAATATGCAAAATTAGCATTTGGTAAATTTGTTGGATTTGACGTTGGGTTTTTAGGTTGGGTCAGCTGTGTGATCGGTTGGTCAGCAATGGCGATGGGTTTTTCAGAACTTGCGATCGCGTTGTTCCCTAATTTAGAATCAGTTGCCAATGTTCGGGTGATCATTGCGATTACGTTGATCATCAGTTTGTCAATCTTAAACAACTTCGGGAACAATATTTCGAAATACATCGGAACGACTGTTACCCTTGCAAAATTGATCCCATTGATTTCATTTAGTGTCGCTGCTTTGTTCTTTATCAAATATGGTCTGGATCATGGTAGTTTCACACCGTTTGTCCAAGCACCAAAAGGAACGAGCTTTATTAGCGGCTTGAATTCAAATGCTTTAATCTTATTTTATGGTTTTATCGGCTTTGAAACATTACCAATTATTGCTGGTGAAGTAAAAGATCCAAAGAAAAATGTTCCAAAAGCTGTTATTTTGTCAACTTTGATCGTTTCTGCTATTTATTTCTTGATTATTTTTGGAACAATCGCCATGTTAGGAAACAAAACAGTCGGTGGTGCACCAGTCCAACGAGCATTTACTATGATGGTCGGACCAATCGGCGGCTTGATCGTTTCAGTTGGTGCAATCATTTCAGTTGGTGGTTTAAACAATGTCTCCGCAGTTTCAATTCCTCGTATGATCCAAACCCTCTCAAACGATTCATTGATGCCTAAACAAATCGCAAAAGAAAATCGTTGGGGCAGCCCCTATATCGCTTCGATTATCACCGCTGTTTTTGCTTGCCTGTTAGTTTTATCTGGAACGTTTGAAACTTTAGTCGGACTTAGTGTCTTGATGTTCTTTGTTCAATATATCCCGACTGCGTTAGCTTCAATCTATTTAAGAAAAAGCGGACGCTTAGAAAAAGCCGCTGGTAGTTTCAGCTTGCCATTTGGTAATGTGATCCCAGTCTTGGCGATCTTGACGAGCTTCTGGATTCTTAGCTCAACGACGTTACCAAACATCTTGTTCTTAGTTAGCTCGATCATCGTAGCGAGTGTGATTTACTACTTTATTCATCAACATTCAAAATCAGACAGTGAACCGACCAAAGTAAAACTGTAACAGTTAACTGAATGATCCAAACGAAAAATGGGACGACACACTTGTTGTAGTCGTCCCATTTTTTTATTTTTATAAATACTCAACGTACTACACAGTCCAACTGTTGAGCTTGAAAGATTTTTTGATACTCGCTCGACTCTTCTGAATGAAGCTGCGGGTAGTCGTGGTAGGCATAGTCACGGTTTAAAGAAACGTATTTTTCTTCACCAAATTGATGGAAGGGTAAAAGTTCCACTTTTTTAGCTCCAAGTGTGTGCAGTAACTGAGCAAATTGCTGTGCATCAGCTAAGCGATCATTGAAAGTCGGGATCACGGGGATGCGCACAATTGTTTCGACTGAGCTATTTAAGGCTTGCTGTAAATTGGTTAAGATCAACTCGTTTTTTACACCAGTACCGACTTGGTGAGCGGCGGGATCGTAGTGTTTGACATCAAAATAAAGTAAGTCGACGTAAGCGAGAAATTCACGAAAGAGCGGGGCCCTACAAAAGCCAGTCGTTTCGCAGGCAGTGTGGATCTGATGGTATTTCAAGGCTTTTAATAATTGGATCGCAAAGTCGGCTTGAAAGA
This sequence comes from Enterococcus sp. CSURQ0835, assembly GCF_902706605.1. Lineage (GTDB taxonomy): Bacteria > Bacillota > Bacilli > Lactobacillales > Enterococcaceae > Enterococcus_A. The sequence goes on along the minus strand of NZ_CACSLH010000009.1, from coordinate 7,746 downwards.
GTACTTCACCGCCAGAAAGCGTCACGCCACCGCCAGATTCGCGGTAAAAGGCTTGATCTTGCAAAACGACGGTCATGATCTCAGCGATCGTTTTTTCTTCGCCGATGGGAACTATTCTTTCTTTTTGCCGGTCCCACATTGCTTCTGGATACGCGTGTTGTGATTCGGGATTAGCACACCAAGCGCAACGTAACGGGCAACCTTTAAAAAAGACGACGGTCCGAATGCCAGGACCATCATGTAAACTAAATTTTTGAAGATTGAAGATACAAGCTGTTTTTGTCACTTTCGCCACCTCATTTCAAAAATAGTTTAACACGCGAATTATCAAACGTAAATATTTTTAATTTCAAACGAAACTTGTTCGCGAGTGAAGAATATGATATCCTGTCAAAAAAAGGAGGTGCCGGATGTCTCGCGAAGAAACGATTATCGCCTTAGTCAGTGAAGAGAAAAAAATTGAAGTCAACGAGTTGGCCAAACAGTTGAACGTTTCAAAAGTTACGATTCGTAAAGATCTGGATAAGCTGGAGCAACGGGGAATCTTGCACCGTCAACACGGCTTTGCTTTGATCAACAATGAAGCAGATATCAATTACCGGCTGGCAAAACATTATGATTTGAAACGAAAGATCGCTAAAAAAGCCGCCAGCACAATCCGCGATGGCGAAACAGTTTTGATCGAGTCGGGCTCGACTTGTACATTATTAGCAGAAGAATTGGCATTTCATAAAAAAGAAGTCACGATCATCACCAATTCGTGTTTCATCGCTTCTTACATTCGAAAAAGTGAAACGGCTCGGATCATTTTACTTGGTGGTGAATATCAAAAAGATTCCCAAGTCAATGTGGGACCACTAGTCAAGCAAGTGATCGATAATTTTTACGTGGATCATCTTTTTATCGGCATCGATGGATTTGATGAAAAGCGCGGCTTTACTGGCAGCGACCTTACTCGGTGTGAAACGACCCGGATCTTAGCCGACTCAGCGAAAGAGACGATCATTTTGACTGACGCCAGCAAGTTCCAACAAAAAGGACTGGTGACGGAATTTCATTTTGATGAGATCCAGCGTATTTTTACGGACGAAAAAATAGCTAGTGAGACGGCTGCGTTTTTACGTCAGCAACAAATCGAAGTCACGATCGTAAATTAAAAAAGCAGAAGTTGAAAAAGTTACTGCTGGCAGACTGTTTAAAATGAAAAAGAAAGGCGGACCTGATTGGAGTCCGACTTTCTTTTTTTAGTTTATTTCACACCGTACCAACTGATACCTTCAGCTTGCCAGCCAGCTTTCAAAAGGAAATTTTGTTCCGCTTGGTTTGTTGTATAGTTGTGAGTGCCTGTTTGGGCGTTTGGATTGTAAGCGCGGTAAAGTGGAATGGCTTTTTGCGGATCAGAAGCCCAACCGACGCCTTCATCAGACCAACCCGCTTTTTTCAGTTGATCTCGTTCACCCGCACTTTTAGTGTAATGGTGGTCACCAGCATTGGGATTGTACATCCGATAAACTGGCTCACCAGTTTGCGGTGCTTTCCAGCCGATTCCTTCGTAGTCCCAACCAATCGCGACGAGATTTTTTCGTTCAGCTAATTCAGCTGTATAAAAATGTTCCCCTGAGTTGGGATTGTATAAACGATACATGGCTTTAAAATTCACTGGGTCTTTAGTGGCGAGTGTTTCACCGCGCGCTGTTTGAGTCAAATAGGGTGAAGTAGTGACTTCAAAATTATTTTGGCTAAGGTCGACTGTTTCCTTGTAATTTGGACTTACAAATTGTTCTAAGACTTCTGCTTGACCGAAAAGGCGATTTTTGTCAGCAAATAAATAAAGAAAATACGAGCCGCTGTTTTGTTGCGCGTTTTGGAGCGGACGAACGGCGTGGGTACCCGCGGGATAGATCTGTCCACTGGAGTCTTTCATGGCCAAGGTCGTCTTACCATATTGCAACATGAGGGTTTGTTGTTGGGCAGCATGAACTGTTTGCGGCATGCTCGTGACAAGGGGGGTGGCAATTCCTAAAGTACCAAGTGCGGCGATCGCTACGAACCATTTAGCTGAATGCTTCATTGAGTTCCTCCTGAAGTTTTTCTGTTTGTTTTAGTGTACGAGAAACTAGCGCTGATATACGCTCAAAAATAAATAGACTCGGTTTTTTTCTGATAAGATTTATTGGAATTTCGATTGCCCCAACTTAAAAATCCATGTTACAATTATTTCGAAAGAAAGTTGAATTAGTTTCGAATGAATAAAACGGAGGCGAGAAAATGATTACCACAGAAAATAAACGACCGCATTTTGGCCAGTTGACGGATCGGATTGCACGTTACCGAGAAGAAGTTCTGCAAGCAAAACCGTATGTCTGCGCTGAACGAGCGGTGCTGACGACCGAAGCCTATCGTATGCATCAAGACCAACCGATAAATTTAAAACGTGCTTACATGTTACAAAATATTTTGGAGCACATGACGATCTATATTGAAGACGACACTTTATTAGCTGGTAACCAAGCGACTGGCAATCGTTTTGCACCGGTTTTCCCCGAGTATGCGATGGATTGGGTGATCGCGGAACTAGATGACTTTGAAAAGCGGGATGGCGATGTTTTTTACATCACGGAAGAAACGAAAGCACAGTTACGAGCGATTGCGCCATTTTGGGAACACAATACGACAAAAGAACGTGGATTAGCAGCAATTCCAACCAAAAGCCGACTCTTTTATGATCTAGGAATCATTAAAGCAGAAGGGAATCTTACTTCCGGTGATGCGCATATCGCGGTCAGTTATGAAAACGTTATCAACCTTGGCTTAGAAGAATATGAACGGCGAGTCACAGCGGAACTGGAAAAATTAGATCTGACCGATCTTAGCCAACAGAAAAAATATTATTTTTATGAAGCATCATTGATCACGATCACTGCGGTCAAAGAGTTTGCGGAACGTTATGCGCGCTTAGCTGAAAAGAAAGCTCAGCAAGTTGAACCAAAACGCGCGGCTGAGTTACGGGAATTGGCTCGGATCTTACACAAAGTTCCGTATCACAAAGCGGACACTTTTCATGAAGCCTTACAAGCGATCTGGTTGATCCAGTTGGTGTTGCAAATCGAATCCAATGGACACTCATTATCTTATGGCCGCTTGGATCAATACTTATATCCGTTTTTGAAACGCGATTTGCAAAGAAAAATTTTAACGCCGGATCAAGCGACCGAACTTTTGACGAATCTGTGGGTCAAAACGGTGACGATCAATAAAGTTCGTAGTTGGAGCCACACGCAATTTTCGGCTGGCAGTCCATTGTATCAAAACGTGACGATCGGCGGTCAGACAAAAGATCAACAAGATGCTGTCAATGAATTGTCTTACTTGATTTTAAAAAGTGTCGCGCAAACGAAATTGCCGCAGCCTAATTTGACGGTCCGTTACCATGCCGGCATTTCTGATGCGTTTATGCGTGAGTGTATCGAAGTGATCAAGTTAGGTTTTGGGATGCCAGCGTTTAATAATGATGAGATCATCATTCCGTCTTTTATTGAAAAAGGAGTGGCTGAAGCCGATGCGTATAATTATAGTGCGATCGGTTGTGTTGAGACGGCCGTACCAGGAAAGTGGGGTTACCGCTGTACTGGGATGAGTTTTATCAATTTTCCGAAAACCTTGTTGATCGCGTTAAATGATGGCGTCGATCCCAAGTCTGGAATCCAATTAGTCGAAGGTGTCGGGCATTTTACCGAAATGAAAAGCTATGCGGAAGTTGAACGAGCCTGGGACCACGTGATCCGTGATTTCACTCGTCACAGTGTCATCATTGAAAATAGTTGTGACTTAATCTTAGAAGAAACAGTACCTGATATTTTGTGCTCGACCTTGACTGAGGATTGTATCGGCCGCGGAAAAACGATCAAAGAAGGTGGCGCAGTCTATGATTACATCAGTGGCTTACAAGTCGGCATCGCAAATCTCGCGGATTCTTTAGCGGCAATCAAAAAACTAGTGTTTGAAGAACAAAAGATCACACCGCAAGCATTATGGGAGGCACTATTAAATGATTTTGCCGGAGAACGCGGCCAACAGATCCAAACTATGCTAGTAGAAGACGCGCCGAAATACGGGAATGATGATGATTACGTGGATCAATTGATCGTAAAAGCTTATGATAGCTATATCGATGAAGTCAAAAAATATCCGAATACGCGTTTTGGTCGAGGGCCGATCGGAGGGATTCGTTATGCTGGGACTTCTTCGATCTCAGCAAATGTAGGACAAGGAAAAGGGACACTAGCTACACCAGATGGCCGGCATGCTTTTACTCCACTAGCAGAAGGTTGTTCACCAGCTCATTCAATGGATACGAATGGACCGACTGCGGTGATGAAGACGGTAGCAAAGTTACCGACGAAAGAAATCACCGGCGGAGTCTTATTGAATCAAAAAGTTTCACCACAAGTTTTAGCGAAACAAGAAGATAGTCAAAAATTGATCTATCTGTTGCGAGCTTTTTTCAATCGTCTACATGGTTATCACATCCAATACAATGTTGTTTCCAAAGCTATTTTATTGGACGCGCAACGTCATCCAGAAAGACATCGTGATTTGATCGTTCGAGTAGCCGGCTATTCGGCTTTCTTTAACGTTTTATCAAAAGCGACGCAAGATGATATCATCGAACGAACTGAACATGTCATTTAAGCTTCGATCCGCTGTTAACGATTAGCAGCGGATCTTTTTTAATGAGCAATCTGCAAGCAATCAGTTTTTTTCAAAATAGTGAAAGAGAGAAAAACTTTTTTTACAAAATGAGCAAAAACTGTTGCATAATAATTTCTTTAAGATTACAATTATGTTACAAAAGCAAAACGAAATATTTCAACTTGATTTGATCTGAAGGGGCAGAAAGAAGAGGTGTAACGATGATGAAAAAGACAATGACGATGGTTGGATTGCTGAGTGGTTTAGTTTTATTCAGTGCGTGTAGCGGGCTGAATCAACAAGCTGCAACTTCCGTACCAGCTAAACAAGAAAGCAAAGTACCAGTGACTCGTAAAATTGAAAAAACAGCAACGACCCCGTCTACTTCCCAGTCAGCTTCTAGTCTTACACCGAATCGGGAAGCAGCACCACAAAACGGAGTTGAAGTAACCGCTGTGAGAGCCACTCAGTCAAGTGCGACAGCTAAAACGCCGACTGCTACTCCAGTGACAACGACTGCCGCTGCAACAGCGAGTCAAGTAGAGACAACGACCGTTCAAAATCATGAAGGCGGCCCTGTCGGCGAAGAAGCGACTTATCCAAATGATCGGAATGATCTGCCTGCGACTGTAACACCAGAAAATCATGAAGGCGGTCCCGCCGGTGAAGAGGCGACTTATCCAAATGGCCGGAGCGATCTACCTGCGACTGTAACGCCAGAAAATCATGAAGGCGGCCCCGCCGGTGAAGAAGCGACTTATCCAAATGGCCGAAGCGATCTGCCTGCGACTGTAACACCAGAAAATCACGAAGGTGGGCCAGCTGGTGAAGAAGCGACTTACCCCAATGATCGAAGTGACTTGAATCAACCAGTCCCAGCTGATTTATTGACTGCTTATCGGACAACGATCTCACAAGCAGGCCAAGACAGCGCGAGTTTTTCAGATGAACAATTGACCCAGTACTTTAATGAAGGTGTACAATATGGTGATTTTGGGACGTTGCTGCAATTAGTAGCACGCGATCGCGGTATTCCGTTCCAAGAATTATTGAATAATTATTACCGTTACAATGGTCAAAATAGTGATGGAAGCGACGCAGTTTTAGCTGAAAGTCAACTGCAAGCCTATCGCAATGTGCTCTCACTTGCGGGGCTTGATAGCGCTAGTTTTTCGGATGCCCAGTTAAACGGTTATTTTCATGAAGCACATCTGTCGGGTGATTTTGGCACACTTTTGCAATTAGTGGCCCGTGACAGAGGTCTTGTGGCGGATCAATTAGTCGCGACTTATTTAGCAAATAGCAAGTAACTGAACGACTGCAGGCGAGAAGCTCGAGCTGCTTGATTCGAGCTTCTTTTTTGCTGATAAAAAATAGTAAAAAAAACTTAAACTTCTAAACATTGCTTTGTTGTTTTTGATGTGAGAATATCAGATAAAAGTCTATCTAGGTGAGGGAAAATTCGTTGAAAAGTAGAAGTAAAGCGCGTGTCCGGCGTAAAGATCTGCCTGTTTTGATCGGTGGCGGACTAGGCGTTATCATTATTAGTTTAGTCGTGTTGTATAGTTATTTCGGAACGCATTTTTTTCCAGGTACGACGATCAATCAAATCGCAGTTGGCGGACTTTCCACGAAAGCGGCCCAACAAAAATTGGCTAAAAATTTTCATACACTGCACGTGACGCTTAACAGTCCGCAAGGCAAGACTAGCTTGACTTTAAACGAACCGTATGAATTATCGGGCGATTATTTGAAGCAGCAAGTTCGCAAGCAAAAGATCCAGTTACCGTTAAAAGACACTGCGTCTCAAATGATTGAACAAGCAGTTACTGCCGCTGCTTTGCCTAAAGAAGTGGCAGGCAAAAACGCACGTGTCGTCTATCGCAAACAAAAATTTATGATCGTCCCGGAAAAGATCGGAACTCAAGTCAATCGCAAAGCGTTAGCCGAGCGTTTGTCGCAAGATTTAGCGACGGGGAATTTAAAAGCTGAGTATGCGTTAGCTGATTTTTATCAAGCGCCTCCGGTAACTAAAAAAAGTTTGACCCAGCAGCAAGTGATCCCAAAATTAAATCAATTAGCAGCTCGCAAAGTCAGCGTCAAAGTAGCTGCTAAAAAGATCCCGTTGACGAAAAAGCAATTAGCTGCTTTGCTCAATGAAGAAGGCAAGTTTGATCAAACGAAAGTCGAAGCTTGGTTTGCGCAGTTGAATCAAAAATATGCGACGATCAATCAGCCAGTCAGATTTACGAATATCCATGGTCAGACATTGCAGTATAAAAATGTCGGCAATTATGGCTGGTATATCGACAGTGCACAATCGGCGGCCCAACTCGTAAAAAAATTAGCGAATCGACCGCCGCAACAGATTACCGCGGTCTTACATGGTGATCCGAAAAAACAACCGCTAAATGTAAAAAAAGATTATGTTGAAGTCGACTTAGATCAGCAAAAAATGTATTGCTTCCATAATGGTAAAAAGGTCGTTTCTACTCCGGTGATCACGGGGCGTTACACAAAAGGGACCGCCACAGTGCCGGGCTTTCACACGATCATGGACAAAAAGCGCAATGTCGCTTTGAGTGGCCGCTTGATTGATGGTGACGGCTCTTATAGCGTGCCGGTGAAATATTGGATGCCGTTGTTGAGTTATGGGCAGACGATCACAGAGATCGGGTTGCATGATACTGATTATAAGTTGAAATATTTTGGTGAGAAAAATGCGTACAAGACCAATCTAGGCAGTTATGGTTGTGTGAATACGCCGGGGAAAAAGGTGGCACAGATCTATCACTATGCTTACATCGGGATGCCGGTCTTTATTTATGGCCAGACTTATGATGACGCACCAGGCGAATTTGATAAGCCAATGGAACATGGCGTGTTGCTGAATAAAAATAAAACGAATCACTGATCAGTGATTCGTTTCAGACTGTAGACAAAGTCATGAAAATGACTTAAGTTTACAGTCTTTTTTTGGTATAATATAAGTAACAAATACAGTAATATCAAGGGGTTGATCTTATGATGAGCAGACGTACGAAGGACTCTAGA